>JAKSDA010000123.1 GCA_022360315.1 Pseudomonadota bacterium
ACCGCGACCCGCAAGTAAGTACCCATTATAGCCGACCAGCCCGCCGATGGCTGTGTTGCTCATCGGTCACGTAGGCCCACTATGCTCCCTCTTCGCGCCTTGCCCTCGACGCGCTGGGCCGACCCTACTGGGCACTTACTTACGGGTCGCGGTACTTAGCTTCCACTGTTCCTTCTTCACTTTGCAAGCCAGATCCTCCCACTCGGGAAAGTCAACCCATACTCCTAGTCTTCAACCTTCTTGCGACTATAGCTCTCGATAAATCGATACGGGTACATTTCTGGTAGTTGACTAGCCCTATTCAGTCTTTGAATCTCATCGTCGCTGAGTTCGAGTTCAGCTGCACCGAGATTATCTTCAAGTTGCTCCATTGTGCGCACACCGATAATAACACTTGAGACGGTCGGCTGCCGCCGTGTCCAGGTCACTGCTACCTGAGAATAGGTTACCCCACGTTCCTCAGCGATACTGCCCATGACATCAATGATCGCCCAGTTTCGCTCTGTATTACGACGATGCCAAGCTTCTTCTGTATCATCCTCCATAGCAGCAATGCGACCTTCTTCCGGTTTATCACCCCGTTTGTATTTGCCCGTCAAGAAGCCACCTCCGAGCGGCCCCCATGGGGTTAATCCAATACCTTCGCTGTCAAATAACTCAACAAATTCGTACTCGATATCACGCATGACAAGACTGTACTGGTATTGCCCGGCAACAAAACGCTCAAGACTGCTGGCATTGCTAACCGACAGTGCTTTCATGACCTGCCACGCCTTAAAATTAGACATACCTATATAGCGCACTTTACCCTGTCGGACGAGATCGTCAAACGCGCGCAGGGATTCTTCAATTGGTGTATTGTAATCCCAGCAGTGCATGTAATAAAGGTCAATATAATCGGTAGCCAGGCGGCGCAAACTATCTTCAACAGCCCGCATAATATTAAATCGTGATAATCCACGCTGATTTGGGCCATCACCCATCGGAAAATTGACCTTGGTGGCGAGAATAATCCGATCACGCTTTCCGTTGATGGCCTTACCCGTGACCTCTTCAGATCGTCCCCCAGCGTACACATTTGCGGTATCCAGATGATTGCCACCGGCATCGAGATAGGCGTGAATAATCCGTTCTGCATCATCAGGACGTGTGCCGCGCGGCCCTTCTTCTCCGAATATCATGGTTCCGAGCGCAATATCGGACGTCAAAAGTCCTGTATTTCCTAAACGTTTGAGCTTCATAAAATTCCCTTTACTCAATAGATCGACTCGTGTATCAACCACTCTGGCGTATCATAATAAACTTGCCCCGCCAGATGGTTGTATCCTCACTCAATCAGAGGGCGTCTGAAAAGGTGCAATGGGCTCCCCGGCCCTTCAACTGGCGGTCCATGAGGTCCGTCCAGCAGCGCTCTATCGGTCGTTTTGTGTGGACCTCGGAATATAAGGTCGCGCATCCGACCTTGTGACCCGCGCTTGCATAGCGTGCCGCGGTCCACCACCGCCCCGGAGTCTAGCTACCGGCCTACTGGCTAGCCGGGATCTGAGCCGCGACGTACAGTGGCGCGTCCCGGCTCATCGTTTGTCGTCGGCCCGACGCCGCAGCCAGCGGGAGACCTGGCGCGCCTTCTGCTTGCCGTGTTGCCCGCGGGCGCGAAAAGCCGTGGCCGCCGCTACGGCCAGCTTCCTGGCCCGCTCGCGCTCTAAGCGGTCGCGCCACAACGCCCGCGCCAGCGCGTACTGGATTTCGGGGGTCTCTGCGATGCCGGTGCGCTCGGCAGCTGCCAGGGCTCGCTCCAGGGTCTTGCGAGCCGCGCCGCGCCGACCCAACTCGAGTTGCGCGAGACCCACTCGGCCCAGTGCGGCTATCGTGCGGGCGTCGTTTTTGGGGGTGTGGCCACGCCACAGGGCCAGAGCCCGCTGGTAGGACAAGAGCGCACGCTGGTGATCGCCGCGGGCCAACAGCGCATCCCCCAGATGTTTGAAGGCCCAAGCTTTGACTGCGGCGTCCTCTCCCCGGTCTTCGCCTCTATTCCAGTCCCTATCTTCATTATCGCCCCCGTTCTCGTCTTCGCCCACGGCGCGGCGGCTCCTGGCCCCGTTGCTGATGACGCTGCTCTCGACGCCGATCCCGGCCCCGGCAATCGCCGAATCCCGGTCTCCGCCCACACTCAGACCGCGGGGCAATACGGTTGCCGTCGGATCAGCAGCGAAACCGGCGATGGCCGCGCCGAGACGCCCCCGGGCCAGGCTGGGCCGGCGTCCGCGGCCGCTGGTTTCCCATATGGCAACAGCCTGCTGATACACGGATACGGCGCCGCGGTATTTGCGCAACAGCAGCATGACCTCGCCCAGCTCGAGGAGGGCATCGGCCAGTAGGGGATGGGCACCTCCGAGGGCGGCTTCATACTCCTCCACCGCGCTCTCGGCGAGCTCGACGGCGCTGTTGTAGCGACCACGAGCTCTGTCCATGCGGCTGAGCGCCGCGTACGCCTGGGCACGCGCCACAACCCCGCGCCTCATCTCTTTGAGTCGCGCCGTGGCGTCGCGCAGTGCGTTCCGCGCGGCCTCGGTCTGGCCCAGCTGGATGAGGGAATCGGCCACCGCCACCTGAGCGGAGGCGGTGTTCGGGTGCATGGGCCCGTAATTGAGCTGGTACATCGACTGCGCCTTGCGCTGGGTGTTCAGCGCGGCATGCGGGGTGCCCTGGGCGAGCTGGTAGTTGCCCAGAGCGTATAGGGCATCGGCCAGCGAGGCCGGGCGTTCATTGGCCCGGGTGGAATAGTGGCTGATGGCCTGGTTCTGCCGGCTGGTAGCCTCGCGGAACATACCTTGCCCGGCCAGGCTGGATGCCACCGCGTGGTTGAACTTGGCCTCCAAGTCCTTGTCACCACCCATGCGCGCGAGGGTGGCCCGGACATATTGTTGCCAGTAGTCGCGCTGCGCCGGCTCATGGGCAAAGGCGAGCAGGCGCAGCGCCGCGTCTATAGCGACCCGGTCGTGTCCGTGGGCTTGCGCCGTCCACACCGCCCGGGTCAGGTATCGCTCGGCGTCGGCGAGATCTCCAGTTTTGGCGGCAATAACCCCGCGGAGGTGGTCGGCGCGGGCTTGCCAGTCCGGTCCCCCGGACTCGCGAGCAGCACTGTACACCCGCGCGGCACGCTGTCTCGCCTGGGCGTAACTGCCGGTATAGTACAATATCTCGGCGCTGGCCAGATCGCCGGCCCAGGAGGCACCAGCCGGGCTGACCCGAGCCACATCGCGACATTGGCGGGGATCGGGCAGGGCGCGCACGGCGGCAGCACCGCGACTCAGAGTGTCGATGGAGCCGGAGGTCAAGGTCGCGAGCAGGGTTTGCAGACCTTCCCGCCCCTGCGCCATGCACGCACGCGTCGCCTGGTCGGGCGCTCCCGATTCACACAGGACTTGCGCCTCGGTTTGCCAGCGACCAGCGTATCCATCCAGCGCTCGTTCGAGGACCACCCACTGTTCATTGCCATGTGTGACCTGGTGGCCGAGGACCACCTTGCGCAGCGCCTGTTTACGCGGTGTATCCCACACTCCAACGAGCCCGGGCTCATCGGTGTCCACACACTGAGTCACCGAGTCGCGAGCGCCGAGGGTGCCCACGGCCACCCCGGCCAGGGCAAAGGCAAAAACAGCAGCGACAGCCACGGCCGCGTACGTGCGCCGCGACGGTCGCCGCGACACGCCGCCGAGCCGGTCGAGAAGATCGTTCATGGACTTGTGACGCTCGGCCGGATCCTTGCGCAGTCCGCGCAAGATCGCCGTGTGCACTGATTCGGGAACCCCCTTGCGAGGGATCGGCCTGACCCGTGCCAGCAAGACCTCGCGCAGCCAGCTGGCGATTGTATCGCCGGCAAACGGCGGACTCTCGTACAGCGCGGTGAACAGGGCGGCGCAGAATGCAAACTGGTCGGCGGTTGGGCCAGCCACGGCGCCGTGCAGCCGCTCCGGCGCCACGTAGAGCCGGTGGCCCAGCTTGTCGAGGGGGGCCCCCATGATCAGCGTGTCGCTGGCAGTGGTTGCCCTCCTGCCCTGGCGACGGTGCAAGTAGCCCACGAACGAGTCTTCTGGGTTAAAGGCCGAAAAAGAATCGGTAGTCCTGCGCCTCGGCAATTGCTGCGTCGGCCTGGCCGAGCCCTGTGCGTCGGCGGCGGCGGACAGGCACTCGGCGATGCCGAAATCCAGGACCCGAACCCGGCCGTCGAGGCCAACTATGCAGCTATTGGGGGTGAAGCAACCGTGGGTGATGCCGGCCTCATGCGCAGCAGCGAGGCCACGCCCGGCCTGGATGAAGAGGTCGAGGATGCGCTGATACGGCATGGAGCCGTGACAAGCGCTCGCCAGGGACGTGCCTTTGATGAATTCGGATACGATGAAAACCTGCTCCCCGTGGGTGCCCACGGAGTGCACCCGCAACACGTTGGGATGGGACACTTCGGTCAGGGCGCGAGTTATGTCGAGGAGCTCGCTCGACTCGGCGGCCTCGGGGGAGCCCAGGTGCAGCATCTTGAGGACCACCCGATCTTCCTTCTGCGGGTCATAGGCCTCGTAGATCGCCCCGAGCCCAGCGTCGCCCACTCGACGTACGACAAGGTAGCGACCATCAATGATGTCGCCCTGCTCCAGTGGCTTGCTGACAGTAAAGGGGACTCGACCCAAGAATTGCCACGACCGCAGTCGCCACTCGATTTGCGCGACCAACTGCGGGTCGAGTATCTCCTCTTCGGCTTGCGGACGGGCCACATCCGCGATCAAGAGCTGACAATTAGTACAGGTGGACGCGTGCCTGTAGATGATCGACGCCTGCTTGGCCGGCAGGCGGCGCTCGAGTAACGCCTGCGCGGTTTCTGAATCGACGCAGTGCAGAGCTCCCTTCCAGGCTTTCATGGATAGTAGAAAGAGTGCAAGAAAACTGCCAGGCTCGTCTACCCCCTTAATTTACCCGCACCACGCAAGGGCGCGAATCTGTTGGACTTCGCCCGAGTGGCCGTGCCTGTGCGCAGGCTCAGGGCGCGCTGAATGTCGATATGTTCGCCGGTGCGGATAAGCGACCTCACCTACTGCGGTCTCGCCCCCCACGCTCGATTCGGCTGGCTGCGAACCACCGCTCTGCCGCTCGACGCCTTGTCCTCGACGCGCTGGATCGACCCTACGGGGCGGGCCGCAGCAACTACACACGATCACGTTGAAAACGCTCGAACGTGATCGTGCGCGGCCCGACCGCTTCGCATTCGGGCTATCATTTTTGGGCAGAGCCCCCGGACGGCCGGAGTCCGCACTAATGGGGGGCTAGTTCTGCTTCATCTGGTGATCATTGCCCATCATCCCCTGGTGATGGTCGTGAACTTCAGAACCGCATTCGAGCATCCTCGTGCCCATGTAGGGATTGGCTATCTCGGCATCGACCTGAGCCCAGCGATTGTAGCCCCTGGCCATGGGGCATTCGAATACGTGGTATTTTTTCGCAGCTGCAGGCGTCGCGGTGAGGAGTGCGACGATGGGTTTGCTCACATCGCCATAGCCGCGCCGCAGGGCCTCGACATCATTCGATGCAAGGCCAGCTAGTTTCTTCGCCGCTGCCTCAATCGCGTCCATGTGCGGTTTCGCCGGGTCTGATACGGCATGGCGGCCCCTGGACGCGGCATCAGCCATCCCTTTTGCGCAGTCTGCCACGCCATCGCTTCTGTCCGCCGCGAGCAGCGCCCGACACTGCCCATACGGCGCCATCACCGCGTCGACCGCCTTCGCGGCCGCGTCGGTATCAACAGCCGATCTGGCCGGACTGGCCTTTGCCGTTCCCGGCTTGGGCTCGGAGCTCACTTGCTTGTCGGGTTCCTTGCCACTCGAGCAAACCGCCAAGCTCAGGGCCAGGCCTGACACGATCGCCATACGAAATGCATTATTCATGACTTCTTTCCTTCGTTTGTAGTCTCGAGAGCGGCGGCCTCCGCAGGTCGCCACGGTGTTTGCTCCCTCCAGATTGCAATCCAGGCAGCTCTCAGGCGGTCGAATACTTCGCGACCGTCCGGCACACGCGCTACCTGCTGCGATTGCACATAACCGATGGGCCATGGGAGCACGAGGCTGGCCCATACAGTCCATTTCAATCGGTCTGCCGAAAATTGCTTTTCACGTCGCCTGACTGGCCACGCTTCTGATCACATACAGTCACTCCTCCGAGTCTGGTAAACGCAAGTGCGCACGACGGCGCACCTCGCCCGGAACAACCAAACGCGAAGGATCAGATCAGCAGAACAATGGTCTTTGTGGGAGGAGCTCGCTCGAGAATTCTAGGCCGCGCTCGGGTTCGCAGAATCGTGGCGGGCGGCCGAACTGCCAGCTGGACTGTCGGCGGTATGACTGGCCTGATGTCGCCGGCCGGAACTGCGCGCGCCCCCAGTAACGCGGACGCGTCACAATCCCGCAACGCGCTGCATCCGCAGCAGTCCGGGTGAGAAGGCGATAGAGCGCAGGAATGCTCTTCGCCGTGTTGCTCATGGGACTTGTCGCGAGGGTACCCCTGAGACTGCTCATGAGAGTGACCCGGAGACGTCTCATGAGACTGCTCATGGCCGGACTCGTGATCGCCGCATGGGGCAGGCTTCTGATCGGAACAGTCCATCCCACAGAGTCCTGCGCCAGGCGCCGCCGTCGAAGAGCTCACCATCCCCAGCAGGGCGAGTACGGCAATGCGCGTTGATGTCTGGCGCGATCTGGCCATCGATGTGTCAAGGATAAGTCAAGCAGTGAGCCAGGGCAAGCCGGGCTTTTCGGCTGCGATCTATTCGGTCTCGTCCACGTGGGTATGGCCGTAGCCCTCGGTATCCGGATGCCCGTGCCCGCCGCCGGTGAGAGCGAACTCTTCCTCCGGCGACAGCACCAGCTTGTGTCGTCCGACCAGCGCAAAGTAGAGCAGGCCGGCCAGAAACCACAGCGCGCAGCCGTAAACGCCGATGACATAGTCCGGGTTCAAAAACAGAAAGATCAGCGTAACAAAGGCGATGATCGCGGCCACCCAGGCTCCGCCGGTACCCAATGGACTGACATAGGGCCGCTCGATATCGGGCAGTTTTTTGCGGAGTATGACAAACGACATCATTTGCATCAGATACGCGATGACCGCGCCAAATACCGCCATGTTCAGCAACACAGCGCCGACCGGGACCCCGCCGAAGACCTTTTCGCCGAACTGGATGATCAGCGCCATCACGAATCCGATCACCGCGCCGACGATCAAGGCCACGTGCGGTGTCTTGCGCGTGCCGTGAGTGATCGACAGCCATTGAGGAAAATAACCCGCCCGGGACAGTGAGTAAATATTGCGGCCATACGCGTAGATGATGGTGTGAAAACTGGCGATCAAACCGGCTACTGCGATTAAGGCCAAAAATTTGGTTCCAATGCCATCGCCAAAGATAGTCTTGAAGGCCAGGAAGAGCGGCTCGTTCGAGGTGCCCACGACCTGGGCGCCCGGCGCAATGCCGGCGTTGAGAAAGAGGGTAAAAACGGAGCAGATGATCAGGGTGAGAATACCGTAGAGTAGGCCCCTGGGCATGTCTCGCTTGGGATCGTGGCTCTCTTCCGCGGCCAGCGGCAACTGCTCGATGGCGAGGTAAAACCAGATGGCAAACGGCAGAGCCGTGGTCACGCCGGCCCAGCCCCTGGGCAGCCAGGCCGAGTGGCCCTCGTCCGGTTTGATGTTCAGCGCCATGTCCATATCGAAGTGAAAGGCGGCGCCGATCCAGAAGACCAACAAGATGGCCAGGGCGAGAAATGTGATGAACACCGAGAATCGGAACGTCAATTCGACGCCCCACACATTGAGCCCGACAAAGATCAGATACGAAATTGCCCACCACACCGGCGCAAACGAGTCGGGCGTTTCGAAGATGGCGCCCAGATAGCCGCCAATGCCAACCACGATCACCGCCGGTGTCAGCACGTATTCGATGTTTTCCGCCAGGCCGGTGATGAACCCGCCCCAGGGCCCCATGGCCGAACGGCCAAACGAATAGGCGCCGCCCGTGTGGGGTAGAGCCGGCGACATTTCGGCGATAGAATAACACATGCCCACATACATGATGGCAATGATGATCGTCGCGTAGAGCAAACCGCCGAAGCCACCGGCATTCAGGCCAAAGTTCCAGCCGAAAAAATCGCCGGAAATCACCGCCCCCACGCCGAGCGCCCACAGCGACCAGACGCCGGCATAGCGCCGCAATCCCCGCTTTTCGAAATACTCGTTGCCAGCTTCCCGGTAGGTGACCCCGCCGACTTGCTTCTCAGTCATTTCATTGCCCCCAAAAAAGTGTGGTTTGCGAACAACTCGCCCGGTTTCAGGCCTCTCATCGAGCATGAGATTACGCGAGTTTGTACCGGCATTCCAGCCGATACGAGGAGGTCATTACTCGGGCCAGAGTCACCCAGGTGATGAAGTTGTTGACCTTGCCCCAGGAACCTCGTCTGTACGAAGATCTCAGCGTGGCAACCAGCGTGTGGGCTCAGGACAGCACTCGGTCGATAGATTGCTGGCGCCAACGACCTCCAATACCAGAGCCAATCTCAGTACTCTCCTGATTTTTCGCCTCTGTCGGATCGCACGTATCATTTCTAGAATCTCGGCATTGTGAACCAACTTATGACGATAACCAACCATCATGAGACTTGCCCATTGAGCAGCTTATCTTTGTCAGCTTAGAAGCTAAATCCTACATCATCGACACGTTGACAACGTTATACCGTCTCGATAACCACCATTGGTCATCTGTATCTATAGAATGACGAATGACTCTTCGGATGATCGACGTTGTACCGACCTTAGAGCCCAGGAGCCGAGTCAATTGAGCTCTTTCTCCTGGTCGGCTATGATGAAACGCGCAAATACGATCATCTCGAGCAGTTAATGACTCTCTTGACCGGATGCCTGTGGGCGAACTTCAATCCGAAAGGGATTGACCCTGTAGCGACCGGCCTGCCGCGGGTCGCATTGCGGTATCCGCTTTCACCTGACGCGCTATTCGCCCTGATCCGAGCTGATCGTCTGCTGGCGCGCCGCACGCTGACCAGCCGTCGGGCCGTTGTAGAGGTGCGACGCGTTCAAGAATTGTAAAATCTGACGCTACCAACACGGATCGACGCGCCGGTGTCAAACCATCGCTGATTTATCGGTGCACAGCCGGGCCGGTTGCTCTATCCTGCGCCGCGAATTTGCATCAGTCTACTAGCCTGGAGCTACTCATGTCGCGAATGCCCCGTTCGTTGTTTGGCCTGTCTGCAATCTCCACGCTCGCGCTGTTAATGCTCGTGTATGCCGGCGGATGTAGCGGCGAAGGCGAAAGCGAGTCGCCGTTGCTGGTAGATGGCGAGTCCGCGCGTGAGCCCGCCGAGCGCAACCCTCATGGGCTCGATCCGCTGTTTGCAACCGCCGCCGCGGAGTTTGATGTCCCGCAAGAAGTCCTCAAGGCAGTGTCATATGTCAATACCCGCTTCGAAATGATCACCGGCGGTGAAGAATTCGACGGGGTTCCGCCGGCCTACGGGCTCATGGCCCTGCGCGGCGAGGCGCTCGAGCGCGGTGCCCGCCTGGCCGGCGTGCCGGCCGATTCAGTGCGCACCGATCCGATGGCCAATATTCTGGCCGCAGCGGCCATCCTGTTAGACCACGCAAACGAACTCGGCCTGGCCCGCGACCGCCTGGGGGCGTGGGCGCCGGCCATCGCGCGCATGAGCTGGATCGCCGGTGATAACGCCAGCGAAGCTCTGGCCGACTATATCCACGATGGAGTCTACCGGGTCATACGAAGCGGACTGGTCGCTCAGACGCCGGCGGGCGAGCTGATCGCTACCCTCGAGCCGGTGGCCGTGGACGCCGAATTCGACCGCCCGGTCGCCGCCAAGGCCGCTGGCCCCGATTACTCCGGCTCGATCTGGCGTCCCTCGCCCAATTACAATTCCCGGCCCTCGGGCAGCATCGGAGATCCCGCGATGATCGTCATCCACACCTGCGAGGGCGGATATTCCGGCTGCTGGAGCTGGCTCACCAGCTCCTCCGCCAGGGTGAGCGCGCACTACGTGGTCAAGGAAGACGGGTCGGAGATCTCGCAGCTGGTCCGCGAGTCTCATCGCGCATGGCACGTCGGGGCCACCTATCAATGCAGCCGCAATGGCAACGTCGATTGCTGGCGCAACGGGTACTCGGTGAATCACTTCTCCGTCGGCATCGAGCACGGTGGCTACGCCAGCCAGTCGTCATTTCCCGACGGCCAGATCGACGCCTCGGCCAAACTCGCCTGCGACATCGCGCGGGACAACGACATTCCGCGCGACAGCTATCACATCGTCGCCCACGGCACCCTGCAGCCCTACAATCGTACCGATCCCGGACCCAACTGGCCGTGGGCCGAATACCTCGATCGCATCAACGCCCACTGCGGCGGCGGTGGCGGCAGCGACACTATCATCGTGGACAGCAACAACAACAACAACGATACGTCAAAAGGCTACATAGAACTATCCGGCAACTGGACCAGATCAACCAATGTCAGCGGTTACTACGGCACCGGCTACAGGTGGGCGTCGACCCAGGCGATATCCGACGGAGCGTCGTTCTGGTTTTATCTGCCCACGGCTGGAACCAGGACAATCGACGCCTGGTGGTCCGCTGCATCCGATCGTTCGCCCACTGCGCCGTTTATCATGTACAACGCCGGCGGCAGCAACGTGGGGTCGACTTCGGTTAACCAACAGGTAAATGGCGGCCGGTGGAACCAATTGGGCACCTATAATTTCCAGGCCGGCTGGAACCGGGTATACCTCAGTCGGTGGACCTCGACCGGCTACGTCGTCATTGCCGACGCAGTTCGCATTCGCTGACCTCGCGGGTCCCGACATGGGCTTGCGTACGTTTACCGGCGCGCTCTTTTTCGGCCTCCTTTCCTGGTCTGCGAGCAGTTGCTCGAACTCGTCATCGGGGTCCAGTGGGTCCCGGGCGGGACCCATCGCCATGGACGAGCGCGAGCGGATCGCCGGGGTCATCGCCTTTGTCGCCGAGCGGGCAGCCAGCAAAGATGTCTGGCTGGTACGGCCGACCGGACGTGAGTCGCAACTCACGCGCAGCCCTCAGGACGAATTTCCGGCCGCACCGTCACCCGATGGCACCTCCTTGCTGGTCGTCGCCACGCAGCAATCCGTTGGCGTGCACCGCGAGCAATTGCGCTGGGTCCCGCTCGACGGCCGCGCGGCGATCGCCATCGGCGCGCCCACCGGGCGCGCGCGCAATCCCAGCTGGGCTCCAGATGGCAGTTTTTTCGTGGCCGAGTCCGACGCCCGGGGCTTTAGCGATCTGGTCCGCACATCGCCAAACGCGAACACACCGCCACTGCCATTGGCCACTGCGCGGGCCGGCAACTTCGAGCCCAGCGTATCGCCCGATGGCAAGTTCATCGCCTTTGTATCGAGCCGCGAAGGCAACCCCGAGATCTATGTCATGACCGCCGATGGCAGTCTGGTCCGTCGTCTGACCGCGTTTCACAGAGAAGATCGGGCACCGATGTGGAGCCCCGACGGACAGTGGATCGCATTTCTGAGCCGCCGCGAGGGAACCGCCCGGCTTTTTATCGTCCGGCCCGATGGCACCGGCATGAGAGTTTTGTCGCGATCTGCTGCCGTTGGCGAGCAACGCGAGGCAGCCTGGAGCCCAGACGGCCGCAACCTGGCCTTTGTCGGACGCCGGGCCGACGGCACCACGCGCATATGGAAAGTCTCGATCGACAGCAGTCGGACGCCCCGGCAAGAAATGCCAGGCGACGTTGCAACCGAGCAGAGCAGCCGAGCGGCCGACGACTCGACCGGTGAGCCGGTCGCCTTGACCGATGGCAAAAGCCGCGATGATCAACCGGCATGGAGCCCGGACGGCCGCTATATCGCGTTTGTGTCCGAGCGCACTGGCGACGCCGAGATCTTTCTCATGCGAGCCGACGGCAGCGGCCAAACCAGACTCACCCGAGCCCCGGGAGCCGACTGGCTGCCTCGCTGGCTGGTTCCGCCTGCCCGGTAGCAAACTGCGAATTCGCGTGCCAAGGAGAGCAACCCGGCGTGAAGCGAATTACGTCGCGTTTGGGCTCCTTGACCAGGCTGGCGAATTTCTATTCGACATCACTCGCGCGATTACAACACTCCGGGCGGCGCGCAATTATATGCCTGAGAACATCATCGTAGGCATACCGAATCCAACTACCGAGCGACGCTTCGATTTGGCGCTCAAGGTCAAGGGGCTCAATGGTCAGCGCTAGTATCGCGGTGGCGGCGACCCCGGAAAGTATCTGGGTTTCTTTCGCGACGAACTCATTCCTCGAGGCGTTTGCCTTCTTCAATTGCCGCTGGCAGCGCAGCGAAAGCCGACCAGTACATGGCGCACCCAGGCGCGGCGGCCGTGCATGGACGCTCCGCGACCCACACCAGCGTAATCATCCCAGGCCGAGCCCTTGACTGTCATGGCGGTTTTTCTGTGCGGCCATGGCGTGGAGGTCCACTGAAATACATTGCCCGCAGCATCCAGCATGCTGTATGCGCTGGCCCCGTCCGGAAAACTGCCCACAGCCACCGTATCCAGCGGCCCGCCGACCTGACTGTTCAATTTGCTCGCGTCAAACTCATGACCCCACGGATAGATCGATCCTTTTTTTCCACGCGCTGCTTTTTCGTACTCCGCTGTGGTCGGTAAGCGCCGCTTCTCGCCGACCGCCACACCACGCCACCGACAGTACGCATCGGCCTCTCGCCAGGTAACCAGTACCACCGGATGATCCTCGCGTCCCCTGGGAGGCGACTCGGAGCGCCAATTGTAGCGCAACACCTGGGTATCATAGTCCTGAATGAATCGCTGCTTCATCCACATCGCCCGGTCGATGAATGGTGGCTCGATGCCCGTATCTCGGACGAATTCAGCGTAAGCCACATTGGTCACCGGAGTCTGATCGATGCGATATCGATCGAGATGCGCAACATGGCGGTCTTCTTCGCGCTCGAACCACTGGAACCGGCGAGCGCCATCGTGCCCCGCTGTCGCGCGGTAATCGTCGTACGCCTGCTCGCGCTCTTCCGGGGTTGAACCCGCAATATAGTCGCCGGCCCCTACAGTGATCATCCGCCGATCAGCCGCCTGCGAATGCGACACATCGCCTCCACCATACTGAATCTGGGACGTGGGCTTGCTCACCTTGGGACTCGAAGAACAAGCGGACAACAAGGCGACTTGTACGACCATGCTGATGCTGCGCATGGACCAAAGGTAAAAACAATCGGCCGGTGCATGGCAAGAGCGTGCTATCCTCAACTACCGGGATCGGGAGTCGCGATGAACGGCGAGCGCAACGACGCATTGGCCATCCGATCGGCCGCACCGGCGGCCACACCGGCCAAGGTGCGGTTCAAGACTGCATCGTCACTCGACAGTGCGGATATCGGCGATATCATCCTGATCGACGATCGCGGGGAAGTGATCGGCCCGGGCCAGTTGCGGCGCATGCGCTGGCTGTTCAACCTCAAGCTCGGCGCAGCGACCGGCGCATTTGCGGTGATCCCCGCGGTGATCTTCGGCTCGGCGTGGCTGGGCTGGCTGGCTGCGTTCGGTTATCTGGGCGTGCGCTCGTGGCGCGCCCGCCCGGCCTACGCAGTCCGCCGCGGCGTGGCACTGGTTGCAGCCCGCGAGTACAGCGCCGCCGAGAAGCTTTTCAGACAGATGGAAAGCCGAGAGCTGGAGTTTCACCACCAGCGGATCGTGGACGTATATATGGCCAAGATCGCCTGGCGGTTTGGCCGCTTCGACGAGGCCAACGATCGCTACCAACGCGCCATGTCTGCACTGAGCAGAAACAAACACGGGGAAGCTGGTATGTACTGGTTATGCGCGTTCGATCGAGTCCAGCTCACCTGCGCGCGCGGTGACGTGGAGCGCGCGGTACAACTTCGCCGCAAAATGATCGACGCACCAAAGGGCGAGTACTTTCAGTTCGAGCGACTGTTCACCGATCTGCTCATCGGGTTTCATCAGGGCACCAGCAAGGAGGTCGAGGACGACCTCTACGATGCGGTCAAGATCACCCTGCAGAGCAACTGTTTTGGCCGCTCGCTGGTGCTCCTGTCCTGGGCCTTTCACGACCGGGGTGACGATGAAATGGCCGTGGTCACTCTGAGCCAGGCACCGTCGCGACTGACGCGGGATTCCTTTGCCGATGCCATCCCGCGCCTCCACGACTGGATGATGGATAAGTGCGCCGAGTGGGGTGTGGACCTGTAGCGAGAGGAACGGCGGCGTGCCGACTCTACCCGTGGTCTCGCTCGGCAAAGATCTCGGCAAGGCTATCGGCCTGGGCCATCCGTGGATCTACGACCGCGCGCTGGCCCGCAAACAACCGCCTTTCGAGCCCGGGCAACTGGTTCGCGTGGCCTACCGCGGCCGCGACCTGGCCACGGGCTTTGCCGACCCCGATGGGCCGATCGCAGTGCGCCTGCTTCACTGCTCGCTCGACCGAACTCCCACCAGGGCCGATACTCAGGTCGGTAGCCCAACCTGGGTCATGCAACGCGCCGAGCGCGCGGCCCGCCTGCGCGCGTCCGATCCGACGTTGACCCAGACCAACGCGATCCGGCTCATCCATGGCGAAAATGACTACATGCCCGGCCTGGTCGTGGACCTCTACGACGACACTGCTGTGGTCGTATTCGACGGTCGCGCAGCGTCGGCGTTCTGGCGGCCGCGAATTCGCTCTGTGCAACGCGGGGTGGCCCGGGTCGGCTTTGCACCGGCCCGCTGGTGGGCCAGACCGGGTTCTGCAATGAGAGGCCAACCGGCCGAGAATCCTCTCCACGGCGACGAGCCGCCCGAAACCATCGTAATCCACGACCGCGAGGCGCGCTTCGAGGTCGACGTTCGCCTCGGCCAAAAAACCGGACTGTTCCTCGATCAGCGGGAAAACCGATACCGGGTCGCCGAATTTGCCGCTGGGCTGGACGTGCTCAATCTATTCGCCTACACGGGAGGATTCTCGATACACGCCGCACTGGCCGGTGCCCGGAAGGTCACCTCGATCGACCTGGCCGGTCCGGTCAATTCCGCAGCGCAGCGCAACTTTGCCCTGAGCCAGCTCGAATCAGCTCACCATCGGTTTGTCACTGCAGACTGTTTTACGTATCTGGCCAGCGCGTTGTCGCACGGCGAGCGCTATGGCCTTGTCATCGTCGATCCGCCCAGTTTTGCGCCTAGCAAGCAAGCTCGGCCACGCGCGCTCGACGCCTATCGCCGACTCAATCGCATGGCCCTCGACGTGACCGCACCCGGCGGCTGGCTGGTCTCAGCGTCGTGCTCGAGCCATATCTCGCTGGCAGACTTGATGGACGTGCTGGCCTCGGCTGGCCAACACAGCAGCCGAACAGTGCAAATTGTCGAAATACGCGGAGCCAGCAGCGATCACCCAACCCGACCCGGATTTCCCGAAGGCCAGTACTTGAAGCTGATCATTGCAGCAGTGGGCCCCTCAGGCGGCTAGTCCGGGCCAGCCGCATTCGGGAAAGGTCGTCTTTCCCGAATCTGCGTGCGCTTTGCCCAATAATGGTAGCGGCATTGGGGATTTTTTCCGAACGCCGCTGGAGCTCAGGGAGTTTCTGGAGCCCCGGCCGGGGTGTACTGGGTGAGCTGATAAAAGTGCAGGTTGGAATTGGCGATCTGGACCACGCCGACGTCATCGGCGAACCACAGCTTGCTGATCGTATTGGCCGGCACGTTGAACAGGTAGGGATCGGGCTTGGTTTCAATGTTAACACTGCCGCGCATATCGACCTGCACCGGAGTGGCCTTGTACTGACCAAGGTCTGTGGCGACGTCTTCGGGCAAACCAATGAGCACGACGCGCTGCAGATCGAGGGTGCCGTTCACCATCTGAGCACCGGTGCCATCGACCGGTTTGCGCGTGAAGGTGGTCTTTACTTCCTCGGTCCATTCGGGGATGCGCACCTGGCCAGCTCGAAACATATAGGTGTTGCCAGTGCGTTCGATTTCGCCCAGCTCGATATTCAAACCGCCACCCGGCTCACCGGAAAAGTAAATGCTCTCGGGTGGAACATTCAGCTTGTCGCGCTCGCACGTGAGAACGGTCTTGTAGGTTCGGTAGCCCAGGTTCTCCTCGAGCTCGATCGACGTCACCTTGTCCTCGGTCGCTACCGACAACACTTTGATGATGACTTTTTCGGGCTGTCTCGGCTTGGGCCGCGGCTGCTTGGGCTTGGGCAAGCCCGGTAGCTCGCGCGCCTCGTACACCCACTCGGCACCTGGCACGAGCGGAAATGCGCGGAGGTTACAGGCCGGCTTCGGCGTTGCCTTTGCCTGGGCCCGGGCAGTGGTGTCCGAGATGGGAGAATTACCCGAAACCAACAACGTGGCCACCGCAGTGACCGCCACCATGATCGGCTTGGAAGTGCGTACCAACACAGTGTCCCTTTCTGCAAGACTTGGTAGCTTTCATACGGCAGAAAGGGACTTGAAAGCAAGACCCTGACACTCGCTGCCAGCGCATCACAACCGACATGTCCCGCCATCATTACAGCGATTACACAGTTGTCTCAGAATAACCCTGAATGAAGCTCACCGGCACTGTTCGTAGGTCGCGTCTGCTGACAGGGGGGGACAGAATCTCTTTACGAGATCGCGAAAGATGGCCATGTCGCGCATCTTGCGAAAATCGGGATCGAGCTTGCGGCGAAACTCGCCGCGACCCAGCAGGCGGTCCAATTTGAGCTCGACAGCGGCTTTTTGGCTGCGCAGTTTGCGCAGGTTAAACAGTCGTTCGAGCAGATTGATCGAGCATTGTGGCCTGTCGATGCGCGCGTATGCCGCGGCGAGGTTGTACGTGGCGTGGACATTATAGGGGTCGGACCGCAATGCAGTAATGAATAGATCGACTGCGTCGGTGATGAGCTCTTCCCGCTCGATGCGCGGAACATTGGGATCTTCGGCCCGTTGCAGCTTATTGAACCCCTGATTGGCCAGACTTTTGGACTCGTCGATGCTGCGCTGGGGATAGGCCACCGACGGAGGCAGCGAGCGAGGATCGGTGGGCTCGCAGTCGCGCCGGGTGTCTGCCTTGACGGTTTTTTTGGCCTTGATCGCCTTGGGACGCCGGGGCGCTGGAGGCGGCTTGACCTCGAGATTCTGCTGGCAATCACACAAGACAAAGAGCGCGGCGACAAACAGCCATGCGACGCCGCGGTTGGTCTTCCCGTGCCGGTGGTTCATCATCGGCCCAATGCCTGGTCGGCGTCCTTGCGGAACAGATCGAAACTCTGGTCGCGCAGAGCGCGATTGATCGCCCGTTCTGCCGATGCTTCCGCCGCGGGCATTTTGGTGAGGTCGTTGAGTCGCTGAAGCAGCGCCACCGCGCAGCCTTTCTTGCCGACGCTGGCGTATGCCGCCGCCATTCGATAGGTGGCTTCGGCACTGTAGGGATCGGCCTGGAGCGCGTTGCGCAGCTTGCCCAGTGCATCGCCCACAGCGGTGATGCGCGATGATCCTTCCTGTCGCTCGGCTTCGAGCAGAATCTCTTCGGCCTGCCTGGTCAGCTGGCGGCTGGTCCGAGTCCGGCGCCGAACTCGACTGTTATCGGCGAAGAAATTGGTTCGGCATTTCTCGTCGAGCACAGGAGCTTCTGCATTCTCCGCTTGCTGAGCAGATTCGGGTTTTCTCTTTTTGCGCGGTTTTTTGAGCTTTTCGGGCTTACCGCTGTACGGATGGGCACATCCAGCTTCGGCAGTGATTGCGCCCAGTGCAAAAACCACGGCGAGGATGACTGTCGCAGACCTCATCACAGAGGGCAGGGTAGCGCCCTGGCAGAACTGCGTCAAACCGACGGCCGGAGCAGACCGCCACGCGCAGCGATCACTCCGGAGCGGTCAGGAACGCACATAACGCGCGATTGGGCCGGCAAATGGCAAAGCGGCCAGAAGCAGCACGACAGCTCCAAGGGTACCGTTCAAGGAGAGGTCCAGTGCAGTATTGCGGCCCAGGGCGACCAACTGCTCGGTGATGCCAATGGTGCCCAGTACGGCGGCAGCGCCGCAGATCATGACCACGAGTCCCCAGGTGCGCAGGCGCAGGAAGCCCCATACTCCCACTCCGACCAGGCCCACGGCTGCGGCGCAGACGAGTGTATCAACCATGCTGTCGCGCGGTGCCAGGCCATAGGCGATGAGGATGGGCAGGCTGATTCCGACCCGGATGACTGCCTTGCCCAGCCGCCGGGTGGCATTCTCGTCCATGTGGAAGCGGGACCGCCACTCGGTGCGTCCGTCGTAGTGGGTGGCTACCTTGTCTCCCCACAGGGCCAGCGAGATCAGACCGTGAGTTCCGCCCAGAAATAGGATCTCGGGAACCGGACCGACCTGCCAGACCGCCATGACGCCCAGGATCAGGCCGTAGATACCGAGGCCAATGGCGAACCACCGAGCCCAAAAATAACCGGCCACCAGGGCGAAAAATGCCGTTCCATAGAGCAATCCCATCGCACTCAAAAATGGTCGGAACCCGTCCCCGGGCGGACCGAGCAGAGCGGCGATCAGATAGAGCAGCATGTAGAATGCCAAAATGGCGGCGGCGAGAGCTTTGCGTTCACCGACGAAACCCATGGCGCAAGTATATGACGGCTGATCGACCGGCGCCACAGCCACGGGCAATGCTGCACCATGTCACAAAACCGCCGGAACGATCATTCCCGCTTGAGTACGATCATGCGAAAGCGTTTATAGCCGGCCTCTCGGCGCGTGGCGCTGTAGATGACCTGCCACAGCAACCGAAATGGAATGGTCCGATCAGCGATGATCATGAGCTCTGGCACGTTGGGCAGGGGTTTGCCCTTGGCTCGCAATTCATCCTCGTAGCTCTTTCTCCACGCCGAGAGAAACTTGGTCAAGGCGGGAATCTTGACGCCGAGGGCGCCGCCTTCGAGCTTGGATGGATCGACCTCGCCGTTGTGCACTGCCACGATCTGCTGGTCCTCGACGCTGATCGCCTCGCGGGAAATAATGATGATGGAGGCGCCCTCGGGCATGGGCTCCTGGGTCACCGAACTGGGCAGATCGACACTGGCTGCATTGACCGCAGCAGCGCCAACCGCCGCCTGGAAGATGAATGCGACCAGAAGGATGGTCATGATGTCCATCATCGGCATGATGTTGAGATGGCGGATCTCCTCGCCCTCGGGGACTCGTTTGACCGCCTTGCGAATGAGGGATCTGGCCTGGCGCTGCGTGATCATTGCTATCAGAGTCTCGAGAAGATGATGTCGTGGAACAGGGCGTGTCGTTCGGGATCGTAGCTGACCCGCTCGGGATCGTATATGTTGCTCAGCATATCCTCGGGCTCGGGAGCGCTCTTGATCGCCTCCTCATCCGATGGAAACAGACATACCTGGGCGGCTTCTTCAGCGGGCAACTTGCAGCGCAGCGCGTCCATGACCGCGACAATGGTGCCGTAGGGAATCTCGTTGTCGACTACGAGAAAGACCTGGAAGGTGGGTAAGAGACGCTTTCGGTTCTTCCAGCGCCTGGCCGCAATCTCGACCAGTGCGTCGTTGAGCCGTCTGTAGTCGAAGCTGGGGATGGGATGTTTGTCCCCGACATCGGGTCCGCGGGGAATTTTTGCCCTGGGGTTCACAAACGGCCGACCCGGCTCGCCGCCCTCGAGACCAGTTCGGGAAGTGACGTAAAGCTCGCTCTTGGTGACCGCGACAATGAGCTGCAGTGGTTTCTGGTTGGGATCCTGGTTGGGATCGCTCTGTTTCATCGCCGACTGCGGCGGTCCCTGATCGGGCAGGGTGGTATTGAGCTGGCCCAGGATCAGGCCCGAAGAGATCGAAGCCAGAAGAAAGAGCATGAGGTTGGTGACGATATCCAGATACGGGATGAGGTTGATCTCACCGCCCTCGATCTCTTCCTGTTCGATCTCCTCTGCCCGCCGCTTCATGGCCAGCCTGGCCTTGGAGCGCACTTGGGCCGCGTTCATACTCCACCCTTCTGGCGCTGCCGGACCCCGGCGTTTGATACCGCGCGGAGTTCCGGCCGGGCCGAGCGACCGGGCAGCCGGTTTTTCGATCGTCTGGCCATCACTCGCGACTGGTCGAGCTGCGACTGCTCGCCCCACTGCCCTCGCCCAGCATGTTCTCCAGGCGGAGCGAGAACGATTCCAGATCGCCGATGACTTTCTTCATGGCGGCGGACAGGACTAGGTGGGCCACCATGCAGATGAGCGCGATGCTCAGTCCGTAGGCGGTGTTGTACATGGCTTCCGAGATGCCCAGCGATAGATTGCGCTGCCGGTCGGCCGGATTGGCCTCGGCCACCGCCGAAAAGGTGTTGATGAGACCGGTAATCGTGCCGAGCAGACCGGTCAGAGTCACAATGTTGGCCATAGACCACAGGGCCGCCACCCGGGTCTTGACCTCGGGGGTGACGTCGACCATGGTCTCCTCCATGGCCTGAGCTACGGCGGCTTCTCCGCGGTGAATTCGATTGAGCCCGGACTTGGCGACCCGCGCGATCGGCGCGGTGGTGGCGTCACAGAGTTTCTTGGCCCGGTCGATGTTGTTCGACGCGAGCAGCCGTTTGATCTGCTCGAGGAACGCCTTGGCGTTGATATGGCCGCGGCCGAGAAAGTATATGGCGCGCTCGACAATGATGGCCAGGACGACCGCGAGGAAGAACGTATTGACGATAAAGAATGGCCCGCCCGTCTGGAATACTTCAGATAACCAGTCCAACATGTCGTCTTTCGCCTCTTTTAGCGATCACTCTCGGCCCTCGGTCAGCGGCCGGAGAGTGGATGGGATAGCATGACCCAGCCGGGACGATTCCCGGCCTAGGCCGTTGGTTTTACAAAGCGATTCTCTGCTCCGTCAAGCAGTGGGGCACGAAACCACTCCCAACCCGCTCAGTTCCCCGACGATATGTGCCCCAAAAAAGAAGAGACTGTATTGCGTTCGATGGCTTGCCGTTTTTCTGCGCATCGTGGTGGATTCTCGCGCGGCATCCCGCACCGGCGTCGAAAGCGTGGAAACCGAGCCCCCGGGGTCCGGAGTGATCTGTGGCGGGCCAGAACAACCGCACAGTAAAATGACCGATGTCTCGTTCGGAAATCGGCCCGACGTCACATCGATCTGACTTTGTCGCACAACCGTTCATCTGCTGATCCCTTGTACTCGGTTAGTTTCCGTATCTGCCCAGAGGAAACTCGGGCGTATCTTGAAAACGCAGAGTGCCGATCCCCGGAGTGAAGCGCTGGGGCGTGGTCCCACGGAGAAACGGCACCCACACCGCCAACTGGGATGCCGGTGGCATCAGTTTGCCCGACCGCTCGTCTGCCCGCACCCACACGATGTCATCTGGCGATGGAAATCTGCGCGGCAGCGTATCGGGATGAGCTGCCTGCATGAACTCGAGCCAGATGGGCAATGCTGCGCTTCCTCCCGTGGCCTTGGCCCCGATGGGGGTAAAATCGTCGCGTCCGACCCACACGCCGGCCAACAATTCGGTGGTGTAGCCGAAAAACCAGGCATCGCGGTGTTCGGTCGAGGTCCCGGTCTTGCCGGCTACCGGCCGGCCGAGTGCCTGGGCCCGCCGGCCGGTGCCGCGCGCAACGACCGTCTCCATGAGATTGGTGGTGAGATAGGCCAGTTGCGGGGTGATCGCCTGGACGTGCGGCCCGCTGTTGCGATAGTCGTCGATAATGTGACCGCTGTCGTCGGCGACCAGATCGACGAATCGGGGGTCGACGCGCAGCCCGCCATTGGCAAGAGCCGAGTAGCCAGCTGCCACTTCGAGCAGGGTCAGGTCGGGCGTGCCGAGGGCAATGGATATGTGGCGCGGAATAGACGATCGGATGCCCACTGCGCGCAGGGTTTCGATCAGCCGATCTACGCCCATGCGCATGAGGAGTCGCACGCTGACTGTATTGAGCGATTTGGCCAGTGCGGTTCGCAGGGTGATCGGACCCAGGTATTTGTCATTGTAGTTCTTGGGCGACCACCAGCCGGCAGCTGTGGATACTGATACGGGAGAATCGACCACGACGTCGAGATGGCTCATGCCCCGGTCCATCGCGGTGGCATAGATGAAGGGCTTGATCGCCGAGCCGATCTGGCGGCGGGCCTGGGTGACTCGATTGAACTGACTGCGGCCGTAATCGTATCCGCCGACCATGGACAAGACCCGGCCTGTATGCGGCTCGATGGCCACAAGTGCAGCCTGGACATCTGGCACCTGAGCGAGCACGACACCGCGCCGCGCGGAGTTTTCCGACCCGGGGGCGAGTTTGACCGGCAACAGGTCGCCCGGGCGCAGGCGGGTCGGCGTGGTGCCCGGTGCTCCGTCTTGGCGCTGCCGGAGTCCGCGCCAGCGCCGGAGCATGAGGGCGTCGGCCGCAATCAGCGGGCGCTGTTCAGGACCGAGATCGACCACTACGCCGCCCTGGGCGGGAAGAGCGACAACCAACCCGACATAGGTCACCTCGGGCTGCAGGCGCTTGCCGCCACTTCGGGCCAATCCGGCCACGCCTTCGACATAGGGCCGGGGCGGGCCGGCGCGAAATTCGGCCCGGGCAGTGCCTTCGAGGTGGCCGATCGGGCCGCGAAACCCGATCCGGCGATCGAGAGCGCGCAGGCCATTTCGCAGCGCCCGCTCGGCACTGTGCTGCATCTTGCTAGCCAGCGTCGTGTAGATGCGCAGCCCGCCGTAAAACACGCTGCGGTAACCATAGCGGCGAGTTGCCCAGCGTCGGATCAGCTCGACAAAGTACGGCGCAGCCACGTGGTTGAGCTGCACTTTGCGGTGCACCAGTGCGAGCGGTTCGGCAAGGGCTGCCGCGTGTGCTCGCCGATCGATATATCCGTCGGCGAGCATGCGGCCGAGCACATAACGCTGTCGCGCTCGCGCCGCGCTCATATTGTGTTTGGGTGAGTAGCGCGTGGGTGCCTGGACCAGACCGGCCAGAAGCGCCGCCTCGGCCACGGTCAGGTGATCGACGACTTTGCCGAAGTACACCTCGGCCCCGGCCTGCACGCCGTACGCGCCGCTGCCCAGATACACGTGGTTCACATAGATGTGCAGAATATCCGCCTTGCTCAGTTCTCGCTCGACCCGCACCGATAGAATGAGCTCCTTGATCTTGCGGGAATAGGTGCGCTCGGCAGAGAGCATGAGCATACGGGTGACCTGCTGGGTGATGGTCGATGCCCCCTGCCGGGTCGCTCCGCTGCGGTAATTGGTGTACGCCGCGCGTACAATGCCGATCAGGTCGAATCCCGGATGCTGCCAGAACCGCCCGTCTTCGGCGGCGACAAATGCGTTTTTGACGTGTTCCGGGATACGCTCGGGCGCGACCACGATGCGTTTTTTCAGGTAGAATTCGCCGATCAATTCGCCGTCGGCCGAAAATACTCTAGTCGCGCGATCGGGCCGATAGTCGATGGCTGTATTGAGATTTTGTGGCAGGTCGCGCGCGTATTCAAACACCGCGTAATAGACCAGACCGCCGGCAGCGAACATCCCGTAGACCACGAGCAGGGCAAACACACGCCAGATGGAAAAACGCCGCAAAGGCTTGGGCATCTTGTGACGTGGGGTTGCCTTTGCGGTTGCGCTGGCCAAAGCTACATATTGTATGAAACGTGTCGCGCCGCTGGTCAACTTGGGTATGCGACTGGCCGTTTTTGTGCTGATTGGCGTGTTGCTGGCCACATTTTCGAGTTTGGTGCCAAATTCGGTGCCCGTTTGGGCCCAGGCTAACCCAGATGGACAGGCGAGCCCGGCCTCGACTCCGTACCGAGCTCGGCCCATTCCCCCTGCTCCACCCGGGTTTGGCGTGCTTCCGTTCGAGAATCGATCGCCGTATCGCAGCATTGCCTGGCTGCGCGCGGCAGTTCCATTCGTCCTGGCCGAAAAAGTCGAACATCACATCGGTCTGAGACCGGTCTACGGACCATTGGTCGTGCCAGCCAGCCCGAACGCCAACCCGGCCGCTTCGCCCGGCGAAAACTCCGCTGCGCAGCCCTCGCCGGAAGGCCCGGACGAGGCCGAATCGGTGGCCGCATTTGCCGCCGAGACCGGCGCTAGATGGATATTCACCGGCTGGGTCGACCGTCCCAACTGGAAACTCGAGATCGGAGTCACTCTGTGGCGGATCGCCAGCGGCTCTGCAGGCGCGGTGCGATCGGGTGAAGGCACGCCCAGCAGTGGCGCTGCGGTGCCAGTCGAGACCTTTCAGGCGCGCGGTGATTTTGCCGAGGTCCACACCATGGTTGGAACCGCCATCGGCCAGCTGGCTCACAGTGCTGGCATCGCGGTCGCCGAGCGCGCCGGCGACGCCCTGGCTCGAGTGCCGACCGAGGATTTCTACGCCTTCACGCTTATGGGCCGCGGGCTTGCCGCCCTGGTCGGCATCGGGCGCGCGCCCAACCTGGTGCGGGCCAAGCGCGACCTGACCCGTGCGGTGTTCATCGATCCCAAACTGGCCGAGGCCCAGCGCGTGGTCGGAGAGATGTACTTGCTCCTGGACAAACCCGAGCTGGCCCGCGCCCGGTTTGACAGGGCCATCGAGCTGTGGCCCCGCTATTATCCCGCCCTCGCTGCCCGTGCGAAGCTCGCCCGCGAGCAGGGCAAGCTGGCCCGGGCCCGCGAGCTCTATCAAAACATCATCGCGGCGCGCCCGTGGGATCTCGCCCGGCGCTACGAATACGGCGAAGTACTGTGGCAAGACGGCGATGCCGGCCCGTCCCAGGCCGAGCTCGATCTGGTCGTCGCACGCGACCCCGACCATATCGGCGCGCGTCGAGTTCTGGTCCTGATTTACGCCGCTCGTGGCAAGATCAGCGACCTCGCCGACGAACTCGAAGAGGTGGTTCGCCTCGCCCCGGACGACGTGCAAAGCCGGCTCGACCTGGCCGCGGCCTATGCCGCCGAGGGCCGTATTTCCGATGCCATTCGGGTCTACGAGGCGCTGCTCGGCGACCACCCCGACAACCTGCAGGCGCAGAAATTCCTCGGCGATCTCTACCAAAAAAACGGCCAGATGGGCAAAGCGGTCGACGCCTACCGCCGCATGCTCGACATCGCGCCGAGCGATCCCCGGCCGTATTTTTTGCTCGGCGGCGCCTACGTCCGGCTGGGCGACGATCGCGCGGCCAAACAGGTGTACCGGCAGGCAGCGATGCGCCTGCCCCGGCATCTCGACCGGGTCTACAACAATCTGGGGGTCATCGCGTATCGCCAGGGGCGCTATGTCGAGGCGGTCAGGCATCTTCGCCGCGCGGTCACCAAGCAGCCAAAGAGTGCCCGCCTTCGCTACAACTTCGCCCTTGCCCTGTCCGCCGCCGGCCATCCCGAAATGGCCTTGCAGCACATCGCTCGAGGGCTCAAAGTCCAGCCTGATCACGCCGGCTTGTACTATTTGCGCGGTGTCGCCAAACTGCGCCGGGGAGACCGCAAGGCGGCCCGCGCTGCGTTCGAGAAAGCCCTGGCACTGGACCCGGAAAACCACGATGCCCTCCACAACATACGTGTATTGGGCCGGACCGAGGCTGGGGCTGATCGGGCCGAGTGATCCACACTGCTCCTGCCATTGCGCACAATGTCGGTGTATTCCGCTGATACTGTATCGCTCGATTGCTTCAGCATGGACTGCAACACCGTGTCTCGTTTTTGGAAGGCCGCTTTGTGCTCGATCGTCGAGCGCCAGGGGAGGTTACTGGTATTGCAGCGTTTACTGGATCACCGCTCGCTCTCGACAGCACGTCCAGGGGATGGACACCTTGGGCGAGTACGGTCGATGACGTGCCTGATAGGCACTGTCATCGGTTATCGACGTGGGGCAAGTCTGGCCGCGCGTGATGGTGTACACTTACGGTGATCATGCTCGGTGAGGTTGTTGGAAACTACAGAATCGTCGCCCAGGTCGCGACCGGTGGCATGGGGGTGGTCTACCGTGCCGAGCACAAGCTCATCGGCAAGATCGCAGCAATCAAAGTGCTGCGCGAGACAGTGTCCGGGAAGGACAATGTGGTCAAGCGCTTTTTCGACGAAGCCAGGGTGACCACCAAGATCCGACATCCCGGTATTGTCGAGATTTTCGACTACGGCTACGTCGGCAAGCGCGCCTATTTCATCATGGAGTTTCTGGACGGTGACACTCTCAAGCAACGCATACGCGCGCGCCGCATCTTTCGAGCCGACGAGGCGGTGCCGGTCATTCGCAGTGTAGCCGGTGCGGTCGGGGCAGCACATCGGGAAGGCGTGATCCACCGCGACCTCAAGCCCGACAATATATTTCTCGTATCGGATCCCGATATCCCTGGCGGCGAACGGACCAAAGTACTCGACTTTGGCCTCGCCAAGCTCTTCGACACAGGCGACGGCATGCTCAGCACCACGCGCAGTGGTGCTGTCATGGGAACACCGACCTACATGGCGCCCGAACAGTGCAGCGGCGCCGGTGTGATCGATCATCGAGCCGACCAGTATGCACTCGGCTGCATTTTGTACGAGATGATGTGTGGCCGACCGCCGTTCGTGGCCCAGGGGGTGGGCGAGGTCATTGGCGCCCATCTGCACCGGCCGGTGGATCCGCCGCGCCAGCACAATCTGGCCATCCATCCCGAACTCGCCCGCATCCTTCTCCGGCTACTCGAAAAGAAGCCCGATAGCCGCTACCAGTCGATGGACCAGTTGCGCGAGGCGCTCGACCGCGATTTCGCGGAAAACAAAAACGCTGCCACCACGACTGAGAGAGCGGCAGAGCGAGCCGACCGCCCTCCGGTTCCCTTGCCGCGCCCAACCGGCAAGGGGAAAACGCCGGTGGGCGGCCACTCATCTGTGGCCGGGTTGACCCATTCCTCGACCCTGGGCGAGTCGGCCGCGCAGATGGTTCCAATGTCTCGGTCCGGGTCGCCAGTTCTGGACGATTCCAATCATCGGAACGAGCGGCGCGGGCCTCGAGCGATCCGCTCTCACCCGCCAGCCCGGACCACTCGACCGGCGAAGCGATCGCCCATTCGCTGGATTCTCGGCGCAGTTGCGGGAGTTCTGTTTGGCATGGGCCTGGCGCTTGTCGCTGTGCGCGGGCTCAACAACAGCGAACGGGTCGTGCCGCCCACGACCGTGGTCTCCTCGGGCAGTGTCGCCGATAGAGCATCCGCAACGGATACAGACGACCCTGAGGAGAGCGGTTCGGCCACCGAACGGACCCCCTCGCAGCTCGGTGGCCCCCTCTCGGCCGACAAGGTCCTACCCCCAAGCACCAATGCAGATGTCCGGCCGCCGGCGTCCGCAACAATGGACAAGAGCGAGAGCGGAGAGCCCGACCCGGTCGAGCAGTCTGAAGGTGAAGGTGACGAAGATGAGATAATCATGGAGCCCGACCCGGTGATGGCGGATGTCGAGGCCGCGCAATCGCAATATACGCTCAAATTGCGCATAAAGCCGAGCGGTGTCGATTTTAAGGTCAGGATCGACGGTAAGACCAGGAAGGGCAGAGCATTTGTTCTCGACGCTGGCACCCACCGCATCACCGTTTCGGCCCCGGGGTACCGGCCTCGTACCGAGCGGGTCAGGCTGAATCGCAACCGCACGGTGCAGATCGAACTCGATCGCGATTTGACGTTTAATCCCGGCATTGATCTGTGAGCGGATTTGCCATCGAGTCTTTTCGATGGCGGTGGCGAGGCGATCCGGCGTGCCCAGGGGCGTCGTCCTTGTCGTGCCTCGCCGCATGTACACCTGTGTAGCGTTGTGCCAGAATGCCTCGCCATGTTGAGACTGCGAGTTTTGGCCCTATTCGCCGTGCTGGTGCTCGGTGCATGTAAGGGCTCTTTGCCGGCAAAGGAGAACCAAATGCCAGAGAGAGAAGCCGCACCGCGGGACACGACCAATGCCGGACAAGATCTCGTGGCCGAGCTCGAGCAAAAGATCGCGCAGTTTGTCCCGATTGTTGTCACTGCCGATGTGTCGAGCTTGCCCGAGCGGGAGCGGAAAGCCCTCGATGCGCTGATCGAGGCGTCTCGGCTAATGGAGCCTATTTTCGATCGCCAGGCCTACGCCGGCAATCCGTCGCTGGCCGAGAAGTTGGCGGCCGATACCAGCCGGCTGGGTATGCTTCGCCACGAATACTTTCGCATCATGCGGGGACCCTGGGACCGGCAGGACAACAATGCGGCTTTTGCTGTCGATCACAAGCGGCCAGCAGGAGCGGGGTTTTATCCCGAAGATCTCACTGCGGAGGACTTTCGGGCCTACCTCGAAGCCCATCCCGGGGATAAACAGTCCCTGACCAGCCCGTACACGGTGGTGAAGCGCGAGGGCGACAAACTCGTGGCGGTTCCGTACAGCCAGGCCTATGCCGAGTGGCTGGTGCCGGCAGCTGAAACGCTTGCGCAGGCTGCGGCGCTTACCGAGAATGCCACCCTGGCTGCGTTTCTGCGTTCGCGGGCCGCTGCCTTTGCCTCCAACGACTATTATCAGTCCGACAAGGACTGGATGGATCTCGACAGCCCGGTCGAGATCACCATCGGACCGTACGAGACCTACGAGGACGAGCTGATGGGTTTCAAGGCTTCGTTCGAGTCCTATGTCACCGTGGTCGATCCCAGAGCTTCATCGGCTCTGGCCAAGTTTAAGGCACTCTTGCCGGCCATGGAGCAGAATCTGCCGGTTCCCGACCAGGTAAAGACGCAGCGCGGGGCAGAGAGCCCGATTCGCGTGGTCGACCTGGTCTTTTCGGCGGGCGACGCGCGTTCTTCGGTGCACGCCGTTGCGTTTAATCTACCCAACGACGAGCGGGTGCGTACCGAAAAGGGCGCCAAGAAGGTCATTCTGCGCAATGTTCTCAAGGCCAAATTTGCCGCTATCATGAAGCCGGTCGGCGAGCGGGTGATCACCGGCGCGCAACAGCAGTGGCTCGATGCAGATGGGTTTTTTCTGGATACCCTGTTTCACGAGCTCTCGCACAGTCTGGGGCCGGCGTTTGTCAACAACGATCCCGGGCAGGGCGAGGTCAAGAGTGCTCTGGCAGCCAGTTATTCGGCCATTGAAGAGGGCAAGGCCGACGCGATGGGTGTCTATAATATTCTATATATGATCGACCAGGGCCATCTGGCCAGAGAGCTGCGCGACCGCGTGCTGGTTACCTATTTTGCCGGGCTCTTTCGCAGTGTGCGCTTTGGTATCACCGAGGCACACGGTCAGGGTGCGGCCCTGCAGATCAATTATTATCTCGAGGCCAATGCAGTGACCTTTGATCCGGCCAGTGGGTTGTTCACGGTCAATCTGGACACCTTTCCCGCGTCGATCACAGCTCTGGTCCGCGAAATGTGCTTGTGGCAGCACAACGGAGACAAGCCGGCAGTAGACGCTGCTCTGGCCAGATACGGCAAACCGACGCCGATTATCGAAAGAACCCTCGCCCGGCTGGGTGACATCCCGGTGGATATCCGTCCGAGCTATCCACTGGCCGGGGAGTAGAGCCCATCGGTCGGCCTTGCCCGTAGCAAGGAACCATCGGCAGGCCATGGCAATGCGCATGAACGATACCGATACCTGTGCTGATTCCGGTGCCCGATACCGATACCTACGCCGACGCTGATGCCGGTGACCGATGCCGATACCGATATCTACGCCTGTGTGCTATGCCGAGTCCCGATAGCGA
The DNA here is from genome assembly GCA_022360315.1 of Pseudomonadota bacterium. GTDB lineage: Bacteria > Myxococcota_A > Polyangia > Haliangiales > Haliangiaceae > JAKSDA01. The sequence goes on from JAKSDA010000123.1 coordinate 29,758, forward strand.
GTCCGCTGCCGACGGCCCATGGCGAATCCGACGGCGCGGACGGTGCCGAACCCAATGGCTGATGGCGGTTGCCGAATCCGATACCGAGCGCCGATACTGAATCCGACGGCGCGGACGAGGCCAAATCCAGTGGCTGATGACGGTTGCCGAATCCGATACCGAGCGCCGATACTGAATCCGACGGCGCGGACGGTGCCGAACCCAATGGCTGATGGCGGTTGCCGAATCCAATGCCGAGCGCCGATACGGATTGCGGGCGCCTGTACCGAATCCAATGCCGATGGCGGTTGCCGAGACTTCGGGCCGAAGGTCGGTGCGGTGCCGCCTTCGCGATCTGTAGGTCCGGCCACGGCTCTGCCCTTTATCCCGCTCGGAGTCTACTCTGGCGCCAGGTTGACATGGTGCCATGTCGGTAGTCTTCCATCGACCCCGAACTGGTAAGGGCGGCCTATTTCTGCGAATGGTGCATCTCGCCGCGCACAGCCCGATGGGCATGCTCGGGGCAATCGTTCGACGCCTTGGCGACCTTGGCCTTGTCGTGGTGCATCGCGCCGCGAACGCCATCCGAGTGCTCTGGGGTCACGCACCGTGGGCCAGCTGCTGCCGCTTTCTGCGATACATGCGGACTCTCTCCGCGAACTGCTTGATTGCTGCCGAGTGAGCAGCCGACACCGAGAGCAGCAAAAAGGAAAATCGCGAGAGCCAGACGGGTTCCGAGTTGTTTGATCATGGGTATCACTTGTGTTGCTTTGGCTGGTTGTCGTTGGTGTTGCGTTGTGTAATCGGAGACATTGCATGGGGTATGCCACGGTACTCGTTCTTGTGGAATCGGCCACTTAGGCAGAAGGCCAGGCCCCATGGCGTAGCATTCGCCCTATTGCGTAGCGTGGGTGCTGCGCAGCTCTGATGCCTACACAGCTCCGATGCCTGCGCAGTTACCAGATGTCAGGCCGTCTCGGCGATCGGCCTGACGCGATTGACGATTTTTGAAATGGGCTCGAGTTAGAATGCGGGCACTGGAGCCTACCACGTCGCGATCCAGGTCCAGCTTCACGGCCGTGGCGGTCGGCCATACCACTGAACATGCGAGCGGTGTACAAGGTGGTTGGTGCTGCTCAACTACGCGAAAATAATGGAACTTGAATGATGTCGCCGGTGGTTTCTGCTTCGATGTCACTGCTGTCTGCTAGTCTGCGGAGCGTGGATGGTACCTGGAAAGTCCGCACGGTTGATCCAAGCACAGTAGGGCGTCTGGCCGGCGCGCTGGGGGTCAGTCCGGTGACCGCACGCTGTCTGGCCGCTCGCGGTATCGATGAAGCCGATCAGGCGCGTTCATATCTGACACCACGCCTGGGCCACCTGCGCCGGCCGAGTGGGCTGGCCGGGCTTCCCGATGCTGTGGCCCGGCTGGCCGATGCAATCCGTGCTGGGCAGCGCATTGGCGTGTTTGGTGACTACGACGTCGACGGCGTCACCACGGCTGCACTGATGACCACCTATCTGCGCCAGCTGGGCGCATCGGTCGTGCCCAGGGTGGCGCGCCGCGATGCGGGGTACGGGTTCGGCTGCGCCGATGCGGATTTCTTTGCCGGAAGTGGCTGCAAACTCGTCATCACGGGGGACTGCGGAACCAGCGATATCGACGCCATCGAACGGGCGGTCGAGCGCGAGATGGACGTCATCGTGGTCGATCACCACACCGTGCCGTCGCACGACCAACACCATCCCGCGCTGGCTTTGGTCAATCCGTTCCGGCCCGATTCGACCTTTCCATTTCGCGATATGGCCTCGGTCGGATTGTCATTTTATCTGATGGCCGCGCTGCGCACCGAACTCAGAAACAGCAATTTTTTCGCAACCCGGCCCGACCCCGACCTGCGCGAATTACTCGATCTGGTCGCGCTGGGCACGGTGGCCGATCTGGTCCCGCTGCGCGGGGAAAATCGCATTCTGACCGCAGCTGGATTGGGCTGGCTGTCGCGCCGCTTGCGGCCCGGAGTGTCGGCACTACTGCAGGTCGCCGGGGTCGCCCCCGACCGTCGGGTCGACGAGCGCACCATCGGCTGGAAACTGGCTCCGCGACTCAATGCTCCGGGTCGCATGGGGGACGCCGAGCCAGCTCTGGCCCTTCTTCTGGCCCCGGACCACAGCGCGGCTGCCCAATGGGCCGAACGCCTCGAGCACGAAAACGAAGAGCGCCGGGCCGCACAGATCACGGTGCTCGAGCAGGCTCTCGAAATGCTCGGCGAGAGCGATCCCGGACCCGCAGTCGTGGTCGCCGGACAGGGCTGGCCGAGCGGCGTCACGGGCATTGTGGCGGCCAAACTGGTCGAGATGTGGCAGCGGCCGGCCTTTGTCATCGCCATCGATCCCGAGCGCGGCTCGGGCCGCGGCTCGGGCCGAAGCTGGGGCGGCATCAACCTGTACGACGTGCTCCACGACTGCTCGGAGTTGCTCGAGCGTTTCGGCGGCCACGCCGGTGCCGGTGGTCTCACTGTGCGATCCAACCAGGTCGATGAGCTGCGCCAGGCAATTCAACAGGCCGTGGCCAGCCGCGCCGACGGAATTGCCACGGTGTCCGGATGGCTCGACGCCGAAGTCGCGCTCGCCGACGTCGATATCCGGCTGTGCCGCGAACTGGGTAGTCTGGCTCCGTTCGGCCGGGGCAACGAGGAGCCCCTGCTCATCTGTCGCGGCATACGGGTGCGCAAAAGCCAGCGAGTGGGAGACGGCTCCCATCTCAAACTCGAAGTGGAAGACCAGCACGGTGCCACTCGCTGGGGAATCGCCTTTGGATTGGGAGAAAAAGACCCCGGCTCGGGCGCCATGATCGACGCGGCGTTTGCCCCCACACTCAACGTCTGGCGCGGTCAGAGCCGGGTGGAACTCGAAATTCGCCATCTCGACGCCCGCCGCGATCAGGCCGCTGTATACTCATAGGTTCAGCTCTTACTCGTGCCAGTTCAACCCGCGATGGCAGAGCCGATATTCTGTCCCTAGATCGCCAGCCGGACAGGTGTAGCTCGCCGAGCTCGAGTCCGGCGATAACTGAATCCTGCACAGTCTACTCGGCGACATCCGGCTCAATCCGACCACCGAACCACCACGACGAAGCGGTCATCTTCGACCGGAGTTCAGGTACGACGACCGTGGATTTTTTTGGCTTTGCCGAGATCCGCGGCCAGTGTACGAGGGCTGGGATTCAAGTCTTGCTCTCGCAACCGGGGTTTGCATTCCCTGAACCGGGTTTGCATTCCCTGAACCGGGTTTGCATTCCCTGAACCGGGGTTTGCATTCCCTGAACCGGGGTTTGGCATTCCTTGACTCGATGAGTCTCCTGTGTTCAGGATGTGCGTCAAAAGGCGCGAGGCTTCAGAGTCATTGATTTATTGCCGCCACGAACCGTCGGGAGCGAATCTCATGATCGACAGAGTATGCACCATTGTTTTGATATTACTCAGTACGTTGGCAATTTCATGTAGCGATAGCGAACAGGTTGAGTGCACCAGTGTCGGTGATCCCACAGGTGACCCGCTGCCCAACGTGAGCATCCCACCCTATCTCGATTGTCGGGATCCCCTGCCGGGTGACACAACCGATTCCCCGACCGGGAAGGTCTGCACCAATGTCCATATCTCGGGAGCCACCGAAGAGGGCAAGAGGTTTGAGCAATATGCTTCCTGCGATGTGGTGAGGACGCAGCGTCCCTATTGGCCAGCAGAACCCAAAGGGCTGCCCAGTCCCACCGATCCCAGGTTGCAAGATCAGGATTTCATGACTGAGCTGGCGTGGGTGACCGATCAGCTGCGCTCGACCGGGTGCGTGTGTTGCCATTCGTCATCGATACTTGCCGCGCCGTCCCAGTGGGATATCGAGATGGAGGGCATATGGACCGATGCTCTCGATAGCCGCGGTGCGGCCATCATGGGTGGGCAATTGGCCTCGCAAATGCTGGGCCATTATCCGTCCCAGGACAACAATGGATTCGATCGCGACCACACTGGAATGCCCACGACCGATGTGGCGAGGATGCAGGCTTTCTTCCGGGCCGATCTGGAACGCCGCGGCGTAACCCAGGAAGAAATCAATAATATGGAACCGCTCGGTGGTGGGTTTATCGATGCGATCCTCAACGAGGAGCCGACACCTTGTGAAGAGGGGCAAGGCGTCAACCAGGACGGCACCCTGACCTGGACCGATAATAAAGGCGCGCGATATGTCTACGTGATGAACGAGGACTCGTCAAACCCCCGCACGCCGCCCAATCATGTACCCGAGGGAACCCTCTGGCTCCTCCAGGTGAGCCCGAGCGACCAGCCCGTGGCCTCTGGCCTGCGCTACGGGTCTTGTCCTCCCGGGGCTTCGCAGACCATTCCGAGCACGGGCGAACCTCCCGCCCTTGTCCGGGGCCAGAGCTACCACCTATACGTGCTAGAAGATGTGCTCAAGCCAATCACGAACTGTACATTTACCTACTAAATAGTCCGGCCTGATCGGGACAATAATTATGAGCTTAATGCCTACACCTGCCGTTCATATCCCCCTTACTCACGTCTGCCTGACTGCAGGGTTGCTCCTGACCATCGCCTGTGAAGGACCACAGGGCGAGCCGGGCTTGCCAGGAGAGCTTTCCCCCAATCTCACGACCTTGCAAAAAGCCCTGATCGGTGTCGGCGGACAGGAAGCGCTCGAAGGCCTGGCCAGCTTTTCGTACACGATATCGGGTTTCGATGCGACGTTTGGCGCAAACGTATCCGCCTACGGGTCAGCAGTCGTGCAGGCCTCTTTTGGGAACGACGTGAGCTACGATATCGTCGGCGACCGATTTCGTGTTGACCGAGATTACCGTCGGACCTTTGGCGAAAGAACGTATTCCTACAGCGAAATCATCTCCGGGAATCTCGGCTACATCGACGGCGTCGACAGCGTATTCGGTGTCTCCACGGCGGAGATGCCATCAGCACGCTGGGGCTCGACGCGCAAGCATATGATGTTGACCAACCCCCATCTCATCTACCAGCAGATCCTGGCCGCTCCAACCATTGCCAGCGAGGCCGGCGTCGGATTGCACGACGGGGTGGTTCACGAACTCATGGAGGTCGAGGATAGCGCTCATCCCATCACGCTGTGGATCAATCCCAGTACGGGGCGCCTCAGCAAGCTATCCACCATGGCCAATTATCATCTGGAGCGCGACACCGCAGTGGAAGTCCATTTTCACCGCTGGCAAAACCGTGATGGCTTGATGTTGCCCGACAGTGTTTTTGTCCTGGTCAATTCCATGCTAACCCATGAGGAATACCGCAGCGACATCGCAGTCAATCCCGAACTCGCTGCCGACCTGTTTGTGTTTCCCCCAGACGCCCAGCCGATGTACGTGGAAGTAGAAGCGCTGTGGGGCGCAAAAAGCCATCAATTCCACCAGGGAATGGCTGCCGTGGGATTGCCGATCGACAAGTATCAGCGAACCGTAGCGCCCAGCGAACCCAGCGAGGTCGCTACTGGTGTGTGGTTTATCAGGGGACCCTCGCACAATACCATGGTGATCGAACAAGAGGCGGGCCTGGTGGTCCTGGAGGCGCCGCTGTACCCGGAGCGCAGCGCAGCGATTCTCGACTGGATCGCGAGCGAGCCATCGTTCGACGACAAACCCATCACTCACGCAGTCGTCACCCATCACCATCACGACCACTCCGCTGGATTGCGTGAATTTGTCGCCGCCGGCGCAAGCGCGGTCGTTCAGGAACGGTCGCTCGACTTCTTCCAGGGAATCATGCGCGCGCCGTCGAAGGTTTTGCCCGATCGCCTCGAGGCTACCAAAACGGCAATTGATTTCGAGACTGTCGGGACAATGAGTAGCCTCACTCTGCCCGACAATACCAATCCGATCGAGGTTCACCATATCCCCAGCGATCACGCCGACGATATGGTGATCGTCTTCTTGCCCAATAACGGCTTCTTGTTCGAGAGTGACCTCTATGCTCCCGGCTTTGGCGGTACCCTGGCCAGGGCCGTCGAACTCTACGAGGCGATCAGCGAGAACGCTCTGCCAGTGACCACGATTTTTGGCGGGCATGGCAAGAGCGGACCTCTCTCCGAACTGGCAGAGTACGTGGGTGCAGACGGCCTCTGAGGAACCCACCGCTTCCCGAATCGCCGGGCGAATTCTTCGCCGCGGCATTGTCGCGAGGTCGTGGCTGCCGGACAAGATCGGTCGCGTCCGCGTTGTGGGCACGACGGGCGTTGTGCAACCATGGAGACGCGTACGCGTGGCAGACAAATCCAACCAGACTCGCCCGGCCACAACCTCGCCAGCGACAACCGGCCGGGATGACTCGCCCGTCCAATCCGAACCGGGTGTGCAACCAGTGCCCAGGCTGCCTCGCGGCAAGGGATTTGCCCTGGCTGGACCACAAATCGTCCGCATTGTCATGTTCGTCGCGCTTCTGGTCGGGGTGATCTTTCTGCGCCAGCCGTGCGCCGATGGAATCGCCGGATTCATGGGCCAGTTCGAGCCCTCACTCGACGCGGCCAGTGCGCCACAAAACGCCTCCCAAAACCAACCTGTGCCGGATGATGAGCTACCGCCCGGCGTGGTCCGGATTACTGGCGATATGAGCGACGACGAAGTGGTGAGAAAGCTCCAGCAGGCCGGTCTCGGGTTGAGTGAGCCCGCTCCATCTGCCGGCGGTGCGGATGATGCCGGCCCGGCGCGCGATATTCGCCAATAGGCAGCTGACCCCGAATCCGGCATCAAATCGCCCGAACGACGCAGTGAGGATGTTGGAGCGAACCGGTGCGTTTCGTGCCGTCTGGCCGGGCCGTGACAGTGCTCACCGAGCAGAGCGGCTCGGCCGGGCATTCGATCGGTACGTCGGACTGAACACACCTTCCCCGGTCAATGCGGAACTGGAATGAGCTGGCACGACTTGCGGTAGAAATCCCGAAGCACATCCGATGGCGGCGACGTTGTGGCGACGGCGTCCATGATGGATAGACCGTCTGGCCCGCCGATCAGGCCTTCGAAAATCATCCAGCCGTAAAACCCGACCAGGGTCAGCGCAACGCCGACTTGCTCGTGCTCGCTCATGAAGGCGATTTTGCGGAAAAACTCGGCAACTTTGAACCTCTCCCAGGTAAGTGGTCCCGTGGTCTCGGCCAGATGCTCGGCCGCAATGAGGATCACCGAACGCGTACGTTCCGTTTCTTCGGGATCTTTGCAACCGACCGTGTAGAGAAACGCATCGGCCAGAGTCAAGGCCGGTGTTCCAGGGTGAAGATCCTCGAACATACTCCATTCTGTCATGTCAAATTCCTCGGTTGGGTGCACATGCGCGCACCGTTGGGCGCCCGCGGGCGCGGGTTATCCTTTGTCTCGAGTTATCGATGCCCCCACACCGAATGTTGCGCGCTGGACGAAAAAAATCTCTGTTCTGCCCATCCAGCTGGTCCGATCGGGCTGGGGTTCGACATCGTGATTTCGCTATGCTCGCGTCTGTTGCCAGGCAGTCTTCGCTCGCTACCCAGTGACCAGGTCTCCATTAGAAAATCAGCTGCACGCGATCCTCGAAACCGTGGGTGAGGGTGTTATCAGTATCGACACATCGCAGCGAATCCGGGTGATCAACCGGGAGGTGGAGCGGATCTTCGGCTACACCCGCGACGAACTGATCGGAGCGCCCATTCATACCCTCATGCCCGAGCGCTACCACGCTGCCCACAATGCCGCGTTTGCGCGCCGGGTGAAGAATCCCGGCGGCGCAGACCCGGTCAAGTATCGCGAACTCGAAGGGCGGCGCAAAGACGGCACCATCTTCCCCCTCGAGGTTCGCTTCACCAACGTCGAGGTCGGCGGGGAGCTGTTCTTTATCGCTTCGGCGCGCGATATCACGGAGCGCAAACAGGCCCGTGAAGAGCTCGAGATGCGGAGCCGCGAAATCGCCCGACTCAACGAAGAGTTGCGGCGCGAGCGCGACTATCTACTCCAGGAGGTCAAGAGTTCGGGCCAGTTCGGTGAGGTCATCTGCAAGAGCCACAAGTTCAAGCTGGTGCTCGCACAGGTCGATGCTGTGGCCAAGACAGACGCCACCGTATTGATCCTGGGCGAATCGGGCGTGGGCAAAGAACTCATCGCGCGTACGATTCACGAGCGCAGCCGGCGCAAAGATCGCCCCCTGGTCCGGGTCAACTGTGCCTCGATCGCCAAGAATCTGTTTGAAAGCGAGTTTTTCGGTCATACCAGAGGTGCGTTCACCGGAGCTGTCCGCGACCGTGAGGGTCGGTTCCAGCTCGCCGACAGCGGCACGATTTTTCTCGATGAGATCGGCGAAGTTCCCGTCGAGCTGCAGAGCAAGCTCTTGCGCGTGCTGCAGGAGCAGCAATTCGAGCGCGTCGGCGACGACCGCACGCGTTCGGTGGACGTTCGCGTCATTGCCGCGACCAACCGAGATCTGCTCGAAGAGGTCGCGCGAGGCCGGTTCCGCGAAGACCTGTACTACCGGCTCGGCGTATTCCCCATCGAGGTTCTGCCGCTTCGCGAACGGCGCGAGGATATCCTTCCGCTCGCCGTCCATTTTTTGCGCCGCTCCTCCGAGCGGATGGGCCTGCCCGTCCCCCGGGTGACGCGCTCGGCGGCCAAAATGCTCGCCGAATACAACTGGCCGGGCAATGTTCGAGAACTGCAAAATGTGATCGAACGGGGCGTCATCCTCGCCGCCGGGCAGGTGATACGTCCCGACATGCTCGCGCTCGATCTATCCGCGCGAATCCAGCAGCGGCTGGCCCGGGGCCTGGGCGCAAACGATATGCCGCCGCGCAGATTGCAACCGGTCATAGAACCGACGCGCGAACAGATCGTGGATGCATTGCATCGCCACGCAGGCATCGTCAAGCGTGCTGCAGCCGATCTGGGCCTGAGCCGCCCGGCCCTTTACCGGCGGATGAAACGACTCGGCATCCAGCCACCTCGCGCAGCCAAATCCTGACGCGAATCCCGGCCAGCGTCGGTTGGCGTCGATGGCGGTCAGCGCCGATTGATGCCGATGATGCGCAGGCTGCCAGTGTCCGGGTCAGTTGCCAGGTGGACCTCGACCGGCTCGAGCTCCCTGGCCGCGCGGCTGGTGTCGAGACGAATAATCGTGTAGCTGCCGTTCGACGAACTGGGCTGAAAGCCGGAAACACATGCTGATTTCTGCTCACCGGGTGCAGCCTTGGCGCGCCAGCCCAGGCTCTTGCCAGCAAAGTCAAAACTCTGCGCCCGATATTCGGTCACCGCTCCGATTCCAGGCTCGAGCCGGTAACTCGAAAGCAGATCGTCGAAACACAGGCGATGTCCGCCACCTCCCTCCAGTGGCGACAAGAGCTCGAAGCGGTCGAGAGGATTGACCCGGCCAAAGGCAAAGCGAGCGGATTTGCGCTGCCGGGCTACCAGCGTTTCGACCAGATAGTCGACCGCTCGCGGATCTTCAAACTTGCCCTGCTCGACAGCCGCGCGGATCTGCGCCGCAGTGAAACGCATGATGATCTTGGCCGCCCAGTACATATCGTAGCGGTCGACAAAGTCAAAGGGTCGATACGGGGCGTGCGATTTCCAACTGGCTGGATAGAAATGAGTCGCGTCGAACATGCCGAGCCCTTGCAGTCCGGGCAGAAATGTATCCTCATACGGTCGCTTCCACAGTCCGAATGCCGGGAGCGACAAGAAGATGTACTCGAAATCGACGTTCTCGACGTGGCCATCACCCGGTCGCTTGACGATGAGTGCGCTGGTCCCGAACGATTTGCCGAAGTCGACCAGATAGTGCTTGACGTAGTGGCGACCGTCCTCGCCCTCGACCCACATGTCGAGAGTATTGTCCTCCTTGGCGTCGGTCTGCTGCACCCAGCCAAAGATGATGAAAAGGCCACGGACATCCCGCCGGTGCTGGTGAGGGATGATGTCGTTGGGGTCGTCTTTGCGCACTCCCTCCTGGGGAAAGCCGCCGATCGGGATGCCCGATAGGTATTTGCTGGCCAGAGCGCGATAGCGGCCGTCGGGATGGCGGTACGATCTCCCGAGCTGCTTGTCGAGGTCGGCCTCGGTCATCTTGCGCTCATTGCCGAACACATCCTTGACCGTGGCGTCCTCGGCCAGTACCAGATGGTCGCGTTTGAAATAAATAATGCTGTTTTCTGGCACGTTGTAACCACACGCCCACAAAAGCCGTTGAACCGCCACATCAGTGGCCGATTCGGTGACCGGAGCATGTGGCTCGTCGAACTTGATGACGTATTTGTCGCCGCGACCATCCCTGGCGATAAAGCCGGCCGAGCCGCCCCCCACCTTGCTCGAGGTGATGGTCAGCTTATCGGTAAAATCCGGCACTTCGTGCTCGTTGGGACCGATGCGGATCTCGTCGAGGGTGAGGTCGCGTACACCGATTCGATTGGTGAACCAGGTCGAATCTGGCACTTCGCCCAGTGAGTTTGTGTTCATGGCGCGGCGGGGCGCATCGAACGCCATGTAGTTGTCGATACGGTCGAAAAATACCACATCGAAGAAGTAGAGCTTTTCGGGGAATCGATGATCGGCCGGTTTTTTGGCCACATCTTTGCGGTCGTTGACCTTCCACACCGGGGCTCGATTCTTGAAACGGAGTTTTCCCACCGCAGTCGAGTGCCCGCAGGCTCCGACGAAAACCAAGAGAGCCAGTATGCCGATCGAATAGCCGGACATCAGGTGGCCGGAACGCAGATGATTCAATGGTACGATCCTGGTCATGGTGTCACCGGGTTTCCTCTCGCGCACGGGAATCGAAGACCGGGTCAAAGCTGAGATTGGCGACAAAACCGCCATCGATTGACGAGGCGATAAATACCCGCGCGACAAATCCATTGACGGAGTGAACTTGCATTCCACCACCAAAACCCACCCGGAAATCATCGAATTCGAAATCGCCCAGTGTGCGCCATACCCGACCGGTATCGACAAATACGTAGCCAATGATATTGCGCTCTATCGGATAGTTGTACTCGACAGTGGCCAGAGTGAGAGCGCGATCGCGGAAGCGATCGCGGTCATAACCGCGCAATAAGAGCGGTCCTCCCAGACTGGGTAGATCGACAAATGGAATTTCGTCGAGTTCGCCCGTAACCCCCTCGACATAGGCCCGCAGAATCAGTATGCGGTCTCCTCCGTATAGATCGAAGTAGCGCTGCAGGTCGGCTCCCCAGCGCAGATGGCTCGAGGGGTCGTCGTCAAATCCACTCTGGTATCCGGCAAAGCCGGAAAATTTCCACCCTGTGGACGGCGCGGCCGGTGACAGGTAAAACCGGGTGGTGCGGCGGGAATCGTAGCTCAATTCGAGCTCGCCGTATAAGTTGGACAAACCGGTGTCGTACCCGACTAGACGATCCGTATCGTAAACGTCGACAATCTCTTCATCGTCGCGCTCGTCGGCGTCCGGATCGAAGGTGCGCTTTTTGTACCGGCCGGCCACGCGCACCGACAACCGATCCGTAAGGTGAGCGAGAGTGGCAAACTCGATCTTAAAATCGTCGTGGCGATAACGAGTCGCGATGGCGGTATCGTCTTGCAGTGGATCGATGAGCGCCATGTCAGGCTGAACGTCGTCGAGGTCAGCGTTGCCGATCCCGGCAAAGCGAGACTTGGGAAATATCTCGAAATCGCTCAAGATCTCGATCTCCAGCGTGTCGCCGAAAAGCTTGCCAGAGGAAAATTTGGCACCGTAGTTCTGGCTGAAACGGCCGCCATAACTCGCTCGGGCCCGAAACCTCATATCCTCGGCGAATAGATCGCGCAAAATGAGCCGACCGCCGAGATTCCAACCATAGCGAGTCTCGTAGAACACCACAGGAAACAGACCGGCTGTCTCGGTCTGATTGAAAAAAATCTGCTTGAAGCGGTCTTCGAGCTGAAAGCGATCGTAGGCCCACATTCCGAGCCGCGGAACCCCCCATAGCACATACCAAATACCGCGCAAAGGGTACATGAGGCCGCGCGGAATCACACGCCAGCCCTGTCCGCCGCGATCGCGCGGAACCAGGACACCGCTGGCTTCATCGGGCGCAGGAGCGCTGTCGAACTCCGAATCGGCTGGCTCCTTCGACCCAGACCCGTCCTCGGTCGCCGCCGAAGCAGTCGGCTGACTGGACTGGGTCGCCTGGGCTGTACCAACCCAAGAGGTCGACTCGCCCGGCTCAGTCGGATGTCGCGGCATGGGATACGGAGCAGGGTTCACACCGAACCGAGCAACCATCCCGTCAACAACCGGGTCAAACCAACCCGGTGCAATCTCACACTCCCAATCGGTTCCGGGCCACGACTGAGCATTTGCCAAATTATTGGTTAGAAGGATTACCGGTACCAGCAACAGAGGAGATATGTGCATGGTATGCATTTTGCAGTATTCGGGTGTCTTGACCCCCGATGGTAACGTAACTGCACTCCCTGTCCCACTGATGCGCCGATCATACTTCCTACTGCTGTTTTTTGTTTTCATTGGATCTGTCCTCTATCCACCGCTCGTATACGCTGATGCTGAACTTCATCAGGCTGAGATAACGAAGCCGGGCGAGCTCAACTGGTCGTATCTCTACGATGGGGGTGCAATCCCCTTCGTGTGGGCGCCACTCCTCATGGACCGGGCGATCAGCTTGTGGGTCGACCCGCGCGATAGCCCACTGCTCTTCGATACCAAGGAAGGCGGCGCCCCGTCCCGCAAGCACGAGGAGGTGCCCGGCTGGCATGTCAGTCTGGGGGCTGCGATGCTGAACGCTTATATTGCGGTCGCGGACAATCACGAGTCCCGCTGGTTTCACGTCAAGGGAATGGCTCAGTCTCTTCTCACGTCGACATTTCTCACCGGTCTGGGCAAGGTTACGTTTGGCCGGCACCGTCCCGATTACGACCCGGAAGCGAGTGGTCGGGGTCCCCGCCAGTCATTTCCCTCAGGTCACTCCACGACTGCAGTGGCCGGAACCGTGTATTTCGGCCTTTACATGTACTTTCACGGCTTCGACCGCTGGCGCGAGCCGGGCACCCGGACCTGGTGGGAAATCGCCACCTATGCTGGACTGGGTGCGCTCGCCGTCTATGTTCCGTATTCGCGCGTATTGCATAATCGCCATCACCCCTCCGACGTGCTCGCCGGGTCATTGATCGGGTTGAGTACATCGGCGATCTTTTACTACTGGCAGGAGCGCCGCTACCGCGATGCAGTGCTTCGATCGGGTCGATCGTACGAGCGTCTGGTCAAGCGGCCGGTGATTTTGCCCGATATCGAGAATCGCGGCGTTTCACTGGGGTTCCTGTTCTAAATGACATTAGATCCTTATCCGAGGTGACCGTGCGCGGCAGGCTTCGGAACCCTGGTTATCGACCAGTCTGGACCGACCGGGCTATTTCGGTGGCAGGCTGGTCAGATCGGCTCTGAGCTGTTTGTACGCAGCGGAGTTCTGGTCGGCTGCCTCATTGAGCCGCTTCTGTAGGGGGTCGTACCGGCTGAGCAGTTGCGGGCTGGGGGGATAGCTTTTCATGAAGTAGTAATGCGGGCTGATCTGAAGTTGTTTCGACAGTAATTTGGCTTTGACTCGAGAGTGGCCGGCCATGGCCGTCACGGCGATGGTTCGCGCAAAAAGGTCCATATACCAGAGATCCAGCTTGCTGAATGCTCCTGGTGTGCGCGGCTCGAGGCGCTCGTCGGTGGTAAACACCATGTACTTGTGCCCGAGCGTGAAGATCTGGGCGCCCATTCCCATCAGGCTGCGGAGGATGCCAGACACGACTTCTTCGCCACCGGTATGGGAGCCGCCCGCAGTTGCCCACGCGGTTGCCGAGGCTCCTCCGAGGTATTCAGCACCGCCGAGTTCGAAGAAACGGCGCACGTAGTGCGCGGGCCCTTGCGACCAGGTCGAACCACCCACCGCGATGACCTGCGGGCCGTCGAGAACCTTCCTGATTTGATCGCGATCGTCGTAGAAGCTCGAACCGTCGTAATAGCTGACCTTGATGGGCAGTCGTTGCTCGCGGATCAGGTCCTGCAATAACAGGAAGATCCCATAGCCCGCTCGAAGCGCATCGTGACGGTGGAAATACGGACTGGGCGCAAGACAGATGAAACGCACTTCGACCGTGCCCGCGGCTGGTGCCCCAGGCACGGCAGCTGCCGATGTCGGCAGCCCTGGCGACGGAGCAGCGGCCGACACCGGGGCTGCCGGGGCGGCCGGTCCAGATGTTGATGCCGCTGGTGGTGCACATCCGAATAGCGAGAGCAACAGCACAAAGGCAACGCAGGCCAGCGCGAAAAACCGCCCGGGACCAAACCTCTGGCAGGGCGAGCTGGACAGATGATGAATGTTCTGAAGGCGACAGGTCACGCGGCGAGCATCGCACGTTTGGGGCGATGCTCGCGAACAGCGCGGACCCGAAAAGGCCCGGCCGGGCGGCGCGGTTAGGCCAGGCCCAGTTGAGCATCGGCCAGAGCCCGGGCTGCGATATGGAGGTTCATTCGGCGTGCCCGATCGTGCAACGTCAGCAGCACGAGTCGATTGCGCTGGTCGTCGGGCCGGCGCAGCGCAGTGGCCAACGCCCGGCCCCGGCGTACCATGAAGCGACTCCACGGCGTCGGTTCGGGGCTGGTAAACCGCTCGAGAAGGTCGGTGTATCGCTCGGTCTCATCAGCGTTGCCGAGGCCAAATGCCAGGTCCACGGCATCGCGACAAAAAAACAGAGCGTTGAAGCCAGCAGCCCCCCACTCGAGCAATTCTTGCCCGGCGGCGAGAGCCCGGTAGCGGGCTTCGGGATCATTGGTGAGTAGGGCCAGATTGCTGAAGCGCCAGGGTCCGGTAAAGTGATCCGGGCCGGGGCCGGCCAGCTCATTGAGATCTGCCATCAAATCTCTGGCCTCGCTGATCTGACCGGCGAGAAACCGGTTTTTCACCAGGATCTGACCCATCCCAACCAAGAATCGCTGCATGCCCAGCTCAGTAGCCAGTAACATGGCTCGTTCAACCTCGGCGCGGGCCGGTTTCAGCTGTCCCATTTCGGTGAGGATCATGCCGAGCCAGGCACGGGCCATTGCCTCGGCACGGCGATGGCCCGTGCGGATCGCTCCCCGGATGCCGTCTCGGCAATAGCGAGCGGCCTCGCGCACGTGGTTTTGGTAGAAACACGACCAGCCCATCACTGGCAGGTTGGCGACCTCGATGCTGCTAAATCCGTGCTGGTGGCAGAGATCAATACATTGGGTGAGATGACGATAGGCAGACAACATGCGGCCATCGGCGATATAGGCGTCTCCCATGCCGCCCAGGGCAAGCGCTTTCCACTCGAGAGAATCGGACTTGCTGGCAAATAACGTCGCCTTTCTGTGTTCGGACAGACAGCCCTTGGCGTCGCCAGTGGGGAACAGAAGATTGCCCCGCCAGTAGTGAAGCTGGGCCAACTCGGCATATAGGCCGTGCTTTGTGCCCAGGACTTCGGCGCGGTCGAGCAAGGTCAAGGCCTCGTCGTTCCGTTCCTGGATGCGCAGGCACGCGGCCAGTCCGATCATTGCGCGGCAGCGCCAGGTTTCCAGCTCGACGTCACCGGGGCCATTGGTCATGTGGTCGAGTGCGGTTCGATATAGCTCAGCAGCGCGGTCGATGGCCAGCTGATCGGCAGCGGCGCCTGCGGCCATGAGCAGATGGGGAACCGCTCGCCGCTGGTCGCCCGCGCCGAGCCAGTGATGGGCCAGAGACGCGACAGAGGCACCTTGCCACAACTCGAGGCAACGGGCCAGCTGGGCGTGAAGCGAGCGAATTCGCCGGGCCGGCAGATGGGAGATCATCGCCTCGCTGACCTTGCTGTGATAGACGTCGATCCACTGCTCTTGCGACGGCTCCTGCCATGACCCTTGTGATGGCTGCTCCTCATCGCTGTACGAAATTCGCTGGACCAGACGGGCAATGCGCAACACAGCCAGTGCTCGCTCGCGCGCGTTGTCGGCCAGATTGGCGGCTTCGGCCAGCACGGCGAGCGGGATGGGCTCGCCGGCCACAGCGACAACTTCCAGCAGGATACGGGCCACCCGGGGCAGATACTCGATGCGACGCCAGATCACATCGATGAGCGCGAGCTGACCCATATCGGCCAGCTGATCCGGTGCTTCGCGGACAAACCGCGTCAGTTCGGTGAGCAGCATGGGATGGCCGGCGACTTCTCTCCACAGTCTCTCGCCGGTCGGCAACTGCACGCGGTGGCGCCGGCATACTCGCTTCATCAGCTCGCGCTCTTCCTCGGGCAGCAGCGGACCCAACTCGATCTGGCAGTACACCCCGGCTTCGTCCAGGCGGGTAAACAGTTCATCGCGCTTTGCGCAGTACGCGCCCGACTCGGGGCTGTGCATCGTGGCCAGAACCAGCAGCCCTGCCGGTGGGGGCGCGGCGAGCAAGCCTGCCAGCAGTTCGAAGCTTTCGCAATCGGCCCAGTGCAGATCCTCGATGCGAATGATCACAGGGCGCGTGCAGGCCAATCGCCCCAACAGCTCGCGCAGTGACTCTACAGCCTGTCTGCGTAGCTCGATGGGATCTCTGCCCTGAAACGCCTTGCCGGGATCGCATCCCGGCACCCGACTCAAGGTCGGAAAGAGCCGGGTGAGAGCACCGACATCGCAAGGCAAAAGCGACCTCAGCTCGTCCTCGGGTATGGTCAATAAACAGCGGCTAAGATCATCGATCACACCGTCAAACGCCTTGTAGGCGAGACTTTCGCTGGCTTGGCAGTACCCGGTAAAAACCCGGTCCAACGTCGCGGAAGGGCCGAGTTCATCCAAAAATCGATCGAGCATGCTGGTCTTGCCAATGCCCGATGGGCCGTGCACCACAACCCATTTGGTAAGTCCACCCTCCACCGCAGAGACGATACTCTCCAGGGCAGTGAGCTCGCGCACGCGACCGACAAAGGCAACCCTGCCATTATCCGCGGTGCTTTCTGTGTAGTGATCCGATCGAGCCGCCGGGGCAATCTTGATCGCAGCAAAGTGGGCAACGACATCGAGTAGCTGGGGCCCGGTCATTCGTCGCCCCGCATCGCGGGTCAAGAGATCCGTGCACAAGCGCTCGAGGTCGGCGGGGATGTGTCTGGCGAAGCAGCTCGGCGGCAGCGGATTGACGTTGTGTTTTGCCGACAAAATCTCGGCCTGCTTGCCCTCGTAAGGGCGATGCCCGGTGAGCGCCAGATAGAGCATCACACCCAGCGAGTACCAATCGACCGCGGCAGCGGGCGGTGCACCAGCTATTTGCTCTGGCGACATGAATGCCGGCGTGCCGCATGGCATCGCTGCAGTCTCGGGGTCCACAGGCAGATGCAACTCGGCGGCTATACCGAAGTCCATGACCACCACACGCCCTTCGCGGGTAACACGCACGTTCGACGGCTTGAGGTCGCGGTGCACAATGCCGCTGTTGTGCAAAAATTGCAGCGCATGAGCCAGCTGAGTCAGCCCACCGCGCAATCGGTCGATATCGACCAGCTGGGCGATGTCGGGACGGACCTGCGGCGGATTGGGAAGCCCTGCGCCGCAGCTAAACCCGGGCCTATCGCCTTCCCTCTCCATGCTGCGGATAGACCAGCTGGTCTGCGTGGCCGGAGTCGAGGTCGCTGTATCGATATGATGATGCCGAGACTGGCTCGCCGTATAGCAAGGCACGTCGAGATTGCGGCCACCCCGCACATAACCGATAAAATCGCAGCCCTCGATCAACTCCATGGTGAACGCCCACTCGTCGCCTCGGCAGATCAATTCGTAGAGAGCCACAATATTGGGATGACTGATATCACTCAGCGTGCGAAATTCGCGCTTGAACTGGTATAAACCCCGCGCTGTCGCGTTGCGCAATATCTTGAGCGCTACGCGCATATTGCGCCCGCTGTCGTGTGCAGCGTAAACGACCCCCATCCCCCCCTCTCCCAGCTTGTCGAGCAACGTAAATCGGGCTGTCTGAGCCAGTGGCATGTAGATGCTGTTAATGTAGCTCGAATCGGCTTATACATCAAACATGACAGGTACTCTGAAATACCGAAATTTTTTCGCCTGATCTTGTCTTGATCAGAGACGGCGCCGTGATATTGCGGCATGATCGGCCATTGGGGCCGGTTTTGCGGCTCTAGCAGCATTCGGGAAAAAACGTTTTCCCGAATCTGCGCGCGCCCCGGCCGAGAGCGGCGATCGGCCGATTTCGGGCACCTGGGGCGCCCGGCGGGAGTCCGCCGGAGGGCTTTGCCCAACAATGGTAGCGGAGTTCGGGATTTTTCCCGAACTCTGCTAGGGGATATGGTCGATTGGCCTACGCTGTGGGGGAACGATTGCGACCTTACAGCTTTTTCATGGGCGCGCGTTGCAATGAGCGGACTGGCCAGTATTCGATCACGCGATCGCATCAGCGCGGACAGTGAGGCTAAATTGGTCCAATGCTTCGACTGTGCGTACGTCTTCGTGGCTGAGTGGGAGGTTGGTGACCACGGGGATATCGCGGCGTCCGGTCTGTTCTACGACCACGGTCATCGTATTGGTACTGCTGCATGCCGGGCAGATCATGAGATCGAAGCGGAGGCGCGGGCCGGTTTCGGTTGGCTCGTCGCCCGATTCGCGAAAGAAGGTCCAATTCCGCTGTTCTATGTGTTCACGGGCGCCTTCGACGTCGGTTGCGGCGAACCGAACGACCCCCGAGCGGAACTCGCACGGACTGTGGCACGTCGAGCAGAGCATCCGGCGCAGACTCAGGCGTGTGATCAAGTAGACCAATGCGACCACCAGAACGATTTCGATGACCAGGATGATCCAGATCTCACTGGCGACCAGTCTTTCGCCGAGGATCGGTGCCTGGGTCGGGTCCAGATCGGCCAGGGACTTGGAGAGCGGAGTGCTCGCATCGATGAGATCGGCGAGCCACTTGGTGACCTGGGCTGGAGGCACCAGCCGGATCACCGATGCGGGGACCAACACGATCATCACCACAAACAAGGCGATTGGCAGTCCTATCAGCCGATTTCTCACGCCGCACCGGCGCAACCTCCACACCGCTGCGATGGCGGTCGAGAGTGTCGCCACAGCGACCAGCAGAAAAGCACAGTAAGAAACGAACTGCGCCTGTGGCCAGATATTGGCCAGGACCAGACAATAAATCGCGATGATGGCCAGTCCCGCGACGATGCCGCGGAAAATGGCGGAAATCGCGTTGCCAACAGGTCTTGCGCGTCCGCTCCAGGTGCGGCGTTTGCCCTTTGTGACCATGATTCGGCCATCGTACTACGAGCGGCCAGCGATGGGAGACAGTTGGTATCAACCGAATAGTCGGCCGCTCGGCGGCTCCGCGCAGCATGAACCGGGCTGCGCGTTCCCTGCCAGAGCTTTCAGCTGCCGGCATCGACGAGTGACAGTTTGCCACGCTGTATGTCACCGGGCGGTCCCCGTGCACATGGTAGAGTGATGGACTCCATGGGCGATCACAGCTCGACGAAACGCCCCGGCAACGTACTCGCAGGCCGCTTTGTCATCGAGGAGCGAGTTTCGGCCGGCGGCATGGGGAACATCTACCGCGCCCTGGATCTGCAGACCAGCGAGAGGGTCGCTCTCAAGTTGCTCCGTGATCTCGAAGCCAGGAGTCTGGCTCGCTTTTTGCGCGAATCGGCGCTGCTCGCCACCATTCGCCACCCCGGAATCGTCCGCTATGTCGCCCATGGCCGTAGCGACGGCGGTGCGATTCGGACGTTGGGCCAGTCCGATCCGCTTCACTCTGCTCATACCCGGCCGGAGAGTTTGCAGGGGACAGCGTATCTGGCCATGGAATGGCTCGAAGGGGAAGATCTCGACCACTATCTGAACCACCGTCGGGCATTGGTGTTTGCCGGCACGGCGACTCATGTCTCGACCGTTGCCATGGCGGCCGCGCTTCGCAACTTGGGTGACGCCGCGGTTACAGAGAGCAGCCTCGACAAATCGACCCTGTCGACCGCCGGCATGCCGGTCCGCGTCGGTGAGGGTGCGGTCGCCGAATCTGGCCCGAGCACGGTCGATATGGATGCCAAAGCCCGGAAAAAGATTCCCCCCGGGGGTGTCCTGTCCGCAGCCGAGACCGTCACACTGGCTCGCCGGGTCGCGGCTGCCCTGGCCGAAATGCATCGCCGCGGGCTGGTCCATCGCGACATCAAACCAGGCAACCTGTTTTTGACCGGCCGATCTGTTGCCCACGTCAAGGTGCTCGATCTCGGCGTGGTTCGTTCTCTGGACGGCAAGGCCAAGCTGACCCATACCGGGCAAATTCTGGGAACGCCGCACTATATGGCCCCTGAACAGGCCCGCGCTGGACAGAAAATCGGCCCAGCAGCTGACATATGGGCGCTGGGTTGTGTGCTTTACGAATGCCTGACCGGGATGCGGCCGTTTCAGGGTCGCGATCTGCTGACCGTGCTAACTCACATCGTCGTCGCCGAGCCGACCCCGGTTCGGCTTCTATGCCCGGAGATTCCCACTGCCCTGGCTGATCTGATCATGCGCGCTCTGCGCAAAGCAGCCGATCAACGCCCGGGCGATGGTGCAGAGTTTGGCCGCGCACTCGACGCGCTCGAGGTTCAGACCGCCGACCTGACCGATCGTGACGGCGATGCCCTTGCGCAGCCACGCAGTCTCTCGGTCCTGACCAATACCGAGAGCCGTGTCATGTGCATGCTCTTTGCCAACGCCGCGGACACGCATATACCTGGCGATGATTCGCTGCGCGACATTGCCACTCCGCTGGGCGCCGAGGTCCAGCGCCTGGCCAACGGTATTCTGCTCGCCACTGTATCCGAGACTCCGATTCCCGGGGATCAGGCGGCCAGGAACGCGCGCGTCGCGCTGGCCCTGCACAGCGAGTTTCCCGACCTGCGCATCGCTCTGGCCACCGGTCGCAGCCACGGCGGGACCCTGCTCGACACGGTCATCACCCAGGTCAGGGATGCTCTGCGAGCGGCCGAGCCGGGCAAGATCTTGCTCGACGAGGCGACTGCGTCGCTCCTGGACGCGCGTTTTGATGTGGTATTCGACCATGGGCGGGCCTATCTGGCGCAAAAACGCGACCAGGAGGAAACCCGTACGCTGCTCGGCAAACCGGGCCGCTGGGTCGGCCGGCGACGCGAGCTGGCCCTACTCACCGCCACGTTTGAGGAGTGCGCCGACGAGCACGTGGTCCGGACGGTGCTCGTGACGGGCTCGCCAGGAATGGGAAAATCGCGGCTGCGCGAGGAATTTGTTCGAACTTTGCGGCGCAGCGGTGACGGTTTTGCCCTGATCTCGGGCCATGGCGACCCATTGGTCGCGGGTTCTCCCTTTGCGGTTCTCGCGCCGTCGTTGCGTCGTCTGGTCGGCATACGGCCGGGCGACGACCACGCCGTGCAACGCGACAAACTGCGCACCCGGCTGGCCGAGTCGCTTTTGCCGGCCGAGTTAGATCGCGTGGCCTCGCTGCTCGGCGAAATGATCGGCCTGCCTCGAACCGACAGCGACAACGATCTGCTGCGCGCCGCTCACCGTGATCCGCAATTTCTCAGCCAGGTCATGGAGCGGGCCTGGTTGGACTTTCTATCGGCCGAGACCATGAAGCATCCCGTCCTGGTGGTGGTCGATGATTTACACTGGAGCGACCGAACCTCGGTCCGGTACATCGATGCTGCACTGGACGCTCTGGCCGAGCGTCCACTCATGGTTCTGGCCCTGTCCCGGCCCGAGGTCGAGGACCGATTTCCCCAGCTATGGGCCGGGCACGAGGTGACCGAGATCGCCCTCTCAGCACTATCGACGCGGGCAAGTGCGGTACTTGTGCGCAATGTATTGGGGGAGGGGGTCGACGACGATGTGGTTTGTGATCTGGTTGCAAAAGCGGGAGGTAACGCATTTTATCTCGAGGAGTTGATCCGTATGGTCGTGTCCAGTGGGCCGGACGGGGACGAGCTGCCCGATTCCATCGTCGGCATGGTGCACGTTCGGCTGGATGCATTGGGTTCAGAGGCCAAGCGCATCTTGCGTGCGGGGAGCATATACGGCGAATCGTCGTGGCCGGGCGGCGTCGAGGCGCTGCTCGGCGGCAGCGGGACATTCGACGTTGCCGAGTGGATGGAGGACCTGGCCGAGCGCGAAATTCTCCATCGCGTTGCTGAGTCTCGTTTTCCGGGTGAGCGAGAGTATCAATTTCGCCACGCGCTGATTCGCGACGGCGCGTATGCACTGTTGACTGAGAGCGATCGCCAACTCGGTCACGCCCTGGCGGGGACCTGGCTCGAGCTGGCTGGCGAGGCAGACAGCCTGGTTTTGGCCGAGCACTTCATGCGGGGCGACGATCGGGCGCGGGCAATTCCCCATCTGTGTCGAGCTGCCGAGAATGCCCTGGAAGCCAACGATCTCGACGCTGCTGCAGCGCTTGCCCGGCGAGCCATCGACGTCGGAGCTTCGGGTGAGATGCTCGGTGTCATGTTGACTGTACAGGCTGCGGCCTACTCGTGGATTTCGTCCATTCGCGATGCATGGCGAGCGGCCGAGCAAGCGATGTTGCATCTCGAGCCGGGCAGTGCCCGGTGGTATGTAGCAGCCGGTTATGCAATTGCCAGTCTGATCAACCGCGAGGATCGGTCTGCGGACACCGAGCTCATCCAGACCATTGCTGACGCGACCTGCCGAGAAGGAGCCGAAAACGAGCAGCTGATCTGCCTGTGCCGCGCGTCCTACGGCCTTGTGGTGTCCGGCCACGTGCAAGAGGCCGAGCCGCTCAACAAGCGCATCGTGGCGCGCAGCCGCGACTGGAATCGTCTCGACGAGCGGACTCGAGCCCAGGTGTTGAGTGTGCGGGGGTTGTACTGCGGACAAATCGGACAGGGAGCCGATGCGATTTCCTGTATCGAGCGTGCGGTAGCTGGCTTCGAGCGGGCCAGCGACCCGCAAAACACGTTGCTCGAGTTGAATTCATTGATCGTGCACTATATCGAGCAGGGCGATTTCGACCGGGCGTTGGTCGCGTGCGAGCGTGCGATACCGCAGTACGACGATCTGCGAATCGTGCGCGGTCGCGGCGTGGCCAGGGCGGGTTATGGCTACTGTTTGGCCCACCGGGACCAGGTCGACCGAGGTCGCGAGCTACTCGGCGAGAGTGCTGCCGGGTATCGCGCATCGCGCATGCCGGCGCTCGTGGGCATGACCATGGCTCGTCTTGCCCAGGTCGAGTATCGCGAGGGCGAGTATCGGGACAGCGAGCGGAGTGCCGCCGAGGCCATCGACCAGCTCGGCAGCAGCCCGAATCTGCTGTCTTGGGCGCTGGCGGTTCGCGCTCGTGCTCTCGTGGCACTCGGCCAGAATCGGGACGCGCTGGAACTGGCGCGCCGTTCGGTCGCGATCTACGACCGCATGGGCAATGTTTTGATCGGCAAGCATGTACCGCTGTTGGCCCTGGCGGAGAGTCTCGACGCCACTGGCGATCGTCCGGGTGCACGCCAGATCATCGTCCGTGCAGCCGAAAAGATCGAGCAGTTCCGCGTCCACCTTACGACCGAGGGCAAGGAGAAATTTGCCCAGCTCGACGAGGTCAAAGACACCCTAGCCCTACAGCACCAGTGGAAGGCGGCCCAACAAGGCAGTGGCGATTAGATTTTGCCAATGTGGCTCGAGTTGAACTCGACAACGAGGGCGAAGCCCCGACGCGGGCACCGTGACCGAAAACCGAGGTGTGGCCGAACCGAGCCCGACATCGAAAACCGGGCCCGAACACATCAGGCGACTTCGACCTGAACCAGAGAGACCAGACGCTGTAATGCCTTTTCGACCACGCCGGTGTCCGGGTGGCGCAAGATGGCGTAGCCGTCGCCTTCGTAGGTTGGCTGCTTGTTGCGGCCGAGCTTGGGCAGATTGGCCTCGACGACCAGATGGCCGAGTTCGTCTTGCGCCCGATCCAGACCGCGGAGGGCAATGATGCGGCCGGCTCCTCCCCGTTCGCCGATCCTGCCCAGCGATTGGCCGCGAAAGAACGCCACTCCAGTGGAGTACTTGCGCACGGGCGGCTCGAATTCCTCGTGGACCATCAGTCGAGCCCACAAGTGGTGAAAATCGGCCTCGTGAGCATAGCTGTTCAACGGCACGATCTGCGCGCCCGGTGGCCGCGCCGCCACTTCCGAGATGGCGGGACCACGCTCGGTGCGAAACCACTCCAGGTGGGTCAAACCGGTGTGCATGCCCAGGACCTCGAGCGCCGCCCGGGCCGGCCGGCGAATGAGCTCGGTATCTCCGTCGTGCTCCTCGCGCGGAAGCAACACGGTCCACTGAATCCACGGGGTTTCCAGCACCTGCAACGGCGCCGGCGTGTAGCGAGTATGCGAATCCCAAACCGGTCGACCGCGGATACAAACCGTCTCGAGCGAGTTCTCTCGCCCCGACACAAATTCCTCGATCACGATCGGCCGGTCGGGGCCGGGCGCACTGGCAATGAGCGCACGGCGTAGCTCCTCTCCGTTCGATACTCGGTAGGTCGCAACTGCGCCGGCTCCCTCGGGCGGCTTGATCACCACGGGAAGACCGATCTCAGCGGCAATGGCCCGCGCTTCGCCCATGGATGTGGCTCGACCATGACGCGCACAGGGCAGGCCATTGGCCCGCAGAATTCCCTTCATCTGCGCCTTGTCGCGAAAATTGCGCGCCGCCTTCTCACTTATACCCGGGATGCCGAGGTGATCGCGAACCTGGCCAAGCGCGACTTGAAGGTGCTCGAGCGCACCGAATAGACGCTCGACACCACTCATCTGTCGCGCCAGAAATTTGACTGCATTGGCCAACTGGCCGGCGTTCAGAGCGTCTTCGACCCGGTAATGCCCCGACACCTTGCGCCGGATGACCTCGGGCAGCTTGGCTAGTGGTGCCTGGCTGACCACGGCAACCGGAACTCCGGGCAGAGAAGCAACCGCGTCGAGAAATCGCAGCGTGGCAGGAAAAAAAAACGGCGCGACAAAGACGACGCGCACAGGAGATCGACGGATCATGAGCTTCCTCTCTGGTTTGCTCTGTGAGCGTGCTATCCGATAGGCTCGGTCAGGCGTGCTCGGCCAGATACCGGGGCAGCATGTCGCGCCAAGTTGTCCAGTCGTGGTCGCGGTCTGGGCCCCATAGATCGACCCGGTTGGGAACGCCCCTTTGGCCCAGGATATGAGCTGCCTGCCAGGATTGGCCCGGATCCTCCCAGCGTCCCTCGCCCGTGGCCAGAATGATAAAACGCCGGCGCAGCGCGGCCAGCTGCTCGCTGTCGCCCAGATGAGGTAGAAAGTGCAACGGCGAGGAAAAATGAAAATCCAGGGTATGCTCGCCGTTCATCCAGCGGGACAGATCGTATGTCCCGCTCATGCAGATAGCCGTGCTGAACACATCGGGATGGCGGCACAAGGCAGCCAGGGCGTTGAACGCGCCGATCGAAGCCCCGGCGGTCATGATGCCGAGCGAGCCGCGCTGGCTGACCCGGCAGTCGGTGTAGATGGCCGGAACCAGCTCGTTGTAGACAAACGAATCAAACTGGTTCTGCATCCACGCCCGGTGACCACCCGAACACTGCGGGTCGAACCAGACCTGCCCGGCCGCGCTGTCGCACGAATATATCTTTATACGACCCGCCTCCAATAGCGGCATGAGCGCGCGGATCATCAGGAATCGCTCACACTCCTCAGCGTCACCACCGGCAGTGGGAAAAAGCAGCACCGGAGTGCCGTAATGGCCCCACCGGACAACCGTCATATCGCGCTGGAGTCGCGGAGAATACCACTGCTCGCGCAGCTTCATGACGGCACCTCGCCGTCCCCGGACGCCGAATCAGCTGGCGCGCTGTCACCGCTGTTGCGGTTTTCCTGGCCGGCTCCACCGCCTTGCTGGTCTTGCTCCGCGGTCAAGCCAATGCGGTCGGCCTCGGTCTTGCGCCAGAACTGGATCAGACCCCAAAAATGGCCGGTGAATTGCTCGATCTCGTGGGCGGGAAATAACGACGCCACTTTGGCGCGGACAAAGTGCCGGGCCAGATCGCTACCAAAGAACTCCCACGCGACCTCGTTGAGATTTCTGAGGTGCTTGTGGCAAAACTCCATGAAACGATCTTCCTCCATGCGCTCGCGGGCAATTTTGGCGTAACCGGCCAAGCGCTCGCGGTACGGCAGATCCTTCGCGGCAATCTCGTAAAACGGCTGCCAGTCGAGAGTCTGGCGCATCTTGCGCTTGGTGGCGGCGCAGAAGATCGACCACCGAATCATGTTTTTGACCATCTCGGGAAAATGGTAATGGAGCGACGTGACCTGAAAATCGGGACAGGCGTTGGCAAAATCGATAGGGTAGAAAACCCCGTCGCGACGCAGAACCTCGCACGAGTTGAACTCCCAGCCAAAGAACGCGTTGATGGTCAGTGTGGTGTCGGTGAGCAGGCTCCACTCATCCTGGTCGGTGAAAAAGAAGTCGACTTTGTACCGGTCGTGCAGCGGCGCACCCGGATCGTACTTGACGAGGTAAACCTGTGGGCCGAGACCAATGCAGCGGACAAACAGATCAAACGGCGCAACCGCTTTCTGAAGGTGCATGATGTGGGTGCCGCTCTGCTCGTAGGCCTGGCGCAGCTGATCGACGTTTTCGATGCGGGTAACCCCAATCCAGGCCCCGCCGTCGTACGGCTTCATGAACAGAGGGTAACCCAGCACCTCGCCAGTCTGTGCAATGTCGAATAATTTGGCGTAGCGGTCGAGCGTGAGCTGAAGATCGGCCGATGGAGGGTGCTCTTTGGGCGGAATCATCCAGGTGTCGGGTATGGGCATCCCCAGCTTCATCATCGCACAATAGGATGTCTGCTTTTCCATGGACTGCACTGCCCATGGATTGTTCAGCACGTACAGGCCGTCGAGAATGACGGCTTTTTTGATCCACTCGCGACTGGTGTGAAACCAGTGGGTGAGCCGATCTAGCACCACATCGTATGGACATGACTGGTGCAGGTCGAACGGCTCGACGGTAACCCGCTCGACAGCAAAGCGAAGCAGGTCGCCGTTCATCGGAATCGACAGCTTGAGCCGTTTGACAATCTCTTCATAACAGGCCGGCCAGCATAAGTCGGCGCCGAGAGAAAGTCCTATCTTGCGAGTTACTTCGGCCATGAGATCCCCTCTCTGATTTGTCGTACTCTATTCATAAACCATCCACAGCGGTCCGGGGAATAGCCACGACAGAGCAACCCGCAAACGGTCACGCCAGTTCTCCCAGTTGTGACCATCGCGAGCCTCGACGTACCGAACATTCATACCGGTTTGCTGGAGCAGGGGTACGATTGAGCGATTTTCGTAGATCAGCGATTCATAGGTACCGCAGCTCAAAAATACTCGCTCGGCCGGTTTGCCGGGAGATTGCCGAAACGCGTTGACAAACTCGACCACCGGATCGAAAGCGGGGCCCCGACTGTGCTGGCCGATGTCGGTGAATGCAAACGAACCGGACTGAAGGAGCAAACAGCCAAACGTGCCCGGATAGCGCCATGCAGCGGCCAGGGAGGCCACGGCGCCAAAACTCGCCCCCATCAGGCCGCGCGCTGCCGGCGATTGGATCAGCGGGTATTTCTTCTCCATGAGCGGCAATAGATGCTCGGCCAGGAAGGCGCTGTGGGCCTGGTTATCCGGATACTCGACCAGCCGGTCGCCCGGATGAGTCAGCGCGACGATGAGCGGGGCGACCTCGAAATCGTGAATCAAGTTGTCGAGCACGGTCTTGAGCGCGGCATAGGTCAGATAGTCGCCGCCGTCGTGGACAACGAGCAGGCGGTAGAGCCGAGTATCGCGAAAGCGCGCGGGTAGATAGACCGTAACCCGGCGCATGTCGCCGAAGGGCGTGTCGTTGAGGATCAGGTGATCGAGTGTACCGGGCCGAACGTCGTCCTGGGGCTGGGTCCAGCTCGGGCGCTCGTATCCCACGCCCTGGCACACCGAGTTGGCTCCAAAGGGATCGCGAGCGAGTAGTGGATTAAACGGATCGCGGATCCACTCGACATGATCGCCGCGCTGCAACTCGAACTTGTACTCAACTCGCGAGCCTTGCGGCAAATCGAGAATGAAATACCAAAAATCGGTGTCGTGCACCCGGTGAAACGGCTGTGCTGTCGGCAGGCCGTAGATGAAGTGACGCAACCTGACCGCATCGGCCTCGCCGCGAAAGGCAAAGGTGACCTGATTGCCCTCGACCAGGGGAAAAGAATGATCGCGCAAAAAGCCATCGACATCTCCGGCGGTGACCGGAGCTCGGTCGAGGAGATCGTCAATGGCTCGCCTCATACCGCCTCTATGACGACGCATTGGCCGCTCTCGGTGAGTTGACGCGTGGTAGGTCCGGCCCGCCACGCCTGTCCGCTGGTATAGTGAAGCCAGCAGCGCTCGTCCAGCGCCACGCAATGAGCCGGTGCGACCCG
Organism: Pseudomonadota bacterium; assembly: GCA_022360315.1. Taxonomy (GTDB): domain Bacteria; phylum Myxococcota_A; class Polyangia; order Haliangiales; family Haliangiaceae; genus JAKSDA01. The sequence continues at coordinate 58,222 of JAKSDA010000123.1, forward strand.
GCGGGCAAAGAGGGCGATGCGCTGGCGGTCGTCGAGCAAAAGCCGCCGGCGCGCGTTGGGCAATGCGACCAGACCGGGAATCAAGCCGAGCCCATTGCCGAGTACTTCAGCGTCGCCACGGCCCTGAGGCGGTGAGTCGTGAAATAGAATGATCCGCTCGGTCAGCACCATGGCTCCGGCTGACCAGGCCACGATCGGCAGCTGGGCGAGCGTCGCCTGCAAGCCGAAGAGGCGCATCCGATTGAGCAGTGCGACCACGTGTCCGCCGGCGATGGCCACTGCCTCGCACTGATCCAGAATGGCCTGGATTTCAGCGCGTTGGCGGGCAACGGCCGGACGTTCGGACGGCTTCCATTCGGTGTGAAACTGGCCTATGCGGGCCTCGACCTGGGCGGCGTGTTCGTCGTCGAGCTGGCGAACCATCGCAATCGCGCGGGAAAGGTGCGGCACGACCACTTCACCGGAAGCCACGCTGTCGCTGTGGGCGAGTCGCTGCATCTGCCGGGCCGCCGCCATCGCGTGGGTAAGTCGACGACGGTAGAGTTCCTGAAGTTGCTTGAGAAAGTCCTGCTTGACCCGATTGGCCTCGAACAGCTCCGGGTCGTCGCGAAACACCTCGTCACTGCGGGCATACAGTTTGAGGTTGATACCGGGCCGGCCGAGCGCATTGGTCAGTTCCTGATCTTCGGCTTCCCGTTCCTGCCAGCCCGCCGTGATCACCGCGACGTTGCCCTCGACATCGAGCAGACTGAACGCCTGATCCAGAATCGGAGCCATCCTTTGCGGGCCGAGCAACACGACGCGCACAGCGTTTTTGCGGATGAATTCGCCGGTCATGATTCGCCGAGTACAATCGGATAGATCGTCAACGGTACCGGGTGTAGCTTCGAGGGCTCGGTTTGTAAACGCCGTACTCACAGCTTTTTTGACAAAAAGCTGCACCGTGAGCAGAATGCTGTGGGATGGTCAAAAACCCTCCGTACTGCCTATTTGCGTGGGGTTTTCCGGTCTGGCTTACTGCTGATCTGGCCGGGCCGGGCCCGGATCCGGCAAGCTGTCGAGTTCCTCGGCCGCCTGCAGCGCAGTTTTTCGCAAGCAGGTATTGCGCCCCTTGGCCCGGCGTGCCATTCCCCGGCCATCCGCCGCCTGGCGCAGCGCTGCAATGGCCCGCTTATCGCGCAGCGCGCGCAGCAGGATCACCGCTTGACGGCGATCCTTGCACCGGCGACCCTGCCGGAGATCGAGCAAAAACGAAGCCAGCCGCTCGATGCGGCTGTCGAAACCGAGCTTTTTGGCCAGGTCAAAGGCGCGGTGGCGGGTGTGGTAGTCCGTGTGATGCGAAGCGAGATCCACCACCAGATCTCGCATATCCCGAGCCTGTTCCGAAACCGGTTCTCGGCTCGACAGGGCAGCCTGTGCAACCTCGATGGCCGCATCGACCTGTTCGCGAACGCTTCTATCAAAAGCGGCGCGCAGGTTGACGATCAGACGTTCATCGCTGGCCAGAGCCGGATCCAGAGAGACCGCTCTCAGGTACCTGGACAGTGCATCGCCAGGGCGCCCCTCCGCAGCATGGGCATGGCCGAGAATCAGCTGAGCACCTCCATCCTCGGTGATGTTCTGATTTTCGAGAAACGCGATCGCTTGTCCGAAATCGCCCTGCTCATAGAGCGTACGGCCGCGGATCGCGGTCTCGCTCTGCGCCGCTTCGCTGCTATCGGCCTGGCCACCGGGCGACACCCACGCGATGATCAAGATGATCAACCCGGCGGCGAGGGCAGCGCCGAGACCCCCCACGAGCACGGCTTTATTCTCGTAAAACGGCCCATCGTTGACACCGCTCAGGGCAGACGAAGCGCGAGCCCACGGAGACGGCCTCTTGGCCCACTCGGGCGGTGCCTCGGGATACGTGTTCAGATGATTGACGTGCCTGCCGGGGGAGCGGCGCGAGGGGGAGCGGCGCGAGGCGGCGACCGGAATGGTTGCAGTGGTGGCAATGGTGTTCGAGGTGGTGGCGAGATCGGTCGAGCCGGAAACAGAGCGCGGCTCAGCGTGTCGCGGCTGCACGAGCGGGCTGTCCGATAATTTCTCATGAGAACGATCGCTCTGGTCGGCAGGGGCGATGGTCGAAGCTCCGGCCAGAGATGGGATGAGCGGCGCTGGCTGGTCTTCGCGATCGCGGGCTGCGCTTGCCATCGCACTCGGTGGAGCCAGAACAGGCCGATCGAGAAGAGTGACATCGGGATCGACCGGGATGATCCGGTCGTGAACAGTGGCGTCATCGAGATGTGGAGCGAAATCGACGCGTGTTCTGGCATCGTCGAGATCATCGGGGATTGCATCGACCGAGTCGGTATCGGTAATCGAATCCTCGCGCTGAGCCCTGCCATTCTCTGTATCGATGGTGTCGTTCAGGCCGCTGTCGGTAACTGCATCCTCGCGCTGAGCTCTGCCACTCTCTGTGTCGATGGTGTCGATCAAGCCTCTGCCGGTAATTGCATCCTCGCCATGGGTCTGGCTGCCGTCGGGGTCTGACGAACTCGCGCCGCGTACCTCATCTGGCCTCAACATCCCGGCAAGGGATACCTGGCGGTCGTGAATCGTGTCGTCCTGGGATGGGACGAGCGCGGGCATGGTGACCGTATCGGCGTTTTCGCCAGCGCTTCTGCCAGCCGGAGCGTTCTGTGTCGGCGATGTGTCCTTGGGAGGAATGAGGCAATTCCTTCGGGCAAAGGCACTGGTTTTGCCGCAAAAAGTCGACCCAGAAAGAGTAACAGAATTGGACGAAAGCGGCGCGTTCGAAGTATGAGTAGCAGGCCCCCAGTGGGGGTCTGCCCGGTCCGGGGGGGGTGCTCGAATAGTCGGCCGCGCGGCCGCTGCGCTCGATCAGAACTCCGCTTCGCATCCTTTGCCGGGACGTCCGAGTCAGTCCATGCCAATCCACCGGGTACGCTCGTCGCGGAGCGCTTCGCGCTGTGCCTCCATCGCTATCGGCTTCGATGGGGACATTGACTCACCCTCGCCCGGCGCAGAGAGGTCGCGATCGCGCTTGCCCACCGCGTGGCCATGCGGGTAGATTTTCGGCCCAGTCCGATGAGCCCGGCCCGCGATGCAATACCGAGGTACGCCGATGGGGTTTCTACCGCGAAAACGAGCCAGCCACAACCAGACGCTGACCGACCGGGTGCGCGACCTGTTGCGCCGGCCAGACATCAGCGAGCGCAAGATGTTCGGTGGTCTGGCCTTCATGCTGCGCGGCAACATGTGCTGCGGAATCAACGGTAGCGATCTCGTGATCCGGGTCGGGCCCGATGCCTATGCCGAAGCGCTTGCCGATCCGGCCGCGCGGCCCATGGATTTCACCGGGCGGCCGCTGCGTGGCTTTGTCTACGTCGGCAAAAAAGGGTACGCGACCGACAGGGATCTGGCGAGCTGGATCGCGCGCGCAGTCCGCTTTGCCGAGTCGCTACCGGCCCAGTTTGGTGATGTGACATAACCCCGGAGATCTGCCACCAGGCTTACGGCTTTGGGCCGGAACTTTTACCCGGTAGGCAAACCGGTCCGCGTGCCAGCCATGCTATCTTGGCTCCCTGGTGCGAACTCTGAAGGTCAAATGTCCGACGTGGCAGCATGTTGCGACCTTCTATACACGCAAGCTGCGTCCGGACAGAACTCTCACTGTGCGGGTGCCGTTCGACGCTGCTGTGGGTTCAATCGTCATGCTGGGCCTTCAGCTGCCCGACGGCACGTCGATGGCCATCGAGGGTAGAGTACGGGAGTTCGTGCCGGGCGAACCGGGGCAAAAAGCCGCACTCCAGCTTCACCTCCACGGCCTGACCGACGATATTCTCGATCGTCTCAAAGACATGGTCGCCGATGCGCAGGCGCGCGAAGTCAAGGCCACCGCGGCATCGAGACCGGTATCACCTCGAGCCAGGTCGGATTCCTCGGCAGACCGGAACCGGGTGCGAAAAGAATCTCACTCGGCCGGACAGCCGGCCGGGTCGCCCGAGCGTGCCAGCGCGGAGCATGGTCAGACTGCCGACGACATGGAGCTGCCCGCAGCCATGCCCGAAGACGCCCCGATCAGCGAGGATGTCGAGAAGCCGTCGGCACCCCGCGAAAGCGATATTGGCCGGGACGGGCGCGAGGTCTATGCCCGGCTCGAAACTGAGCTGCGCAATTTGCGCGAGTGCGCGGCCCACGATGTCCTGGGCGTTGCACCGGAGGCCGAGGTAGTCGAGGTCCGCCGGGCCTATTTCGCATGCACCAAACGCTATCACCCCGACTTATTTGCCCGCTACCACTCTTCAGCGATCGTGCAAATGTCTCAGGAAGTCTTCATCCATATCAACCGCGCCTATGACCGTATGCGTGACAGTCTGGTCGCCCAGGGGCGCGCGATCGTCGCCGGACCTGCCCTTCTCGCTCACGACGGCTGGCTGGCCGGGCTTGACGACATCGAGTCCGAACCCGAGGCAACCGAGCCGCCAGCGGTTCCGGCCAGCAGCAAGTCGCCGGCCGAGCCGGCGAGCAGCATAGAGCAGCGCGTCGAGGGCCTTCTGTCCTCGGGCGACTTCGAGGGCGCGCGTAGTCACATCGCCGACGCCCTGCACGCCAACCCGCGCAATCGCCAGCTCCGCTCCCTTTACTATGTCGTGAGTGGCAAGCAAGCCCTGTCCGACGGCGACACCGTGCTCGCCGCAACCCAATTCGAGGCTGCCCTGGCCCACGACAGCAAGTGCCGGGAAGCCCGCGACGCTCTCGAAGAGCTGCGCAACAGCGGGCAAAATCGCGCATTTCCGAGGTTCCTGCGATGACTCGCACGATCGGTATCGACCTCGGCACGACCAACTCGGTGGTCGCCACCATCGATCGCGACGGTGTGCCGCGCATTTTGACCAATTCCGAAGGGGCCACCTATACCCCGTCCATTGTGTCGTTTGTCGAGAGAAAAAACCAACCACCGCGCCTCCTGGTCGGCGAGGCGGCCAGAAACGCAGCTCCCAGCAATCCCGAGCACACTGTTTATGCGGTCAAACGTCTGATGGGGCGGCGGTTCGACGAGGCCGATATCAAGCGACTTGCGGTCACTCTGCCTTATCAGATCGTCAGCGCGCCCAACGGAGACGCCTGGATCACCGCGCGTGGCGTCACCATGTCGCCGCAAGAGATCTCTGCCCTGGTATTGAAGGAGATGAAGCGGGTTGCCGAGCAGTTCTTTGCCGAGCCGGTGGTCGAGGCCATCATCACGGTGCCCGCATATTTCGACGTCCAGCAGCGCCGGGCGACCAAGGATGCGGCGGAGATCGCCGGTCTGAGTGTGCGTCGCCTGCTCAACGAGCCCACCGCCGCGGCCCTCGGCTATGGCGCCCATATGGGAGAAAATCGCCGTTTCGCCGTATGCGACCTGGGTGGCGGTACATTCGACGTATCCATTGTCAACGTCGAGGACGGCGTTTTTGAGGTCATCGCCACTCACGGCGACACGTTTTTGGGCGGTGACGACTTCGACCGTACCATCATGGGGCAACTGGTCGGCGAGGTCTGGGCCAATTCAGGCATCGATCTCGGCACCGACACCATGGCGTTGCAGAAGCTCAAGCTCGAGGCCCAGCTGGCCAAACACGCCCTGACCGTCAAGACCGAGGTGACCGTCGAGATGCACAATCTGGGCGTCTTGCCGTCGGGCAAGCCGCTGTCCTACCGCCGCACCATCAAGCGGCTCGAGCTAGAAACCTGGACTGCGCCGCTACTGGCCCGGCTCGAGTCGCCGTGTCTGGAGGCTCTTGCCCGATGCGGGCTCGACCCCGAGGATGTCGATGCGGTCATTCTGGTCGGCGGCATGACCCGGATGCCCGCCGTACAGAGGAGAATCGCCGAAATCTTCGGGCGCAGTCCGCTCAAGGTCGAAAATCCCGAAGAGATCGTCTCGGTTGGCGCAGCCATCCAATGTGCCGTACTCGACGGCTCGATCGGCGGCGTCGTGTTACTCGATGTCACATCGCGGGCGATCAGTCTCGCCGTGAACGGCGGCCCGTGCAAGGTCGTGGTCGCGCGCAATGCCACCATCCCCAGCCGCGAGCACCGCATCGTGGCCACCACAGACGACGATCAGCGCACGCTGACTTTCGACGTATACGAGGGTGAATCGGCTCGGGCCAAGCATAACCGCCATCTGGGCCGCTTCATGTGCAGCGACTTGCCTCTGGCGCCGGCCGGCCAGGTCGTCATTCTGGTCGAATTCACTGTCGATGTGGACGGCATCTTACGCGTTGCGGCCAGCGATCTCTCCTCGGGCGAAGCCACCAAGCTGCGTCTGGTCGCCTCGGCCGGCCTGTCTCGCGCCGAAGTCAAGCGCCTGACCAAATCCATCGGCCAGGCCCGCTAATCAGTTACTGGAGCGGGCAGATGCGGTTCTGCCTTGCTCTCGATTCCGACCTCGACTTCGTAGACTCGCTTGGCGAAATCCATGATGTAGAGTGCATTTGCCTTCCAACCGCCCTTGCCGCTGCCGAAGTTGACCGCTGGAATCAGCCCATTGCCCACGTGCGAGCGAATATCGATCACCATCTCGGCACTGCCGTCTGGCTGAACTCGCCAGATCAATCCGGCCATCTCGACGACATACAAATTGCCGCACCGATCGGTGGCCATGCCGTCGAGCAGAAACTCGACCGGCAGCTCGACCAGCAGCGACGGCTCATCGGGATTGCCATCGGCATCGATCGCCATGGCCAGGATCGCGCCCTCTTCTTCGTTGAAGTACAGAGTGCGGTAGTCGGCACTGAACGCAATACCGTCGAACGAACGCAATCGGTCCGAGTGAAGGATTGCAAACTCGCCGGTTTGCGGGTCGATTCGACGGATCTCACCGTGAGCGTGGCTGACGTATACCAATCCGTCCATATCCACGGTAACTCCGTTGGGATTGGGCAGACCGAGCAGCACCTCGTGCACTGCATTGGTCTCATCGATGCGCAGAAGCCCGCTGCGACCGGAATCGACCACGACCAGCTCGTCGTTGGGCAAGACGCGTGTGCCGCGGGCAAACCCGGAGACATCGGGCACCTGAAGCTGTGGCTGCCCATCGTAGGCGGTCTTGAACAGAGCCCCGGTGCCGACCTGGACATTGACCAGATACCCCTCTCGATCGAAAGTAAAATCCTCGCTATCGGGTACATGGGTCAGGATCTCGACTTCGCTGGATATGGCCGGCAGCGCGCTGCAGTCGCCCGAGGCCGGATTTTCCGCATCCATCGCTCCCATGCCGGCGTCCAATTGGGCCGTGCCGTCCGAACTGCCGCAGCCAGTCGCCGACAGTCCCGACATTGCAATGCACCCGATTAGCAGAAACCGGAAATAGCTAAAATGCATACTCCGCACCGAGTGTGACAAAATTGATCATCTGGTCGTATTTGCCCGCGCCATCGGGGTTGCGACTCGGTGATTCGAGATCATCGCGGCGCGGCTGGGTCTCGCGCTCGATGTAGGAGACATTGGTAAACGCGCCGGTGACACGCATTGTGCCGTCGAGGAGCTCATAGCGCACACCTACCGACGAAATGATCTTATTCATATCGATGAATCCCGCTTCGAGGGTTTCGTCGGGCACAGCATTCGAGTCGAAGCTCAACCCTGCAAACACCTCGAGCTCCGGAACCAACCAGTACGAGCCGCCCACCCGAACGCCAAAGGTGTCGGTCCAGTCACGCGGTATCACAACCAATACACCTTCACCACCATTTGCAATGTCGCGTGCGCCATCCTCCTGCAGGGCGCACGTGGTGCTCTCGAATTCGCGACTGACCAGACAATGTCTTTTGAACACACTCCAGCGCGTATAATCACCTGCGATCCGGATCTCGGTGCGGGGAATCGGCTGATGGGTGATACCGAGGCGATATATATCGGGTATCGCTAGCTGAAGTACCGTGTCGGTCGGAGTGGCCGGCAGGTCGCCAAATTTGTTGGTGAGCGTACCCTCGAGTTCACTATCACCAAAGCCGGGTCTGCTCTGATAGGAGAAACCCACTCGCAGAGTTTCCATCGGCTCCCAGACAATGCCGGCGCTGACTGAATAACTATTTTCAGTACCCTCGACCAGGGTGCGTCCCTCGCTGATCGAACCGTTTGATGCAAACAGGTCATCGGTTCCGTCGAAGTTGCGTGCGCGCACGGTGGACAGATCTTGCCGGATGAAATTGAAGCCCACTCCAATGCTGAGCCGTGGCCCGGCCAGGCGATAACTCGCCGTGGCTGTGGCGTAATAAACTCGGTGATACCCCTCGATAGAAGCCCAGCGCTGGGCGCCGTCGAGCGCACCCGGATAGCTGTCGTTATCTGCAAAGCGGTCGTCGGTATCCCACGTGGCCTGGCCACCAAAGGGCAGATACACCCCTGCTCCCAGCGCCAAACCATCTACGCCCACATCGGTGACAATGCCGAGAAACGGCGAGAGCAAGAAGTTGCCCAGCTCGGCCTGGCCGCTGTTGGCCTCGATGCCAAGGGTGTCGTTGTCCGGCGTACCAGTGCCGAGATTGTCGATAGCTCCTGCTCGGCGTAGATAGCTGGCCTGGCGATAGACGAAGAGCCCTTCCACATATACTCGAGTCCCGGCACCGAGAGCCAGGGCGGCCGGGTTGTAGTAGATACTGGTCGGGTGATCCGAAGCTGCGTGCCCGTGCTCGCCACCGAAGCGCTGGGTTGAGTAGCCGCCCGCATGGGCAGCTGTCGAAAGAAAGCAAATTGTTGAAATTAGTACAAAAAAAGAAAAACACTGGGATGATTTCATCACCGTCGGCTCTCTTTGATCTCACCGACCTCGGTGCAAGACTCAAAAACTGAGGCTTGACGCCAGAAGGTAACGTCGGGCTCTGATTTTTCGACTATGGTAAGAGCTGTGTCAACCCGCCTTGTCTTTACTAGCATCGTTGTACTCACCATAAGTGTTTCGATCGCGTGTGTGGACCCGAAGAAGCGCGTCGACGAATTTGGCAAGCGATTGGTCGATGCAGCGCCGACCTGTAGCGTGGAAACGGGTCAGATCGCCAACCTGACCGGTCAATTCTACGTCGCGATCAACCCCATCTCCATCCAGCCGGGAGCCCTTATCCGCTACATCGCCGACACGACGTTCAAGCAGACCGGCAACTCGTTTGCCCTGGACATCAGCATCAGGCCGCTGGACTTTGAAACTCTCGAGTTGGTGCCAGACGCGACCCCGACTAGCTGGCGGGATCTCCCGGTCGACAATGAGAAGGCAGAGTTCTCCGCGCCTCTGGACGGCGCAGTCATTCCGGCCCGCGCCAACGCCGCCGTACCCGGCCTCGAAACCACCATCGTGAGCGGCAAAATAGACGGACGCATTCTGAACGCCAACCTGTGGTGCGGTACGATCACCGGCATGACCAATCTGGGCAGGCAGCTCGATGGCTCCACAGTGGGCGCCATACGGATCACGGCCGGAACGATCGGCGCAGCTCTTCCACCGCCAGTCGCCGAATGCCGCTGCGCTTCGGATGTGGCCGATGCCGGATTGCCAGATGCCGCAATGATCGACGCCGCAATGCAAGTCGGTGCGGATACCATGTCGATGTTCTAACCTCGCCGCCAGTGCTCGCCTCGATCGACAGCGGGATCTACACAGTCGTTTTTTGTGCCCTCATCGCAGTGGTTTTCGCCGTTGCGTGGCGTCACCTCAAGAAGGAGCGCAATCGGCTCGCTGCCCTCAATAGCTACATCCTGATGAAATACCGGCTCGGCATGCAGGCCAGCCTGGACGCAGTGGCCAGAGATGTGGTCGAGGACATCACGCGTGTCGAAGAAGCCCCCGATCGAGTGCGCCAGCAGACCGCGTTCGGCCAGCTGTGGAAGCGCGCGGTAAGACTCGAGAGTTCGGTGGATTTTTGGGTTGATCTTTTGCAGAAACTGGGTCTTCTGGGCACGGTACTCGGGCTCGGCTTTGCGCTCGCCATCGAGACCGACAAGGTCGCCGATCTTCTCGAACCCCTGAGCATGGCAGTGTGGACCACCGTCGTGGGACTGATGGCCAGCATCGTGATATCGTGGCGCTTTGGCCGCGACATGGACGTCGAGGTCGACGCTCACGAGGAGCACCTCAAGGAGTGGCAGGCCGCTCTGAGTGAATGGGACTTCGCCACTGGCCAAGCTGCGCCTCACCCGGACGCAACAGCCTCACAGCTGTTGTCAGAGCATCGAGAACAGGCCGAGTAAACCGTGCGCCGCCTCCGCAAAAAGCGCGCCTCCGAGCTCACTCCGCTGATCGATGTATTGTTCATCCTGCTCTTTGCATCCCTGATCCAGGCACGGAGTGTAGCTTCGGGCGAGAACACGGCCCGCTCGTCCCGGCGGGCAGAGGACAGTCCGACGGCCAGCCGCTTCGATGCCGGCGCTGCAGCGGCGACACGAGGCGAACCCGATGCAGGCCTGCCCGATGCCGGCCTGCCCGATGCCAGCGATGCCGATCCGCTGGACGCATCGGCTGCCGGAACATCCTATGGCGCGCGCTCGTTGCTAGCAGCCCAGACCATGGCCAGCGCGATTGGCAACAAACCGGTCACGGTCGTCGAAATCGCCGCCACCGGTCATCTCGAGGCCATTACCTATTGGAGCCAGGGGGCCATAACGCGGCGCGATCAGCTCAACTATCCGTTGCTCTACGAGGTCCCGGGGGACGAGTCCGATTTCGAAATCGACTATCGCGGCGAGATAAACCAACGACATCGCCTGTGCTCGATCGTGCGCGATCATTCGGGCCAGGTCTCCCCCCCCGGCCACACCGGTGAAACAGTACAGGATACCGGGCAGAGCTCCCAGCACCCGGACGCGGATGTGCGCCAACCCGACCCCAGCGCTGTTGCCGACTCCACCCCTGGCGCTGACCGTGCCGACGATTCCCCCGCCCGGACCAGCGAGATGATCGTCCTGGTCACCACCGATGCACCGTATAGCGATTTGCCCTGGGCTCTGCGCCGGGGCCTGGAGCGCGACAGCGAACGGTGCTTCAATGGCTTCCGCGGATTGGCGATCCTCATCAAACCGCCAGACGAGTCTTATGAGCGATAATAACCGCACCAAACCCCGCAAAAAATCGACTCTTCGGCGCACGTTCACAGCGGTCGTGCTGACAGCTGCGGTGGCTGTGGGCTGGTTGTTGAATGACTGCCTCGGCCTCGGCATCGGCACTGGCCTTGTCCCTGGCCAGGATCAGACCGAAAAATCGCCGGCCCGGGTACAGCGCGACTCGGCTCCGCCGCCACCGCTGCGCTGTAACCTGCGCCTCAGCTCCAGGGGTCTCACTCTCAACAGAAAGCCGGTCGAACTGGCCACCGCTGTGCGCACGTGCAAAAAAGCCAAAGAAGTCAAGCTGCGCGTTACTGGCGGAGCACGCTCGGGTACCTACGATGAAGTCAAGCGCGCCTTCGAAGAAGCAAAAATCCCGATCGACGTGCGCGACGGCCGGGTCAAGTAGGACGGCGATCCGTAGATTGCGATTTTGGCCATGCTCGGTACTGCTCAGTACTTCTTGAGAAACTCGGCCACGCTGGCCATCTCGCGATCTTTGCGCGCTGCGCACAGCCTGGCCTGCTCGAGGCCCTGATCGAGAGCGCGCGGGCCGCCCTGCACCTTGTCGATCCGCGGCCGCAGAAGCTCCTCGGCCCGTTTGGCCTCGTCGACCGAACAGAACGCCGCAGCGGTGTATCCCAAACCGCTGGCAGCGAAGCGAGGCGCCCGAGCGACCAGACTATCGAAGTTCTTTACGATGAATTCGAAGGCCATGCCGCGGGTTTTGTGGTTCCAAAGGGCGCCCCACATGAGTACCGACGAGTCCAGGAGCTTGAACTCGTCGCTGGCCAGGAGGGCGAGATTCTTTTTCACGATCGCCGGGTCTTCAAATCTCGACATACCATAGAGAAGGCGCCTGCGTTCCTTGCTGTCAGTGGTGGTGCGAGCCTGCTGGTAAAAACGCTGCCACAGCTCGAGGTCGCCGCGCTTGCCGGCCACTGAAAGGGCCGCGTAGACCAGATCGGGGTGGATCGCCTTGCGATCGTCGAGCCAACGCCTCACCAGTGTATCGGCCTGCGCGATCAATTTGGTGTCCTGGCCTTTTTGAGCGACCAGCAAAAGCAGACGCGGACGCAAAAGGCGGGTACTGTCTGCCTCGTTCTTGCCGACTTGCCAGCCCAACTGGTGTGCTCTGCGGCTGTACATTTTGCGCACGAAACGGGCGTAGTTTGCCTCGAGCTCACCGGGTAGGTACTCTTTGGGAACCTTGGCGAGATTGACAGTGCTGGCAGCAATGTGGCGGTTGCGGCTCTTGTGCAGTCGAGGCACCCAGGCGAGCGCCTCGGACCGGCTGAGCGTGCCGGCTTCGGTCATTGCGTCCATGTCCGAAATGATTCCGATTCGCTCGGCAACCGTGAGTTTGTTGCCGGATTTGTCGAGCAACTGGGACAGCATGTCACCGCTGTACTCGACGTGGTAATAGCCCGCCATGTCGCTGTTGGGAAGCACCCACCTGGGACAGCGGGTCGCCGCCTCGAGCTCGATTTCGGCCCGCGCTGTGGTCATGAGCGTGCACGAGCGGCCGGTCGATGTGCCGGCATCGTATTCGACACACACCGGGATCTGCCACGTCTTTGTCCTATCCCCGGTGGAGCCGGCGGGAAGATAGCGCTCTTGCGATAGGCTCAGCCTGGGCCTGGCACCCCCGCTACACTGCAGCTCGGTGCGCAATAACGGGACTCCTGGCTGGTCGATGAACGTGGTGAATGCCTCGGTCACTTTGCCATCGGAAACCTCGCCGAGGGCAGCCAAGAAGTCGCCGGCCTCGGCATTGCCCAATGCGTGTTTGGCAATATAGCTGTTGATTCCCTGGCGAAACTTTTCCTCGCCAATCCACGATTCAAACATGCGTAGTACTGCGGCGCCCTTGCCATATGTAATGTTGTCAAACGCATTATCGATATCGTGTTTGCTTGCAATGGGCTGACGAATTTTGCGCGCAGTGGCGAGGCTGTCGCTCGACATGGCCCAGCCGGCAGATTTTACCATGTCGACATCCTTTTCCCATTCGGGCTTCCAGCGGTGGATCGTCTTGGCCGCCATCCAGGTGGCAAACGCCTCGTTGAGCCAGAGATCGTCCCACCACTTCATGGTGACCAGATCGCCAAACCACATATGGGCCAGCTCGTGGGCACAGGTGCCGGCAAATCCGCGCTGTCGCCACAGAGTGTCTTCGTCCGGCTCGGACAGCAAGAGCTCCTGGTGATACGTCACCAGACCGGGATTTTCCATGGCGCCGAGAAAACTGGGCACCGCGATCTGATCGAGCTTTTCGTAGGGATAGGGACGGTCGAAGTAATCCTCCAGGATGGCCAGGATCGGCCCGGTCGCCTGTCGGGCAAACTTGGCTCCGGCGGCCTTGCCCCGCGGAGTGATGATGCGAATCGGCGTATTCTTGCGCCCGGCAGTTCCGGCGTCGACTATGTCGAACGGCCCCACGGCAATGGCGACCAGATAGCTGGGCAAGGGCTGGGTCGGCTTGAAACGCACAGCCTTCATGCCGTCGGGCAGCTCGCTCTTGGACTCAACCGGCGTATTGGTCAACGCATGGTGGTCTTTATCGACCCGCAACGTCACCTGATACGGCACCTTGAAACGCGGGTCATCGAACGACGGAAATGCCCGCCGTGCATCGAATGGCTCGAACTGGCTGTAGATGTACCAGAAATCGCCCTCTTTGCGGCGGAATAGACCTCCCTCCTCGTGACTGGGCAAGACTCCCCGGTAGCTCGCTCGCAAGGTGACCGGCCCCGGCTCCATGCGCCGGTCGATGGCAAAGCCGACGTGGTCTTCTCCACCTTCGATAACCCGCGCAGTAACTTGCCGGTCGCCGATGAGAATATGGGCGCGATCGATCGCCAGCTCGGTTGCGTTGAGCCACAAAACCTCGGTCGCCTCGAGTACTTCGAGTTCGATCTCGACTTCACCGCGAAAATCCTCTTTCTGTGGCAGCAGCGTCAAATCGATCTGGTAGCCCAGCGGCCGCGCAGTGTCGTTCAGACGAAGGCCGGGCGGCCTGGGCTTGGCTGCGACTGGCTGGCCGGGCGCGGCAGTGGGTGCAGTCGTGGCCGTGGGCGCTACCGGCACGGGCTGAGCAGGAGTGACTGAATGCCTGGCCTGAGTACTCACGCCGCTGCTGCAGCCCAGGGCCCACACCGCGCAGGCCAAAGAAGCGAAAGTCGATCGTGTAGCTGATGATCTCTGCATTGAAACTCCTCGTAGCTCGAACACTCCAGGTGATTCGCTGCCTCGTCCATGTACCGGTCTCGCCCCGCTGACAACAATGCCAGATGACCCTGGCAGACGCCCGGCAGACATCTGGAGGCCGGCTATTCCTGGAAACCAATCGATGTCTGGTTCTATTTCCAGCGCGGAGAATGACCACCCAACACCCAAAACACAATAGACATCAAGCAACTCACCCAACAATTACCACCATCCGCCGATCGAATATCCAGCCGCCCCGGCCGCTCCGCTGCCATGAGAACTCCGCTTCGCTTCCCCTGCCAACACCGCTCCGCTCGCTGAGAACCGCCGCAAACCAGTTACCGGGGAGGCAAAGGCAGAATCATCTCGAACCGCGCCCCCACTGATAGACTCCGTCGATCAGCTCACCGTCGAGGGGGAGGCAAAGGCAGAATCATCTCGAACCGCGCCCCCTGCCCGGGTTCGCTCTCGACCTCGACACGGCCGCCATAGGCTTCTGTGACACGACGCACTATGGCAAGTCCCACACCGGCGCCGTACCCACCGGTTCGAGTAACATGGTTATGTAGCTTGCCAAAGGGGTGAAACAGTTTTTCGCGTGCCGCAGGGTCGATGCCTGGCCCATCGTCGGCGACTGCGATGACAGCATCGCGGCCGCGTTGCTCGACTGATACCCGCGCTGTCGTACCTGGGGGACAGTGCTTGACGACGTTGTTCAAAAGCTCGACCACAGCGCAGGAGAGTTTGTTGTCATCGACGGAGAGCTGGATTGAATCGGCTCGGTCGAGTCCGATGGTGATCTGCGAGTGTCTGGCGCTGATCGCGCTACGCGCGACCAGTTGACGCACCACGCCACCCACTTCGGTGGCCTGCTTCACCAGGTCGAACCGCCCAACAGAAAATCCGCTCAAACTTCGCATGCCATCGAGAAACCGGCCAATGTGGTCGCACATCTCGAGGCTATCTGAGAGCAAACCGCGTTCGCTCGCACTCAGCGTTCGGTTCTGGTCGAGCAGATAAGAACAGTTCATCGACACCACCAACAGTGGATTGCGCAAGTCGTGAGCAGCCATGCGCACGAGTTCGTTGTCCAATTGCTGTGGCATGGCGTTCAGGCGCTGCAGGGCCTCGACCTGCAATGCCATATCGGCGAGCACTGTAGAATCATCGGTCAGGCGCGCGACGATTCGTCCGGCCAGTTTGGTCTGCAAGGCGGAATTGCCAGCGGAACGGTCACCGACGACCCGGCGCAGAAACGCGGCGAGATGGTGCCGGCCACGACTCGAATACCCGACTGCCTGGTCGATCCGCTCCGGCAAAATTCCGCCTTGCATTGCTTGCCGGGGTAGTCGAACGCCTGCATCGCCGTTGCTGGCCTCGCTGTGTCCAGCGATGAGAATGCTACCCTGGTCGCGGGCCGCCGATAGCCAATACACGGCTGCCTCGGCCAGTGCGACTGTAAACCGCCAGCCGCACAATACCCCGCGCTCCTCGACTTCGACCAGCATATCGTAAAAATGCATTACAGCGGTCGGGGCAAAGAGAACGCTCGCCATCCGACCGACCGCATCTGCTGGCACGACTCCGGCATCATCGTGCAACACGGTGTTGATACGGCCGCCGACATCACAGCCAATCGCAAAGCAGCTCATGACATGGACCAACGTAGCGCATTTTTCAGCCCGGTCACGAAGCGACCGGTCACAAGCCGTTCGTCCAGCTATGTGACCGCGCTAAATCTTGCCCAGGCCGAAAAGAGGATCGAACGTCTCCTCATCCGTATCGTCATCTCGCGCCGGGGTAGCCGGGCGATCGGACAGCCGGGCGTGGCCCGCCAGCATGGGCAACAAAATAGCGCGCAGCCGAACCTGCAAACGGGCTAGCTCCTCGTCAGAAAGGTGGCGGTAAACACGTGTATACGCATCCACAATGCCTCGCACAAATGCGGCAGTCTCACTCGCCGACTTCAGAGAATGGCCATCCTGGAGAGAAGTACCTCCGTGCCGGCGGGGCTGCTGGGAGGCCTCGGTCGTCGGGGTATGTGCAGTGTGGGACGGGGAAAGAGAGGGAAGGTCTGATCGGGCCAAGGCTGGTACTCCTGCCCGCACGGCCTGCAGGAAGCGTTCCGAGGACGTGCGCTCCGACCAGGCCTGGCCAGTCTGGTATCGAGACACGCGCTTGTGACTGATTCTCGGCCAGTTACGAGCAGGCTCGAGATACGCCAATCAGCCGGCGCAGCCCCGAGCAAAAATACGTTGTCAAGCCAAACAACGGCCGCGTAATGCGACACACGTTGCCCGATCAACCTGGGGTGACCTCTCCACCCACTGCTGGACAACAACCTCACAGACAAACTCACGGTCGGACTGCTGCGACAACGGCGTCGACATAGCCGCGACCAGCCAGATTGTCTCATTATCATACCCGCTTTTGAGTCATATTCACTGCTAAACATACTAACATTGCCTCCAGCCCGAAGGATTATTCTATTAATAATCATTAGTTAATCGAACTGTGGCAGCACCTTACACGGTGTAATCTTGTAAACTGACACGATGGTGGACCAGGCACCGAGGCATCCATGGCTCAACCACTGATGTTCGGGACCAAAGTGCGTGCGCTACGGCGCCGCGAGAAGCTCACCCAGGCTCAGTTAGCCGATCGGTTGGGCATCAGCGCTAGCTACTTGAACCTGATCGAGAACAATCGCAGGCCGCTGACGGCCAACATGTTGCTCAAGCTGGCCGAGCATTTCCATCTGGACTTGAGCTCGTTTGCGCCTACTGACGAGGCCAGGCTGGTATCGGACCTGCGCGAGGTATTCGCCGATCCGATGTTCGAGTCGGGGAACGTGTCGTCTTCGGATCTGCGTGAGATGGCTGTGGCATCGCCGGCGGCAGCGAGTGCGGTGCTCAAATTATACCAGAGCTACTGTAGTGCGCGTCAGTCGGTTGACAGCCTGGCTGAAAAACTGTACCAGCAGGGCGCTCCCGAGCTGAGCTCAGCAGCGGATCCAACCGAGGAGGTCAACGATCTGCTGCAGCGGCACGGCAACTATTTCCCCGAACTCGAACGGGCGGCCGAGGAGTTATGGGACCAGGCCGGATTGCACTTCGACGACGTGTGGGGCGGGCTCATCAACTATCTCCGCCGCCATCACAAAATCGATGTGCGGGTGCTGCGCGCCGAAGAAGACGGCAAATCCATGCGGCGATACGATCCCAAACGCGGAGAGATCACCCTCTCGGAGGTTCTGCCGCCCCGGTCCCGGCGTTTCCAACTGGCCCATCAAGTCGGGCTGATCTGCTGCAGCGAGACGATCGATTCTCTCGATGTATACGAAGAGCTCAGCAGTGATGAGGCGCGCGCGCTGGCGCGCGTTGTCCTGTCGAATTATTTTGCCGCGGCAGTGCTGATGCCGTATCAACCATTTCTCGACTCGGCCTTGCGCGGTCGCTACGACATCGAACTTCTGGCCCACCGCTACCGCACCAGCTTCGAGCAGGTCTGTCACCGCCTGACCACGCTGCGCCGGCCGGGCGCAGAGGGCATTCCGCTGCATTTTCTTCGCATCGACATTGCGGGCAATATCAGCAAGCGCTTCTCCGGCTCGGGCATCGGCATGCCGCGTTTTTCGGGCGCCTGCCCGCGCTGGAACGTACACGCGGCGTTTCTTACTCCCGGCATGTTTCGCATTCAGCTCTCGCGCATGCCCGACGGCCAGGTCTATTTCTGCATCGCCCGCACGGTCCGACGCGATTCAGGCGGCTACAACATGCCGCACACGGTACACTCGATCGCGATTGGTTGCGATCTCAATCACGCTCGCGAGATGGTCTATTCCGACGGCGTGGACCTCGACAACCCCAACGCGGCCACGCCGGTGGGAGTCACCTGCCGGACTTGCGAGCAACTGGACTGCGAGCAGCGAGTATCGCCACCCATGCAGCATCCGTTAAAAATCGATGAGAATGTCCGCGGAGTCTCGTTCTTCGCCCCTGTATTCAACCGAAACCCGCCGCTTGACGGGGACGCTGACTGACCTGAAATCAGCCGGAATCATTCACTGCGACACCTCTGCTGCTTTTGGCCGTGGCAAATGAACCGGGCCAACCACCATTACTCGTGCCAGGTGAGTATATCGCCCTGTCCCTGTAGTAACGCGGTTCCGGGGAACACGCGAAGGCGCCATGGTTGCAGCTGCAGCGCGGCGAAATTGTCCGCTGTCGGGCTGTTCCAGTCCGGGATGATGGCGGGATCGTAGCCGACCGGTTGCGGTGCGTTTTTGAACATCTCCCACACCATGGTGCATGTCTCGTCGTCGAATGCCCAGGTCGCCCGGCATTCCGCAACGCATGTATCCTGGGATGGCGACCAATAGTTCAACGAAATGTACGGGCTCGCTTTTAAATGGGCCCGCTTCAGAGGGGTTGGACCGGTGGCAATCCATCCTTTGAGGGTGCTGCCGTCCCACTGCCAGATGGGATGAAGGACACGCGAACGGGGCCGGCCCTTGGTATCCACAGTGGCGGCACTGGACCAGACGATTCGATGTGCCATCTCGACAAAAGCGGGCGCGATCTCAGACAGACTTTGCATATGAGCTCCTTCTTGTGACCAGGAGATTATACAGTCTCATATGAGACCTCGTGAGCCTGGTAATAGGAAATTTTCGAGCTGGGTTTTACGGCTGATAGTAGTCGTACTCGCCGTTTTTCCATTCGTAAAACACATAGCCGGGAGCGGTCACGTCGCCTTTTTGATCGAAGCCGATTTTGCCCAGCACGGTATCGAATTGGCCGGACTTCAACGCTTTGATAACCGCATCGAGATCGAGCGAGCCGGCTTTTTTCACTGCCGCGGCCCACACCTGGATGGCGCCATAGCTGTACAGCACATAGCCTTCTGGTTCGATTTTCTTGTCGCGAAAAACCTTGACCACCGGAGCGGCACTGGCGCTCTTGCGGGGGTCCGGGCTAAACGTCATGAGTGTGCCCTGGCCGGCCTCGCCGGTGATCGACCAGTACTCCTTGCTGGTGATCGCATCGCCAGAAATCACGATGGTCTTCATGCTCTGCTCGCGCATCTGGCGCACCATTAGCCCGACCTCGGTGTGATATCCGCCGACGTAGAGCACATCGATACCGTTTTGTTTGAGCTTGGAGACAACTGCGGTGTAGTCTTTTTCGCCCGCCGTATAGGCCTCATACAAAAGCGGCTTGACGCCGTTCTTCTCGATATTTTTCTTGGTTTCGTCGGCCAAGCCCTTGCCGTACGCAGTCTTGTCGTGAAGGACTGCGATTTTCTTGTCGCCGAATTTTTTGGCGATGAAATCACCGGCGACGATTCCCTGCTGGTCGTCACGACCGCACACGCGGAATACGTTGTCACCGCCCTTATCGGTGAGCTTGGGACTGGTCGAGCCGGGCGAGATCTGCAGGATGCCCTCCTCGGTATAGACTTTTGAAGCGGGAATCGACGAGCCAGAACACCAGTGGCCATCGACAAAAACCACGTTCTTTTGCACCATTTGGTTGGCGACCGCGACCGCTTGCTTGGGATCGCAGGCGTCGTCACCGACCTCGAGGACCACTTTGCGTCCCAGCAAACCGCCAGCGGCATTGATATCTTCTACTGCCTGGGTGGCCCCGTCGGTCAGCTGTTGGCCAAATGTGGCGTATTGCGCAGTCATCGGTCCGACGACTGCGATCCGGATCGGCTCGTCGGTTTTTTTGGCTGGCGTCTCTGGTTTTGCCGTGCTCGGGTCTTGTTTTGGTGCTTCATCATCTTTTTTGCAGGCTGCTTGAGCCAGCGCCAGGATCGCGATTACAGCTGTAGCCGTTGCAATTTTTTTCATCGCTTGTCTCCTCCGAAAGTCTTCCCATGGTCAACGTAACTAGGACTTCTTCTTTTCACGCCAGCCGAGCAGGCCGTCGGGCTGGTAGAGCCAGGGATATTGTCGCACCATCTGCCGGGCGCGGGTCAGCCGATATCCGAATAACCCGATCGCCAGGAGCACAGCTGTATCGATCAGATATCCGGTCGGCGAGAAAAGCTCACCGGCAAACAGGGCAAACGTCATGAAGCGATCGGCCAGACCCAGGAGCGCGATATATACGAAAACCTGCCAGAGCGGCCGCCAATGGGAAGCCAAGGCCTGGCCAGTCATGTATGCCGCGCCGCCAGCAAGCACCAGGGTGACCCCGATGAATACGGGAACGGTTGTGCCGAGAAGAGAATTCACGATTCCACAGCTCCGTTCTCTGGCCTGGACTTGCCTCCACCACCTTCGAGGTAGGCGGCCTTGACCTCGCTCTTGTTCAAGAGCTCGTCGCCACCGCCGGTCAGCGTGATCTTGCCGTTGACCATGACATAACCGCGATGAGCCAGTCTGAGAGCGTGATAGGCGTTCTGTTCGACCAAAAAGATGGTCATGTTTTCGCGCTGGTTGAGCTCGCGCAACACAGCAAAAATGCGTTTGACGATGAGCGGCGCCAGGCCGAGGGACGGCTCGTCCAGAAGCAGCAGGCGCGGTCGGCTCATCAATGCCCGGGCGATGGCCAGCATCTGCTGCTCGCCGCCCGAGAGAGTACCGCCCCGCTGCTTCTGCCGATCTTCGAGGATGGGGAAAAGCGCAAACACCCGCTCGAGATCGGCGGAAAAATGTTCGCGCGGCGCCGGAATCGCGCCCATTTGCAGATTTTCCAACACCGTCATACGGGGAAGAATGCGCCGGCCTTCCGGACTCTGAGCAATTCCCATATGAACGATATCGTGGGTTCTCTCGCGTGTTATGTCGTGGCCGTCAAACACAATGGTGCCCCTGGCAGCGCGCGGTTTGCCGAAAATGGTCATGAGCAACGTCGATTTGCCAGCCCCGTTGGCGCCGATGAGAGTGACAACCTCGCCCTTTTCGACCGTCAGATCGACCCCGCGGAGCGCGGCAATACTGCCGTAATAGGTATGTAGATCGGAGATCGACAGGTAACTCATGGCCGGTTTGACTCCGATTGCTCTTGCTCTGGTCTTTCTTGCTCTCGCCCTTGCTCTCCCTTTTCCTCTTGCTCTTCGTCTTCTTCACCGAGATAGGCTCGAATGACCGCGGGATCATTGCGTACAAACTCTGCGGTACCGTCGGAGATTTTGCGCCCATAGTCGAGCACGGCGATGTGATCGGAGATTTCCATGACCACGCTCATGTCGTGCTCGATGAGCAGAATACCGATCTCTTGCTCTTCTTTGATCCGCAGGAGCAGCTGGTTCAGTTCAGCCGATTCGCGCGGATTGAGGCCGGCTGCTGGCTCGTCAAGGCAGAGGAGTACCGGCTCGGTACACATGGCTCGAGCGATCTCGAGACGCCGCTGAGCACCGTAGGGCAGCGAACCGGCGCTGATATTGGCCTGCTCGGTGAGCTGCACGCGATCGAGCCAGTAGCGAGCACGCTCGATCGCGTCTTTTTCGGCCCGGCGATAGCGGCGCGAGCCAAACAGGCCCAAGAGCGTAAAACCCGATGCGCGCAGAAGAGCATGATGCTGGGCTACCATGAGATTCTCCAGCACCGACATGGTGGGGAATAGACGAATATTCTGAAACGTACGCGCCACCCGGGCAGCGTCCGCAATGCGGTAATCGTCCATCCGTTCGAGATAAAACAGAGGTTGTTGACCGGACTCCGAGTCGTGTCGCAAGCTCAGTCGGCCTTCGCTGGGCTTGTAGAATCCGGTCAAGCAGTTGAACACGGTGGTCTTGCCCGCGCCGTTGGGTCCGATAATCGCGGTGATCTCGGCGTCGCCTGCAGCAAACGAGATATCGTCGACGGCCAGGAGGCCGCCGAAACGCATGGTGAGATGCTCGACGGTGAGAAGCGCGCGGGCACCGCTGGGCACCGCGAGCGCATCATTGTCAGCTGACTGCGCGTTCACGAGTCATTCTCCTCGATCGCTTCTCCGAGATCTAGTGCCCTGTCATGGTGCAACAACACAGTCGGTTCCCGATGAGCCAGGAGGCCGCGCGGGCGCCAGATCATGACGACCACCATGGCGGCGCCGAGCGCTTCCATACGATATTGCTCGAGACTGCGCAAAAACTCGAATGCTCCGATCAGCAAAACCGCTGCGACGACCACGCCGATCTGACTGCCCATCCCGCCGAGCACAACGATGGCGAGGATGATTGCCGATTCGATAAATGTGAAGCTCTCGGGGCTGACAAAGGCCTGTTTGGTGGCGAAAAACGCCCCGGCAAAGCCGCCGAACATGGCGCCAATGGCAAACGCGCTGAGCTTGGTGTTGGTGGGATTGATGCCCAGCGAGCGACACGCCACTTCATCCTCGCGAAGTGCCTCCCAGGCCCGGCCCAGCGGCAATTTGCGCACGCGTAGGATAAACAAATTGGTGATCAGCGCCAACACCAAAATCAGATAATAGAGAAAAATAATCCGCTGCATGGACGAGTAGTCCAGGCCAAAAAATGTATGAAATGAATCGGCCCCCTCGGCTGGTCGGCGGGTAAACGGCAAGCCGAAAAATGTCGGCCGGGGGATACTGTCGATACCGTCGGGGCCGCGGGTGAGTTCGGTCCAATTGAGCAAAACGACCCGGATGATCTCACCAAATCCCAGCGTGACAATGGCCAGATAGTCGCCGCGCAGACGCAGCACCGGAAAGCCGAGAATGACCCCAAAGCTGGCGGCGAAGAGTCCGGCCAGGGGCAGACACATCCAGAACGAAAAATCGTAATAGTAGGCCAAGAGCGCGTACGAATACGAACCGACCGCGTAGAAGGCCACGTAGCCGAGGTCCAGGAGACCGGCCAGACCGACCACGATATTCAGGCCCCAGGCGAGCATGATATAGATCAGAATGGTAGTGGCCGTATCGACCAGATAGCGGCTGGCAAAGGGCATAAGCGGCAGGAGCAGGGCAAAGACCAGCGCAAAACCGGCCAGTATCTTGGCCACCTGGGGTGCCCTGGCAGTGGTCCGGCCGAGGATCGCTTTCCACTGCGGGACATGATCGGGTCGCCGGAGCCGGACTCGCAGCCCCCACAAAAAGCGGCCGACGCAAACAATGCCCACGTACAGAACCAACCTGCTCCAGTGATACTCGAGACCGAGTCCGCCAGGCTGGTCGACAATACGTACGCCACTGATGAAAACAAAGATTCCGAATGCGATCAGCCCGGCAAAGGCCGATTCCTTGACCAGGTCTCGCATCTGTCGAGCGCTCAGCCGACCCTGCAACAGGTCAGCCGCCGGCAGGGCACCCTCTCGGTCGCTGGCCTGCTGGCCCTTTGACTGGCCCGGGTTTGCACTCGGCGGCTCGGGGGTTTTGCCATCAGTGCCCATGCTCTACACCTTCTCGATCTCCGGACTGCCGAGCAGTCCGGTCGGACGGAAAATGAGCACCAGGACCAATATACTGAACGCAGCGACGTCCTTGTATTCAATCGTGAAATAGGCCGACCAGAAGACCTCGATGAGGCCGATCAGAAGGCCGCCGAGCATGGCTCCGGTCAGCGAGCCGATACCGCCCAATACGGCAGCAGTAAACGCCTTGATCCCGGCCAGGAAGCCGATGAAGAAGTCGATGACGCCATAGTAGATCAAGTACATGGTCCCGGCCACGGCGGCCAGGGCAGCGCCGGATACGAAGGTCAGAGAAATGGTGCGATCGACGTCGATGCCGAGCAGTGCGGCCATGGTCTGATCTTGCTCGCAGGCCCGCTGCGCTCGGCCAAAGGGAGTGCGCGCGATCAGAAGCGCAAACACGGTCATGAGCACGACCGTGAGAACGATGATCAAGACCTGCACGTAGCTCAGCGAAACTGTAAATTCGCCGGTTTCTATCAGAGAGATGCCGTCTGTGATGACCGGCGCCAGGGGACGCACTCGAGCACCTTGCCGATTCTGGACGTAATTCTGCAAATAGATCGACATGCCAATGGCCGAGATCAGCGGCGCCAGGCGATGGGATCCGCGCAGCGGTCCATAGGCGATGCGCTCCATGGTCCAACCGTATACCGAGGTGAGAACCATGGACGCGACAAGAACGATCAGAAGTGCCAACGGTACCCAAGTAAGACCGGCGAGGCCGAGCAGCAAAAAGGTGATGAGCGACATGAAGGCGCCGATCATGAAAATCTCGCCGTGGGCAAAATTGATCATGCCAATGATGCCGTAGACCAGCGTGTAACCGATTGCGATCAGGCCGTAAATCGCCCCAAGCGTGACTCCGTTGATGAGTTGCTGCAGGAAGTACGCCATGGGTCTCCCGAGAGTAGATTAAGTACGCCCTCTGACAAGATGGCGAGGGGGCGAAAATAACCTCCGGGCAGCTTCTCTACAAACGAATAGCCACAATTTCAGCCGCCAGGCGATCAGATAGCCCGCCGACCGGCCGCTCCGCTTCACCCGGCCACTCCGCTTTGGCAGGCTGGATCACTGCCGCTCGGGGATCACCCTGGCGACCGCGCTGAGCGGCAGCCAGCCAGTTTTGACCCCATCGGACAGAGCCACTCGCGTCCACTGCTCGCGCGTCTCGGCAATGATCACCTCGGCCCCGGCCGGGAGCGGATTGCTCAGGGCCGGCGGAGCGCCTGCACTATCGGCAGAGAGCAGAAATACTCCGTCGGTCACCACCACCGCGTCGTTGACCGGTCTTTCTTCGTCCACGATCGAGGCGATCATCCCGATCCACACCACGACGGGCAAGACCGCCAGCCAGCGCAGCCAGGTACGCTGCCGGGCCCACGGCACCAGCAGCAGCACAGCGACGGCAAACCCCGCGCCACCGATCAGATGGCGTTCGGGCACTGACAGGTAATGCCTCCAGAATAGCAGAGAGCCGCCGGCCCGCTCGGTTTGCGGCCGGGGTAGCCAGCTGGGCAGACGACTGCGCACCCAGGACAAATTGCTCTCAGCACGGGTAAGGCCGGGCTCGAGAGACAGGGCGCGTCGATAGGCGAGTGTCGCGCGACCCATATCTTGTGCGCCCACAGCGGCGTTGCCCCAGTCGGTCAAAAGCTCGGGCCGGTCGGGATGGGCCTGGACGACCCCGCGAAATATGCGCTCGGCGCGGGCAAACCGACTGGCCCGCGCGTCGCGGTCGACCTCGGCCAGCGCAGCTCGGTACGCCCTGCGCGCTGCGTCGATGGTCGCCGCGGGCGCCGTGTTGCCCGCCGCCTTCGGTGCTCCGGCGCCCATGGCCCTGTCAGCCACCGCCACATCCGGTTGGCCGGCATCGGCAGGTGTCGCCAGCATGCTCGCAGCGGCCGCAACAAGCATCAAAATTGCTGTTTTGGACGATTTGTTTCGCCGAGGGGAGACATCGTCTCGGCCTTTTTCGCCCGCCTCTTCAGCCGACTTGTCACCGTCTCGCTCGACCCATGAATGGGCCAATTTTTTGGCCTGAGCAAGAATCTCCCGGTCGAGGGGTTGGTCGGCCGCTTTGGGGTCATAGGATACGGTCTCGATGCGTGCGATGACCTGTTCGCCGCGGATCGAGTCACGCTGGGTGCACGCGGCCAGCTTGCGCAGCGCGGCCAGAAGTGCCGGGGCCGACTCGTTGGCCGGCTCGGAAGAAGCTCGCTCCAGTGCCCTGTCCACTACCCGCATGGCGCTTTTTGTCTCGCTTGACTTGCCGCGCTCTTCGCGGGTGCGAACTCGCCACACTTGAAGGATGAGCAAAAAGAGCGGCAGCGCGTAGAGCGCGAAAAGGAGCGGCCAGAGCTCGGTCACCGACCAGGCCATGGACAGCGTATCGTCGCTGTGGCTGAGCGATAGATCGGCGCCGATCGCGCCAGTTGCGTTCTGGTTGGCTGGGCTGCGCGGCTCGGGTCGACCGGGCTGCTCGGACGGATTTTTGGATCCGCTCACCACGTCACCGGGGCCGACCACGGCTGAGCCCGCCACCGACAGGGCGATGGGCTCGCTGTATACCGTATCGTAGGCACCGCTGGTCGGGTTGTAATACGAAAACGCCAGGCGTGGAATCTCCCGTACCTCGGGACTGTTGATGCGTACAGTGACCCGGAAGCGCTTGCCTTTCACGTCGCCACTGTCGTTGTCGCGCACCAGCTCACCGGTGACCGGCGCGTCGGCAATTGCGAACTGAGGCGCGGGCAGCCCCTCGGGGTTGTCGAGCCCGGGCAATCCGAGCCCTTCGAGCCGGCCGTCGCCGCGGATCAGGAGTTCGAGTTCGATCGGCTCGCCCAGTTTGACCACCGTTCGACTGGCCCGCACCTGAATCGAAAATCCGGTCCCCACCGCGCCGGCAAAGCTGGGCGGGCGTCCCTGCAGGGGCAACGGCCTGATCTGCAAGCTGCGCGGGGTGTCCTCGGCCTTGAACAGTTTCCGGTTGGGCACGCGAAAACCAAAGCTGTCGCGTCTGGTGCCGACGGTGAGCTGAGCGACCACGCCGACCGGAGCGAGTTCGAGAGTGCCGGATTTGATCGGGGTGACCACGGCCTTGAAGCGAAACCGCGTGTACTCGACCCCTTCCAGCTGGGCTTTTTCGGTCGTATAGGGCAGCTCGATGTCCTGGTCGCCAGCACTGAATGCCAGTGCCCGACGGCGCCGGCCAATGCTGCGCTGAGCTGGTGCCCCGGCCGGCGGATGCACCTCGACCCAGTCCCGAGCGTCGAAGAGTGGAACCACAAAGCGCGGGTTTTCGGGGTCGCGGCGCAGATACCAGTCGATGGTGACGTCGAAGGTCTCTCCGACCGAAACCGGGCGATCGGGCAGAGTGAGTCGAACCTGCATATCGCGGCTGGTCGGCAGCTCGATGGCCTTGAATGTGGCCGCCCTGGTCGCGGCACTTTTGCTGCCCTGGGTGATCGTGACAGCCGGAACGGAATACTGGCCGGCCACGGGCGCAACGACACTGTAGCGGTACACGTACTCGACTCGCCGCGACTCACTGCGCTGGCCATTGATGATGCTGATCGACGTGGCCACGTTGGGCGTGACGTCTTTGAAGGTGACCGTGCACCCGGCGATCTGAAACGCAGAGACCTCGGGCTGGGGCTGCTCGTCAAAACCCACCGCCGAGATCAACAGATCGAACTGCAGTCCGGCGTAGATCTCGCGGCTGTCCACACTGATTCGCGCCTGGGGTTGGTCGACACGGCCGCCGAATCTCTGCGCCCAGGCCGAACTGTCGCCAGCGGCAGCGATCACCGCGGCGACGCAACATGCCAAAACGCTTCGCATGGCCTGTCTACCAGTCCTTCTCTACCGGCTCGGGCTGGTGCCGCTGTTGCTTTTGTTTTTGGCGCATGCGCTCGGCCTCGCGATCGCGGATCTCTTGCAGCCGCCGCTGCGCCCGTTGCTGGCTCATCTCCTGCTGCTGCTCCTGCTGTTGTTGCTGCTGTTCTCCCTGGTCTTGCTCCTGATTCTGCTGTTGCTGATTCTGCGGCGGCTGGAGCAGGCGAATCGCGTTTTCGAGATGTTCCATGGCGGCTTGTTGCGCTTCGAGCGCGGGTGCGAAGTCGGGCGACATCGAGCTGGCTGAATGCAGATTTTCGGCCAATAGCGTGGCGGCGTCATCCATCTGTCCGGCCGCCGCGCGCACTTCTTCGGCGGCCTGCCCCATTTTTTCGGCCATCTCGGCGGCCTTGGGATTGTTGGGATCGGGGCTGGCGGCAGCCTGGTCGGCTTGCTCGGCCAGGGCGGTTGCCAGCGCATTGCCCATGGCGCTGTGGTTTTTTTGCGCATCGACAGCAGGGCCGAGCTGTCCGGCCAGCTCGGCCTCGGGAGCAGCGCTGGCCGAACCGGTTTTGTCGTGGGTCTCGGTCTGGTTGCGCAAGAGCTCTTTGAGATGTTCGATGATCGAAAAGAACAGTCGGCGCAGTTCTTCGATGTGCGTCGTGGCCTGGCTGGCAATGTCGAGCGCCTCTCCGGCTCGGGCCGGCGAAGCCGTGGCCTCGGACAGACGCGTGAGGGCATCGAACGCCAGGCGGCGCAATTCTTGCGCACGCTTGTATTGCTGCGCAGCCGCTTCGGCCTGTGCCGGGTCGCCAGCTCCCTGATCGCCCGGTGTATTTGGGGTCGCCGGTGCATTGGGGTCGCCAGTGGCCTCTGCCTGTGCGGCCTTGGCTTGCGCGGCCTGGGCCTCGACAGTGGCGATTTCGTCGGCAAAGAGTCCATCGAGCCGCGACAGCCGGTCGAGGTTTTTGGCCACGGCTTCGCCGATGCGCCCGGCCCGCTCCTCCGTGGTCAACTCGGCCCGTTCGGGACGCTGGGCGCTGGCGCCGGACTGGGGCGAGTCCGGCGATCCCGGTGGCGTGAGCAGGGCGACCGTCTCGGCGTGCTCGCGATATGTCAACTCGATCAGATCGCGAATGCCGCTGAATCGCTCGATGGCAGAGACCAGGGCCAGCAGAGCCTCGTTCTGCCTGGCCGCGGCAGTCTCGAGCGATTGACCGGCGATGGCCGAACTGGCCGCTTGCATGGCTGCAACCGCTCGATCGAGATATGGAATGGCCGAGATCGCGGCTTCGAGCACCCGCTCTTGCCGCGGGTCGGAGGCTTGCGGCGGTGCACTGGCCGGATCGGACTGATCCTGTGGCGACTCTGCCTGACCCGATTCGGCCTGGCGCGATTCGGCCACAGTGCGAAACCGACCGAGTACTTCTCCTGTGCGCTGCTCGGCTCCGTTTTGTCGCTCGCGCAGATGTTCGTCGGTGAGCCATGTCGGAGCACCACTACCGGCTGATGTTGCCGCTGGCTCGGCGGGGTCCTCGGCTCCGCTCTCGCCGTTTTCGCGGTTCTCTCGGTCGAGCCGGATCTCGGCTTTGCCCAGCTGGAACAGGGCTCCGGTGTGCATGAAGAGCAAAGCCTGGTCCTGGGCAATGCTTTTGAGCACGGTGACCGGGTCGAGCAGTTGCTCGCGGGCCCGCTTGAGGTCGCGCAGTCCAGCATCGGCGCGGAGGTGAGCTTTATCGCCCTGGAGCCGGCGCAACAGGCGTCGAGTGTCGGCCAGGTTGCCCCGGGCCATCTGCAAGTAGTGCTCGAGATTCTGCAACTGCACCATGCGGACCTGATCGCTCTCGCTCAATTGCGACTGATCTGCCTGGGCTTTGCTCTCGAGCAGGCCGAGTTCTTCGCCGGCGAAATCCGAGATGGTTCCGGCATCGGCCAGAAGGGTACGCTGGTGCGTCGCCAGACGGTCGAACTCGGACTGAAAGGCCAGCGGCTCCGACGCGCTCCCCGCATCTGCGACCTGATCCATCAGCTCGCGAATCTGGTCGCGCAGGCCGCGCTGGTCTTCGATGACCCTGTCGAGGCGGGCCTCGAGCTTGTTCTGGCCCTTGTTGACCTGGTCGGCCAGGATCTGGATGCGGCGCAGGACGGTCTCGAGATTGATCCGGATCTGGTCGTCGTCTGGCCGGCGCTCGACTGCATCGCGAAACCAGGCCGCGCTGTGGCGCAAAAGAGAGATGGTTTCCTGGGGGTTTTCTTCGGCTCTGCCGTCGGCTTTACGCGCATAGGTCAAACCCAGATTGAGCGCGGCCCGAAAACGCAGTTCCGAATCCTGCCCGGCATTCTGCCGCGCTTCCAGAAATCCCTCGGCCGCCTCGTCCCACTCGCCGTCGCCGTAGTGGGCCAAGGCCTTGTTGTAAGTGCGAATGGGCTGGCTTTCGGCGCTGCTCGTATCGCATGCCGCGAGCGGCCACAAAAGCGCCAGGGCCACGACAAACTGTGCGCCGGTCGGACATCCCGGCAAGGACTGCGAAGCGGAGTTCATGGGGAGCGGAGCGGCCGGGTGGCCGACGATTCGATCGAATTTCACAGGGTCTCACTCCTTGCCGGCGATGCGCCGATCGCCACGGCGAAAAGCAGAGAGATGAGCGCAGCCAGGATGAACCACGAATAGTGCTCGCGCGGAATGGTCCGCACCGGAGCGGCCTCGTCCGGACTGCGCACCAGCGGTTTGATGTGCTGACGCACGATCGGCTCGATGTCCAGCGCAGCCACACCCGCGGGCACATAGGCGCCCTGGGTGGTGAGTGCGATCTCGCGCAGAAGCTCGCCGTCGAGTCGCGATTCCACCGGAGTGCCATTGCGGTCGGTGAGCAAACTGCGCGCGCCCGTGTCGGGATCGACCAGAGTGATCTTGCTGCCCTCTTCACTGCCAAAGCCCACGGCCACCACGCGGATTCCCGCTTCGAGGGCTTCTTTGGCTGCTTCCTGGGCATACGAGTCGTGATCTTCGCCGTCGGTGATGAGCAGGATCAGCTTGGCCCCGGGACCCGGATCGAAGCTGGCCACGGCCTTGCGCAACGCCGTACCGATCTGGGTGCCACCGCGCGACACCGAATTGGTATTGGCTCCATTCAGGATCATGCGAAAGAAACTGTAATCCGGGGTTAATGGCGCCAGCACAGCGGCCCGACCGGCAAAGGCGACGAGCCCCAGACGGTGACCGCGCAGCCGGCTGGCCATCTCGGCCACTTCGGCCTTGGCCCGGTCGAGTCGAGTGGGCGCAGCGTCATCGGCGAGCATGCTGCGCGAGACATCTAGTACGACCATGATATCGGCCGAAATCCGGCCGGTCGACAGAGTCTCGGTCGCGCCTGGCGTCTGCGGCCGCATGAGGGCGACAATGCCGCAGATCAAGGCGGTAAAAATCAACCCCAGGCGGACGATCCGGCGCTCGATGGACAGCCGCGTGGCCAGCCGATCCTGCATGAGCGGCGACACAAAACGACCCAGCACATGACGCCCGCGCGACTCGAGCAGCCACAAGAGCGCGACCACCGCAATGGCCAGCCACGACAAGTGCTGGAACCACTCGTGGACAAACGTGACGCGATCGAACCCCAAGAACTCTAGCACGGCAGCCTCCGGAATAGAGTCGCGCCGAGAAGCCAGCCAACACAGGCCAGAATGAGCGCGATGGCCAGTACATGGGCATAGTATTCGTTGTATTCGGCGAGCTTCTGTTCGCTGATCTCGCTGCGTTCGAGGCGATCGATCTCGCGGTACACCGCGCGCAATCCCTCCGCGTCGGTGGCTCGGAAGTACTGACCGTCGGTGCGCTCGGCAATGGCCTTGAGAGTTTCTTCGTCGATCTGCACCCGCATGGGCTCAAGAAAACTTCTGCCCAGATCGTCGTTGATGCGCGCATAGGCGATCCCGTTGGTGCCGGCACCGATGGTATAGACCTTGATGCCCAGGGTCTTGGCCAGGTCAGCCGCCGACAGCGGTGACACCTCGCCGGCATTGTTGACCCCATCGGTCAAAAGGATCGCCACTCTGGACTCGGTCTTGGCCTCGCGCAAGCGTTCCAGCGCCAGGGCCAGGCCGTCACCCAGCGCAGTTCGATTCTCGGTCGGATCGCTGACGATCTCGAGATCTGCGGCGATCTGCGTGAGACTGCCGTGATTGAGAGTGAGCGGGCAGCGAGTGTCGGCGTAGGCGGCAAAGCTGACGATGCCGATCGAGTCGTCGCGCCGCCCGGACAGATCGCTGTCGCCGTTCACAAACTGGATAAAGACCTCTTTGACCGCTTCCAGCCGAGTGCGCTCTCGGTCGCCTTCGGACAGGTCGAGCGCCAGCATGGACGGCGACGTATCAACCACCATCATGATCGAAATGCCCTCGCGCCGGATTTGACTCTCTCCTTCCTGGACTCTCGGTCCAGCCAGGGCGATCGCCATTCCGGCAACAGCCAGAGCCAGAGCTGCACTCGGCAGCCAGGCCAGGCGCGCGCGCCAGCTCGCTGCCCGGGCTGGCAGCAGGCGAAAAGACGAAAACACGACCCGTCCGCCCGCCCTGCCTACCAGCCAGAAAACCGGTACCGCAAGAAGAATGAAGAGCAAAAACCAGGGTTGCTGAAATTCGATACTTTGCCAAAGCCAACGCATAGTCGGACTCCGCGCGGGTCAGGCACCTGCTGTGGTGCTGGACTCGCCCTTGCTCTCAGTGCTGGACTCGCCCTTGCTCTCAGTGCTGGACTCGCCCTTGCTCTCAGTGCTGGACTCGCCCTTGCTCTCAGTGCTGGACTCGCCCTTGCTCTCAGTGCTGGACTCGCCCTTGCTGCTCTTTGCCTGGCCCGAGCTGATGGGCAACAGGCGAGTCTCGTTCAAGAACCGCCGCGCCGATCCGATGGATTGCTGCGACTCATCTTGCCCGGGTTCATAGCGGGCGAACTTGACCCGATCGCAGGCGTTCAAGAATACCGACAAGAACTCGCGGTGCGAGGCTGATATTCGCCCCGACAGCTGCGCGATCTGCAAGAATTCCTCGGTGGTCAACTCGGGGGCGCGCAGGCTGTAGCGGTCTTCGAGGTAATGGCGGATGATACTCGATAGCTCGACGTACCAGTCGTCCAGATTCTCGGCCGATGGCAAGCCGCGGTCTTCCAGTTTGACCAGGCGAGCCATGGCCACGTCATAAGCCGAGATCCGGGCCTTGAACCGGGCAGCTCGGACAGTATTCCGAATTACCACCACGGCCGCGGTGCCCAGCGCGAGCAGACCGAAGATCACCCCGCTCAAAACCGCCCAAAACCGCCAAGCGCTGGGCAATTCCAGTTTATCGGCCGGCGGACCGAGCAGGTCGGCGACCTGCCCTTCGGGCAGCACAGAGGCGATGACAACTGCGATCTCGTCGGTCAGAAGCTCCTTGGCCGCCGGATCGCCACTGGAGTCGGCCTTTTGCCCCGGCCGCTCGTCGATGAACTCGATACGAAGAGGGGGAATGCGCTGGCGCCCACTCATGGGAGCTTGAAGGGTGTAGACCTGCGAGGATACGTACTTGCTGTCACGGGCAGTCTCGCCGACCGGCGCGTACTGGGTGATCTGAAAGCGACCCAGGGCCTCGCCAAACGCCGGCATTTCTACGGTGACACCCGACTCGGCCTCGACCTCGAGAGTCAACGTGATGGGATCGCCGAGCTTGGGCTCTTTTGGCGCCAGTTTGACCGTTGCCTTGACCGGTCCGAGTTCGCTCACTCGCTCGATGACCTGGTCAGCCTGGGACGTCTGTTCGCCGTCCGCACTGTTTGCGGCCTGGCTTGTTTCAGACGAACCGCCCGAGCAGCCCGCAATGAGCAAGTCCGCAGACACGATCAGCACGGCGATGCTGGTCAAGGTCTTCGCTGTCATTATCTCCGTCATTATCCTGATAATCGTCCTGGTCATCGTCTATTTGTCGGTCTTCTGACGCGCCTTCTTTTCGCTCACCGTCATCTGCGCAGCCTTTTTTTCCGCATGCGAAAGAACGCCACCAGTGGTTCGACGACCGATCTGGTGGCGTCGATGCGGATCAGATCGATACCGGACGCGCGCAGATCGGATTGTAGTGTATCGATGCGCTGCTCGGCCATGCGCTTCACCTCGTCGCGAAAGCCCCGAGATTTGGTATCGACCAGGCGAGTGCGCCCGCTCTCGGCATCTTCCAGCGCGATCAGGCCGGCGCGGTCAAACTGCATTTCGCGCTCGTCGGTGACCAGCACGGCGACGATGTCGTGGCGCCGGCCAGCACTGCGCAAGATGTCGAGATATCCCTCGTCGATAAAATCCGAGATCAAAAATAACACTGCACGGCGGGGCAGGACCCGGCGACAAAACTCCAGAGCGTGAGCGATCGAGGTCGAGCTTTTGGACTGGCGCTCGGATTCGGCTCGGGTCACCTCCTTGAGCCTGCGGAATCTGCGCCACATCCAGCGGGGCAGATCCACAGGGTTAAAACCCGCCCTGCCGGCTCTGCGATCGGCCGAATCATCGGTCTCGTCCCGACCGCGAGCAAGCACCTCGCGGATGACCAGGAGCGCGTGTTTTTGCCCCTTGCGGGGCGGAATGTACTCGTCGGCCGCGCCGTGAAACAAGAGCAAGCCCACCTTGTCGTCGTTGGAGATCGCTGAAAATGCGAGCAGGGCTGACAGTTCGACTGCGGCTTCGCGCTTCGACCGAGCAGCTGAGCCGAAATTCTGCGATGCGCTGATGTCGACCAGAAGCAGCACTGTGAGCTCGCGCTCCTCGACATAGCGCTTCACATACGGCTCTCCCATACGCGCAGTGACATTCCAGTCGATGGTGCGCACATCATCGCCCGGCACGTAGGGACGCACTTCCTCGAACTCCATACCACGGCCCTTGAATACCGACAGATAAGCGCCGGCCAGCACGTCCGCCACCTGCTTGCCGGTGTGGAACTGAATGCGTTTGACCTGCTGGACAATCTCAGATGGAAGCATGACGAATTCGGCCTTCTCCGCGAGTTCGACGGGTCTCTCGGCTCTGCAGAGGACGACTCAGGGCACCTCGACGTTCTCCAGAATCGTCTCGATGATAGCGTCAGACGTCTTGTTCTCGGCCTCGGCTTCGTACGAGATCAACACGCGGTGGCGCAAGACATCGTGGGCGATCGACTTGATATCGTGCGGACTGATGTAATCACGTCCAGCCAGCAGGGCATGCGCCTTGGCCACCTTGACCAGGTTGATCGAAGCGCGAACCGAGGCCCCGTTCTCGATCAAATTGTCGAGTTGCTTCATGCCTGCACCGGCCGGATCGCGCGTGGCGGCGACTACATCGACCACGTAGCGTTTGACCTTCTCGTCCACGAACACCTGCCGCGTCGCGTCCCGAGCGGCCAACACATCCTCGGGAGTCATGATCTTGGAAGCCCTGGGCTCGCTACCCGACCCGGCCATGCGATCGATGATCTTGATCTCCTCGTCCTTACTGGGATAGCCGACCTTGACTTTGAGCATGAAGCGATCGAGCTGGGCTTCGGGCAATGGATACGTGCCCTCTTGCTCGATCGGATTCTGCGTGGCCATGACCAGAAATGGCTCGTTCAGCCGAAATGTCTCCTCGCCCAGAGTGACCTGTCGTTCTTGCATAGCCTCGAGCAGAGCAGCTTGAACCTTGGCCGGGGCCCGGTTGATCTCGTCGGCCAGAATCAGGTTACCAAAAATGGGGCCTTTCTTGACCGAGTACGTACCCTCCTTGGGATTGAACACCTGCGTGCCAGTCACATCCCCCGGCAACATATCCGGGGTGAACTGAATGCGCGAAAACGATGCATCCACGGTGTCAGCCAGGGTCCGGATGACGAGCGTTTTCGCCAACCCCGGCACCCCTTCGAGCAAAACATGACCGCCGGCAATGAAGCCGATGAGCAGCCGCTCGAGCATATCTTCTTGTCCCACAAGCACTTTGCCGACTTCGGCCCTGAGCGCGTTGAACTGCTCTTGTAGTTTCTTTATCGGTTCGACCGCTGCCATGGTGACCTCATCTAGCCCTCTCGCATTTGCGAGGACCCAAGAATGGTGTGTTACTTCGGGATGTTAGGTGAGCTTACCAGGATGCTGTTACCGCTTGCGTGCAGGCTTGTCAACCGAATGACAGGGTCGAATATTCCGTGCCCCGTGCGCGCCCTGCTCCGCACTGGTTCCAGTCCCGATATAGACACCCTACGACCCACAAGTAGGAACTTATTTCTGTAGGATTCTTTACTTTTTCTCCGAAAAAATTATCTCATCGGGGAATGAAGCGAGAGCTCGACGTGTTGCATCCCTGAAAGTCGGAAGAGCTTCGGGCCAGCGCTGTGGCAGTGCGTATTCGGGTGCACTGGGGCGCATTTGGCGCAAATGACCTGGCTGGAGTGGGCGCAAAAGCGCCCGATTCTCGCGATGCAGTGGTGCTTCCAGCAATCTTCTTCCGGGATGTCGATCGTACTTCCCAGCGCGGCCTCTTTCGCTTTCTGTTCGTCTCTATTTTGATAATGCAGATATGAGTTTTTGCACGCCAAGGAGAACGCTCAGTGAAACAGGACCAATTTATGGCCGTTGCAGTCCGCCAACGTGGACACCAATTGCGCGACGCAGTGGTATCGCTGGTGGGAGCCGGGATCATTGCATTTCAGATGGCTGCGTTTACGATCGCATTCACGGCGCCGTTGGATGAAGCGGTCGTCGCAGCAAAGGACAAACCAGCTATCGAAGCCAGGGTGCCCGGCGCTGGCATCCGGCCACTATCCGACTCAGACACCACGCCCCACTCGTGAGCCGATCCCAACACCGGTGGGGGTATCGGTGACTGCGATCCTCGACCAGGTCGGCGTTCGCAAGCGGAGGAGCCGGCAGTCGACACGGTCGGTGCCGTCGACACGAGCGAGGCGATAAGTGCGGTTGGATCATGCAGCGTGGCGCAGTTCTTTGTGATATGGGTTGCCCATGCTGGAAGTTCGCCGGCTGTCCAAAGCCTTTCCCCTGCCCAAGAAAAAAAAGAGCGGGCCGTCTCGAAACGTCGTTGAGGGCGATCCCCGGCGCGAGGGCAAACGGTTCTATGCGGTCAAGGAGGTGAGTTTTCGGGCCGAGACCGGAGCTATCCTCGGCCTTTTGGGCCCCAATGGTGCGGGCAAGACCACATTGCTCCGCATGTTGTCGACCGCGCTCGAGCCGACCTCGGGTACGGCCGAGTTCGACGGCGTCGACATTGCCGCCGCGCCCATCGAGGTGCGCAAAAAAATCGGCTTTTTATCCGGGACCACGGGTCTTTACGGCCGGCTGACCGCGCGCGAGATGGTCGCCTATTACGGCGACCTGCACGGTATGGACAACGGCGTCATGCGGCAGCGCATGAGCGAACTTTTCGACCAGCTGGGCATCGAGCCGTTCGCCGACATGCGCAATGATCAGCTGTCCACGGGTATGAAACAGAAAGTATCGATCGCCCGCACGCTGATCCACGACCCCGAGGTCATTATTTTCGACGAGCCGACCACGGGCCTGGACGTTGCAGCTGCCGAGACCGTGCTGGCCATCATCGAGCAATACAAAGAAGCCGGCCGAACCGTACTTTTTTCGACTCATCATATGCACGAGGTCGAACTCCTGTGCAGTCAAGTCATCGTGATCGAAAAGGGCCGTCTGTGCTTTGAAGGCAGCGTTGCCGAGATGCGGCAAAAAAGCGGCGAGGACAAGCTCGATCGGGCATTTCTCCGCCTGGTCGGCCAGGGGGAAAATCCATGATACGAAGTATTTTGGTCATCTATCGCAAAGAGCTCAAGGAGACCTTGCGCGACCGCAAGACACTGATCTTCATGCTTGCGATACCGATCCTGGTGATGCCTCTTTTATTCGATTTCGGGCTGCAATTCGCCATCGACACCGCCACCAAGGCGGACACCGAAACTCTGCAGTACGCGATCTTTGGCGACGAACATCTGCCCGAGTTGGCCGGTGAGTTTGCCGGCCAGAGCGATTTCGAGCGGGTCGACATTGCGGACCGAGAGGCCATCGCCCGAGCCATCGGTAGCGACCTCATCGATTTTGCTCTGGTTGTCCAGGCGCCGAGCGGAGACAACGACGCTGCTGGCCCACAGACCACTGTATTTCTCTACTACGATCAATCGTCGTCGACCAGCCGAGCCCGGGCCCGGGCCAGCGCGATCATCCAGGGGCTCAGCGACAAGGCCCGGAGCGACCGGCTGACCGGGTTGGGCGTGGTTGAGTTCGCGCAACCTCGTATTCTCCGCCCTATCGAGATCATCAAGATCAACACAGCCGACATGCGGGCGGTACTGGGCGAACAAGTCGGCGGGGTTCTGCCCTATTTATTCATCATTTTCTGCCTGATGGGCGCACTTTACCCGGCCATCGATCTCGGCGCGGGGGAAAAAGAACGCGGCACCCTGGAGACTCTGCTTTTGGCTCCGCTACCGCGCCAGCAGATTGTCCTGGGCAAATACCTGGTCATCTTCACGGCCAGCGTGACTGCTGCATTTTTGAGTTTGACCAGCATGGGACTATGGCTGGCCACCCGGGGCAAACAGATCGTCAGCGACCTGGGTGGCGATCTTGAGATCGGAGCGATCATCAAGTCGGTCGGCACTCTCGATCTGGTATTGATCGCGGTCATGTTAGTACCGACCGCGGCCATATTTGCCGCTGTTTTACTCAGCCTATCGATATACGCCAAGAGTTTCAAGGAGGCGCAATCGTACGCGGCGCCGCTCAATTTCGTGGCCATTTTACCGGCGGTTCTGGCCATGTTGCCCGGCGTCGAGCTCGACTGGAAGTGGGCCATGGTGCCAATTACCAACATCGCCCTGGCGGTCAAGGAGCTCATCAAGGGTACCATGAACTACCACATGCTCTTCGCCATCCTGGGTTCGACTGCGGTCATCGCCGGGGCTCTGCTCGTCTTCTGTACCTGGTGGTTCCGGCGCGAGAACGTGCTGTTCCGACAATAGTGAGCGTCGCCGCTGCCAGTGGCCCCAAAAAGGGCTAAAATGTCGCTGTTTGCCTGTTTGTTTCGTTTTAGATCATCGCGCGCTGCTGATATGCGGAGTGCGCAGGGAGTGACCCATGAGTGGGGCCGATAAGATAACCGAACAGCAGATGGCCGAGTTCAAGGACACGTTCGCCACCATCGACAAGGACGGGGATGGCCTGGTCACGGTCGGAGATCTAACCGTTTTTTTGCGGAGTTTTGGCGAGGCTCCGAGCGAGGACGATGTGCGCGATATGATCGGAGTGGCGGATACCGAGGGCAGGGGAATGATCGACCTCTCGGCGTTTATCACCCTCATGACGCAACAGGTTGGCCATCTCGAGCAGCAGGGAGGCCAGATCGATCTTCTCAGCGAGGTCAAGAATAGCTTCGCGATGCTCGACAAAGATGGAGACGGCTACGTCACGGCGGTCGAGTTGCGGCGGATGATGGACATCATGGGCGAAAAAATCTCGGACGATGAGATCGACGAGATGATCCGCGCGGCCGATACCAGCGGCGACGGGCGGGTCAGCTACGATGAATTTGTCGCCATGCTGTTGAAGTGAAGCTGCTCAGGCCAAGCCGAGACGCGTTCGTTGTGGATCAACTAGGGCGTTTCTGTTGCGAGGTGGACGACCGAACCGGCCGGCCGGGGGCTTGCCCAAAAATGATAGCGTTTCCACTCGGACTGTCCACAGACAAATGGGATGATATCAAGCGGTGGTTTCGACAGAGGGCCGCCCGGTTGATCGAGCCGTGAATCGCATCGGGATCGGGCTGGCGCGCCGCGAAGCTCCCGTTAGATCAGGACACGTAGCTATTTTTTCTTTCGTTTGAACATTTGGCGGGCCTTGGCCTTATCGCCCTTGATCATCGACTTGCCGTGGCTGGACGAGGGCGCGTATCGCCGCATTCCGTCGTCCTGGACATCGAGTTCCATGAGAAGTGCCTCGGACTCTTCCTGGGGCAGATCGTATTTACTGGCTGTTTTCTCGGCCTGGGCTCGCCATTGGCGATTGATGCGGGTCGCGCGAGCGACATCACCGGTCTTGTACGCCTGCGCGGCCTGGCGCAGAGCGCGGGCGCTATGGACTTCCATGGCTGCTGCGACGACACGCTTGTCGGCCGATTGATCGACCGCCTTGGCGTCGGCCGAGATCTCCACTCCGACGGCCAGTTCGGCGGTTTTGCGTCCCCTGGAGTCCGCATCGTCGTAGCTCATGAGAACACGCGCAACATTCACCGTACCCAGTTTGCCGGCGGGGACACGCACCCGCGCGACAAGTTTGCGCTTATCGCCGCCCGCAATATCGGCCATGCGAATGACTACCCCGTTGCCATCGCGGGTCGTGTGGTAACCGTAAACCTCGACGATCTCGACGCCGCTGCACGCGGGTACCAGTCGAATTTCGGCGTTGGTCGCCACAGTGGCCTGAATGTCTTGCAGTTCGCCCTTGAATACTGTCTTCAGGCTGACTGCGTCTTGGACATAGTAGTACTGGCCGCGACCGTGCTCGGCCAGAGATTCCATGAGATCTTCGTTGTAGTCGAGCCCGAGCCCCACGGTGGTGAGGCGCACGCCTCTTTCAGCTGCCCGACTGGCTACGCGATTGAGGGTTGGCAGATCGGTAATACCGGCATTGGCATTGCCATCTGACAGCAAGATGACTCGGTTGAGTCTTCCCTCACTGGTTTTGCCGAATACTGCGTTGCGCCCCAGGGCCATACCGTCGTGAAGGTTGGTGCCACCGCCCGCGCTCAGTCGGTTGATCATCGCGCGCGCGCGGGTTTTACCCACAGTGTCCATACTGATGCTGGGCAGGACGAGTTGAGCGGAATCGTCGTACTGCACCACGGCCACCCGATCTTGTGAAGAGAGCCGCTCGACCAGGCCGACCGCGGCGCGTTTGGCCTGGTCTAGCTTGTCGCCGCTCATCGATCCAGACCGGTCGATCACAATGGCGAGGCTCAGCGGCGGTCGCTGTTCGGTTTGTTTTTGTACCTTGGCCAACAGGTCGACGGCCAGAAACACCTCACCCGAGGAGTCTTTGAGAAGTTTTTGGCTGGACAGGGCGACGCTCAGGTCGCCGCCAGAAAAGCGGGCAGACGATTTCGCCGGCTCGGCCTCGCCCGAGCACATATGCGGGGCCGGGGATGATGTGTCAGGTTCGACCGCGGTTGCGTTCGGGACCAGATTGGTCTGAGAGTTGGTCTTGGGAGTGAGAATCGCAGCGACAGCAAGCAAGCCACCGGCCGCACACAGAATGAGAGCAGTTTTGCGTTTCATGGCGTCCTTCCCGATACACAGAAATGTCAGCTGAATGACTGGTGCTCTACAAACGACCCTCACCCACAATCGATCTGGGAGAGTTGGTCCACCCTGGGCAAAAACCCCGGCCATGTACCAGTTTCATGCCAGTAGCCTTCTCAGACTCCCGGAAGCCCGTTGCCTCGCGGTCATGACGATTTGTCGTGTTCGAGGCGGCCGTAGCCGGCCGCGGTTTTGGCGCCGATGCCCCAGCTGGCCAGCGCGGCACCGAGATATCGACAAGCTCGGTCGAGCAAGTCGGCATCGGGACAGGTCAATGCGATCAAAAATCGAGTTTGCGGACCTACAGTGACGAACGAAATCGGGATGGGGTCATCGTGGTCATTGGGCCAGGCAGCGGTACTGGATGTGTGCTCG
Organism: Pseudomonadota bacterium; assembly: GCA_022360315.1. Taxonomy (GTDB): domain Bacteria; phylum Myxococcota_A; class Polyangia; order Haliangiales; family Haliangiaceae; genus JAKSDA01. The sequence goes on from JAKSDA010000123.1 coordinate 99,434, forward strand.
CTGTAGTAGGTGTGGTGATGGGGGGTGACGACATCGCGGAGCAAAAACTGCTGTGCATCGCGGTCGCGGTCGGGTGGGATCCATAGAGCGTCGTGCACAATCAGCCCGCCGCGTCGCGCTGGATGAGCAACTCCATCGCCGTCGACGACCGGAGGAGCACCAAAGAGGCGGACATAAAAGGTACCAGGCGATTCGACCGCGCGGCCGGTCTCGGGAGCATATCGCGGTCCGGCGTACGGAAGCCGCTCCGCGTCGTCGTCCTGCCTGCGGTCGCGGTCAGGCCCGTAGCAGGTCTGTACAAAATGAGCCAGCAGACCAGCCAGAGCCGAACCGGGAATGACGGGAACGCCCCAGGTATGATGCAGCCTCAAACCGACATCGGTTGGCGCGGGTTGGCCATGGCCGACCAGGAGACGGCGCTGGGTGCGGGCGATCCAGGTGCGATGCTCCAAGCCGGCCAGGGTCGACACCCAGCGCTGATATGCGATGCGGTAGCGAGCCAGAAAGTCCGCAGACGGCTGGCTCTTTACCACAATGTCGTCGAGCCAGGTGTCGCGGTCGCGGTCGGGAATCTTGCCGTCGTTGTCCTCATCTGGTGTCCATACCTCGTAGGCCAGACCGAGATGCTCCGGTATGCCGTCGAGTTTGCGTCGTATGTCACGCATGGACATCCTCCCCTGCTGGTGCCGAGCTGGCCGGTCCGCTTTCTTGCCCACAATTTATCGCCGTAATTCTGGCCTGAGCAGCTCGGCGCATCCACAGAGCGAGGTGGAGCGCTTCGCGGGTGAGCACCATGTAATACTCCACGGACAGTGTGCGAACTGCTGCGTGTAGATTGTCGCCCGCGAGCTGATCGGACAGGCCGGGCAGGGTGCGAAAATAGCCGGCGAGCTGATCGAGAAATAACTCGGCGGCCGCTTCTTCGTTACTGCGCGAGCGACGGTCCGAAGACTTGCTGGCTTTTTTGCGTTCGATGAATGCAAGGGCTGAACACAGGCCGCAGCGCAGAATATTGGCGCCAAAGTCGTTGGCGATGGTTCGGTAGCTGAACGGGTCGCTTTTCGAGCTGCGCTCTAGTCGGTCGATGCACTCATGGGCATAATGCCCTCGAATTTGATCACGCGTTTGCACGTCGAGCCTCCTTGCCGGGTGATGGTTGCGATGTCCAGGTGAGCAAACGGCAGCGGCCGCGGCCGATAGTGGCCTTGCCGCCGAGTTGTACGATGGCTCTGCTCCGCTCTACCGTCCAGTCAATGAGTTGTTTGGCGCTTTTCGCACAGTTCTTGCGCATACTCGGCCGGGCGGCCAGAAGGCCGAGTAGCAGCGTTTCAGGCGGCAAGCTCTCTTCGGTCCACAGCGCACCTTCGGCGACCACGCCGTTCTCGATGCGGATCCGGGTGTCGATCTGAGTGGCGGTGTCCCACAAAAAGGCCATGGTCTCGTCGTCCACGACAACAAAACGCTCGGCGATGAGCGAGCGTTCTGCGGCCGGTACTGCATTGGCAATGAACCGGGCCCAGGCAGTCGCCTGCGACTGCTGATCGTCAGTGACCGGCAAGTCGAGGTCTTCGAGGTAAATAAACCTGTCAGCCACGTTGATGCAGTTCTTGGCCACCAGTGCCCGTCGGCCGTTGAGTCTTGGAATGGATGGCGGTAGTTGTTCCGATAAGGCCGGACTTTCGGCTAGATCGCGGCGAGCCAACTCGATGAGAAGCGGACTTGTGACCAGGGCAAAAGTACCCCGAAAACTGCGCACCGGCAGGGCGAGAAGTCGGGCGTCCGCCGCGATCAGGGCACCTGCATGGTCGAGTACAGTATCGCCCTGAGGGCCCTGCTGGGCCCGTTTGGGGCCAAATACAGCGCTGTGAACATCACCCTCGGCAGACTCGCCCCCGGGATCGGTGAGCGCGCGCAAAACCCCTTTGATCGTCGAGCCCGGAACAAATGGGATGCCGGTAGCGCGCATGCGAGCGATCGGGAGGTCGATGACTCCGGCGGTCTGTCCGGTCCCGGCATGGAGCGGGGACAGGGCTTGTACGAGATAAGGTCGAATTTCCATGATCAGTTGCCTTTGCCATTCCAACAGCCGGGCACCACGCGGCCGAGGCCGTCCTCGACGCGACCGGCATTGCCTTGTTTCGGATTTATGAGCGATGCGAGCCACAAGCGGCGGCGTTCGCCGGCGGTAAATGGCGCGTCATCGTCTTTGCGAAAGAAATAGACTGCTCCGGAGCGGACCAGACGGCGAGTTTTGCGCGGCTCACCGCGGACCATATCCCAGCTCGATAGATCGAGTGGCCGGCCGACAATCGCGGCCTGCAAGATGACAGCAATGCCGGCCACGGTGCCGCAGTAGCCAGATGGGCCCGCGGCAGCAAATCCGTCGGGCAGCCAGCCATTTTGGAACTCGGCCGGAGTGACCAGCGTGAGAGTCAATCCCGGGCTGTCGCCGCCGAGATCGTCAGGCGGCGAGAACAGCGAGTCAGGAGCTTGCTCGCTGGCAGCGAGCCGGCGCTGGCCACCGATGGCGAGCGGCTCACCGGGAAAGGCCGAATGATCGCCGGGAAGCGCATGCTCGCCCGTGGGCAGGGCGAAGTCTACCGCCATACCCCACTGAACAAAGCGCTCCCCGGGGCCAGCGCGGGCCGGCACGCTGGTATCGCAATCAGCGCTACAGTCCCCGAGCCGGTCGGCAAGCGGCTCGGTCAACTCAGTGGAAAAGAGCATGGTGGGTGTTGCCGCCTGGGTCGCCGGATCAATGGTGACGTGGAAATCGACCCGGCGGGGCAGTCGATATCCAGACGCGTCGGATATGGATACGGAGTCGCCGCGCAGCCATCGCATCATGGTCTCTTCGGGCCAGAAATCCGGCCGATCCGCGATCTTGTCGGGCTGCAGGTAGGGCCGCCACAGAGACGCCCATTGCACTGCTGAAGGCGACGTTTCGGCAAGTGCATCGTCGAGGTGCTCGACGTCGGAGTTCCGGGGCTCTTCGGGATTCAAACGCACTACCTGAGTGCGGTGCCGGTCTGTGCCCGGCGCGCTGCCGAGGTGCAGGCAAACCGCATCGGCGGGTACTGGCCACATTCGATGGCATCGCGACGGGGTCTGGCCGACCGGACAGCGCGTGGTCAAGAGAGCGTGAATGGCCACGCCGGCACTGCGCTCCTCCCATTTTTCGGGACATAGCTTTTGGCCAGTCCGGGCCATCCAGGCGTGGCCGTAGGCAGCGCGCAGCGCCCCCCGCACAGTGGGCGGAATCGGCCAGGTGAGGCTATGACTGCGCCCGATGTCGCTGGTGTACCAGCCGCGACCGTCCTTGAGAAACAGTCCATCGCGCGGCATGAGGTGTCGTCGAACTCGGGTCATCGGGTCACCTCGCCAGCAATGATGGTTGCAGAGCTGTCGGTCTGCGCCAGGCCAGAATCCACCGGGGATGCGACCGAACGAGCTGCACGGGCCAGCTCATTGGCTATCAGCATGAGGTTGATCCACCGAGCGATAGTCGCGCACATGGATTCGAACGGACCGTCGAGCTGCAAGCCGACCTTTGCGGGGTCCAGTGCTCGAGCCGGGCCCATGGCGAGGCCCACACCAGTACGGGACAGGGTGCGACGAGTTTCGTGGCAAAGAAAATCGGCCTGGCGTCTGCGCTCGCTTGTCGACTCGCCACTTGTGGACTTGTCACTGATAACGGGCGTCTGGTCGTGGGTATCGCCGGACCGGTACATCGCGGGCGACGCAGTGCGCAGCAGCGTATTGAGCTCGTGTATTTTTTTCCGCGAAACCAGACCGCTGTCGACAACGCGCATGGCCTCGCGCATGATGTGCACAGGACTCTCGCGGGTTGGTGCGGGCGTATCCGCGCCCTCGGGCTGTGGCCATGGCGATGTCCAGCGGCGGCGCCGGCCAGAGTGTTTTTCCACAATGATGGCCAGTCGATTGCGGCCGGCTCGCTTGGCCACGTTCTCGGCTTGGCGACCGAGGTCGAGCAGGATGCCCAGACTCTGCAAAACGTGACCGATGCCGATACCGACCGATAGCGTGGGTACTGACACCGACGATGCGACGTCGGCCAGAGCAGCGCGGACCAGCCCGTCAAACGATGTTTGCAGGCGCTCGGCGCACTCGAGAGCCTCCTGCACACAGACAAAACCCAGGACGTCGTCGCCGCCGGCGTAGACCACCACACCGCGATGCTCTTCTTCGATGATCTGGCGGGCCTCAGTCGCGAATTGCGACAGTTTGCTCGAGAACGCGCGATGGGCTGGCCAGCCCGACCCGGCCAGCCCATCGATCGTATGGCCCATGCGGTCGCCGTCGGCGACGATGCAGGCGACATAGGGATACGGCTTGGCCAGATCGCAACGGTTCAGCAGAGGCGTTTGAATGTACTTGCGGCCGAACTCGACGCTGCGCTGCGCCGGGTTGTCGATGCCCTGGTCTTCGAAATAGGGCTGCCACCTCTCGGGCAGCAAGATCTGCGCATCGTAGGGCAGGGCATTCCACCACTTTTGTTCGCGCTTGATCGGGGAAAAACCCAGTTTGCGACATTGCTGACTCAGCGACTCGAGACCTGTGGGTGCGACCTTTTGGGCGCGCTCGATCCAGGGGGCGAGACCGATGGTCGGAATGGGGACAAATTGCTCGGGCCGGCCTCCGCCGCGTTTGAGCAAGCCGACCGCGTCGAGCTGCTCGCCCGGACCAATGCGCAGGCGGCGCCAGTGGTTACCCTGACGTGGCGGCTTGCGGAGAATACTCTCGCGACTGCCGTCGAGACTGGATTTCTGCACACCGCCGCGCTGGGCCCGCCATGGCGCAAACGCATGGAGGTTTTTGCGGGCCAGAAACTCGATTTCCAGCTTTTTCCGCTGTCTGCGATAAGCAGCTGGATCGCTGCCATTGCACGGCACCCATAGCGCGTGGATCTCCAGCAGTGTGCTCAGCTGCTCTTCGATGCTGGCATCCATGCCAGAAGTGACCACATCGGCGTGCTTGCCGAGGATCTCTCGGCCCCAGCGAACAAAGCGCTCGCGCGCGCAAGCACTTGCCGAATGGGCGATGGTTCGACAGTCACCACCGCTGTCGTCGACCAGGGCGAGAATCTTGTTGGCGACACTATAGGCCGGTTTGCCATCTTCATCGTAGGGCTGGTCCCATTCTTCGAGCTCGGTCGCATCACGGTCGAGGGCGGGGAATATCAGGGTCGTGTTGCTCGCATTTGCCAGCGACCGCGCCGCGGCCCGGGATACTTCGCTGAGAATATGGCTGCCAAACCACAGGTCACGAATGCGCCGGGCCTGGGCGATGAATGTCTGTACCGGTCCGATGGCGAGCATGAGGAGATGAGAGGTCATTGTCGTCGCTTTCCGCCTTGGCGGCGATTACGCGGGCTATTGCCGCCATTGCGTGGCTTATTGCTGCCCTTGCGCCGGCTGTTCTCGCCGCTGGAAGTAGATTCTTTTAACCGGGAAAACTTGCTCTTGAAGTCGCCGAGCAATCGATCCGATTTGGGAAATTCGCCGGCGACGAGACCTTGTGGGCTGTCGCCGCACAACCAGATGAGGCTGCCCTTGGGGTCGGCTCGAGCCAGCCACAGAGCGATCGGTGCAAAGCGGCCGTCGGCTAGCGGCAATGGTTTGAAGATGACCGGCGAGGTCAGGCGATCGCGCGATTGGCCGGCGCGATTGTTCCAACCGAGGCGAGCGTTTTCATTGCCGGCCAGACCGACAATGGGCAGGCCCAGCGCAGCCCGCTCTTGAATTGCACGGGCATGATTGAGTTCACGTTTGGGCTTTCCTCTCTGTTTGGGCCCAATTTCCATGCGAAACTGTTGCAGCCAACTGATCGCCTGCTCCCAGGCTTTTTTGGGGCTGCGCCCGGGCCGGCCGTGAAACAGCCGCGCACCGTGGAGCGACGGCATATCGCGCAGCGGTCGGGCAGGTTTGCTAATGCAACGCATGCCCAGTAGTCGTTCGATGGCCATAGGGTTAGCTTCAGCCGGAAGCCAGGCGGCGAGCTGGATGCGGTCGGGCTGCCCGGCACATGCAGTGAGATTGATGGTGAGGCTGCCGCAACCGCGCCGGGTGCGCGAGCCGATGCCTCCGAACAAGAGCCAGGCGCGCAGCGCGCTCAACACCTGGGTTGCGTTGGTAATTTCGGACCCGTTACCGGCCTTTCTGTCGGGGTCGGCAATGCGCACGTGAAGGCAAAACTGCACACCCTTTTTGCGGCGCGGGGCCCACGGGGCCTCCTCGCGCGGCGGCCGGGCAGGCCACAGGACGTATCCAACACGACGATCCTTGATACGAGAGGTATCGCGCGAGCCCGGCCCGATGCCGCTCACGTGAGAAAGCCATAGATCCACACGGGACCGCACCGGCTGCTGCGCTGTGATCCCGCCCCATAGAGCGAACTCCTGCGCGGCCAGTTCGGCCGCATTTTGGCACTCATGGCCATAGAGTGCCCGCCAGAAGAAACGCAACTGGCCGCGAATACCCGACACGCGAATCGCATCGACATCGTCGAGCTGGCGCGGACTGGCTGCGCCGCCAAAGATCGGTGTCACGGTCTCGAGCGGCAAACACAGAATGCGATCGTCTTGCCTCGTGGCCATGAAGCGGCGATCTCGCCGGGGCGGCTCGGGTGGCAGAGGTCGGGCTGCCGGCTTGGCTGGCGACATGATTGTATTCTCCAGGCACGGCCACTGAGGCCGGTCGCTCTGTGCATGGCGCCAGTGCTGGCAACTGTGACAATAACTCGTCACGACAAACTCGGATTCACCTATTTGCGTCACAGTCGGCTCCTCCCTTGCCATGCAGGGAACGTGAACCGGTATCGACATCGCGAGGCCGGATGACACCAACACAGGCCGAAAAACCAATTCGGAGGATCACGATGAGTCGAGGAAAACAGGCACGTACATCGAGTGGCAAACACGTATCGCGACAGCTCGACCCGGGTAGTTACAAAGTGCTATCGCGCAACAACGAGGAAGAATCCAGTGTGGGTTCGGTGTTCGCCGAGGGCATCGCTGGCGAACATGTGATCGAACACTGGATTCTGTCAGAAGGCCATGACTCGCCAAGCCTGTCGCAGGATATGGTCGTGGCGCCGACCGAGGATTCATTCGACAGCTTGAACGGGTTTTTCAGCGCCATGCGCGAGCGCAGCCGGAGCTGGCAGTCCGTCACATATGTCAAGGCAACTTGTGAGTATTACGACAATATCCCCGATCTATGATGGCGAGGGTGGTATTGGGCAGTCTTGGATATGAATAGCCTCGCCTCATGAAGTGCGCAATTGGCTGCGTATCCAGCGCTTGGCCCGATTGACATACTCGCGCGGCACCCCACAGGCACGAGCCGCCTCGGTGTCGCTGTTGCCAATGAGTCGAGTGTGCAAGGCCGAACGCAGTTTCCGAGAATGCTTGCCGCCGAACCGCACAGCGGCAGCGTCGACCAGACGCAACGTATGGGCAAGAATCTGCTGGCTAGATGCTTCGACCAACGGAGTCAGGCAATGAGACGGCTCGTCGAACTCCTGAGTCCGGCTGAGGAGTTCGTGCCGGGTCGATTTTTTGCGCCAGTAACCACGCAGATGCCGCCAGGCCGCCTGTCGGATCAGGCGGATCAGCGCCGGGTCACCGCCAGCCCGCCAGGCGTCGTGGAACGACGACGGCCGCGCCAGGGCTTCGGTGAATGCATCGGCCACGGCGTCCTGGACATTGGCGTGCGGCGTTCCGGGAAACTTGCGCTGCAACCATGCCACGACAGACAGATAGTGGCGGCGATAGATGTATTCGACCTGCTCGCGATGTGCGTGAGTCATGAGCGCACGGTCATTGCATCGGTTGAGCCAGTCCGTGCACCGCAAGAGACGCAGTTATTTCAATACCATGTATTATCCGGCCGGGGACTTTGTCACGATTGCCCGTATCATCGGTACGAAGTGCCGTATGAAAGTTACGGCAGGTGGTATTTCCCGCCGCAAGGAGCTATCGAGATGACGAGGGAAGGAAGAATCCCACATCGGCCAGTGGACGTGGCCGGCTTCATGGCCACGCTATACCAGGCGACCAGTTTTGAAGCGGCTGCCGAGCGTCTGCTGGAAATGATGGCGGAGCGGACCAGGGCTGCGGCCAACCATTTGGTGCTGCTGCGGGGTATGGTGCATTTGCGACCGGGCAATGGATATCGCGGACTGGCAGTGCGCGAGTTCGATGTGGGCGACAATGGCGGCACCGGGGGAAGTGGGAGTCATGGCGAGCGCGACCGCCAAGGAGATGTCGAGGACAACGGGTCGGGCCCCGGGGCCATGCCGTCGATGACTGCGTGGCACTGGGTCGAGGCCGAGTCTGCGCCGGTGTTGCTCGACGTGCATACCGGTCAGGCCCGCGGGGCCGACAATGCCCTGTTGCATCACGAGGCCGGCCGGCGAATTGATTTTCGCTCGCGCAATCACTTGCTCGGCCGTCATGCGGCCGAGGTGATGGCATTTCCGCTGCGCCACGCCGGGCAGCGATTGAGTGGTTTTGTGTCGCTCGAGCTGGCTGACCAGATCGATGGGACAGCCTGGAGCGGGTTCGCGTCCGCATTGCAGTTGATGGTGGATATCGCTGCACCATTCATCGATGGCCTGCCGCGCGCGCCCCGACCTGCTCTGCACGGCGATCCCGAGCTGCCGGTCATCGGGGCGACAATGCGTCCATACATCGAAGACCTGCGGCTCTTTGCCAACACGGACGAGACATTGTTGCTGTTCGGCGAGACTGGAGTCGGCAAGTCGCGGCTGGCCAAATGGTGCTGGAAACAGTCGGCCCGGGCAAACCGGCCGTTTGTTCCTGTGAACCTCGCTGCGGAGCCGGAAAATCTCCGCGAAGGAACTCTGTTCGGCTGGAAAAAAGGCGCTTTCACCGGTGCGATTACCGAGCGTCGGGGTCTGGTGCCCGAGGCCAGTGGCGGCACATTGTTTATCGACGAGATCGACAAACTGCCTCTGCCCGGGCAGGCAATGCTGCTCTCGCTGCTCGACGATGGGCACTATCGAGTGATCGGCGACAGCGAGCTTCATCACGCCGATATACGATTCATTGTCGGCACCAATGCAAACCTTGAGCAAGCAGTCGAGCAGGGACGCCTGACCCGCGATCTCTATTATCGCATTCGCGTTTTGCCCGTGGCCATACTGCCGCTGCGCCAGCGTCGCGACGAGATCACGCCGTGGGCCGAGTACATGATCAAAGGGTTACACGCCAAAAGTCGCCGTGGCGGGCTGGCGCATCTGGAGGCGGCTGCTGGCGCCCGACTGGAAATGGAATCGTGGCCGGGCAATCTGCGCCAGCTTCACAGCGTGGTCAAACGCGCATACGCATTTGCCGGGGACGGCGATACTGTGAGTGTCACTATTAGCCATGTGGAGCGAGCCCTGGCCTACGAGTTGCCACAACAAAAAGATGCCCTGTGGCGAGCGCTGGAACGAGCTGCCGCGGCATTCGTTGTCGAAGCACAGCGTCGGGGCGAGCTGCCGCTCAAGCACGCCGATGTATTGACCGGTTTCATCCTCAAAGAAGCCACTGCCCGGCTTGGCGAACGCGAGGCATTCACCGTACTGGGCCGAGCTAAAAGCCTCGAAACCAGCAATCACCGCAGCGTGCTCAAACGCGAGCTGAGCAAAGTCGATGCCCTGGCCAAACTACTCGGCCATTCTCGATCATAATTCGTCACGATGTGAAAGCGTCGCGCCATGTCGTGGTAACTGGCCTGGCACTGGCCAGCGATCGACAGAAGGAGGACTATCATGCAGAATCCGAGCAAAGGCTGGATACTCCTGTCCCATGGCCATAAAGGCTTTCCCCAGGTCGACGAGGCCGATATCCTTGATGCGCTGCCACCGGCCATGCGCGATGGTCCGCGCCAATCGGTGCAAGTCTACGGAAAGCACGAGATCGGCAGCGATCTGACCCGGATCGACTGGGACGCACTGCAGGCCGAGCAGGCCGAAATGTTCGAAACACAGCTGGCTCCGCTGCGCAATGAGGGGCGCGGAGTCGCCTACTTTGGCCGCGCGCTCCTTCCGCTGGCGTTTGACCTGGGATTTCGGGTCGAAAACTGGGTGCCGCATTTTGTCTTTCAATATCATCGGCATAGTAAAAGCTGGCAGTGGCCAGGACGCTCGGCCGGCGGTTCGGCGCCCGAACCGATCGTCGATGACAATTTGCCGCGCAAGCCGAGTGCGGGGACCGGGCCGATCGTCATTCGCGTGAGCGTCACGACGCGGATCGACAAGCAGGATGTTCTGGCCAAAATTCCCAATCCGGTCGACGATATCGAAATTCACCTCGGCACAGCGTGTGGAGTGAGCTCACTCGAAACTCACGATGACCTCGAGCGAGTGGTCAAGAAATTCGAGGAGACGCTCTATCGAATCCGCGAGCTCTATCCCCAGGCGGGCCCCATTCATCTCTTTGCTGCAGTACCGGTGGGCCTGGCATTTCGGATGGGCACAGTGATCAATCCGACCGTGCATCCGCTGGTTCAAACCTACCAATATGTCCACAATGCAGTGAGTAAATATCAGCGCGCCCTGGTGGTTGGAGTGCGAGGAAAACCGGATATGAAGATACGCATTCAATTTTTGACTGCCGAGCCCGATAGTACCAGACGCCTGAGTGTCGACCGCGAACTGCGCGACATTGCCGACCGCCTGCGCGAGGGCGAGCATCGCGAGAAATTCGACATTATCGAACCGCGGCTGGCCGTGCGGACCAAAGATCTGCAGAACTATATTCGCCGCGATCTGGCCCATATTATCCATTTTAGCGGGCATGGCGAGGCCAACGGCTACTTGCTGATGGAAGATCGCGCGGGCAATCCGGACCGAATCCCCCCCAACTCGCTGCGTCGTTTACTCGACCTCTGGAACGATGATGATCATATCCGTTGTGTCGTGATCAATGCCTGCCACTCGCACGACCTGGCCAGAGAGCTGACCCGCGATACGGCAGTGGTGCCCTGTGCTATTGGCACGTCCCAACAGATCTCGGACGGTGCTTCACTGAACTTTTCGGACGGTTTCTACAGCGCACTGGCCGATGGAGTGACATTGGAGAAATCATTTCGCGCCGGCATCGAGCAGGTCCGGCTTCAGTACAAATCTGACGCCGACTACTTCAAGCTCGAGGTGGCCGATAAAGCCCAGCTCCAAAAACCGATATTTGCCGGGCACTAACCAGCCACACGGCCCGGTCGGCGGCGCTATACTCGCCGCGTGGCCGGTACCACCGAGTTTGGCGAGTATTTCGAGGAGCCGATCGACGGCGGCCCGCTCCCGGGCGGCCAGACCCATGGCAACCCGCCGCCCGTGGTCGCCGGTCGCTACCGGCTCGGCGCTACGCTCGGAGCTGGCAGCCACGGCCAGGTGTATCGCGCGGTCGATCTCCTGACCAGCGATGCAGTGGCGGTCAAATTCTTGTCTCCCGGCGTCAAAGCCGCTCGACTTGTGCGGCGCGAGGCGGTGGCACTGCGCGGCCTGCGGATTCCCGGAGTGGTTCATTTGCTCGACGATGGGGAGGTCGATGGTCGCCCATTTCTGGTCATGGAGCTGGTCGAGGGCAGCGCGTTTCCCGGCATTCAAGAACGACCTGCGGCCTGGTCGGCGTTTTGCGACGCTGCGCTGAGTGTGTTCGAGGCGCTGGGTCGAATCCACGCTGCCGGAGTTCTGCACCTAGATCTCAAGCCGCCCAATGTACAGATTCTTCCCGACGGCAGGGCCGTATTGCTGGATCTAGGGATGGCTGGCGGTCCAGCCCTGGGCGGCGCAGCGCCAGCGCGGTGTACTGGGGGCACGTTGCGCTATATGGCTCCTGAGCAACTGAATTCGGGCCGAGTCGATGGGCGCACTGATCTCTACGCAGTGGGCGTCATGATCTACGAGACTCTCACCGCAGCACAGCCCCCGCCGCCGCATCACTCCGAATGTGCAGCTGTGGACAGACAGTTGCGCGAACGCTGGCCCGAATTGCCAGCAAGGATATACGCGACCATCGCGTGCTTGCTCGCTGCGGATCCGGCCGCGCGTCCACAGTCAGCCTGGCAAGCGATCGATCGAATGCAAGGCGATAGCCAGCACCGCCGGCAGCCAGACCTGCCCGGCCCGCGCCGGCCGGGACCACTCGCGATCGGCGACCTCGAAGGCCTGTTCTGCGGCCCGGAGCGCATTTTGCACCTGCGCAGCGATGCAGCCCGAGCACTGCACCGGCGAACTCGTGGTGATGAGGGCGCGATCGGGTGCGAACTGCGCCGCTGGCTCCGTCTGGGCGTGGCTGAATCGGCCGGGCAATGCCTGCGGGTCGAGCGCGCAACGCTGGAGTGGCTCGAACAGATCGACGCACTGAACAGCACTTTCGGCGATCCCGGCGATAACTCCGCTCACAGGCAGATACTGCCCGTGCCTAACGGACCACCGGACCCGACCGAGCTGGTTCGCCTGATCGCTGGACAGGCGCACGACCTGGCGCCTGCGGCCGAGCGGGTGGCTCGATCTCAGCTCGAGCAGGGGCGCCCCGACCAGGCCCGGCTGGCCCTGGAGCAGGGCCTGTTTGCGATCCGACGCGGCGACGGCCGTATTGAGCAGGAGCTCGCCTTGCTTTCGCTGTGGAGTCAGATGGCCATTGATGAACGCACCCCGGCCGGGCTGCAACTGGCTCTCTACCATACTGGCCGGGCGTGTCATCGCACCAGCCAGATCGAGGCTCTCGAGCAGTTGCTCCGCGCCTCGCTCCATGCCGAGCAGCGCGAGGCGGCACGCGCTGCCGATTTCGCCGACTCGCTGCCACCGTTTTCGGAACCCGAGCTCGAACTGCGGCGTCACGCAGTGCGATTGCGCGCAGCGTCGCTGCGAAGTACCGAAGAAGAGGAGGCGGTGCTCCGAGAGGCTCAAGCCTGGGTACGCCAACAGAAGTCGCCGCGGGCCCGGACGCGTCTATTGAGCTGGCTGGGCCGACTGCGCTACCGTCAGGGACGCTTTGGTGATTCGGCCGTATTGCACGAGCAATCAGTTGAATGCGCGGTGAGTGCAGTAGAGCAGCTGTCCAGCTCGCTCAACGGGGCATCGTCGATGATGGAGGCCGGAAACTACCAGGCGGCGCGTGCATTTGCCCGCGATGCGCTGGACCTGTCCCGGCGCTATCGACTGCCGCTTGACGAAGGCCGGGCCGAATGGCTGCTGCGCGCAATCGCCTACCGATCAGGCCACGGCGAACTACAGCCAGATATCGAGCTCGTCGACGCAGCCGAGCGCGTCGGGGTCCGGTATTTGGTGGCCCTGATCGCCATCAACGAGGCGGCAGTGGCATGGCGGGGCGGGGACTGGGTCGGTGCTTCGGAACTGGCCCGGCGAGCGAGCAATCACTTTACAGCGGCAGATATACGCGGCGGTTGTGCCGTAGCGCAGGCCCTGGAGATGGCTTGCGCCAGCCATCTGGCCGGCAGCGCAACTGGCCCACAACCGACCGTCCAGGTCATCAGTGCTCTGGTGCGTGACATGCTCGATCGACCCATTGACGATATCGATTGGCAAGTTGTCGGCTTGCTGGCCAGCCTGCCAACTGGAGCGGCGTGGCGCGAGACCGCGATTCAGCTGGCCGGAGCGGCGCCCGATCCCGACCGGCGACGTGAACTACTGGCACCGCGAGAGGTGTTGCATTGGTAACCCGGCCGGGCCGCGATGCATATCAGTATTTTGCTGCTGCGCCGGCGTAGAATACCCGGGGCGAAATGGGCAAAAAATCGGTATCGTATTCGTCGAGAATATTATTGATCCCGGCAAATACTGTAAATCGCTCGAGTACGGTCTGCGCCACTCGCGCATTCATGGTCATGTACCAATCGGTATCATACCGCTCGCGGGGCTCCATTTCGTCGTCCACTGTGACGTCAAAAAACGGCCGTGGGCCCACGAGCGTGCCGCGCAGGTTGAGCTGTAGACCGATGTCGTGCTCGTAGCCGACTTTCAACGATACACGATGGCGAGCGCGGCCGGCCAGCGGGCGCTCCTCATCCTCGTCGCGGGTGGAGGTAAACGCATAGCCCAGCTCGACGACCATGCCATCGATGGGACCCAGGGCCGGCTTTGCCCGCAGGTTGGCCTCGGCTCCGCGGGTATAGGCCGACCCCACATTAAAATAGCCGTACACGGGCCGACCCAGTTCGCCCAGCGCTGGCGTCGTGCCCGGCATGGGGTTGCCAAACACACAAGAATTGATGCTCTCGGCAAATGCGGACTCGGCAATATCGTCGTCGGTCACCTGGCGAACAATGACGAGATCCGTGGCATCGTTGTAGAATACACCGACCGAGGTCCACAGCCTTCGGTGCAGGCGCAGCTCGGTATCGAGATTCACACTCCACGATTTCTGCGGCGACAGTTCTGAATTGCCGCAGACGAAATACGCTCCGGGAATATCCAGACGAAAGTATAGCTCCTTGAAATCAGGTGCCCGATAGCCCCCACCATATCCGGCGCGAACGACCACCCGGTCGGAGGGATCGACGCGCAGCGCCAACTTTGGCGCCACATTGGCACCAAACTGCGAATCTAGATCCAATCGCATCCCGGGTACCAGGGTAATCGATGGCTTGTCCCACAACGTCCATTCGTCATTGGCAAACGCGGCCATTCGATAACGCGTCTCTTTATCCGGTCGATCGACCCGGGGTGCATCGAGCGAGTCCATGGTGCCGTCCACCCCCAAGGTGACAAAATGATCGTCGCCCAACATGCCATCAAACTGGGCCGTGCCCACCCACAATCGCTCGGTGGTGCGCTCTTCGGCATCGCGGGTATCGCTTGCGCGAAAGTCATTGTCGTAATCATCACGCGAGCGCGCATACTGCACGCTGGAGCGCAGCCGCGCTGCCCGGGTGAGGCGCAACGTGCCGCCCAGCCACGCCGATACGTTGAGCAGGCCATTGTTGCGATCGGCCAGCTCCATGGACCGGCTATAGTAATCCAGGCTGTGCAGATCTTCGCGCGCGTAGTCCACTCCTGCAGTGACCTCGACCGGACCGCGAGTGTAGCTGGCCTGTCCCGAGGCCTGCCATTTGTCGTAGTCACCCGCCGTGCTCCCGGGCGAATCCGGGGTCAGATCATAACCATCGCCGCGCTGCAGTCCTGCCGACACCCGTCCTGTCCAGCCATTGTGACGCCCGCCAACATACGTGCCCAGATTCAGCCTGCGGTAACTGCCATAGCGCACTTGCGCGCGCGCCTCCAGCGGAGACACGGGCCTGCGCGTGATGATGTTTACCACCCCACCAATTGCCTCGGATCCGTAAAGTACCGAACTGGCGCCCTTGACGATTTCCAGCTGCTCGATACTTTCGGCGGGAAACCGCTCGAGGTCGACAGCTCCATTGAAGCGACCGATGATCCGCCGTCCATCCACCAGGATAAGTACTTCGTCAGAGCCAAATCCGCGCATACGTATCGATGAACCGCGCAGACCACCTTGCTCGATTTCCACACCCGGACGTCCATCGAGCACTCCAGATAGGGACGTGGCTCCAGATGCGTCGACATCCTTGCGCGACAACAACTCAGTGGTAATTGCCGTGGCCGCCAACGGCTGTTCCGAACGCGCGCTGGTCACCACAATGACTTCGCCCTGATCAAGAGACATCCAGTCTGCTGCACCGCTCCGATCATCACTCCAATCATCGTTTCGCTCGGCTGCTGTAATGTCCGGTGCATCATCAGCTTTTTCGTCCGCGCAACCGGATTGCGATGCTTGCGAGGACCCCGGAACCTGATCTGGCGCAGCAGCCGAGGGTGGATTCGGTGCCGGCTCTGCTGGTGCCTGAACTGGTTTTGCTGGTGCGTTATCGGACTGCTGAGCCATGGCTGCGGGCATGGCCATGGCCATCGCAGCCGCGACCGCGACGGCCGGGATGCCAATGGCTGCACGAGCCGTTCTGCGGCTGGCTCGTGCGCCGGTTACGTCGTTCAAGGCGACCGCATATGCCTCGTCATTGGTGTACGATAGAGTCGGATACACAGAAGTCAGCATGGCGTTTTCCGCGCTTCTGTAACCTGTATTTGCGCCGCACGCAATTGAACAGTCGCAATCGAGGCCGTGGTTCACCGCTTTTGGTAGCCGATCACGAGGCCAATTGATGTTGCATGGTATCGAGTTCGACCCGCTGGTACACACCGATGGATTGCAGAAACTCAGTATCGTGACTGACGATCACGAGACCACCGCGCCATGCCTGCAGCACCGAGCCCAGGGCCGATGCACCCAGGAAGTCCAGCTGATCGGTTGGTTCGTCCAAGATCACCAGTTCTACTGCCGGACGACGTTGAAACAAGCAGATCAATGCCGCGCGAACTCGCTCGCCAGGGCTCAACGAAGCCATGGGACGTTCTGCGAGGGCAAAGGGGAACTTGTGGGCCAAAAGGAGTTGTGCGAGTGCCTCTGCCGTGACCGCGTCCGAGCTAGTCGTCAGATAGCCGAGCAGACTCTCGTCGGAGAGCCAGTTGCTAGCATTTTGATTGATGATCCCAAGCCGTGCAGGCATTGAATAGACCG
Organism: Pseudomonadota bacterium; assembly: GCA_022360315.1. Taxonomy (GTDB): domain Bacteria; phylum Myxococcota_A; class Polyangia; order Haliangiales; family Haliangiaceae; genus JAKSDA01. The sequence goes on from JAKSDA010000123.1 coordinate 116,022, forward strand.
ACCCGCACGCTGGCTCGAGGTCTCCCACCATGATTTTCACGAGGGTGGTCTTGCCCGCTCCGTTGGGACCGACAATTGCGAGCCGATCGCGACGAAGCTGCAAATCGAGCCCCTCGAAAAGAGTTCGGTCGTTCACCCGCGCCGCAACACCCTCGAGACTGACGATAGGCGGGCCGTGATCTTCGGGTAGCGGAGGCATGACCACCTTTAGGGGTAAGTTTACCAGCAGGGCCCGCCGGGTCGCTTTGGCCCACTCTCGCATGGCGCCAATCCGTTTTGTCTGCAAGACAGCCCGCTTGCCCTGGCTCTCCTGGGCATAGCTGCGGTTTTGGTTCAGCAGCGCCCGCGAGGGCATGCGACTGAGTTCACGGACTCGCCCGAGGTTTTTTTTGCGCTGTCGTCGCCGCCGAACTGTCGCGTTGTGTTGCTCTTTTGCCACTAGCCTGTGCAGATTGCGTACGTATTTCTTTTGCCGGTCGACGTTTTCGCGCTCGAGATCCCGCTCGAGCGCGGCGAACGTGCCCGGAAAGTAGCGACAGCCGGATTCGGCAACGATGAAAAAATTGCGAAAGATGCGCAACAAGCGCCGGTCATGAGAAACCACGATCAAACCGCTCTGGAAATCCCGCAACCAGTCGCGCAGCCACGCGGTGTTGGCACTGTCCAGGTCTTGAGTTGGCTCGTCAAGGAGCAGGAGGTCCGGCTGTGCGCGCCGCGCGTCCTGCAGAGATAACCTGCGTTGTTCGCCCGGGCTCATGGCGCTCTTGACTTGTGGCCCGCGCAATTGTTGACGAATCAGGAGCCGCGTACCCGCGCAGGTCACGGTTCCCGATGGTGGTGGTTCGTTGCCGGCTAGGATTTCGAGTAGCGATGATTTGCCGGCGCCATTGCGCCCGATGAGGGCAACCTGCTCGCGCCCGATGCTCATGTTCAAATCGCGAAACAGGGGGCGTCCGCCCGGCGCGTCGAGGTTCAGGCCGCTAACCCGCAAAAGAGGTGTAGTTTTCATGATAGTGACTCCTCCTCGCTGGCGCGCGCGAGCTGCTCCAAGAGGTGCGGGTCACCCTCGATAACAAACTGCATACCGTGCGGCGACGGTTTGGCCTCGACGACTCGGCACCGTGCATAAATGGTATTGGTGACAGCAGATGCCTGGTAAGGCACAAACACCCGCCGTGCTTGTTGTTTTCGGCGAGCTGCGGCGAGCAATGCCCTGCGCAACCGAGCAACTGCATGCTGATCGCGACTGCTCAGCGCCAGGTACTCATGGCCTCGGCTCATGGAGTGCAAATCAGCGGGGCTCGCAGGAACCTCCAGGAGATCGGTCTTATTAAAGACATAGAAGCGCGGAATTGCATCGGCGGCCAGCTTGACCAGCAGATCCTCGGTGGTTTGCAGTTGCAGCGCGCACTCGGGGTCGGCGACGTCCACCACCAAGAGCAAAAGCGACGCCTCGCGGACCTCGGCAAGCGTCGATTCGAAACTGGCGAAGAGGCGCTTGGGCAGCCTTCGGATGAAACCCACCGTGTCGCTGAGAATGACGTCGCCTCCGTGCCGGGTTAGACATCTCGATGTTGTATCCAGGGTCTCGAAGAGGCGGTCGCGGGCCGACAAATCCGATGCTGTCAGCGCGTTCATCAGCGATGTTTTGCCTGCATTGGTGTATCCAACCAGGGCGATGCGGCTGCAGTTGGAGCGATGTCGGCGCTGAATGTTGTCGGATTGGCGCAAATTGTCGAGCGCATTGCGCAGATCGGCGAGACGACCATCGAGTCGCCTGGCCAGCAGTTCCGAGGCGGTCTCTCCTGAGCCACGCACACGCATCATGCCACCGGCCTGCTGGTCCATATTGAGCCCGATACCGCGGATACGCGGGCGCAGATACTCCAGATGAGCGATCTCCACCTGTATACGTGCGCGCCGTGTCTTGGCATGACGCTGGAACACATTGAGTATCACAGCTTCGCGATCGCACACGGCAAGACCGGTTGCATCTTCCAGATTGCGTGTTTGCGATGGGGTCAAGTCCGCGTCGACGACGAGTAGATCAGCACCACATTCTGTAGCCCGTGCGCCAATCCGATCCGCAACACCGCTGCGAATCAGGGTTCGCGGGTCGGGTTTGACGAGCCGGTAAGCTTCCTGGCCAACCACGCGGTCACCTTGAGCCTGCACCAGGCTGACGATCTCGGATAGCTGTGCGTCTCGGCTGGTAGATTGCTTCCACAGACCAACAGCAACGACATAACAGGCGTTCACGCTGTCCGCGTCGGGTTGCGCCGGCGCTTCTCGCTGTGTCCAGTGCGCGACGAGAGTTTCCCAGCGACCCTCGTCGGGTAAAGGAACCTCTTCATGTTCCTCGATTGGCTTCGAATTGAATTTCATCGTACATACCTCGTAACGGACTGCCACTGTGCGTCGTGCATCGACAACCGATGCACGACGTGGACAGGGACTGCCGCCAACTCATCTCGTCCGATGCCGCGGCATTGCTTCGCCGTCAGGCACCGGTCGGTCGTTCAGTTCGGACCGTCCAGGTCGATCATCCAGATCGCCCCGGTCAAACTGCTACTTGTCGCAGCGGAGTTGGATTAGAAGAAGTACGAAAGCATTTCGCAATGAGTATATCCGGAGGATGCACTTGCGCAAGTACTCTTTCTGATCGACCTTTCTTTCCCAATGTATTTACTGCTACATTCGTGCGTCAGCGAGGTCCGGTGAGCTGGTGTGTACCTGTGGTCCAGGCCAGGTCGAGACCCGACAGGGCGGGGTCATGCAGTTGACAGGTCCGAGGCCGAGCTCGATAGTGAGGCAATACGATGAAGCTGCACGTGTCCATGAAGGTTAGCGATTTCGAACATGCGGTCGAGTTCTACACGCGGCTGTTCCACCAGACACCGGTCATCCGGAAGGATGGCTATGCCAAGTGGGACGTCGAAGATCCGGCTGTCAACTTCGTGATCGAATCCGGTAATGGCGAGGAAGGAGTCGACCATATGGGAATTCAGGTGGAAACCGGGGAAGAGCTGAACACCATCGTCGACCGCATGCGCGGTACGGACCGGCCGTTCCTCGACACTGAGAAGACCCATTGCTGCTACGCCCGGCAGGAGAAAGCCTGGGTCAAGGGCATGGCCGGCGAGAGGTGGGAGGCCTTCCTGACCCACAGCCACGACCACGAGACCTACGGGGAAGACCGCGCCCATCTGCTGGATAAATCGTGATGCGGTGACGGCCAACCGGGGCGGAACTCATGCCTCGCTCGAGGTCTGCTGGCTCTGGCCAGAGCAAAATTTCTGGCCCCGCACCGGGATCAACGTGCCCGGACCGTCGCAGAGTTCCACTACAGCATCGAGGCACGGCACGCAGACGTGGCGATCTGCTCTGACCTGATTTGGCGACGCAACGCGGGGATGCGGAACCGGTTCGCCTCGTGATACCGAGTCGTCAAACGGACGAAGAGCACAGACAGCTTCCTGGCCGCACAGCTCGAATCGCCACGATAGCGGAGGGTGGGAGTCTAGGACACATAGCGTAGCTTCGATGCTACTGTAGTTTGGATGCGATAACTCTCAAGCAGCCCCTTACTCCACTCAGAGTCGAGTTCAATTGCATCGGGGCCACTGGTGAAACCGGGCAGCTAAGGTGAGCTCGCATAGGCGGTCCAATGGTATACAATAGCGGATTTACTGGCTTTGACACCACCCATGGCGACCGATGTGCAGCTCGACCACCGCCTCCACTGCTGCTGGAACGCGTGCTTTATTGGTATTGCTAGTTACCAAATCATGGAAAACCAAAGTTGAGTAAAATAAGTATTTCACCCGTTTCCTGGCTTTTACGATTGGTACAATAATTGCTGTATATCTCAGCTATGAGACATACAGCAGCAATTATCATTGTCGCGTGCATATATCTTCCACAATATGGTTGTGGCGAACAGGACGAGGACATCGGATTGTCCGATGAGCCTGCTGAATGGGCTTATCAGACCTGCGATCTATCGATTCAGTCGAGAAGCTGTGCATGTCCAGGGACGTGGACGTGTAGCGTGATCGAGATCTGTGAGAAAAGATCTCAGCTACCTTCCTGCAGCGAAATCCTCGAGCGAAAAGCGATTTTCGATTATTTGCGGGACAAGACTCTCGAGCGCGAGGCATTCTCACCGCCAAAGAATGCGGCCCTCGGTCTTGATTACGAGGTCCAATCTGCCCAGCTCGAACCGCTTTTTATTCGAGCGTTTAGCAACGAAAGGCTATTTCATGCAATTCTGCGGATGAGCACTGTGCGCGCCGATCGTCACCTCCGTCTGCTCGAAGAGACCGACGATGGGCAAGTGGCACAGCTCTGGTTCGACGATAAAGACCTCGAGGCCCCAGTCCAGTTCATGCCCGATTTTTCCGACCCCTCTCGATACCAGTTCTTCGTCGCGGACGTTGCCGCCGGAGACTGGTTTCCGGATCATGCCACACCGACGATCGGCGATCGGGTTCTGAGCATCAACGGCAGGCCGATCGATCGCTATACGCAGATTCTGGTCCGATATCTGCGCTACTCTACCAGTCAAAAAGCCGCGGTTCAGGCGGCCAAGCGTCTCACGCAGAATCAAGCTCCCGAGTTCCCGTCTCATCTCTATAATGGGGACAGCGTGACCTACGAGTTCCAGCGCGCCAGCGGAGAGGTATACGAGCTCACGGTGCCGTACGTGGACGAGGACACTCTCACCTGGACGGCACCTCCAATACGAACGTTCCCGGGTTTCGAGCCAATGCCGGTACTCGAAAAGACCAACTACGCACTTCACCGTCACGCCGGCGACAAACCGGTGCTTCTGCTTCGTTGGCTCGATTTCGAGGACCCACTCGTAGAGGAAATGGAAGCGCTGCTGGATTATGCACAGGCCGAGGGAATCCTCGATTACGACGTTATCATTGACGCGACTGACAGCAGCGGTGGCAGTGGAGGACCGGACGTACTGAAGCGCTTGAGCCCCAAACCATTCCAGACCACTCTCGGCAACGTGCGAATCAGCGATATCTCGGCAACGTTCGCGAAGACCAGGACGCCGGCCGTCGAGGCCTGGATCATGAGTGCGGTTGAGGCCGGCCAGGAGTACACGAGCAACGCTCCTTTCAAACTTCAGTACTTTGACGCCGATGAGGATGGGATCATGCAGCCGAACGAGCGCCATTTCTCGGGCCGGCTCGTGTTCATGTGTTTTCCAGATGCCGGTTCTCAGTTGGACCAGTTTGCGGCGATGATTATCGACAACAAGCTCGGCTACTCACTCGGCATGACATGTGCCGGCCATAGCAACACCTGGGAATATGAAGAGATGTTGATATCGCCGAGAGATGGACGTCCACTGGTCGGCTTCATGTGGAACATCGGAGACACCATTCGCCCCAATGGTGAAGTCCTCGAAGGCAATCCAGCCGTGCCCGAGGAGTTCATCCCGATGACGGCTGATAACTACAACCAGTATTTCGACAGCCTGATCGAGCGCGCACTGCAGCACCTCGGCCACCTGTAGATTCCTCGGCGAATGTCGGGTTGACTAGGCGGTGTCGGTGGCGACGATTCCGACCTCAACGATCCCACGGACCGCCTGTCCGATCGTCGGCATCCAGTGATGGCACTGGCCAGGCCCGAGGCGGCAGCGCCGAGGAACCAGCGACGAGTGGTGCTGTATCGATCCACGCATCGAGCGTACAGCGAATTTGGCGATGATTTTGCTTTTACTTTCGATGTCTCCGCCAGGTGTTCTACACACGATTCGGGTGGGAAAGGATCCAACGTGATCGTGTGCGGCGCGGCCCGACCGCTTCGCGCTCAGGATATCATTTTCCGGCAAAGCCCCCGGACGGCCGGACCGGCCGGGCTCGGCCGTTGGCCTCCCAACAGCAACGTCGCGTTTGATCCACAACCAATGTGTTTCTGTTATCGCAATACCCCTGGATCCGCGAAGCCAACAATTTCTATTCGACGTAATATTCCTCGGGTAAATGATGCAGAAATATTGGCCTTGGCTTGTCGCGCCGGTCCTGATCATCGCTGTTTGGACCGCGCTGCGAAACAACGAGCCCCTGGACGATAGGCGACGCCGTGGCCAGGCACCGGCACCGGTCGAGGTGGTAGCCATCGAGCGCGGCGCGATCTCCGAGCGCCGCGTGCTTGCGGCGACCCTGCAAGCTCCATCTCATGTCGTGGTGGCCGCGCACGTCGGCGGTCGTGTCCATCGATTGTCCGTCGACCTCGGTGACACCGTCACGAACGGACAGGTCGTCGCGGAACTCGACCGAGCGGAACTCGACCAGAGTGCGGCGCAGGCCGCGGCCGAGCTGGCGACCGCGCGAGTCCAACTCGACGAGGCGACCCGGCTGGTCGAATTCGCCGAGCGCGAGCACCGCCGCGTCGAAGGATTGTCGCAACGCGGCGTCGTGTCCGATACCGAACTCGATCGAGCGCACTCCGATCTCATCGCCAAGCGCGCCACAGTAGACGCAGCGCAGGCGCGCCTGAGACGCGCCTCGGCTGCTTTGCGCCTGGCCCAGGTGCGCTCGGATTACTCCACCGTGGTAGCGACCTGGAAAGACGACAAAGCAGTCCGGGCCGTGGCCGAGCGTCATGTCAACGAGGGAGCAATGGTCGCCCCCGGCGAACCGCTGGTCACCATCGTCGACCTGCAACCGCTCGAGGCAGTGGCTTATGTCAGCGAAGTCGACTACCCAAAGCTCGCCGTTGGCCAGCGCGCAAGCGTCGGCGTCGACGCCTTTCCCGATCGCCAGTACGCCGGTGAAGTGCGGCGCATCGCCCCGGTCTTCCGCGAATCGTCGCGCCAGGCCAGAGTCGAGATCGAGGTCGCCAACGACGATCGAAGCCTGCATCCCGGAATGTTCGCGCGGGTCGACATCGCGCTCCAGACCGTCACCAACGCGACCATCGTATCGAGTTCGGCTATCGTCACCAGAAATGGCCAAACCGGTGTCTTTCACCTGGACGAGGCCACCTCGACAGTTACGTGGCGTCCGGTACAAATCGGCTTGCGCGCTGACCGGCGGGTCCAGATTTTGGCCGAAGACCTCGAAGGTCGCGTGGTCAGCTTGGGCCAACAACTCGTCGACGACGGCTCCACCGTGGTCGTCGTGAGCGACGCCAAGGTGGCCCCCAAGACCGGCGGAGGCGGCGAGGAAAAATGAGTCTCGCAGAGTTCAGCATTCGCCGGCCGATCTTCACCACCATGATCGCGCTCATCGTCGGCACGTTTGGTGTGGTTTCGCTCTTGCGGCTGCAGATCGACATGCTGCCAGAAATCGAGATGCCGCGCCTGAGTGTGCGTGTCAGCTACGAGGGCGCCAGCCCTGAAGTCATGGAGCGTCTGGTCACCCAGCCGGTGGAGGAGATCATCTCCACTGTCCCCGGCATCGAAGAGATTACCTCGGAGTCTTCAGAAGGCCGTAGCTGGGTGTCGGTCACCTTTGTTTGGGGCACCGACATCGATGTAGCCGCACAGGACGTGCGCGCGCGGCTCGAAGACGAACTCGACGAACTGCCCGAGGAAGTCGACCGGCCGCAGATCCGCAAGTTCGATATCGCGAGTTTTCCGGTCGTTCTCGTCGGGGTCGCCAGCAAACTCGACCCGATCGAGCTCACCGAGATCGTCGATCGACAAATCCGCTACCGCTTTGCGCGCATCCCTGGGGTGGCCCAGGTCGACCCCTGGGGCGGCTATGACCGGGAGATTCGAGTCGAGCTCGACGCCGACCGCATCAAGGCCCTGTCGTTGCCGCTCGATCAGGTGATATCGGCCATTCGCGACGCCAACCTCGATCGCCCGGCTGGAGAGATCGATGTCGACCAGCACGAGGTCACGTTGCGAGCGCCCGCGGAGTACCAGAGCCTCGATGACATTCGCACCACAGTTGTTGCGGTTCGCGACGGAGCTCCGGTAACCCTCGGTTCGATTGCAACCGTGCGCGACACTTACGAGCGGCTGAGCAGAATCGTGCGCGTCAACGGCGAGCTGGGATTGCGCCTGGCAATCCGCAAGCAAGCCCACGCCAACACGGTCGACGTCTCCAAACGGGTCCTTCAGGAAATCGCGCGAATAAACGCCGACTACCCGCAGATCCAACTCTACGCCGTCATCAACCAGGGAAATTTCATCGAGCGCTCGATAGCCAATGTCGCTCGTTCGGTCATTTACGGCGGTGGCTTGGCCATCCTTGTCTTGCTCTTGTTTCTCCGCAGCACGCGCAGCACGGTGGTCATCGGCGTCGCAATTCCGCTGTCGATCGTTGCCACGCTGGCGCTGATGTACGGCACCGGACTGACTCTGAACCTGATGACCCTGGGGGGCCTGGCACTCGGGGTGGGCATGATCGTCGACAGCTCCATCGTGGTTCTCGAGAACACCTTTCGGCGCCGTGCCGAGGAGCGAGAGAGCCCCGAGCGCGCAGCGATCGCCGGGACTCGTGAGGTGCGCAGCGCCATCGTCGCCAGTACCATCACCACGCTGGTCATTTTCTTGCCGCTGATGTTCATCCAGGGCGTGTCCGGACTTTTGTTTCGGGAACTCGCCTTTGTCGTGAGCTTCTCTCTCATCTGTGCCCTTCTGGTCGCACTGAGCTTGCTCCCCATGCTGGCCGCAAAGTTCATTCCCGAGCACGAGAGCCAGGAAAACGGCCGATGGGCATCGTGGATGAGCGCCGCCGAGCGGGCCATGACCAGGGCTGAGAGCGCCTACCAGCGCCTGCTAGGAGTGTGTCTCCAGCGTCGGCCGCAGGTTATCGCCATCGCCGCTATCACCACATTGGGCAGTTTTCTTCTGGTCTCGCAGCTGGGATCCGAGTTCATCCCACCGAGCGACGAAGGCCAGGTTCGGGTCGTCGGTGAGATGGACATCGCCCAGCGTCTCGAGTTGGTCGACGCGCAGACCAAGAAGATGGAAGCGATCGTGTATCCCGCCGTGCCCGAAGCGATCGCCACCGTGGTCACTGTGGGTGTGGGATTCCGCGGCGATGGCGTCGTGCGGGGCACCATTCGCCTGTCGCTGGCCGCGGCGTCGCAGCGCGAGCGCAGCAACCAGGAGATTGCCGCCGATCTGCGCAAGCGTCTGGAGACCGCCGTTCCCGGGATGAAAATTCGCACCCGGGCTCCGCAAGGCCAGTTCTTGCTCGAGCGGGTGCTGCCGAGCGCGGCCGAAGGAATCGTCGTCGAAGTGCGTGGATTCGAGATGGAGCGACTCGAGGCCCTGGCCGAGAGAGTCGGTGCCGCCATCCAGCACATCGATGGCGTCACCGACGTCGAGACCAGTCGCAAGGCCGGCGTTCCCCAGCTCGTCCTGCGCATCGATCGCGGCAAAGCCGCCCAGCTCGGCCTCAGCGTGCGCGATGTCGCGACGGTCCTGGAGACCGCAGTGGCCGGCCGCATGGCTGGCGAATACCGGCCCGAGGGCCACTCCTATCGCATCTTCGTGCAACTAAAGGAAGTCCGCGACATGGCGATCGACGACATCCTCGCTATGACGGTGAGCACGCCAAACGGTGGCACAGTTCCCCTGCGCACCGTGCTCGCGGTGGACTCGGGTCGCGGTCCGGTCCTTATCGATCGCAAAGATCAGCAGCGCCTGATCACCGTCACCGCCAACGTTGCCGATCGCGACCTCGGATCGGTCGCCGCCGATGTGGCGGCAAGACTTAGCGAGATTCCCCGGCCACTCGGCTACGACTTGATCATCGGTGGCAGTTTCGAGGAGCAGGAAGAATCAGCCCGCCAGTTGCTCCTCAGCCTGCTTCTCGCCCTAGTACTCGTCTACATGGTCTTGGCCTGCCAGTACGAGTCCCTGCGCGATCCACTCGTGGTGATGATGTCCGTACCCGCGGCATCGGTCGGTGTCATTGTGACTCTGTGGGCCACTGGAACGACTCTGAACGTGCAGTCCTACATCGGCTGCATCATGCTCGGTGGGATCGTGGTCAACAACGCCATCCTGCTGGTCGACCAGGCGAGCCAGCTCGTCGGTCGCGGTGCGAGCACTGTCGAAGCCGTAGTTGAGGCCGGACGGCGCCGCCTGAGGCCGATTCTCATGACCACCCTAACGACTGTCCTCGGCCTATTGCCACTGGCGTTCGGAATTGGCGAAGGCGCAGAGGCCCAGGCACCGCTAGCCCGCGCAGTCATCGGCGGACTGATCGGCTCGACGCTGATCACCCTGATCCTTATCCCGGCCGTCTACACTCTGTTCCACAGCGAGTCGGCAACACACCAGACCTGAGCTCCTTATGACCTCTTACAACCCGCCTCGTGGGAGGCGGTTACCAACATCATGAACACCGGATTACCGCCGCTATGGCTAGTCAGAGAAGTATTCTCGATACTTTTCATCTGCCCGATCCTGGAAGAGGATCCGGCAGGCGTCCCGTAACCCCGGAGCTTCTTTGATAGCATTGCGAGAGACGACCAGCGCGATCTTGGATCGGCGTCGCAGGAAATCCTCGAGTTTTGTGATCATCTCTGATTTGGCTGCGTAGTGTAGCTCGGCGCGAATATATTCTGCGTTCTCGATCACGAGATCTGCCATTCGAATATCTTGTCGAATGTCTTCCAATAGCTCCAGAGCTCTCATTTCGTAGCGGCGCCAGAGACGTACGGACAAAGGCTCTGAACTCGATGCATCGGTCAACTCATCGAGCCCGATAAGGCGAGCTTGCTGGTGAAATTCCCGACGAACTGCTTCGTCTGGTTCACCGTACCAGAGATTTTTGGGCGATGGGACATTGATATTTAGCTTGTCGAGTAACTCCACCACTTCTTCACCAACATTGATGCAGTCGGTTAACTTACCACCAAAGATGCTAATGTACCGCTTCTCCTTATCTACTTCAATTGCATGCTTGCGGGACAAATTGACCCAGTCTGTATCCCCGGTATCTGTGGACGACTTCTTGATCACCAGGGGACGAACCCCACAGCGCTCTGCGATAATATCACCCTCTGTTAAAGGCTCGCCCAAACGAAGCCTTTCATTGATATTATCGAGGATGAACTGACGATCTTCTGCGCTCACCCTGGCAGGTAGTTCTGTAACGCGGGTATCGGTCGTGCCAATGCAGGACCGAGGCCCCATGGGAATTACAAAGAACATTCGGCCATCGCTGGCAATGAATGTGAGGACGCGTCGTACCTTGCTCAGCGCCCGGACTATGAGGTGAACACCCTTTGAAAACACATGCTGATGCTCGGTTGCAACCTTCGTCTGGCCGTTGATTTGATCCACGAAGGGCCCTGCTGCGTTAACCATCGACCGCGCTCGAATGGTGAACTGATGCCCATGAATGTGATCGGCAACCCGAGCGGTCCAGACCCCCTTTTCGGGGTCGTGGCTGGCCTCGATAAACTCTGTATAGTTTACTGCGGCACAGCCGTAGTCCATGGCCTTCCGGATGAACTTAAAAACAAATCGCGCATCGTTGTCAATCAGGTAAGAGTCCGAGTATTCGAGACCACCCTGGGTTTCGTCCGTTGCCACGATCGGCTCTTCTCGATTGATGCGCTGTCGCGATAGCAACCTTGGAGACCTGGTAAAAAAACGACCCAGGGCCCAGTAGAGCCAAGCTCCGAGAAAGACCAGCAGGCGCGATTTTCTGAATTTTTTGGGCAAGGTCGTAAAGAATCTTATTTCTTTAACCTGCGCGGGAAACGCGCGAATCAATCGATTTCGGGAGCCACAGAGTTTCCACACCAAGCCGAATTCATAGGATTCCATATATTTTATCCCGCCCCACGCGAGATTTGATGATTCTTGACTGGTAAATGATGCAAAGTCCTTTTTCTCGAGGAGGGCGACAGAACTCCCCTTGGCCGCCAACGCCGCAGCTGATACGGCTCCGTTGATGCCGCCGCCAACCACCAAAACGTCAAATATTTGAGATTTCAATTTATTCAAATTGGATTCTCTAAGAGACAAGGCTTACTCCGTTATTCGGCTGCACAAGTTGTCAAATACTGTAGCATGTTGTGATCCATGGCGGCCAGCTCTGCTCGGTTCCCAGCACCTTGGTCATTGTGGCCGGTAACCGCCCGAGGTTCTAAGTGGCAGGCAGCGATTGACCCTGTTCCATGCCCATTGACCCGGGTCGGGATTCGTTGGGGTCGGGATTCGTCGACTCGTGAACTTGCGGCGTCAATGTTGCGTGAGCTTGTGGCATCAATGTTGCGTGAGTTGCTGAAAGATCCACCCGGGTAACGATTCGGGGAATACGCCGGCCCCCACCCGGGTTGAGTCGGACATGTACGGGGGCAAGCGATGAGGCTCAAGCGAAGAACTCAACTTTGCGCGTTTGTATTGGGCTGCGCAGCCGTGGCACTGTGCGTGGGCGTGTTGTTCGACGCGGAGCGCGCAACCGCAGCCATCACCGAGGAAGAGCGGGCCATTCGACGCGCTGCGCTCGACTACATTGAAGCGCAGCACAAAGTGGACGGCGCGCGCATGGAGCGCTCCGTCCACCCCCTTCTTGTCAAACGCGCGGTATATGCCAACCGCAAAAGCGGCAAACAGTTCCTGCTGGACACCACGTCCGAACGCATGATCCAGCTAGCAGAGACCTACAATCGCGCAGGGGACAAGTTTCCCAAGAAGCCAAAGAAGGAAGTGATCATCTTTGATCGAGTGGACTCTGCTGCATCGGTCAAGCTGATCGCCGACGAGTGGATCGACTACATGCACCTCGCGAAGCTCAACGGTCAGTGGAAGGTCGTGAATGTGCTCTGGCAGTACCACGACGTGAAGCGCCATCGGTAACGCGCCGCCTCGATCGGGCTGCAATCTAGCCGGCGGGACGACAGCACTTCACCTTGGCGCATCACGCTAGCCGTGACACCCTCATGCCATGGATTTAGAGCCGGTCCAAAAGCCTCGGACCGAGCCAGAGCGACGAGGCGCGCCGCCAGTGGGTGCGCGAGGCTACCCGCTCGGGTTGGGGTCTCAGCGTCTGCCCATACGTACGACCCGGCCCGGCTGGTGGCCGGTCAAGTCGCCGTTTCGGCATACCACTTGGCCCGATACTACTGTGGCGACATAGCCGTGAGCGGCCTGCAGAAAGCGCTTGCCACCAGCTGGTAGGTCGCGGACCAGACGGGGACGACGCAGACTCAGGGCGTCGAGATCAATGATATTCACATCAGCTTTCTGGCCCACGGCGATCTCACCGCGGTCGGTGAGGCCGATATGTCGGCTGGGGTCGCGGGTGAGCATTTGCACGACTCGTGGCAGGGGGAGGCCGGGGCCGCGGGTGCGCTTGCCAGTCCAGTGCGATAGTAGGGTGGTCGGAAAACTGGCGTCGCAGATGGTGCCGACGTGGGCACCGCCGTCGCTGAGGCCGGCCAGGGCAAGGGGGTGGCTGAGCATCTCGCGGAGGTCGTCGAGGTTGTGCTGGGTGTAGTTGAACAGGGCGAGGTAGAGCAGCTCGTGGCCATCGTCTTCGAGCAGGCAGTCGTAGACCGCTTCCAGGGGCGGTACGCCGCGCTCCAGGGACAGGGCGAAGATCGACGCCTCTTTGGGGGGCTCGTAATCGGGCACGTCGCCGAACCGAAACAGGCGCATGGCCACGAAGGCAATCGCGGAAAGCAGCTGGTCGGCCAGGGGTGGAATCGGGCTGCCGTCGCCGGCGACCTTGTCCGAGGTTTCGGCCAGTATGCGTTTCTTGAAGGCGGGGTCGCGCATGCGGCGGACGCGCTCGGACAGCGGCAGGGCAGCGATGGCCTTGTAGCTGGGAAAACCCATGAACGGGTGGAAGGTGGCCTCGAGGCCCAATAGAACGCCGATGGGACGCGCCGCGACTTGCAGGCGCATGGGTATCCCGCGAGCGCTGGCGCGTTCAGCACGGGCCATGATCTGACGCCACTGTCCGGGAGCGGCGTCGCGCTGCAGTAATGACAGTGAGAGCGGGTGGCCGCGGGCTGCGCTGGCCATGGCCTCGATGACGTCGAATTCGGCATCGAAGCGGTCGGGGGACACCGCCATGTCGAAGTCGGAAACGGCCTGCAGGACGCCGTGATCGATGCCGTCAAAGGCCCGGGCAATGCCGGCGAGCTCGGCGGCAGTTGCTTCAGATGCCGGTGTGGCATGACCGTCGGCGGTGCGGTGGTTGTCGGTGCGACCAGTCGAAAAGCCGACCGCGCCGGCTTCGAGAGCCTCGCGGCACAATGCCCGCATGGTTGCAATATCATCTTCGGTGGCCGGCTGGCCTTCGGCGCCGCGCTCGCCCATGGCGTAGACACGGAGAGCATCGTGAGGTACCTGGGCGCATAGGTCCATGGTGCGGGGCAGAGCGTCGAGGGCGTCCATGTACTCGGCAAAGGTCTCCCAGTTCCAGGTCAAGCCCTCGCTCAGGGCAGTGCCCGGGATGTCCTCGACGCCTTGCATGAGCTTGATAAGGCGGTCGTGATCGGTGTGCCGCACCGGGGCAAAGCCGACACCGCAATTGCCCATCACACAGGTGGTCACACCGTGGTGACAGGATGGCGCGAGGTCGCTGTCCCACGATGCCTGGCCGTCGTAGTGAGTGTGAATATCGACGAATCCAGGCGTGACAATGGCGCCATCTGCATCGATGGTCTGGCGCGCATTGCCCGAGCACGAGCCAACCTCGACGATGACGCCTCGGTCGATGGCCAGGTCGGCAGATCGCGGCGCGGCGCCACTGCCGTCGACCACGCTGCCGCCGATGATCTTGAGATCGAATGTCATATTTTACCTCGGGTCCGGACTCATTGGACAATTGCTGGGTCCGGACTATTACACGGTCGCGCTATCGCGTGGGGCCGGTACTTGCTGAGGTTGCTCACAGCAAGCGATGTCTCTGCCCTTGTGGTAGGTTTCGAACTGGCAGGTTCTTGTGCGAGCCGATGTGTGGAGCTCGTTCGATATACGTCGAGACTGCCTCTTACCATGGAGTCGTCGATGCGAAGTGCGAATGTAGACAAGTTCAATCACGACGCGGATGCCGCCGACTACGATGCCAGCGTTGCTGACGAATCCGACCCGATCCGGGCCGGTTACGATGCAGTCTTGGGCTGGGTCGCGGAAAAGGTTCCGGCCGGCTCTGGCGTAGTTATCGATCTCGGCTGTGGAACTGGAAACCTCGCGCTCCGCATCGCAGGCGCGGCTCGTTTGCTGTGTGTGGATGTGTCGGACAAGATGACCGCGATTGCCCGCAGGAAACTGGCCCACCTGCCCTGCGAGTTCGTTCAGGCCGATTTGCTGGAGTGCTTCGATGATCTACCCCTGGCCGATGTGATCGTGAGTACCTACGCTGTTCATCATCTCACGTGGCAGGAAAAGCAGGTGCTCTTTCAGAAGATCCACGGGCACCTCGCCGCAGGTGGCATGGCCGTGTTCGGTGACCTGATGTTTGAAAGTCGGACCGCCGAGAGGAGCCTGTGCAATCAGTACGCTCGATCGGGTAGGCAAGAACTCGTCGACGACCTTCAGGACGAGTTCTTCTGGTATGTCGACGAAGCTCGAGCCGAGCTGCAGCGAATCGGCTTTCACACCGTTCACAAGCAATTCTCGGAGCTGTCGTGGGGCATTGCTGCTCGCAAGACCCACCGGGGATGAGTTGGCAATCCCGACCAAATGTCATACGGAGCCAGGGATCTGGCTGCGTGGAAACCGGATCGCAACCAGGAGGTAAATTTGCCGGATTTGATTCGACGCCGACCTAGTGCCCAGCAGCTGGTCTATACAATCCTCGACGATGCCGAGCTCGTCGGGGCGGTTCAGCAGGTCGATGCCAACCTGCTGGGCGGCTTGATCAAGCACGTGGGGCTCGAGGACGCGGGAGAGATCTTATCTCTGGCCACGCCAGCACAGCTGCGCGGCCTGGCCGACGAGGACCTGTGGCAGATAGACGAGACCGGGGTAGATGCGCTCGACGCCGATCGTTTTGCGCTCTGGCTCGAGGTTTTGAACGAGGAACATCCGCGCGCCGCCGCCGAATGTCTGCGCAGTCTTGGCGAGGATTTTCTCGCCCACGCGCTCGCCCAACTCATGATTGTACTCGACCTCGACCGCCTCGTCCCGGTGCTCAGCGGGGTGGTTAGCGCGGAACAAATCGCCTCGTCGGACCTGGTCGACAAAGCGCTCGATGCCAGCCTGACCGAAGAGTTCGAGGGATTGCTACTGGTATCGACCCGCTACAATGGCTGGGATGCGATTGTTGCGGCGATTCACGAACTCGATGCAGTCGACCACGAATTGGTCGACCGGGTGCTGGAGCGAGTGTGCACGGCGTCCATGGAGCGGGTCGAGGATGATGGGCTGCACGAGGTGTTGACCGCGGCCGAGACTGTGGCAGAAGACGCGCGCGCCGAGCGGGACGACCGCCGTGAGCGGCGCGGCTACGTATCACCTGCCGATGCTGCGGCATTTCTTCGTGGCGCGGCCAGCCGCTCGGCCCGGGATATCGCGACCGCACCCGAGGATGCCATCACCGCCGCGTATTTTCGCCGCTACGACCCGCAGGCTTCGCGGCCGCAGTCGCCGGGCGAAGGCGTTGCTCGCCTCAAAAGACTGCTTCACGACAGCGGCGTCACGCCGCCGAATCGGCCGCAGCTGGCGGCGAGCGGGACAGCCAGGTCCATCGTCCGCCGTCTGCTCGCCGAGCTAAAGCACCGCGACCCCGGCGTGCACAGCCGTCGAGCGGCAGAGCTCGCATACCTCGCCAATGTCTTTGTCGCCGGTTGTTCTCTCGACGGTCGCGCCATGGGTCTGGTCGACTCCGTGGGCATCGCGCTCGCGTTTGCCGACGCTGGAATCAAGGCCATGGGATGGGAGGATGAAGACGAACTGTTGCGTGATCGCACGGTCGTGAGCCTGTTCTCCATCGGATGGAGCCTCGCCCACAGGCTCGACGAGGACAGCGAAGAACTGGACACCGCGCGCGACTTGCGCTCTCGAATCCGCCTTCTGGTTCGGTCGGCGAAGTGACTTTCGGGTAGTTGACGGGCCCGGCGGCCCTTTCGCTCCGTCCCTCAATTACTACCTGAATGGATCTGGCTCCTGGTGTGCGCGCCTCAACAAGAGCTGACCCTGGATCGGTACGAAGCGCGAGGCCGCATTGATCAGGGACCTCGCTGTGAGTCCCGGGACGCCGTATACCTCGGTGTTCACCCCGAACCTGGCTCGAACCCGATCGAGCGCCACGTCGAAGTCCCCATCGCCTGAGGCCAATACCAGGATATTCGCGATCGCTGCACAATCCATCATGTCGAGAGCAATTCCGACGTCCCAGTCGCCCTTTGTCGAGCCATCGCGGCGCTGGGTGAACGGCTTCAGTTTCACTTCGAAGCCGATTTTCCTGAGGATTTCCTGGAAACGCATCTGCGTCTTATCGCCGCGGTCGATGGCATACGCGACTGCCTTGACTACCTGCCTCCCGGTGGTCGCCATGTTCCAGAACGCACGATAGTCGAAATGGCAACCGTGGATTTTTTTCGTGGTGTAGTAAATGTTCTGCACATCCACAAACAGGGCTACTTTTTCCACTGATCGCTCACCTCTCACGCAAATGCTACCAGCGAGATGTGAAGATCGCAGACGCGGACTTGCTCATCGATCCTGCTATTCACGACGGCTCGTCGGACACTTTTACTGCCAGCTTGCCAATATTCGCGCCCTCAAACAGGCTGCGCAGGGCGCTGGGAGCATTTTTCAGCCCTTCGACCAGATCGACGCACCAGCTGACGAGCAGGACGCCGCGCCTGAAGAGACCGAGGATCAGTAACAATACAACGCGCAGGACCGAGCGTCAAGGTTGTGGCATCGCGCCCGGTCCGGCCAGCGTCAACCTATCACCCGGGAGGACCGGCAACGCAGCAACACCGAGTGCGACATTGGCCTGGGTCGACTGGACTGTTGCCAGCGCAGGTGCGACATCAATCCGGTCGACCGAGCTGACCACCCGATCCGTGCAGGGCAAACTCTGGCAATCGCCTCGGTCGCCCCAAAATAGTGATCACAAATGGCCGTGAAGCGGGAGACTCGACACGCAGGCGACGCTGCAGCCACTACAGGCTCCCTCATGTCCCGTTGAGCTTCTTGCGGATGGTCTCCTGGACGTCCCGTGGAAGGGAGCGAAGAGCGCGGGCCAGTTGTTCGGGCTCGAGCCCGGCCAGACGCTCCTCGGGCTCGAGCCCGGCCAGACGCTCCTCGGGCTCGAGCCCGGCCAGACGCTCCTCGGGAGCAAAATGACGT
>JAKSDA010000487.1 GCA_022360315.1 Pseudomonadota bacterium
ATCGATATTCATATTATATCTAGTGCATAGGCATGCTCTGGACATAAGGATTTTGTGTCCCGCAGCAAAGGGGGAAGTGTGCGCGCAGCCCAAAATCTTTGCCGAGAATGACAGAATCTACTCGCTAAGAGACTAACACAGTCGGGTTAAACTGCGGGGCAGTGAACCTATTGAAGTCGACAATGGGGACAAGGTTGCCTTAACCGTTAAGCAAGCGCTCAAAAAGTGTGCTCCACTTGCGCGAGGTGGATGGGCGGTATTCATTCAACGTGATGCCGAGAAATTTCGATACGGTATCTTTCGCGAACCGTTTTCACCAGTATCGCTTGATCTTCGAGATACTATTTGTGAATTAGATGGCGGTGAATCAATCATAATTGCATACCAATTAGCAGACAAAGCAGTAGAGTTGGTTGGCAGTAGGGGCCATCGACTTATCGTCCACCTCTCGGCAGCAAAAGCCGACCAGCCGTCTCCCAGAGACGCAGTGGAGCAGCTGTCTTCGATTTGTTCTAGTGGTGTGGCGGATTCCGAAAGAGAACCTCTGGCGAGTTTCTTACGGACGACTTTCTCGGAAGCTCTTCAACGAGGTCATGGAGCCTTGGTCGCCCAGCTGACATCAGACGGTTCGTTGCTCAGAAATCCTATAGATCTCACGAATGCAGTTCGTCAGCACGAAAAAGAACGAACACCTGAAACACTGGACAGACTTCTGTCTTATGCGAGTTTGTTGGAGGGGATGCTATCCAGTGACGGTATTGTTCTCCTTACTAGCAAGGGCGAGGTGGGCGGATATAATTTTTTCGTCCATGCACCACCTGAAGAGGGAACGCCGCCACGAAATATGATCGGAGGAGCGCGTAGGCGCGCATTTCGATCATTGTGCAAGTCGGTAGAGAAGCAAGAACTTATTGCCGCCTTCTTCCGGTCAAGTGACGGCACCACAGAATACTACGGACCCCACAACGATGGCCTCTGACGAACTAACCCTTTGGAAGCCCAATGCTCCTGTTACCATTCCACCCGATGTAGATGGAGCACAGATAGCAGCCTACGCACGCCAGCTTAGCGCCCGTGAACGCCAGCAGATTGAGTATGCCTTCACCTCAGGCAGCTATGAGATGGGAACTTCGTTCCTGTGGAAGAAGGCAATGGATGGGCTCCGGCGTCAGCTAGCAAGCCTCGGTATGGAGTTTGTCGGGGAAATGTTAGACCGAAGCGATATCACGGCGGACAGTTCCATCCAGCATGTCGTGACGGACTACGAGGCGTTGACCTTAGCGGAGGAGCTTGGGATGTTCAATACCACCCAAACAATGCGCCTACGCCAGGCGATGGAGATGGTAATGCGGTGTCGATGCGTGAGGCCGCTGGCCGGTCTACGCCGGCCCGAGAGCGCCCGCTCCCCTCTCAGCTCTCGCTGCGGCTTGCTGACTTTCCGGGCTGATTTGCGGCAATACGTTCGGGTTCATGACAGTTACACACGTCTTAATCTTGAGAATCGACCTCGGCGGAATCTATTCGGTCCGCCAAGGCACGAAGCCGGGGAGCGGCTCATTGAGCCCGTGGAGGTATGTAGCGCGGATCAGCTCTACCAGTTCCGTAATCAAGTCTCCCCAGCGCTGCTGCTGGTCAGCGGCGTCCTTGACAGTACTGTCCAGGTCGTCAGACAGCCCACCACTGTGAAACATGGCACGGTAGGTAACGAGATTCAGTGGCACCTGGGCATGCTGCAGCACCCATTTTGCCAGTACGTCGGCCTTGAGCAGGACAACATCTTCCTCTTTGGCATGGGCTGTTACCTTCCCACTTGCAAAACTCTTCGCAATGACTACGGCGTGGTCGATTTGGCATACACGGTCAAGAACTCAGGAAACGCAACATAGCCGGTGAGGAAACGCTCAATGACTATGTTCGCCTTACCGGCTTGTCGGCCGAGAGGATGCGCTCCCCCATAGGAGTGACGACCAGAGAACCGTTGGCCGAACGTTCGATCGCGCCGAGCCGCAAGACTACGTGCAGATAACTGATCGCGCTTTTGCCCGCATTGTATTGGATTGCCATCCACGAGCGAAAGTCATCCCGGTGCGGACGGGCGGCATGGCTCACCGTCCACCGCAATATCTTGTCGAGCGTGTCGAGATAGCGTCCATTCCCGCCGGGCAGGGACCACAGCGATGCAACGAGCTTCGTCGGCAAATCAGCCATCAGTTGCACGATTGCGTATACTCGACACTTCCGTTCGTGGAAGGTGTTACAGGTACGGGGGAAGGCAACGGATCATGAGTGTGTTCGGCGTGTCATGCGTGCATACAGTGTACGGAGTTTGGTGCATCGGGCATCAACAGACAACTGCTACGCGGCGTCTCCCTGAGCCATGAACGCGTTCTCTGCGCTCGCTTGCCCCTTTGCCACGCCGGCACCCACAGGTGGCTCAGCGAACGCGGGCTCGTCCAGCGCGCGGGCCTGGCGGTGACAAGCGAGAGCCACGGCCAACCCAACTGTACAACCACCGGCTAGAGCAATGAGCAAGGCCGTGCCTCGGCCGGGGCCGACACCCACATAGGGCCCGAGCGACGCGGCGAGGGGGCCGCCAGGTAAGAGCAACGGCTCGAGCACGCTCTCCACGACGGGGCCCATGGTGAGCATGGCCAGCGGTACGCCCAGCTGGGCGACGGTGGCCCGCAGCGCGAACACTCGGCCCTGAGCGGCCAGGGGGACGTAGCGCTGCCACAGGGTTTGGCTGCAGGTGAGGGTCATGGGCAACATGGCTGCCGCGCCAAAGACCGCCGCCGACACCAAGGCGATCGACGGTGTCGCCACCGCGCATCCAAACATGAGTCCCTGCACCGCCGTGAAACCGGCAATCGCCGGTATCTTCTTGACCGGACCGCCCCACGCCAGCATCGCGAGACCGCCCGCCACCATGCCGGCACCGCCCCATGCCAGCACCCTGCCGAGATCGGTCACGGTGCCGATACCGAGCACCAACGGGGTCAAGACCAACTGCGCCGTACCGAAGAGAAAGTTCACGGCGAAAAAGAACACCACCAATGACCAGAGACCGGGGCGGGCGCGCAGGAAGTCGACCGCAAAGCGCAGCTCGCGGCGAACCGAACGCACCGGGGCCGCCTCCCCCTCGGCTGGCGCAATGCGCACCACGCCCAAGAACACGAGCGCGCTGGCAAAGGTGAGCACATCAAACACCAGCACCGCCGCCAGGCCCATATCACTCAGCAGCCACGCCCCGAGCGGCGGGGCCACCACAGCCTGGGCGGCAACCCCCAATTGCACAAACCCGTTGGCCCTCCCGCGCTGCGACTCCGGTACGAGCTGAGTCGTGAGCGCCGAGAACGCCGGGTAGTGAATCGCATTGGTCGTTGAAGCCGCCGCCACCAGCGCGAGCACCGCCGGCAGCGAAAAACCGCCCGCGAGGTAGAGGCCACACAGCACGGCCGTGCACAGGCCCGCGCCGGCGTGGCCCGCCATCAGAGCACGCCGACGCGGCCAGCAATCGCTCAGCACCCCGGCAAGTGGTGTGCACGCGATCTGCGGCGCCAGGGTCACCAGCCCGATCAACCCGTAGACCGTGGTCGAGCCGGTGCGCTGGAAGAAGTAGACCCCGAGGGCAAAGCCGGTGGCGCTGGTGCCGAGCAGTGAACAGGTCTGGGCCAACCACACGGCGAAGAACGCGCTCGCCCGCGGCGCGTCGGTGCGCATCTCTCCCGTGCCTGTGCCCACTCCCGATCGCACGGGCTACCTCTCGCCATAGTGCAAGCGGTCGAGGATTGCCTCGGCCAAAGGCGCGTACGCGTCCTCGGTCTCCTCCCATTGAAACGAGGCGGCGAAGAAGTTGAGCTCGAGGAGGCGCAGACCGTTGGGCGTCATGGCCACGTCCCAGCCAATGGACGGCGCATCCGGCGCGAGCCGCTGGTGCGCGTCGATGCACAGCGCCTGCACGTCGCAGTGCAGCGGCGCAATGGCGCCCTTGATGAGCACACCGCTGTCGGGGTGGCTTTCAAAGTGCGAGCCCGGCTGCGGCCACTGCTTGGTAACCGCGGGGGTGAGCATGCCGGTCGCGCGATCGACTCGGCTGACCATGCCACCAGCGGCAAAATTGTCCACCACCGCGCCGGCGCGCGGCAGGCGCAAGAAGAAATGACTGACCTGAGGCGGATCGCCCACGCGCGGCACCAGGGTGATCACCCGCGCGGTCGAGAGCGCGGCGTCCGGTGGCAGGAGGGCGGCTAGGTCGGAGTGGTTCCGCAGGCGCTCCTGGATAATCCAGTCTACGCCGGGATCCAGCTCGTCGAGCTCATTCGGAGAGCGGACAAACACGCCGCGGCCCAGGTCCTGCTGCGGATCTTTGACCATGACCGGCTCGCTGAGCTGCCGGGCCTGGTCGACGGTGTACTCGGTCGGCACGGGTAGCTCCTGCTCGCGGCACAACTCGGCAAAAAGCCGCTTGTTGTCGAGAGTGAGGTAGTCCGGCTGCGAGCGCGTGTACTCGAAGGCGTAGTACATCCCAGCCAGCAGATCCGGGCGCATAGTTTCGGCCTCTTGCTGCGAGAACCAGCGCTCCGGGAAGTACAAGCGCAAGTCGGGCCGGGCCAACCCCCGGCGCAGCTGCGGCAGAGCATGGCGGCCGTGACGGGCCGCCATGAAGGCGGCCGCTGCCGGCCACAGCACCAAGAGCGCCGCGTAGCTCGAGCGACTGCCAAAGAACCGTCGCAGTGCGAGCGCATCGAGATCGCCCAGGTAGTACTCGGCAAACGTCTTGCCCTCGTAGCGGCAGACCCGATCCCACAGCTTGTACGGCAGGGTCATGGCCCATGGCGTCAGCTCGTCGCGGTTCTGCGGCAACGCGTCGCGGGTGAGGAAATAGGCGAGGTGACGGTAATACGATATCATTGTGTACTAGCTCCTGTGCTAACCGGAATGGGGCGCGGCGCTCGCTGATGCCTCGGCACCACTCCGTTTGTGCCACCACCTCCGCAAGCGACGGGTGGCGAAGTAACGCGCGAGCGGAAACGCCGATGCCAATGAGAGTTCCACGATCTGCACGATGGCATCGCCGCGCGCCGCGCAGATATGCTCGTCGAAGAAGCGTGCAATGTGGGGGTGGCGGCTCGGCCGGCACGGGATGAAGCTCCCACCATACGCTCCGACCAACACCCCGGTCTCGGCGATGAGCTCCTTGTCGGGCCAGAGGGCAGCCGCGACTTTACGCGCGACCTCAGCCAGTGCCCGCGACGATGGGTGCCTCGGATCGAGGCTGGGATACATGATCGCCGGATGGGCAAAGGCTTGCCACATCATCGCCGCCACGTGCGGATTGGAGGTGCGTGAGGCGACGAGCGTTCGGCCGCCCCATCCCGCCAATACGGTGCGCACCACAAAGCGCTGGGTCATCCGCTTGCCAAGACCGCGGGCCTGCAGTCCAGGTGCGACCGTGAAGTTATCGACGTAGGTGATATGCCCGCCCGCGATGGGCACCTGCCGATGGCCGTAGTGGCCAACCAGTTGGCCACCCTGCCAGGCGAGTTCGAGCACCGCGAGATCGGTGAGGAACGAGCCGATGCGCGCCTGCCAGTTGACGACAAATGCCGGCTCCTCGCTGAGGCTCAGGTTGAGTCGGAGCACCTCGACCAGCAAGGTGCGCTGCTCGTCCGCCGACAGTACTTCCGCGGGCCGTCGCAGGGTCTGCAGCACGATTGGACGGTCCTCGCTCACATGCACACCGAGAAACCGCCGTCCACCACCAAGCTGGCGCCGGTTACGAAGTTGGAGGCCGCGCTGGCGAGGTAGACCACCGTGCCGGCAAGGTCCTCTGGTTTTCCCCAGCGCCCGGCCGGGGTCCTCTCGCAGATGGTCTGCTCCAACCCGGGCACGTGCGCGCGCGTACCCTGAGTGAGCTCGGTGTCGAACCAACCCGGCAGGATTGCGTTGACCTGAATCTTGTCCTTGGCCCAGGCGATGGCCAGACACTTGGTCAGCTGCACGACCGCGCCCTTGCTCACCGCATACGGCAGGGAGAAGGGACTGCCGAGATGGCTGAACATCGAGCCGATATGAATGAGCTTGCCGCCACCGCGAGCGCAGAGGTGCGGATACGCCAGCTGGCTGAGGCGGAGAGCCGCCGTCGCATTGACCGCCAGCACCTGCTCGTAGTCGGCGCGCGCCAGTTCCTCCGGTGCGCCGCGCACGCTGGTGCCAGCGTTGTGTACGAGGATGTCCAGGCCGCGATGGGCTGCCACCACCGCATCGATCAAGCCCGGCAGCGCGGCATCGTCGGCCAGTTCGACCTGATGGCTCGTATGCGGGGGGCCGAGCTGATCCATCGCGACCGCGAGCTTGTCTGCTCGACGACCGCTGATGGCCACATGTGCGCCGGCGGCGGCGAGAGCCTCGGCCATGGCCAGCCCCAGCCCGCCATTGCCGCCGGTCACCAGGGCAATGCGTCCCGTGAGATCGAAGAGACTCATGCCGCCACTCCCATCGTCCGCTTGTGGGCAGCGCAAACCTTGCCGACCGCGTCGATGAGGTCGTCGCGATCCGCGGCCGTGAGGCAGGCGGCGAGCGGCACATCGATTGCCGTCGCCAGGTGCCTGGCAGCGTTGGGCGCTCGTGTCATGGTCACCTCTGCGCGCTCCTGTGGCCAGAGAAACCGCCAATGCCAGAAGCAGCGGATATTGATGTCCCCGGGATCGCCCAGCTGCCGCGCCTCGATGCCCTCGGCCCGGAGCGCGCACACCAGCCACTGGGTCGTAGCCATGTCGGCGCCCTCGACCCAGAAGTTCACACACTCGCCGAGAAAGCCATCGTTGGGCGCGACCTGCTGCCGCACCCGGATGTTCCCCAGCGCGGCCAGACGCTGGGCCACCTCGTTGTACACCGCGTGGTGGCGGCGCACCTTATCGTCGAGGCGTGCCAGCTGGGTGCGAGCCAGAGCCGCGCGGATCTCGTCGAGCCGGAAGTTGAAGAGCGGCAGGCTGAGAGGATCGAAGGCCGTGTGAGCAACGTGGTGGTGGATCCGCCCCTCGTAGGCGCCGGCCAGAACCGCAGCGCGCGCGAGGTGCTGCTCGTCGTGAAACAGCACAAAACCGCCTTCGCCCGTGTTGATCGACTTGTCGCTTTGAGTGCTGAATGCACCGGCATCGCCAAACGTACCGAGGTGTTTGCCGCCCAGCGATGCACCGCAGCTCGGCACCGCATCCTCGACCAGGATCAGACGCTTGGCGCGGCAGAATTCGGCGATGCGATCGATTTGACTGGCGAAGCCGCGCATGTGCACCACCACCACGGCCTTCAGCTCGGGCGTGAGCTTGCGCTCGAGGTCGGCGAGGTCGAAATGCAGATCGTCGTCCACGTCCACCAAGACCGGCACACCGCCGGCCAAGAGAATCGCGCTGGGCGTAGCCGAGAAGGTGAACGCCGGACAAGCCACCCGATCGCCGGGACGCAGCCCCGCCCCCATCAGCCCGAGGGCGATGGCCGCCGTGCCGCTCGAGCACGCCAATGCATAGGGCACATCGAAAGCGCGGGCCAGCTCCAGTTCCAGCTGGCCGGTCTCGGTCTCCTCGTAGCGCCGCGTGTCGTAGCGAAAGAGACGGCGGCTGCCCAGGGCGCGCGCTATCGCTGCCTGATCGTCGGCATTGAGCAGCGCATCGCCCTTGTCATAGGTCGGCCACGGAGTGGTGCGCACCGGCGCACCGCCGTCCACGGCGAGTCGCTTGGCCGACGCGCTCATGAGCCGCCTCCGAACGAGCTAGACCGGAAAGGGAGGGCGCGCCGCGACGATGCCACGCGTACGCACATGCCATCGCTGAAAACCGAGGTGCCGCGGCTCCGCCGCGAATTGGCCACGACCCCGAGCGACTGATTCGAGTCGTGAAGTTGGGGGCAAACTAGAGTCATGGTTACTGCCTTTACGTTGTTTGAGTGGGGCCAAAACGACCCGGTGATAACCATGACGAATACACACCGCGTGCCATGATCGATACGTTGCCAACCATCGAGATTACCGTCCGCGCACGCCTCATGGACGACGAGCGCATCTGTGGCATGTGACAGCTTCGGCCAGGCGCAGGTACACGCTGCAAAGGCTCAATCACGACCAAACGAGCCACGCTGATGGCAAAAGGTTTGACTGCAAGCGATCTCGTCAGGCGAGTATATGAAACGGAACGAATTTGCCAGTCTCCACAACGGTGCCAAACCGTCCCACTTGCGTCGGTGGCCGCGGGAGGGTGACAACTACACCGCGGAAAACCCACTGCTCAAGATTCTGCCAACGCGTCAATAACGCCACAGCTGCGGCGGTTGTCCGCGCTTCGTGTGCCAGAAGGCGAGGGAAGAGAATACCGTTGTGCTGTGGCTGATAGTAGAGATGATATTCGATACGGCGCAGGAACAATCGTCGCACATCGGGTAGCTCCACGTTGGCAACTGGTTGCCCTATTTGCGGGAGACCAGCGAGGAGATCGAACGCTCGACGCAGCTCCTTCTCGAACAAGTCCGTGGCGCCGGAGCGGTTTTCTCGCCACCATTGTGATGCTTGCTGTACCTGGCGTTTGCCGCGATACGTGAAGCGAATGACCATCGCGCCTCACCGCGTTGGGCATCCGCAAGTTGCTCGACGAGTTCGGCCACTTCCTTGGGCTCCAGTTCCACTGCCTCTTGGTCATCAAGCACTACCGTTACGTGGGCCCCCTCAGGGGTATGAGCTCGAGCAGCGCCGGGCC
Organism: Pseudomonadota bacterium; assembly: GCA_022360315.1. GTDB lineage: Bacteria > Myxococcota_A > Polyangia > Haliangiales > Haliangiaceae > JAKSDA01. The sequence goes on from JAKSDA010000487.1 coordinate 8,745, forward strand.
GGTCAGCCAAAGCTGCAATTTGCAATTTGATGTCTTTCGTCTTTCGCCCGGTCTGGCTCGGCCAAGTCAGACTGTCGGGCGTCGTCTGACGGACTGTCAGAACTGTCGGGACTGTTCGAAACGACAGTCCCGGCACTCCAACGGTGACATAGGTGCCCTACGGCCGACTGCGGGTATTCGACCGAGGGCTCACCTGCGCGGGCTCGGCGTGGAAGGAGGTGCAGGGCGGCAGCGCACCCGCTTCTTGTGCAGGTGCACTCCACCCTAGGTGATCTTGATTGCCAACAGTTGCACCGCGCATGGCATGGCACGGCGGTTGCTCTGTAGTCGTGAGTCTTGCGATGCAAGACAGGTGAGTTTGCCAGGTACTTGAACGATATATCCAGGATGGATACCGCCTCCTGCTATACTCGGTGCGTGGATCCGCTACTTGCCGACGATATAGCCTTTGCTCGTGCAACGCCTCTCGCGGAAAGGCTCTCGCAGGCACTCGCCATAATGGAACAGGGCATCAAAATTAAACGAGAATCCCTCCGAAAGCAGTTCCCTCGCGACACTGACGAGGAGATTGAGTCGCGTCTGCAATCATGGCTGAGTCGCGAGCATGACTGACCCTGCCCGAGGCCTTACGGCGATCTGCAAGTTCTTGCACCACCAAGGTCGCCGCTTTGCCCTTGTCGGAGGCTTGGCCGTATCACTACGAGCTGAGATTCGCTTTACGCGCGATATCGACCTCGCTATCTCGGTCGAGGACGACGCTGATGCCGAACAGCTGGTGTTTGCGATAGCGCGATCAGGATATCAAGTAGTCACCACAGTGGAACACAAAACACAAAATCGTTTGGCGACGGCGAGGTTGCGTTCGCAGGAGGGATTCGCGATTGATCTTCTTTTCGCAAGTACCGGCATCGAATCCGAAATTGTGGCCCGAGCGACCGTGGTGGCGATGCCGACGATGGGTTCGGTACCAGTAGCGCGTAGCGAGGAGCTACTCGCGATGAAGATCTTGTCAATGGATCACTTGCGTTTGCAGGACCGCATTGATGCGCAGAATCTGCTGCGCTTCAACCCGGAACTCGATTTAACTGTTGTTCGTGACAACCTGCGCTTGGTCATCGAGCGCGGATTTCATCGCGATCGCGATCTCATCTCCTTGCTCGACGAGGTTTTGGACGAGATCTAAGTTTTGGCACTGGGAAGCGGCATCGGAGAGGACATCTCCAGCCGCTCGCACGGCCTGACGCTTTCACGCCAACCCAAGGAATTGTAGCCTTTAAAACGGTTTATGACGGATCGTATCAGTAGCTGACGTACCGTCAGCGCGACAGCGCTCGCACAAACAACCGAAACAGAAGCACTTTCCCGCTCGCTGCAAAGTTGCCAAACCAACCCGTCTGCGCCGGTGGGCGGGGCTTGGTAACCAAATCTGATTGGTCTTCATATCGTCGAGATCTATGATTTCGGCCTTGACAGTGCCAGCCAATGGAGACATGTCCCCCAGTGAGCCTCCGCTGCTCGACGCCCGTAGAGTTTCTCGGACATCGCGAGTCAAAGCCATGCCCTTGATCCATGAACCGCGACGGATCCTGCGGACCCACAAGTGCGAGGGCAGTGCCAACGCGTCGTCAGTGGGTGGGTTGAGTGTACCTTGTGTCAAGGTTAGTGCTATACTCCGGCCATCATGGCTCGAACAGAAGATCATCTCGCTGCGTTGCTCGAACTACCGATGCATGATCGAGCGCAGGCTGCGCATACGCTGCTTCGCAGTTTAGACGAGGAGAGTGCCGATTCGGACGCAGAAGAAGCAAAGATCGCCGAATTGGTGCGGCGTGCCCAAGAGGTAGCTGATGGCAGTGTAGAAACGATCGACGGAGCCGAAGTACGCGCTCGCGTAGTCGCTCGTCTTCGGGCGCTCCGACAGTGACCGGACATAGGTTCTTGCCAGAGGCAATGGCCGAGTACGAAGATGCTGCAGTCTACTACGAGAGATGCGAGGAAGGATTGGGAGGTCGATTCATTTTGGAAATTGATGAGGCAATCGCTCTCGCACAGGAGTTCCCTGCTGCCGGTTCACATGTGGAGGGAGCTCCGAAGGAACTGGATATACGGCGTCGCCTCTTACACACCTTCCCAATTGAACCGGACTACCTTGTTTCGGATGGCGAATTATTGATTTTGGCAGTTTTTCATACGAGCCGACGACCAGGCTATAGGTTTGGCAGGCTGAAAAAGTGGCTATGATGGTCTCATCGCGCCGTTTGACGAAATCCTCGACGAAATGTGAGTATCTACGCTCATAAACGACATCATAGGTAGCGCTCTCCGCCGGCCCGGTTGGGCCGCCTAGTGCTTCCTCGCCAACGCATGCAAATTCGTAAGACTCGATACGACTTCGGCCCCATTCTTTCCGTAGTCGATGGGTCATCGGGTCGATGGAGTTCGCACAACTAGCCGAAACAGAAACGCTTTCTCAAATCTCGCGCGGTTGCCAAACCAACCCGTCTGCGCCGGCAGGGAGCCGCCAGCGATCATGGCGCGGCAGTAAATATACTCCTTGTCCTGGCCAGGCGCTCATACGCCCGATACAATCGTTCGCGGCTACATACAGGATTTTCGCGTCAATACCGATCTGCCAGAATCGACCGCCAAACTCTGCCAGATCAAACCGGGCGACAAGGTCGAAAAACTGGCAGCTCAAGAGTTCTCCACCGCAGTCCGCAACGACCACGATTGGCGTTACTACGAGAACGCCCTTCTGGCTGCAAAACCGTGCCAGCATCAAGGATACCTTTTCAGGATCCCGGTACCTCGGCGGCGGCGCGAACAACATCCAACTCGAAGCGGGGGAGCACTGCTCAGTGTGCCTCGGCCCAATTTTTGCCCACACCGATGTTGACCACCAGAGGGACGGCAAGGGAGATGCAGTGCTCCATGTGGTGTTCGACTAGCTGGCAAACCCGGGCAACTTCGGATTGTGGCGCCTCGAGTAACAACTCGTCGTGGATCTGCAAAAGCAGCCTGGCGTCGAGGCCGGCTTGCTCGAGTTCGCGGTGGATGGCGATCATGGCCAGCTTGCAGATATCTGCCCCAGTGCCCTGAATGGGTGTATTGACCGCCATTCGCTCGCCGATCTGCCGGATCCGGTGCTGGCTCGAGGACAGCTCGGGGATGGTGCGGCGCCGGCCCAGGAGAGTCTCGACATGGCCTTTTTGGTGGGCTTCGGCAATGGTGCGATCCAGCCAGGCCCGAACGCCGCGATAGGCCGAAAAGTAGTTTTCAATGTAGTTCTTGGCCTGCTTGCGCGCAATGCCCAGGGTTTGCGCCAGTGCTGTGGCGCCCTGGCCGTAAATGGTGGCAAAGTTGATGGTCTTGGCAATGTCGCGCTGCTCGGCAGAAATGTCGTCGTAGTCGGTGCCAAAAAGCTGGACCGCGGTCAGGCAGTGGACATCGAGCCCGCCGGCAAATGCGTCGATCAGGGCCGAATCACCCGAGACATGGGCCAGAATGCGCAATTCGATCTGATTCCAGTCAGCCGAGATCAGAGCGTGGCCCGGCGCAGCGATGAACGCGCGGCGGACGCGTTTGCCCTCTGCGCTGCGCGTCGGTGTGCGCTGAAGGTTGGGCTCGGTCGAGATGATGCGTCCGGTGGCCGTGAAGGTCTGCAAAAATGTGGTGTGTATCCGCCCGCTGTCCGGACGCGCCGCGCGCATGAGCACCTCAGTATAGGTGTCGATGAGCTTGGCAAAACGGCGGTAGTCGAGGACTGCACCGGCGATGGGGTGTTTTGGGCGAAGCTGCTCCAGAACCTCGCTGCGGGTCGAGTACCCGGATTTGTTCTTCTTGATGACCGGCAGGCCCAGCTTGTCGAACAGAATCTCCGACAGCTGTTTGGGCGACCCCACGTTGAATGTCTGCCCGGCCAGGGCGTGAATGTCGGCCTCGAGCTGATCGCGCCGGACACGAAATTCGCCATCCATGGCCTCCAGATCGCGCCGATCGACCACAATACCGGCCAGCTCCATATCGGCCAGGACCTCGGATACAGGTAGGTCGATATCGCGCAAATAGCCGGTCAAAGAGCGCTCTTCAAGCGTGCGGTGAAGGATCGGCCAAAGCTCGCAAATCGCCGAAACCCGCTGTCCCAACCAGAGGCCGATCTCTTCGGCAGGCACCGACACGATGCTCTTTCGCTCGCGGCCACCGCCGACCAGAGCCGTTCTCGGTGGCAGGGTGCGATGGAGATACTCCCTGGTGATGGAGTCGATATCATGGGGACTGGCCGCGCCCGAATCAATCAGAAAACTGGCCAGCATAACGTCGCCGATCAGTCCCCTCAACTCGATGCCGCCACGCCCGAGCAACGTGCGCATCGCCTTGTAATCATGAGTGACCTTGCGCTGGCTGGCGTCCTCGAAAAACCGCTTCAGAGCGTCCAGGCCAGCCTTGCCCAGACCGCCCGGACCCGAGATCGGAACATAGACGGTGCGCCCGGGCTCACTGCACAACGAAAACCCAGCCAGAACACTGCGCACCACAGTGGCCGAGCTGTGGGCCGGAACCACTGCGACCGCGGCTTCGCGGTCCAGCCCGGCGAGAAACTCGCCGATCTCGCTCACCTGGCCGAGCACGCGGTGCTGGCCCGGTTGGGCCGCGGCGCCCTCGACCAGTTCGGGGCCGAGCAACGAGTAGAATTCGAGCTCTCTGTACAGGTCGTTGAGCCGGTGCGGCTCGGGTGGTAACACGATCAGTTCGGTGACCTGCTGCTCGATGGGCACATGCACGTCGATGGTCGCCAGGTCCAGACATAGACGCGCAGTCGCAGCGTGGTCGGTAAACGCTTTCCGGTAGCGGCCGGCAAGCTGTGCGGCCCCATCGAGAATGGCGGCCAGCGAGCCGTGCTCGGCGAGCAGACCGACAGCGCCTTTCTGCCCAACTCCGGGCACGCCCGGGATATTGTCCGCGCGATCGCCGACCATGGCCAGATAATCGGCCAGAACCTCGGGGTTCACGCCGAATTTTTTGCGCACCAGCGCGCGGTCGTAGGTGATATCGCGCAGGGTGTCGAGCACCCGGACCCGCGCGCCGACCAGCTGCAAGAGGTCTTTGTCGCCCGACACGATCACCACCTCCATGCCGGCCTCGCTGGCCTGGCGAGCCAGGGTTCCGATGACATCGTCGGCCTCGTAGCCGGGGGCGCGCAGGACTGGAAACCGGTTGGCCGAGACCAGCTGATCGATCCACGGCAGTTGCTCGGCAAGCTCCGCGGGCATGGCCGGCCGCTGAGCCTTGTACTGAGGATACTTCTGACTGCGAAAGCTCTTGCCCGGCGCGTCGAATACCACGGCACCGTGGCGCGGTCTGCGGCCGGCAAAGAGCTTCTTGAACATGGTCGCAAACCCGTAAATCGCGTTGGTGTGCAGACCCGACACAGTGCAAAGAGTGCCCGGCAGAGCATAAAACGCCCGGTAGATGAGCGAGCTGCCGTCGACCAGGATGACTCTGTGTGCAGCCATGGCGCCTTCGCACGCGCCGTTCAGCGGCGGCCGCGCCGGCCCGGCAACAGAGCGCGAATGGTCTTGCCGGCCAGGATGGGTGCCGAAAACACGCTGCGCGCAAGCGCCCAGGCCAGCTGCCCAGGCGAGTTGCCGTGTGCCTCCACCGCGACTCGCTGCCCCGATGACACGTCTTCCATAGCACCGCGGGCAATGGTGCGACGTCCGTCCGAGCGAATCTCGACCACCAGGCGGGCCACTACAGGCGGCTCGCTCGAACGGATCGCCTCCGCGACAACAAGATCGTCCGAATGATCCGTAGAGCGATCCGTAGCTTGATCAGTGGATCGGTCCATCCGGCCGTCCGTCCGATCCAGCGATCGCTCGCCCGATTCACTTGGGTCGCGGATCGAGTTGCTCACATAGCGACTGTAGCAGGGCCCAGACGACCGGTCGCCATCTGAACGATCAAAGAGCCAGACGACCGGCCAATTCGCAAGAACGCCACTTCGCATTGCGCGCCCATCCGACGATTGCCCGCACCACGACCCGGGTCGGCGACTCGGTAAGTAATTGTCACCGAAGATCGGGAATGATGCCACGGTGTCGGTCGTCTCACTGTGTAGGATGACGAGTGAAGAACTGCTCAAAGCATGGAATAAGGGTGACAAACAGGCTGGAGGAGCGTTTGTCGAACGCTACTCAGAAAGCGTCTTGCGATTCTTTCGGGCCAGGGTGGACAAGGGGGTGGAGGACGATCGAATCCAGCAAACCTTTGCAGCGTGCGCCGAGAGCGCGAGTCGCTTTCGCATCGAGGCGATACCCTGGCGCAATTTACCGGCAATGCAGTAGCAATCATGGTTGTCGGATGGTTGGTGTTATCGATCGCGGGGCGGTGCCCATATCCAGCCGTCTTCGGCGAAGATGCCGCGCGGCATGGTCCAACCATCGCGCGCCCATCGATAGGACGTGTAGGCGCTGAGCAGAGCGTCAAAGCAATGATCGTTGCGCAAGACGTCCTCGCGAGACATCCGGCTGCACAGCGCGAACCGAACGTCGGTCAGCGACTCGACAATGGCTGCGCGTGTTTCCCAGGGATCGGCATCGCGTTTGTATCCACGCGCCTTGTGGGCGCCGAAGAGCGCGTGCACCGTGGCGCGGGGTGACACCTCGAGTAGATTGCGATGTAGATCAAAATTCATGCCGGCGAGCATGCGGCGCAGATGGGCTGCGCGGGCTGCGATGGGTCCTGTGCCGATACCGAGAGAATCGCGGGGCAAAAGTCCGCGCTCGTAATGCAATTTGACTTCCACTCCGCGGTGCATATAGGGCTCGATGCGCGGCTGCGGCGGGGGCGGGCCAGTGACTCGTCGCCCGCTCGCGGTCGTGTGCACGGTTGGGATGACCGCGATGCGATCGAGGTCGTTTTCGACCGCTTGTGCTGCTATCTGCGCTCCTTCATTGCGCAGCCAAACCACAGCTGGATCCACGCACTCGTCTTTGCCCGGGCACACAGTGAGCTGGCAGCGCAAGCACGCCGGTACAGTGAGCGGTGCGTTGACGGCGAGGACCGAGCTCTCGTTGTCTAGTTCGGACAGATAGTCGAGCAGAGCCGAGTCGTTCCACGGCTCGATACCTGCGCGCCGGGTCGATACTTCTTCGACCGTGACTCCGGATTCTTCGCCCCGGAGAGAAAGCCGGGCGACCGCTGTAGTCTTGCCCCGCGCTCCGCCGAGGTCGATGCCGATGAATGTCGAAAACGGACGCTGCACTCCCCATTTTTTTATCACACTCCTGGGACCGCTTGACCGGTCACGCACGCCAGGGCTGTGCAGTCATCGATCGCGTTCCTGGCCGGGACGTCCGGAGGATCGCAACCGCCCATCGTGGCACTCTCAACCCATGGACCGAATCGCCACTCTGAAGTCATTTATTGAGAGAAATTCTGATGATCCATTTCCCCGCTACGGGCTGGCCATGGAGTATCGCAACACGGGCCAACTCGACGAGGCGCAGGCCATTTTCGACGAATTGACCGAGCGGTTTCCCGATTACCTGGCCGCGTACTTGATGGCGGGCAACAATTTGGCTGACCTCGGTCGCAAGGAGGACGCCGCCGCCATGTACCGCAACGGCATCGAGGTCAGCCGCCGGCTGGGAGATGCTCACACGACGAGCGAACTCGAGACAGCTCTGGCCGAGCTATAGGGCCTGGCCGAGCTATACAGAGCCAGTATAGTGCCGGGGGTCGGACTCGAACCGACACTCCCTTGCGGGAAGGGGCTTTTGAGACCCCCGTGTCTACCAATTCCACCACCCCGGCTGATGGGGAGAGGATTGTGCTCGTCTGTCCATCCAGCGTCAAGGCGAAGACGGGCGCTTTTGTGCTGCCGCAGCCTGGTTCTTGGCCATCAAGTTCCCGACCGGCGTGCCGACTCTCGAAGGTGAGTGAGTTTTCGTACCCTCATCACAGCCCTTACAAGGACGTGGGCCGGTGAAGATCCTCATCGTCGACGATGATCCCCTTGCCCGCCGCCTTTTGCGGATTTATCTCGAGCAATGGGGTCACGACGTCGGGCAGGCCGGGAACGGCATCGAAGCGCTGGCCCAGCTCGACGAACAACCGTTTTCGGTGGTCGTCACTGATCTCATCATGCCCGAGCTCGACGGGCTCGAGCTGATCCGCCGCATGCGGGCGCACAGCGAGCGGGAATATGTGTATCTCATCGCGCTCACCGCCGGTTGCAGTCGCTGGGACGTGATCGCAGCCATGGAGGCTGGTGCCGACGATTTTTTGCGCAAGCCACTGGATCAGGACGAGTTGCGAGTCAGACTGCGCGCAGCGCAGCGCATTGTCGAGCTTCAGGAGAGCTTGCGGCGGCGCAACCGTCAGCTCGAGCTGGCCAATGCAGAGGTAAGAGCGGCCAACGAGCGGATGAGGCGCGATCTGGAAGCTGCGGCCGAGATTCAAGAGGCCCTTTTGCCGACCAACTTGAACAGTCTGCCCGGGGTCAATGTGGCATGGGCGTTCAAGCCGTGCGACGAACTGGCCGGCGACATCTTGAATGTCATCCCGCTCGACGACCACAACATGGCGTTATATCTGCTCGATGTCTGTGGCCACGGCGTGCCGGCGGCCCTGTTGTCAGTGACCCTGAGTCGAGTGCTGTCACCGGCATCTGACGCGGCCAGTTTGATCACCGAGGCCAGCGACAACTCGGTCCGCCGCATCGTACCGCCGAGACAGGTAGCCGACGCGCTCAACGACCGTTTTCCGTGGGACCCGCTCACCGGCCAGTTCTTCACCTTGAACTACGGCGTATTCGACCGCAGGCGAAACGAGATCCGCTTTGTTTCGGCCGGGCATCCCGGGCCGGTGTATGTCCCCAGGCACGGTGTCCCTCGCATCTTTCACGCCGACGGACTTCCCATTGGTTTGAGCGATGTGGGTACCTTGACCTATGACGAATACTCGCTCGCCCTAGAACCCGGCGATCGACTTTATCTCTATTCGGACGGCATCACCGAGACCCTCAACAGCCAGTCGGAGCTCTACGGAGACAGCCGACTGGTCGACGAGCTCCTGCGTTACCGCGACGAGTCACTCGAGGACAGCATTGCAGGGGTCATGGAGTCCATCGACAACTGGCGAGGCGGCCAGAGTCTCAGCGATGACGTCTCGATGCTCGCGGTCGAAGTGGCTTGACAGAAACACATTGGTTGGAAACGGATCGGGGATGGCCTCGGTATCGGCCATCCCCGCGGCGAAGCCGATACGCTTGATGGACGGGGGACTGGATACGGTGCCGCGCAAGACCATTGCCAGGGCGGGACGGCGCCAGCTTCGACGCCCTCGGTCAGCTGTGATCGCAATCCAATACTAACTCCGAGCGGGCGTATTCGAAGATAATGCTGGTCTCGACGTGCTGTATCTCCTTGCGGGTGGCAACCCGTTGCACCACCACCTCGTGCAGATGCTTGATATCCCGTGTGGCCACGTGAATCAAGAAGTCGGTCCGCCCGGCGAGATGATAAAATGCCACCACCTCGGGCAAGGCGAGGAGAAAGTCGCGCAGGCTGTGGTAATTGGCCCGCGTGTGCCGGCCAGTCTGGAGCGAGATCATGGCCTGCACGCCAATGCCCACCGCGTCAGGGTCCACATCGGCGTGAAAACCGCGCAGCACTCCGCTCTCGACCAGGCGGCGAACCCGGGCCAGGCAACTCGATTGAGCTAAACCCACGTGCGCCGCCAGCTCTTTGTTGGAAAGCCGAGCATTCTTCGCCAGCGCGGCCACAATCTCGAAGTCGATTCGATCAAGAGTATCGATCGGGCGTTCCTTTCGAATTTTATTTGTTTGTCCTGGCATGGTTTGCATGAAATTCTTATTCACATGGTCACTAGGGAATATTATTCTAGATGCTATAATGCCGCATCTGCTGGTATCAAGACCCTTGCACGTCTCATGGAGCGATTGCAGAGCGGTCCGGTGCTGCCCGGGCCCGAGGCGGTGGCGGCGCTCGGGGAGCTGCGCGATTCGCTCGGGGACCGGGGCATCGGCGTGCGGGCCGCGCTGGACGAGTTCGAGCGCCTGTGCATTCCAGCGAGTATGGCGGTGGCCTCGGCCGGTTGCCTCGGCCTCATCCACTCGTCACCCCTGCCGGCGACGCTGCCCGCAGAGCTCCTGGTTGCTGCCCTCAATAACAACACAGGCTGCGATCTGACCGCTCCGGCGGCAGCGTTTGCCGAGGGCGAGGTCATGCGGATGATGAAGCAGCTGGTCGGCTGGGACGAGTCCGCGTCGGCACAGCTGGTTCCCGGCGGTTCGTACGCTTCTGCACAGGCCACGATTTTGGCTCGGTCAGAACGGCTGCCCGAGTGGGAGGAACACGGTCCATCGGCAGTGGCGCGACCGCCGTGCATCTACGTGTCCGAAGCCAGCCATTTTTCGGCCACCCGGAGCGCGCGGGTTGCCGGTTTTGGCTGGCGAGGCGTACGGCGAGTGCCCACCCGGGGCCGGGGGCAGCTCGACCCGGTCGCGCTGCAACGGCTGATCGCCAGGGACAACGCGGCCGGAAAACAGCCGATTGCTGTGATCGCGACCGCGGGTACGACGAGCACCGGGGCCGTGGACCCGCTCGCGGCGGTCGCTGAGATCTGCCGGGAACACGGGCTGTGGATGCACGTCGATGCGTGTTACGGCGGCGCCGGCTTGCTGGTGCCCGAGCTCGCAGACGAGTTCGCAAGCATTGCGAGCGCCGACTCCATTGCCATCGATCCCCACAAATGGATGTTCATGCCGCTGGTCTCCGCTGTGTTCTTGACCCGACACGCGGAGGCCGAGCGACGGGCGTTCGCAGTCGCCGATGCCTGGTATATCCCGCCATCCAATCGGGCCCGGGATGCCTTCACTCGCGGCGTGGCCGCGTCCCGTCGGGCCTCGGCGTTGACTCTCTGGTTGGCTCTGCGCGCCCACGGGCAAGACGCCATCCGCAGCGCGGTGCGGCGCAACATCGGGCTCGCCCGACAGCTGGAGGACAGACTGCGCGAGCGCGGATTCGAGGTGCTGGCCGGAGGCCAGTTATCGACAGTCTGCGCCCGCTGGCCAGCCCAGAGCTCCAGCGACGCGTCCGACGATGAAATTCACACAGCGATCTGCCGTGCTGCGAGCCAATCGGGGCACCTTTGGCTCGCCACGACTCGCCACGCCGGGCGCACCTGGCTGCGCTTCTGCGTGGCCAACTTGCTCACCACCGAGGACGATATCGACGCCATCGCCGATACCGTATCCAGCGCAGCGCAAGCCGTGCAGGTGCCACATTGCCCCGAACCACCGCATCGTATCACCGGCTGACCCATGCTCGTGGACGGCTCCCGCGCTTTCGATCGACAACCGAGATGGCTTTTCGATGCCTGCTGGACCGAGGATACCCGACCTGGCTCTCCCAGTCGATCGATAGATCGGCGTCGATGGCTGACTGAACACTCCCAATGCGTTGCTGTTCAGTCCTAAAGTACAGCGGCGAGCATGCGAAGGTCGAGGCTTTCGCGGTGATCGCGGACGACTGAATCCCCGCTGCCAATGCGGTCGAGCCGCGCCTCGGTAATCCGGTTTTCGAGGCCCGTGGCGGCCGCGACGATCGTATCTACGCGCAGATAATTGTCGGTATATCCCGACCAGCGACAGCTGCCGTCGCCTTGATCCTGCCCCCTGCCCTCCCACAAAACCGGGCGGACCTGGCTGAGAAACTGGCTCAAGTGCGCGCGTTTCATGTCGAGTGCGACGCCTTGCAGCTGACGGCTGCGCTCTCGCTTGTCCGGTCCAGATACCTGGCCAGTGAGGCGTGCGGCCGCGGTCCCCTGGCGGGGCGAGTACGAAAAGATATGGATGTGAGCGAAGCCGATACGGCGAACGAAGTCCACAGTCTCGGCCCATTCCGACCCGGTTTCGCCGGGAAAGCCCACGATCACGTCGGTGGTGACGGTGAGCCCGGGAATGGTCGCACGGGCTTCGGCGACCAGGGCGGCGAACGCCGAGGTGCTGCAACGGCGCCCCATTTGGCGCAGCACGCGATCCGAGCCGCTCTGCAGCGGCAGGTGCAGATGGGGCATGAGCCGCGGGTTTTGCCAAAGCGAGAAAAAGCCGTCGGGCAGGTCCCACGGCTCGAGCGAGGACAGACGGAGTCGCGGAATATCAGTGCGAGCCAGGATGGCCTCGACCAGTGTGTGCAGGTCGCAGCCCAGGTCACTGCCGTATCCGCCGAGGTGTACCCCGGTGAGCACGACCTCTTGCAATCCCGCAGCGCGAAGCCCGGCAACTTCGGCGACAAGCTCGTCGATCGTGCGACTGCGCTCGTCGCCGCGAGCCACGGTGACAATGCAGAACGTACAGCGGTGGCGGCAGCCGTCCTGAACCTTGATGAACCCGCGCGTACGCCCGGCATGGCCGTATACATGGCTGCCCTCGGGCTCGCTGGCCAGGCCCGGCATGGTCGCGATGTCCAGTTCTTCGAGAACCCGCTCGACCAGCTGATCCTTGTCTCGGTTGCCGATGAGAAGATCGACGCCGGCAACCGAGGCCGCCCGCTCGGGTTCGAGTTCGGCAAAACAACCGGTCAGAACCAGACTGGCGCTCGGGTTCTGCCGGTGCAAGCTGTTGACCAGCTTGCGCGATTTGCGCGCGGCCTCACCGGTGACCGCGCAGGTATTGACCACCATGACCTGGGCGCGGTTCGGATCGCTCACCACTCGGTGGCCCCGCACGCGAAAGTCGCGCGACCAGCCGGCGAGTTCGGCCTCGTTGAGTCGGCAGCCCAATGTGGTGAGAAAAACCTGCACAGTGCGGCATGCATTGTGCCCATTCGCGGCCCGGGATCAAGCCCAAAGCGGGCGGAGACAACTCCGGCCTTTGCGACAGGTTTCAGGTCAGCCATCATCCTCTGACTTGCGCCGATCGAGGCCGTGCGCGGCCATGAGGTTGTACATGTGCGAGCGGGCAATACCGAGTCGCTGCGCGGTTTTGCTGATGTTCCACTGGCCTTCTTCCAGGGCGTCCTGCAGCAGTCGGCGCTGAAATCGCCGGGTTTCCTCCTGAAAACTGATACGACGTCTGCCCTCCTTCTCGTCTTCCGGCTCGGGAAAAATGTGACGCGGCAATACTGACTCGCAGCCCTCGCCGTGGGTCCGGATAACCGCCGCAGCAATCGCGTTGGCCAGTTCGCGCACATTGCCCGGCCACGATGCCTCCCGGCACATAAATTGGGCTCGATGCGACAGACGCAGCGCCCCCAGACCGTGCTCCTGACAGGTCTTGTTGCAAAAATGCTGGGCCAGAAGCGGAATGTCACTGCGACGTTCAGAAAGCGACGGCATGCGGATGGGCAAAATCTGCAGTCGGTGGAAGAGGTCCTCACGAAATTGCCGGCGTTTGACCATGTCTTTGAGATCGGCGTTGGTGGCTGCGACAATGCGGACATCGGCGCGCAGCGCCCGATTGGACCCGAGCGGATAATAACGCCTGTCCTGGAGCAGCTGGAGCAACTTGGCCTGGGCGTCGAGCGGAAGCTCGCCGACTTCGTCGAGAAAGAGCGTGCCCCCCTCGGCCGCAGCAACCTTGCCCGGGATATCGCCAAATGCCATCGAGTGAGCGCCTTTTTCTGCGCCAAAAAGCTCGCTCTCCATCAGATTCTGCGGAATCGCCGAACAGTTGAGCTCGATAAACGGGCCGCTCGCACGCGGACTGTTGTGAGCAATGGCACGGGCCAGGGCGGTTTTGCCAGTCCCGGACGGTCCAGTAATGAGGACATTGATATCCAGCGGTGCAGCGAGAAACGCGTTCTTGAGCACTTCGGCCAGAGTGCGAGAACGACCCAGAAGACCACCACAGCGGAACTCCTCCCGGACTTTCGCTGTGTGGTCCTCGTCCTTGCTGCGGCGCAGTCGCTCGATCAGCCGATCGGCGAGGGGTGCCAGGATCTTGCCGAAAAACTCGGTGCGATCGCGATCCTCGGCGGTAAATCCGCCCTTTTTGCGCCGCCCCTGCAAGTACACTACCCCGAGCGGCGGTGCCGCGCCCACCGGTGCGCATAATACAGCTTCGATCTTGTGCACCCGCACACTCATACGGTTCTGAAAGCGCGGATCGTGCAGCGCCGAGTTGGTCTCGATCGTCTTGTTCTGCGCAATCGCCTCGGCAATGATACCGCGCGAGATCGACTCGCGGATCGCGTCCAGATCCTCCTCGCTGCAGCCGTACGCCGTCGCCCAGTGCTCGATCTCTTCATCCTCTTGTAAACACAGATAGCCGCGCTGGGCGCCGGTAAATCCCACGATCATGCCAAGGGCTTCCTCCAGCAGGGGTTCTAGCTCTTGCTGCGCACCGAGGTCCAGAAGCCGGCGATAAAAATCTCGTTCACGACGGGCGCGATCAATATCGTCACCCGCCTGTGTGTGCTGGTATTGAGGGCCTGAAGTTGTCATCAGGCCTCGATATAGAAGCAAGCGACAAGCCAACACATCCAAAATCTCTAACAGCCCGTGATGTGGCTGTTCTGGCTGCAAGATGACGGCTTTGACTACATTTGCCTGCCCACTTTGCTGGACGATCACAGCTCGTGCGTGTCTTCAATCCAGGACGGCTATCAGAACATAACCCGCCCGTCAACGGAACACCCGGCGAGAAAATTGTAATGCAGCCTGCTCACTTTCCATCCAGTAAACGTCCCCCAGCAGTGGCCTGTTATTCATTTTTTTGATTAAGCACATGTATTTGCTCCACAGGTCGAAAACCGATCATCCTTTAACCCGGTCCGTAACGCTGAAGCAAAATCACAATACCGGACCTTCCGCGCTGCTGCCGAAACTCGTCGCATTGCCAGAGGCCGTCGCAATACTGAGCACCGACGCAATGCTGAAGAAAACAGAGCATCGCGAATCAAAATTCTTTATTAGCGTCCAGAACAGGTACCGCAAGGCCTATCACGTGGGTCCATTGCGCGCTCACCTGCCAGATGTAGTCCAGGTCTCGGAATCAGGAATCACTGCCCGGAGGGGGCGGGCGAGCTCGTCTGTGTAGTCGGTGCGTAGATCGATCCGGCCGGGATGCGGGCGATCGAGATCGCTGCGCCGCGCGATGGCAAAATCGGCACCGATGGCAAACTCCCGGTCGAGATAGCTCGCCAGTTCGGGGCGCGACACGATGCGCCGGGCAGTGATATGACGCACGCCGCAAATCTCGCTCTCGGCCAGGTCCACAACCCGCGCTGCGGCGTCCTCTGCCCACACCGCCGACCGATACTCATCAGCCACCACGGTCATGGGAAGTCGGCGGGCAGTGCGATAGCGCAACCAGTCCAGATGTCCAATGCGACCGTTGTACGACGGGCCGATCCACAAGCCGGCTCGCACGACCAGCGACCGCTCGTGCCGGGCGAGCAGCATCTCCTCGGCCAGGGCGCGTGTCCTGCCATAAACGCTGATCGGATCGCTCGGCGCTGCCTCGCTGTATGGGCCCGAATCGCCGCTGTATACGTGATCGCTCGATACATAGATGAGTCGGGTTTCGGCGGGCAGATGGTCGAGCAGAATCTCCATGCCGCGAACATTGACCTCATAGGCGAATTCGGGCGAGGTCTCGCATTTCTTCACATCACAAATACCCGCGCAGTGAATGATCCGAGCCGGCCGCTCGCGGCCAAAGAGTGACCGCACAGCAACCTCATCCTGCAAATTCAGACGCCTCCACTGCGCTCCGCGGGGAACCCGCGTGTGCTGATTGCAAAATGGGATCCGATTACCCGATCGGGCGAGGCGCGCGATCGACCAGCCAACTATGGAGTTGACGCCAAATAGAAACTCCAGCCCAATCATATGGTGATCACAAATTGCTGCGCAGCACAGTGGCCAACGCAGTTGATGGCTGCCTCGACAGAAGCTGGACTCGACAATTGCACGCACCGCTATAGTCGCAAAATTTCACCAAGAAGTGAATCCCATGAGGTCGCGAGGCATCACATGAGGTTCGTTGCGTGTGATATAAACCTACATTTCTTGTTTTCATCCCGATAACCCGATTACTGAAAACTGCACCCAGCAAAAAACAACCATCGTTTGAGTGTTATTTAAATCTGGCACATCTCGTGCTTTGTCCCAATACGTACTGGCGGGGAATTGGCCCTGGCGTTCGCTATCGCTGTTCTGACCATCAGTTCTGTCGCTGTGCTGGTCTGTGTGATTGCAGCCGCACGAAACCGGCATGAATTCCAAGCTCTCGACCAGTATATGGATCACGCCCGCGGAGATTTCCTCTCTGCAGGGGAGAAGGCTGTCCCGGAAAGGGGCATTTGCACGGATAACTCGATCGGTCGGCCGGGAAAGGACTGAATGAGCTCGTATGAAAAAGGTATTCTTATTATCGCTGTTCTATTTCGCCATCGTCGGTTGTTTTGGCAGTTCGCCAGGCGGTGGCAACAACACCGACGATCCGGCCTGTCAGCTCAAACAGCTGACTGAAAAGAAACCGGGCTACCCTTATGATCTCCAGACCTACCCACAGGTGCTCGAGGTTTTGACAGCGGATTGCTCGGGTGGTGCTTGCCACGATCCGGGGGTACGTTCATTCACGGTCTTTCCCGACGCCGAGCAAGGGAATTGCAATTATAATAAGACGTTTAATTCCTTCGCAGATTTTGTCGACTTCAACAGCGCCGAACAGAGTGTGATTCTACTCAAGGTCAGCTCGGAGGCGGAGAATCATCCACTGCGATATCAGGCTGGCGATACCAAGCTCGACACGTTGCGCGGGTATGTCACCGACGCCGTGCAGACCTGTCAAAACGACAGCTGCAACACCACGACTCCTGGCTCGGCTCAGAGCACCTTCGACTACGCAGTATTTCAGGCACAGATTCAGCCCATCCTCGACAATACTGGCGGCGGGGTCGGCTGCAGCAGCACCTCGACTGGCTGTCACGGCGCCTCGGGTGGAGTCTCGGGCTTTGTTCTCAACCGCGAACCGGCCCGGGACAGCACCGAGATGGAGGACAATTTCCGCGAAGTGCAAGAGGAGGTCGATTTTGCTGGGACAGATCAGCGCGATATCATCAACAAGGGAAGCGACAACCACGCGGGATTTTCTTTTTCGGCGGCTGAAGTTCAGACCATTCGCGATTGGATCGAGGCAGCTGACAGCGTCACTCCAGGCGGCGATCCACCCGGCTGTGCACCACTCGACGGCTTCAGCGTTGCGGTGTTCCGCGACGAGATCATGCCCATCCTCAACGGTGACGTCGATCTCAATGACCGCAATCGTCGCATCACTGGATGTACGTCGCCTGCCTGCCACGGCAATAGCAATCGCGGTCCGGGCACGCTCAAGCTGGTCGCCAGCGACGAGGCGCAGACCAACCTGCAGAACCTGGTCTGCTTCGTCGATCTGCACAATCCGTCGGCTTCGCAGATCCTGGCCTGCCCGCTAGACGATGGGCGATGCGTATTCGGCAGACATCCCGGCCAGGAGATATTCTTTGGCGGTTCCGATCTCAACTATCAGCGGGTACTGAGCTATCTCTATGGTGCTCGCGCCAATGCCTCACCACTTGATTTCGCATTTTTCGTTCGCCGTATCAATCCGATTTTCGACGACGTTAACGCCGTCGAGGGCGGGGCGCAGGGTCGGACCTGCGCCGAGACCCAGGCCTGCCACGGCGTACAGGTCGCCGGTGCTGCAGCGCCCAATGGATCGAACTTTCCGATCATTCCCAACGCGGCCGATGTCGCTCGACTCACCGAGAATTATTTATCCGCGGCCAACTTTGTCAGCTTTTTGTCGCCAGATCAGAGTTCACTATTTCTCTATCCGACCAACGAGATTGCCAGTCTGGATAATCCTCTGGCCACCGGGCTCGACCATCCGGGCGGTGAGGATTTCGCGGTCGATTCGGCCCAGGCGCAGGCCATCCTGGCCTGGGCCGCCGGGCTGCGGACCAGTGCCGAGGGCTTTCAGACCAACTGGCTGGTGGCGGGGGATTTCGCAGCCTCGGATCTCAATGATCGGCCAATCATCGACGAAACCACGATGACGCCGCGCATTCTTGATTCGGCGTTTGGAGCTCAATTTAACGCCGGACAGTGGGACGGTCTATTCGGCGCACAGAAAGCGGTGGATCTCCACGAGGTCTTCCCGCGTGCGGTCAGCAACGGCCGCATCGGCTACGCGGTGGCCTATGTCCTCAACACGACCCCGGTCGCGATAGAAGCCGAGATCCAGGTGACGTCGCCCAATGCGATCAAGGTGTACGCAGGCGCGGGATCGAGCCAATCACAGGACGGCAACGTCAATGTGAGCGTGACTCTGCCGCCGTTCGCGCAGGACAAAAAGATGACCCGAATCGCGATCAAACTATTTCAGCGCGCCGACGATAACGGCTTCGAGTTCACGGCCCGGTTTATCGATTCGCGCAACGTCAACAATTCGCTGAACGACGAGCTGGTAATCAAGCTGAGCCCAGAAGGAGGCATCTGATCATGGCAAAACGGCTTTTCCTGCCAATTCTATGCTCGGCATTCATCGCGTTTGCCTGTGGCTGCGCCGATCTCGGCGGCGATGGCAGTAACGGCGATCAAGGTGGCGGTACCACGCCCAGTGGGGATACCCCGCCGGATCAGCCGACCCCTCCGGGTACGTCCACCTACAAACGCGGCTCGCTCGCGCCGGAATTCCAGCTCACTCCATCTGCCGAGTTTGGCCGTCTGGTCATCTTCGGTGTCGCTATGAACAATGCCGACTTCACCACGCCCAATACGCTGGTATCGGCGCAGCAAAAACTCGATCAGCTGGGCCAGCAGATCGGCTTGGAGCGCGGTGAAACACCGCTCGATCTCATCCCTTTTGACAGCGAAAATCGAGCCTCGCAGATCCCATTCCGGGGCAATCCATCGGACGTCGCGTTTGTCGACATCGCCGGTCAAACCAAGTTGTACATCCCGCTCGGTGGCGATCTGATGACGCCGGGTAACGAGATTGCAGTGGCCACGCTGGGCCAGACCGCAGCTCGCCGTATCGCGGTAGGAGTTCGGCCCCAGCGACTCGCCGTGCATCCCGACGGGCTGGTCTTTGTGTGCAATCAGTTTTCGAACTACATCTCGATCATCGACGCGCGAACCGACGATCTCTTGCGCAATAACAGTGGTGAGCCGATCGAGATCGCGACCGAGTTCTACTGTGCCGACATCTTGCTGACCGACCGCAACGCGGGTCGGCCCGATCGAGACGAGCAAGAGCTCTATGTGGCCAACAACTGGCGCGGCACCGTACTGCGCTACAGCATCGACCTGGTCCGCGACGCGGTAAGCAATCAGGTCGTCGACATCACGATCAATCGCAAGTCGAACGACCCGGCCAACACGCCGACCAAAGAGATCACCGGGGTAGGTGCCAACCCGTATCGACTATCGCTCAGCGAGGACAAGAGCCATCTATATGTGGCCAACAACCGCGGTGGCGAGCTGGCCCGGGTGCGTTTGTCCGACGACACTGCAGTGGCGCGCATCGCGCTCAACGCTCCGTCCATCGATGCCGTGCACATTGGCGACCGGGTGTTCGTGCCTACCACCATGCCCGATCGCGGTTTGCCATCAGACGACGAGCTCGCCTTGCCGGCCGAGGTACTGGCCGATCCGGCTCGGGTCACTGGACTCGACAGTCAGACTCACGTGGCTCATCCCGGGGCACTGTTCGACAAGACGCGCAGCTATAACTTCGAGGACATTCGCAATGGCCTCTTCGATCTCGAGTTCACACTATCTGGCCAGGCGGTGTATTTCACCGACGACGTATCATCCGAGCCGCGCTTCGTGCAGCAACAAAAAGTGCTGAGCGGGGCTATTCCCCAGGCCATTGTGCGCAATCGGGCCGGAAATCGCATTTATCTGGCCCATTCGGGTTCGGATCTCGTGCAGGAATTGCGGGTCGATCGCAACGGTGCGTTCCGGGTTCGCGCTCTGAATGGGCGCAGCGTCGCGACCAGCGAAAGGCCGTTCGCCCTGGCCGTCAACGAGGACCGCAACGAGCTTTACGTGGCGACCTGGGGTGGCGAGGTCGTCGAGGTCTTCGACCTGAACAATCTGTCCTTGCGCCAGCGCATCAACCTGGGCTACGCTCAGCCGGTTTATCCGGCCACCAATATCGAGCGCGGCGAGTATTTCTTCTACAACGCCGACTGGTCGAATAACGGCCGCAAGTCGTGTGCCACGTGTCACCTCGACGAACTTCTGGTCGACGGCGTGGGATACGCCAACGGTGCCACTGCGCCCACCGCGTACCACCAGGTCAAGGCCAACTTTAATCAAATGACGACCAGCTCATATTTCTGGAACGGATCGTTCAACAACGGCAGCTACGCATCACTGGCTTTTGCCGCACAGACCCGCACCAACTGCGAGCTGATCTTGAACGGCTTCATCGAGGGCCCAGGCTCGAATCCGGCCACCCGGGTCGGCGATCCCAACAACCGGGTCACCTCGGCCGACGATCCTCTGTGCCGGCCGGTATTCAGTTCGCGCAATCAGATCTTGCCCGATAACTTCGATCAGATCGCAGCGGTTATCGCCGATCAGAAGCAGATTGCAGCCCAGCTGATCCAAGCCGAAACCGGGTTTACCAGGGAAGAAGTGTCGCGATTCAGCGACTTCTACACCCTGTCCGAACTGCGCCTGCCGCCCAACCCGCTCAAGTTCATGAAAGAGAACGGCATGCTGTCATTGGGGGACGCGGGCAAGATCGACCAGGGGCAGACCCTGTTCACCAGCCAGGGCTGCGCCAATTGCCACGATCCCAACAATCAACGCCATCCCTTTGCCGATGGCAAAAACCACGGTGCCGGTGCCAATTGGGTGAGCGAATTCATCAATATCTACCAAAATGATCCGCTCATTCAACAGATCGGTGGACTGCCAGACCAGCTGGTCCAGGCGGTGGCCGAAGCGGGCTCGCAGACCGAGCCGAACATCCATCTGAACATCGATTTCTTTGTCCCATTCGTCATGGACAGCGAACACGCATTGCGTTTCGATGACCCGCTTCAGGTGCGGGGAAACCGCCAGCTAGAAGCCGAACGGCTCGATCTGCTCATCCGCATCAACCTGGGCGATCCGGACCGCGGCTTCGTGCCCGGCAATGTCACCGGGCGACCGTCGGTCAACACACCATCGCTGCGCGGCGCCTGGTGGCTGGTCAACTATCTCCGCCACGGTCACGCGCGCAGCATCGAAGAGTCCATCCTCGGCCCCGGACATCCGGCCCTGCGCGAAGGCGAAAAGGGTTATGCCGTCAATTCCATCGGACAATTCGATGTGCACGGCCAAACATCGACCTTGAGTGCAGACCAGGTAGAGGCATTGCGCCTCTATGTTGAGACCATCGAATGAATTCGGCTCTCCATTTGCACTGCTACAAAATCGAGGAAATCACGACATGCATTGGTGGATCAACATCCTATTCGCCTGGGCGGCGACACTCATATTCACCTCATCGGCTCTGGCGGAACGGGTATGGACCGTGCGGCCAGTAACCCTCCGAGAGGAGCCCAATGGGCTTGCCCCGAGTGTAGTACGAGTCAAGCGGAATCGGGCGCTCCGGATCGTCGACCGCGACGGCCGCTGGCTCAGGGTCCGGTACCGCGGCAAAACAGGCTGGGTAGCGCAGGTCAATGTGCGCCGACGCCGGGGCAACAAATCGGTCGAATCGAGCCCGGAGCGATCGCGCTCGGCCGTGCTGATCGACGTATCCGGCGGCGATAGCGGCAACGACATGGACATCGACAGACGCGTTGAAAGCGGCGACCGTGATGACAGCGATGAGCGCAGCGATGGCGATGACCGCGAGCTTGCCTCGCACCAGCACCGGGCTGCTTCGGCAGATACCAGTGTTGAAGACCACGGCACGGATGGTGAGGGAAGGGACGGCCGATTGTGTACTCGGTCGTCCTGGTGCGGCAAAATCAGCCGGGGCGGGATGCGTCTGGTCGTCGATACCGAGCTGGTGCAGGCGTTCGAGCGGCCCGGGGCGGGCGAAAAAGTGGTCTTTACGGTCGAGAAAAACCAGCAACTCACCGTGATGGGTCGCAACAAATCAGGCTGGTTTTTGGTCGAGGCGCCGGGTGGTAAAGTCGGCTGGATCCACACCAGTGCAGTACGTGACAAGGGCAAGTTCGTGCGTGCAATCACGCCGGCCGATCAACTCACAAGAAAAGAGGCTCGGTCGGCGGCCAAAGAACCTCGAACATCGAAGAAGCGCGGCCGGTTTTTGGCCAAGGTGTCCATCGGGATCGGCTTTGCCGCGACCGGGAGCAATTTGCGCGGCAGTGCAGCCGAGTCCGGCTATCTGGCCACAGCGCAGTCATTGGCTGCCCGGGTCGCTGGCGGGGCCAGCTTCCGCGTGGCTGGAAAGTTGTACATGGGTATCGACGCCGGCTACTCGGTGCTCACAGTTGGCTCTGGCATCCGGTACAAGACCGCCTCGAACGAGGTATCGGACATCGGTTTTATCGGACACCGGACTCAGGCCAGCGCCAAGCTCGGCTATGTGAGTCGCCACGGGGCGTTTGTTCGTGTGGGCTATCATTTCGAGACTCTGAACCTCGACAATGCCGACAATGCGGCCGAGCTGCCGCGCGAACAGTTGCAGAGTCCGCTTGTCGGCATCGAGTTCTGGCTACCTGAACTCGTCGGGTCGCTATCGGCTGCGATTTGCGGTGAACTCATGCTGGGCACCAGCATCGACCAGAGCGAGGGCAAGGAGGACGGTGCCGAAGTCGATTCGGCATGGGCATTGGGCGCCCGTCTCGACGTTTCTTATCCAGTGACGTCCTATTTGTCCCTGGACGCCGTTTATCGGTATGGCCTGACCCGTGCCAAATGGAACGGGACGTCCAACCGCGACTTGGCGGTCACAGACGCCTCGCGGACCGATCAGGCCCATCTCGTCACTGTGGGTATGGGAGCGTATTTCTAGCGAGGCTCCGCCTCGAACGTCTCGCTTCTCGTACAGAAACTGTGGGTTCTGGACCGGCGCCACGGGAGTGATAGCGGGCGATTTCATTCCCCTTGATATCAGTTTGCGTTGGGGCGGACGACGAAGAGGCCGCGATCCATGTCGCTGATGATAATCACGCCGCTGTCGAAGAATGGATAATTGCCCCATGCCCCGCTAAAGAAAGTCTGGCCACATCGATCGTTGAAGCCGCCGCCGCTGTCCGGATGGTGCAGCGCTCCCATACTCTGCTGAGACGGAAGCTCCGACGAGTCCGAGCTACACCGACTGGACATGCGCATGGCAGACATGGACTCGGGAGCGACTGGATCGTCGTCCGCATCATCATCGGGATAGCTGTCGAAAAAAGACAGCTCGGAGAGATTCGCGTTGGCAATATCGCTGATGTCGACAATGCGCAGGCCGCTGGTGTAGTTGGCCTGGTATGCGCGGTTCCCCTTGATAAACGTGTTGTGGCCGATTGCGTCGCGCGGGTTGTCAAAGACACCAATCATCTTTGGATTGTCCAGATCCCTCACGTCCCAGATGAACGTGCGCGTGGCGGTCACTATGTCGCCCTCGTCTAACTCGTCGTTGAGCAAGAAATAGGCGTGATCTTCGGTGAGCCACCCCTGGTGGGAATAGCCTGACCCCTCATACGTGGCCCGGGCGATCTGAATCGGGTTGGACTTGTCGGTTACGTCGGCAAAGCCCAAATAGTCGAGTTTGTCTCCCGTGATCTGACCATCCGAGGTCACGCAGATCTCTTTGCCACCCTGGTAGTCAGGGTCTGGACCGCGGTAGACCACGCACTGAGCATCGTGGATGTACACATCAGTTGGATAAGCATCACTGGGCTCCTGGCCCGGAGGAACGCCGCCAGCAAAGCACCCGACAAATTGCGGCTCGGTCGGAGTGTTGATGTCGATCATCAAAAGACCGCCAAAACACAGATTCTCATACTCTCCCCGGGTCGCTCCAACCGCATAGGCAAAGCCGGTGCCCTCGTTGATGACAATATTGTGAGCGTTGCCAAAGCCCGCGAAATGAGCGGTTTCGCCAAAGCCTCGCGGGCTGGTCACACCGCGCAGCTGGGTGAGGTCGAAGACCTGCATGCCGTGGCCATTGGCTTCGCTGACGATGAAGGCATGATCCTTGAATACCTTGATGTCCCGCCACCCACTCGGATCGGTGTGGGTCGGCAACATGCCCAGGTATTGCGGTGCTGTCGGTGTGCTGATATCAACAAATGCGGTTCCCTCCGACGTGCCGACAAGTGCATATTCTTTGCCAGATTCCGTATCAGTCCAGCCCCATATATCGTTGCCCGCACCACCCGGCGCACCCAGTGCGGCCAGTGATAGATGGGACAACAATGTGATCCCACTGACGTCCGGCGCGACAACCTCACCCTTCTGCTCAAAACTGCGCTCGAGTCTGACACTCTTGATCGACACCTTCAGATCTCGTTCCCCCGGAGTTGCGTCAGGCGCGGCGCCGAAAAATACGGTTGTTTCTTCCTCGTCACCACGTATGACCAGGGGCTCTGAATTCACTCCCTCGCCGCCGTCCAAAGTCACGTTGATATCCGCAGCAAGGCCGGCCAACCGCCTGATCTTGACCCGGACCGACTCCTGAAACCCCTGCGCCATCAGCGTTGGAAATGCCCGGGGACGGGCCACGGCCAGGGCTGGCTCTGCAGCTTCCATGGTGTAGGTCATATTCAACCCCCAGGAGTTGAGCACGCCGCTTCCAAAGGGTGCCCGGTCTTCGACATGCAAGATCCACTTGCCCGCCAGCGACTCTCCATACGTAAACTCGAGCGGCTCAAGGGGCCGATAATGGGTCTCGGTGTACGCGGGGTCTTCACTGACGCTGGGACCGAACCCCACATCGTCCTGGATGTCCTTTGCAGCGCTGTCTGCAAGGGTCAGCTTGATGTTGTCCAGACCACTAAACGGCTGCTCCACGAGTTGATATACTTTGCCGCCGCTGTCGTGCTTGGGCCACGGGTCGTTGCCGAGATCCCCCAGTAGCGCGCCGACAGGAACGTGCTCCAGTGACACTGCTAGGTCGTATACGACTGTATGATCGATGTCCAATACGACCTCGATCTCGGCCACATGACCGGCATCGACGATCATGATGGCATCGGTGATCAGACCCAGTTCGGGGATCGGTTTGGCCGGGATACGACGATACTGCTTGGTGAGCATCTCCCGCGGCGGAACCATGACTGTGTCGAGCACATGGATAACGCCGTTGGAGGCGGGGATCTCCTGCTCGATAATCCTGGCCATGCCGTTGAGAACCACGGTATCCCCCTCCACGGCAATTGCCAGTTCACCGCCGTGCATGGAGTCGACCGCCGTCATGCCGCTCAGTTCATCGGCAGTGAGCTCGCCACTCGCCATGTGATACCGCATTCGGTCTTCGAGATCTGGAAACGCGAGCAACTGTACTCTGGTGATGCCGCGCGCGATTAGAACTTCCTCGAATGCCGCATTGGTCGGAGCAAATACCGTGACGTTGTCGTCTCCGTCGAGCGAGGCCAGCAGATCTGCCTGGGTCAGAGCCAGCTTGAGAGTGTCGAAACGGTCATCCTCGGCGAGGATCTCGGCGATGGTGCCCGGTTCATCTTCGTCGTCTCCGCCACAGCCAGGCAGAAAGGTCGCCAGCCACAGCGCTCCTACAAGCGCGGTGAGAAGTTTTGTCGTTGCGATGCGAGGTTTTGGGGGACGTTTGCGCGATCGTTTATGGTACCTGGTTGCAGCGTTCATCAGTGCCTCTTTCCTCTTGATCCCAAAACCGTACGACTCGACGGGGGTCAAGCGCCGCGACATACGGAGTATTCAAATTTGCAACGAGCGAATGGCATCCTGTCATGGCCAGTGCATAAAGAATCTGCCGATGAGTCTTGTGATGCAATCTGTCACATTGCGAGAGAAAGTCCATTACAACCGCTTACAGCATTGAGCGTGTCCCGGCCAGAAGTCATGCAAATGGCCAGCACCAAAGGTCTCCAGAGTTTCGACACAATGGAGTCGCACTGTGTTGCACGCTCCGCGAAATCCACAGGCACAGCTGGCTCGACCAAATTCTGCAGCCACACTGGTTCGCGGATACGGCGCTGGTGAAGGCGCCTGCGACAGTGCGACGATGTCGCGGTGTCACATCTGGCTAAGAGCCGGTCCAAAAACTCTCCGCGTCGCCAGAGCAGCGATCCATCACCGCCAGCGGTTTTGCTCGTCGGTCAAATACACCCAGTATTCTCCACTCCTCGCGTACCCACTGGCGGCGCGCCTCGCCGCTCTGGCTCGGTCCGAGGTTTTTGGACCGGCTCTAATCCAGGCTAGAAACCGAATGCGAGTTGACCGCGCAGTTCCAGGGTCAGGCCAGTCGCCTGCTGAAAATCCTTTTGAATGCGATCGATGCCCTCGACATCCTCGGCTTGCATACCCGACACGTCCGCGATGACGCTGTCTTTGCTGCGCGCCTGGGCAAACTTCACGATGCGCTGGCCCTCGGGCAGGATGGAGCGAAGGATCGCCCGCGGACTCCGCACGTATGCCTGGGTCCGGGCGGGCCTGGCAAACTCGACCATCCAACCTGTGGCGCGTTCGAGATGCCACAGCAAATACTCGAACCGCTCATTGTTAATGTGTGGCGCACCGAGTCTCACGCGCACTCGCACGATCTCACTGTCATTGGCCTGGTCGCCCCGTGGTCCGGCTTTTTCGATCGTCTCGGCGCTGATCTCGACTCTCCGCACCGGAGCTCCAGCTTGCCGAAGCAGATGACGCAGGGCGTTCTCGCTCTGTTTGCGGTCGGGCTCGGCGTCTGCCTTGACCGGCTCGTAATACGGAACCGGCTCTCCGTCGAGCCCGGCGACGATCACTTCGGGCGGCAGCGCCATCAGCAAATCCTGAACGTCGTCGAGACTTCGGGCTTTTCTGATCGCTGCAAACGCGTCCGGGTCATTGACCCGAACCCTCCCCAGTGCGCGGGATTCGCGGAATGGATCTCGCCCCCTGCTGCGCCAACCCCTGGGCAAGCCGGCAAATTCACAGGCGCCGTACTGCAGTTGATGAGTCGTGCGATCGACAATATCGATGACGGTACAGAAATGCTTGCCAGAGTGCGGGCGGAGACCCCGCCCCAAACATTGATTGTAGACCAGTGGCGAGGTGGTCGGCCGAGCCATGAGCAGGCATTCGATCGTGGGGTCGTCGAAGCCCTCGGTGAGCACGCCGTAGTTAAAAAGCACATCGATCTCGCCGGCTGCAAATCGCCCGAGCAGGCCGCCGCGATCGCGGGTGCGGCCGTCGATAAAGGCGGAGCGATAACCGGCGGCCGCGAAGTCTGCGGCCAGCTGGCGAGCGTGGGCAACACTGGCGCAAAAAGCCAAGGTCTTCTTTCCCTTGCCTCGCGCTTGCCAGGCGCCCAGGGTCAGGCCGCGAACAGCTTCTGTGTTCATCTGCCTGGACAGTGCCGTCAACTGAAAATCTCCGCCCGACAGCTTGACCCGGTCGAGGTGCAGATCGGCACGAATCGACCAGTAGTGCACGGGAACCAGGTAGCCGAGATCCTGCAACTCGGGCTTGGTAATGGCGTAGGCGACCGTATCGAAGAGAGCGACCGCCGAGCGCCCGTCGGTGCGGCGGGGCGTGGCAGTCATGCCGAGCAGCAGTGTCGATCCCGAGCGCTGTTCGTGGAAATAGTCGATCACGTCGAGCCAGCGGGGAGCCAGCGCCCGGTGGCATTCGTCGCAAATAATCGCCGAAAAGCGATCGGCCGGATACGCATTCTTGCGGTGCATCAGGGATTGGATGGAAGCGATAATGATCTGTGCATCCAGATCCGCAGTGCGCTCACCCTGCTCGATACTGATCCGGGCCCGCGGGATCTGCCGTTGCAGCGTCTTTGCCGTCTGGTCGAGAAGTTCCTTTCGGTGCGCCACGAAGAGGACCTTGCTGTCTCGACCAAAGCGACAGAGAAGTCGGTCGATGATCAGCGTGGCGATGACCGTTTTGCCGGCGCCGGTAGGCAAGTGCAACAACATCTTGCGCTTGCCTCTATCGTATAGAGCCAGGACCTGCCTCACTGCTGTTTCCTGGTAAGGCCGTGGCGCAAAACCCTTGGTTTGAGTAGACACCGAATAATCCCGCTGATGGTTGCGGATATGTAAGCAGAATCGGCAAAACAATCCAATATCCCGGCCGGGTTATTCCCAATACCATGTCCCGGTAAGCGATCCCGCATGGCGGTGGCCGCGAGTCACTCCCGTGACCTTGCCCGATGTATAAGCCACGAGAATCACCATGTTCGAGCAACAGTACCTATGACAACGTATGTCATACGTCGACATCTGAGTGCCGCTGTCAGGAATCGCGTTTTTTGCCCTTGCCGGCGCGGCGCTCTTGTTCTTTTTGCAACAGTTTGGCCACTCGGTCGGGATGTTCGGCAACAAATGCGGTGCGGGCTGCGTACGAACCGGCTTCGTCGAGGGTGAAATCGGCTGCGATTTCATCCTGCAGGCGGAGCTCCCATCGGCAGGCGGTTTCCGGGTGGTATTGCCACAAGCAACCGTGGGCCACGGCCAGGCTCGGGTCGGTGCGGCATTTTTGGTCGACCCGGTGAGGAAAATAGCGCCGGGCCAGCCGGGACCAGTCGAAATCCTGTTTTCCCTGGGCCAGAGCGAGCTGTTTCCACCACGTTTTGGGCTCTTTCCATTGCGGTTCGAGCAGCGGCCACAGCGCCGCAGCGTTGATCATGACGCCGTCGTCCAGGTCGGGATGGTAGCGGGCGTCGACCTCGCGCTCGGGAGTCTCGCGGTCCGGGGCCGGCGGACCTTTCTCGGCGCATTGTTTGACCCCGGCGATGAAGTCGGTGAGCTCGTCGCGCCATTTGCTGACCTGGGCGAAACGGCGCTCGGCTGCGCGTACGGCGTTTTTGTCGGCGCCGCGCCGGGCTCGGCGCAGGTCGGTAATCTCGCCGTCGAGCCGCGACCGGGATGGATAGAGATGATCGGCGAGCAGGGCGCGCAGGGTATCGACGGTAAAGCGATGGATCGATACAAAGGCGACAAAGCTCTTTTTGGCCGAGCTGAGGGGAAAATAAATCGGCCGAGATTCGTACATGGGCTTGTGTACGCCGGCAAAGAATCTGCTCTGCAAATAGTCTTTTAAACTCCGATTGTCGTCGATGCTGGCGCCGTACTCGGCCCACGCGTCGCGAATGGGTTTGCTCGCAGCATGGGCCAGGCTGTCGCGCTCGCTGGCCGCGGATAGAAAAAGAATTCCGTGGGGCAAGCTGGCTGTGGTCGCGCTCGATTCGGCGGCGACAGCCGGGACGGGAAAACGGCCCATAGCGGTGCCCACGGCAAAACTCAGGTGGTCTGTGGCCGGTTGGGCATCGTACTCGGGCTCATAGGGCGAAAGAGGCTCGCCGTCGACCGCGCGCTGGGCCCACTCCTGGGCATGGCGCCAGGGCGAAGGACCGGGGCATTTGAACTCGACCGAGGGTTCGCGATGCGATTCGTGTTCGGCAAACGCGTTTTCCAGTGCGGCATAGATCTGGTCGGCTCCCGGCACAGAGAATACTGGAACGCGGTTCACGTCACCTATTTCGAAATGCACGGTGGGATTGAGCGCTGCGAGCAGGTCGCGGGTCGGCGAGGAATTGAGCAGACAGACCAGCTGGGCGATGCGCGGTGAATACACCGAACTCGCCGCATTGCTGATCACTCCGGGAACTCTGTGCACGCGGGCCGAGAATCTCTGGCCGATGGTCGAAAATGCGATGCCTCTCTCGAAATAGACCCTTTCGTTGCGCACTTGCCTGGACATGGTGCCATATTGGTGTTCGGCCTTGACCTTGACGGCAAGTCCGCGGTGTTTCCACGCGATCAGATCGCGCAGCGGATCGAACCACTCGCGGCCAGCGGCTCCGAGCAGAAATGGCGCCCAATCGCAGATTCCACGGGTTGCGCTCGCGTTCATGGCGCGCGCGCACGAAGCGGGCGACACTTCCCACACGAAACGCACAAAGCGGGTGTTATTTCCGGTCGTGAGTCCAAACCGGGCCGGGCTCACAGCGCCGAGTTTGTCGGCGTCCCGGTAGGCGTGGAGGAACTCATTCGACCACCAGTACACGATGGGTGACCCGGCAACCATTCTCATCGACCCGCTGGTGAATTCAAACCGTCCCACCTGGCAAAGCACTGCGGCGCGCTTGCGCCGGGTGCGTTCGCGATCGTAGCTCTTGTCATCGAGCGGCGTGGGTTGGATTGCCACGCTGAAAGCGTCGCCAGGGGGCGCGTTGCGGACAACGCTGGCCACAACAGACAGAACATCGTTGGGGACCTCATCAAAGGCTCCAATGGCAAAATCTCCCAGGGTGCGCAGGTCGAAGTTGTCGAGCAGCCACTCGCGCAGCGCGGTGTACTGTTTGATGAACATCCAGTTGCGCATGGTCAGGAGCGCCGATATGCCACCGGGGCGCGCAAGCTGCAAACTGCGCTCGAAAAAGGCCGCATAGAGGTCGAATTTGCCCCGTCGATAGTGTTTTTCGATATAGGCCCGGTCAGCTAACCTGGCGGTACCTTGATATGGTGGATTGCCCACGACCAAATCGTACTGGCCGGGGCGAATCATGCGAACGAAGCGCACTCCCGCGGCTACGTGGTGGCCGCGCAGACGCAGGCCGAGGTCATTGCCCGGGCCCGGGCTCGGGCTCGGGCTCGAACTGTGACGGGCGAGAAAGCTCTCGAGCTCGTCGACGACGATGGCCTGGGCAGGGTCTGCCACGAGCAATGTGCCGAGATGATCGGCGCTGGCGAGAGCGTTTGTCGCGCGCTCGATGCGCTCGGGCGAAATCCCGGTACTCTGCTCGACGGTCCTTTGGAGCTCGATTCTGGCCGGGTCGTCCGGGTCGGAACCGGCCAGTTCGCAATGGGCCGCGACCAGATGGAGGATGCGCGGCTCGGCCTCGGCACAGAGCCGTTTGGCCACGAGCATCAATGCCGCTGCAGCGACCTGTACTGCGCGTGGGTCGATATCGATGCCGTGCAGGTTGTTCTCTGCGATCGATTCGACGATGTCCCGGTCGGTCCAGTGCTCGCCGCGATGACGGGCCTCTTCCCGATACAGGGCGAAGAGCAGCTCGAACGCGATGACCAGAAAATGGCCGGAGCCACAGGCCGGATCGAGCAATTTCAGGGCCCGCACGCTGTCGGGCGCATGGTCTACCGCGTCGGCCGCAATGGGCTGGGGCACCCAGTATTGCCATCTCGCCTCGAGACCGGGCTCGATGGGCATGAGGGCATCGGGGGCGACCTGTCCGGATCGGCGTTTTTTGCGCCACTCGGCCCGCCGTGCCTGCAACCGGTCGAGCACGCCACGGTGTTCGACGTCGGCGATCCAGCCGTGCTTTCTGCACATGGCCAGCCACATCGCACCCAGGCTGTTGTGCAGCAGCCACTCGACCATGTAGCGTTCGGTGAACATCTGGGTCTTGGGCGCGATCTCGTGGTTTTCGAGCTTGCCGCCAGCATGGAGTTTGGCGTCGAGGGCTTCTCGTTCGGGGTCGTTCCAGAACTGATGGATCCAGCCCAGCGCGGTATCGTCGGTCCACACCAAGTGCAAAACGGGGTCGTCGAGGGCTTCGATCACTGCGCGCAGAGTGGCGGCCGGAATGGGCACCAGCGCGCTCACACGCGCATCGCCAAACAAACCGGGCAACTCGATCGACAAGTCGTCGAAGACCAGTTGCAGGAGCAGGGCATAGCCCTCGCTGTCATCGCCGCGGACCAGGTCGGGTGCGAGCTGGCGAAAATCCCTGTAGCCCCGGCTGTCCCAACCGCCCGCGACCACGGCAACCGGGCGCAAACCGGCAACTTCGAGCAAACGCACGTAGACCAGACGATGCAAGAGGACGGCTGCGGCGTCTTTTTCGACCTCGCGGCGGAATCGCTCGAAGTCCCGGCTGCGAGTAGCCAGAGACCTGTCGCCGTGGTTGGGCAACTGGTCGATCTGCCCCGCAATCCAGGTTTCCAGCCGCTTGCGCCGGCTCGCTGCGGCCGGGTCGAGCGCCGCATCCCCGACCGCCAGCGACAGGCGATACGCCCCCTCGGTGGCATCGTGCAGATCGCGCACCAGCCGGTCGCGCAGCCGGCGAATAGTCCTGGACAGCGCCCGTTTGGCATCCGGGGTCATGGGAGTCGAGGGCGTCTGCCCCGGGCTCGCGCTATTGGCTGATCGTCACGGTGATCTTGCCGTTCCAACCCGGGCCCGCGCGATTGGATTTGGAGTGCTCGTCGGCGAGTTTGGCCAGCGCGTCGTACAGGCACCTCTGTGCGGTGTTGGCCGGAGGATTGCTCGACAGGGACAGCTTGTAGCGATCGTCTTCTTCGTACTCACCCTCGATGAATCGGTTTCTGAACGAGAACGCCCCGGTGAGCGCGTTTTTCTTGGTTGCCTCGAAGTTGGCCTCCCAGCACGGGATCATATGGGTTCGCGCCCCCGGAGAGCCGATGAGAGTGAGAAAGCTGCTGTAGGAACGGGGCCGTTTGCGCCCATCGCCACTGGCCTTGACGACCAACTTGTCAGTGGCCGGCCGCGACGGCTGTTTGGTCATGTAGCGCGCCGGTGGCTCGTTGCTGGCCAGATGCTTGGGGTCGAGGCCGGCGCTGCCGAGAACCGCGAGGTCTGCCATGACCTGTCGGTGCAGCTGCGAGCCGACCGGAGCTCCTCGCAAACATTGATCCAGAGCGCGCGCAGCTCCCTCGGCCATCTCTGGCGACCGCGCTGCCGCTACCAGAGCCCGTCCTTGGGCGCAGTATAGCGAGGTGGGCACCGAAATCTTGTCGGATTTGTAGCGTTCGACCGCAGCTTGATACGATTTGATCGCAGTGGTGATGTTGCCCTGGGCCAGCTCGCGAGCCCCCACCGCTGCATGGTAGTCCCCGACCACCGAGGCGCGCGGCGATACGCAGAGGCTCTGCACACAGCGCAATCCCTCCGCGCAATCACTGGTCCGCGCACAGGTTTCATACGGTTTGGACAGTCGGTCCTTGGCAAAAAGCGCGCGGTCATTGGCGTTGGCCTTGGCGCTGGGATCGCAGCCCGCCACGGCGCCAGCGACGGCAATGGTCAATGCGATACGCCCTGTGAGATACCGGATTGTACGATTCATTGGCTTTGTCCCTGAAGATAAAGAGCGACGCGCTGCATCGCGTCGTCATAGGAGATGGGCCGATAACCGAGTTCATCTACAGCTCGGTCGATGGACACGGCTCTGCGCGATGAAACCAGAATTACCGACTCGGTGGTCAAAAGCGACCGACCGGGCCGGCGCAGCGCACTGAACGCGTTCTCCATGATGGCGGCAAGTGCGCGCGCGAGCGGAAGCGACAAGCTGCGCCGGGGCCGCCGCGCTCCAGTAATATCCGCCAAATCAGTGATGTATTGCTTCCAGGTCACCCCGCTGCCGTCCACCGCATTGTAGATCTTGCCCGCGGCTGTCGCCGCAACACCAGCTCGCGCGAGGACATCGACGACGTTGTCGACATAGGCAAGAGCGGCATCGCCTCCTCCACCGGCGACCAATACCATGGAACCGGCACGCAAGAGGACGACCAGCTGGGCGACCCACAGAGGAGAACCGGGGCCGTATACATTGCCCGGCCGAACCACGGTGACCGGAACCCGGCCCATTCGGTGATAGTCGAGGACCAGTTGCTCGGACTCGCGCTTGGTACGGCTGTACGGGCCGACTCCGTACTCCCGGCGCGCCTCCTCGTCACAACGGCCGACCCGCAATTGCCAGCCGTACACGACAATGCTCGATGCGAGAACAAACCGGTCACATCCGGCCGCACAGGCAGCGTCGAGCATATTGCGCGTTCCCTCGACATTGATCGCTTGAAACAGCGCGTCATCGCCCCAGTCGCCAACCACGGCCGCCAGGTGATAGATACGCGAAACACCCGATGCAGCCTTCTTCATGGCGTCTCGGTCCCGGATATCTCCTCGAACGATTTCAGCACCATCGAGACCGGCGGTCAAGTCGGGCAGCTCGTCGGGCAGGATCACCACGCGCACGTCTTCCCCCTCGGCCAAAAGGCGCGCTACCAGGCGAGAGCCAATAAAACCGGAAGCTCCGGTGACGAGTACCTTCACGGCCCGGGACGATACCACGGTGCGTCAATTGCGCTGCACCCCTTTGCACTTCTCTGCGTCTCTGGCATGCTGCAAGCGCAATGGTCACCTATCTCGACGGACGATGGATCAATGATGAGGACGCGACGATCAGTGTCCGCTCTCGCGCGCTCAACTACGGCATGGGCTGCTTCGGCGGCATTCGTGGCTATCTGGCCGACGACGGCAAAGAGGTGCTGGTATTTCGCCTCGACCAGCACGTCAAGCGGCTGGCCATCTCGGCCAGGGTTCTCTACCTGACCCTGCCGGGAGATGTGCAACAGGTCGGTCAGATCTTGATCGATCTGCTGCGCAAAAACGACGTTCATCACGACGTGTACATCCGGCCGCTGGTGATTCACAATTCGCCCGAACTCGCCCCGGTCTGCGATGCAAAAACCTCGTCGTTTATCGCCTACTGTATGCCGCTCAAGCGATACCTGGACAAAGACGCGATCGATGTCTGTGTATCGTCCTGGCGTCGGGTTCCGGACAACGCAATTCCCACCCGTACCAAGCCGACCGGTGCGTATTTGAACAGCGCCCTGGCCCGGCGCGAGGCCTTCGACAACGGCTTCGACGAGGCCATCATGCTCACCGAGTCGGGAAAAGTCTCGGAGGGCAGCGCCGAACACGTCTTTATCGTGCGCGACGGCGTGCTCTACAGCCCGCCCAGCACCGAAGACAACCTCGACGGCATCACCCGCCGCAGTCTGATCACCATGGCCACAGAAGATCTCGGTCTGCCGTTTGCCGAACGTCCAATCGGCCGCTCCGAACTCTATGCGGTCGATGAACTGTTCCTCTGCGGCACAGGCGCGCAGGTAACTCCGGTCCGCTCGGTCGACCGCCGACTCGTGGGCGACGGCTCGATCGGACCGATCACGATCAAGCTCAAGCAACACTTCGACGACGTGGTACACGGCCGGGTCGACAGTCGCAAATCGTGGCTGACCCCAGTGTGGGGTTGAGTCCGGCCCTCCCACCAAACTCCACAGGTCCGCACGCAAGTGAGTTCTGATAGACTGCGGCGATTCGCAGGTCGCCCAGCACGGTCATCACCACGTGGCCCGAGACACGTACGCATCGATAGAGAGCACTGCCGACCAGGCCGAGAGCCTGGTCGCCCAGGGACGCTACGAGGAAGCCGAGCGCTACTACCGCGAACTGGTTGCCCATACTCACGTCATCGACTACGAGTACGACGACTGGCTGCGCCGCCTGGCAGAAATCTATCACCGCCACCTCGACCGGCGCCGTGAAGCCGGTTTTATATACCTCTACTTGCACTACTTCGATATGGCTCGAGAGTGCTTTCCCGGCGACCAGGGCACGGCCGAGCGAGCGCGTATTTACGAGGTCGAAAAGCGCTGGAGCGACGCAGCTGGACTCTACGATAAGGCCAGATTGCCGGTGCACGCCGCAGTGGCCTACGAACGGGCCGAAAAGCTCGAGCGCGCCGCGGCCGGCTGGGAATCGCTGATGAAGCATCCGGCGCTTCGCGACCGCGATTACGAGCAGGCCCTGGTGGCATTTAACTACGGCATGGCCATGAGTCGTCTGGACGAGGATTCTGGCTCGGGCCGGCGGAGTTTGATCGACAGTCAACGCCGCCTCGAGCAAGTGGCCGACGAATTCGAGACCCGCGGCGAACGCGAGCGGGCCTTCGATTGCTATCAAATTCTACTCAAGCTGGGCAAGGACTCGGGCCAGTTCGAAAATCTGGCCGAAGGGTACCTGAACTGTATTCGCGTTCTCAAGGACGACAACCTCAAATTCTACGTTCTGCAATACTATGAGGACTTCGTCAAGCTGGCCCTCGAGCGCGGCGAATTGCACGCTGCTGCGACCCTCTACCAAGAGGCCGCCGATTATGCGGTGAGGACCGGGCTGCCCTACGATCGCCGCTATCAGGCCAGGGCAGCGGAAACCTGGGTGCGCTGTGCCGAAAAACACATCAGCGACGGGGCTCCCATCGAGCTCACCGAGAACGCGCTGCTCGCCGCGATCAGTTGTTACTCGGCCGTGGGCGATTACATCAAGGTAGGCGAGCAATTCGAGCGCCTGTCCGAACTCGAGCTGCCCGACAAGGCCAGGGCGCGCTACGCCAAGATCGCCAGCCGGTACGACTCGTCTCATCAGAATACCGCCGAGGCGCCAGCGTTTCCCGACTATCTGAAGCAGCAGCACGCCTACGCCGACATCTGGTTCGTCGATCTGCTCGAATGGGAGCTCGGTGGCGATCCGCAAAAAGTGGCTGCGTCGATCGTCGGCGACCTGCGTTATCCAAACAGTATTCGCCGGCGTGCTCTGGTCGTCGTATTGACCATGGCGGATGCGGCCTTCCGCGACGCCCAGAGCCAACCTGACACTCTGATCAACGTGGCTGATCTGCTCGGTGAGCTGCAGTCGTACGCGGCCCTCAATCCGCTCGAGAAGCTATACGAGTCCCCGGATACGCGGGTCCGTCGCGCCGCAGTGCGGGCGCTGCGCTTTCTCTACTTCAAGCGTTCCTTTGTGCTGGTGAGAAAATCGCTGGCCGATGGTGACCCGGGAGTGTGCGAGGCTGCGATCGAAGCGCTCAGTGGGCTGCACTTTTCCCACGCGTTTAATCCGCTCGCTCGTATCTACCGCGAGGTCGAGGATGTGCGGGTGCAGAGCGCCGCTCTGCAGTCGATTGGCAAGATCCAGAGCGTGGAGGCCGGCGAGTTCCTGGTCATGGTACTGCGCCAGGAAGAAGGCCCGATGCGGGAAGTCGCCAAACGAGCTCTGGCTTCGCTCGACAACGCAGATGTTCTGCCCATTCTGAGCCAGTACTACGAAATCGAGACCAATTCCGATGTGCGCGAATTTCTCGGCGAACTGCTCCGCCACGCCGCGTAGTGATCACTCGCCGTCGATCTTATCGTCGTCGATGAGCCGCCAGGGCTCGGTGTCGCCGTCGTCGAGGAATGTCTGGATCGAGCGCTCGCCGGAAAATAACGTGTCTCCGTGGTCGCTCTCGTCGTCGTCGGCCGATAGTTTCTCCACTGCCTTTCCCGTCTGCTTGCGCACTTCTGTGTAGAGTCGGCTCATAAATGCCTGGACCGTGTGGCGGCCGCTGGCCGATGAGGCCTGGCGAGCCGATACCAGCGCGCGGGAGCCCATGGACACGGCATCGCGCTGGCGACCGATGGCGAAATAGAGCTTGGCCAGCTGCATCTGTAGTTGCCACAGCGATTCCGGCACATCGGTCGCCGTCCCCGAGGTGACTAGATCGATCGCTTCCTCGAGCTCCCTGATGGCCTTTTTTGGCGCACCGGCCTCGGTCTGTAGCGCGGCCAGGATTTGATAGCAGCCGATGATCATGGCCCGGTTGCCCAGGCGAATGGCGCGGCCGATAGCACGGACCAGAATCTGGCTCGCCTGGTCGGCATTGCCATTGGCAAATGCGCGCTTGGCCTCGCTCTTGGCGCGTTCGAACTCGTCCTCGGTCTCCCCGACATCGCGGGCTGGCAATAGGCGGGCGCCGCATTCAGCACAAAATCGAAAGCTCGCGTCATTGCGGTTGCCGCACCGGGGACAGGTCGACCGTTTGCCGACCACTTCGAGCGCATTTTGTACAGCCCTGCGAAAACTGGATACATCGGCAAAGCGATCGTTGGGATCGGAAGCCAGTGCACACTCGACAATCTTGCCCAGTTCGGCGGCAATTTGATGCTCGTCGGGACCGTCCGCCTCATTGTAAAGGCCGCGAGCTTGCTCCAGGGTCTGCGACGCGATCCCCTCTGAAGAGGGCAGATTGCCGGTCAATAGCTCGTGGAGGATCACACCTGCTGCGTAGATGTCGGTGGCACGGCTGGGACAGGCACCGACGACGAGTTCCGGCGCCATGTACTCAGGTGAGCCGGCGAATTGCAGATCCAATACCGTAGGGGCCCGAGATTCCGCCTCCGTCGTGCCCTCCCCGGCGCCACCATGAAATAAATGTGCGATGGTGAAGTCGATGACCTTGGCGAGTACGCGACCGTCGCGCAGTTCATCGACGATGACGTTGTCGCTTTTCAGATCGGCGTGAATCACTCCCGCTGTATGAGCTTCCTCGAGAGCGTCTAGCACTTGCGATATCACGGTAACCACTCGCCGTATCGGTATAGGGTGGTCGTCGAGGATCACATTGCTCAACGTGCGGCCGCTCAAGAACTCCATCGCGATGTAGAGCAAGCCATCCTTGGTGTGGCCGTAATCGTAGATCGACAGCACATTCGGGTGATGTAGCCGGCTTATGGCAAAAGCCTCGTCGTGAAATCGCCGCACGATCCCGACATCTGCCTCGTACACTGGACGCAGCACCTTGACTGCAACGGTCCGATTGAGGGCGACTTGATCAGCGCGATACACCCGCCCCGAAGGCCCTTCACCGATCAGTTCACGCAGGACGAACTTGCCCTCCAGACACCGACCGATAAGCGCGTCGTCCCGCCGAAAAACGGCTCCGTTGCGGCCTGATGACTGAGGCAGCCGTGCGCCATCCGGAGAAAAGTGCGCGTTGCGCGATGACATTGTGACGTGGAGAGAGAAACGCCCGCAGGCCAGTTTGTGAGCCTTACCTCAGTGTGATCGCCATCGATCTGAGCCGTCCCGTGGCAAATCTGTGGTCAATGGTATGAGCAATTATCCCGAAGGGTTAGAGTAAGATTACCAGTTGCCGCGGCCGACTGTCATGTTTTCGTCCCGCGCCGCACGATTCAGCAACAGAAACGCATTGGTTGATGCACAACCAATGCGTTATGGGTATCTCGAGAAGATCTCGTCCTGTGCTGTGACCATCACGCGATTGGTGTTCATCTGTGTCGATGGAAGTGCATGGAAGTGAATGAGTGACAGTCAAGTGTCCATAAAGTTACGCGGGCGCAAAGTAGATTACGCAGCTGATCCCCGGTCTCTGAGAAGGACCTTACGCACTGCGCAATTGTCTTATCTGTAGTTTCGACGACTTAGATGAGGGTCAATCTGGCCTGGCCCTTGCTTTGTAACGGCGGCACGACATTCCTGTCTTCGCAGACGCACAATTGGAGGTCTGCTCATGCAAATCGGCGTTATCACCAATCCCAAAAGTCGCAAGAATCGGCTCACCCCTCATCGGGCCAGCAATCTCAAGAAAATTCTCGGCGACATGGGTGAAGTCCACACCACTGAGACGATCGATTCGATCAAACCGATCCTGCGCGAGTTTCTCCGCAAGCGAGCTCGCTACTGGGTCGCCGACGGCGGTGACGGTGCATTGCACTGGATGTTTCGGCTCGGCATGGAGGTGCTGGAGGAGGATGAATTCGCCGGCATGACGATGCCCTTGCCCATCGTCCCGACCAAGGGCGGCACCATCGACTTTGTCGCCAATAATGTGGGAATCGAGGGAACCGCCGAGACAATCCTGGCCAAGCTGAAAAACTCGATCGAGCAAGGCCGCCGCATCGGAGAAGTCGAAGTCGACTCGATGCTCGTCCAGGGTATTGAAGTGACCGGAGACGGCGAGGTGCCATTTCGCACCTACGGCTTTGCCTCCGCAGCTGGTGGCGTCGGCCAGCGCTTCTTTTCCAAGTACTACGCCCACAAAGACCCCAATCCGCGCACCATTGTCAAGGTTGTAGCCAACACGCTTATGTCCATGCCGGTCGCCATGTCGCCGCTTCGCCACATTCCCGGCATGCCCAGAAACCTGCGCAACTATGCCAACGAACTGTTCAAGCCGACTCCGGCTCGTGTAACGCTGGACGGGATGATCTTGCCGAGTAATGAGTTTACCGGCATCCACGTCGCATCGATGTCGATCAATTTCGGCAACTTCTTGCAGTTCTTCGGCAAAGCTGAGCGTCCCGGATTCATGCACGCTCTGGTCGGGTCGCCATCGCCGGTCACGGTTGCGCTGAATTTGCCCCGCATGACGCGGGGCAAGGAACTGCGTGGTCGTGAGCTCATCGATCGTCCTTGCCGCGAGCTCACCATAGAGGCCATAAGCGATGAGCTACTCGCTCCCGTCATCGACGGCGAGTACTACCGCAACCTGCGCAAAGCCACGTTCAAGCTGGGCCCCCGCATTCGCATCCCCAAGGTTGTCGCCGAAGACTCTGCCGCCAATTAGCGTTAACCAGCCCGGATTGGGCTAACCCACATCACTTCTCGCAGCTGACCTTTGCCGGTGCACTCTTGTCGGTGACGCACGTGGCGTTTTTTTTACACCGGGCAGCCTTGCAGGCTTTTTCCTTGCTGTCGAAGCAGCGATTCTTGTGGACGTAGAAGCAGTTATCGCGTTTGCCTTTCCAGCGCCATCCGCCCCATTTTTTGCCCTTGGAACTCACTGCCCGGCCATCTCCAGCGGATGTGCCGGCCGTTTTCGAGGCGTCGTCCGAGCTGGGTGAGGTGGATTCTGCCTTGCTGTCGCCGCCGCATCCTGCCGACAGAAGTGCTGCCGATCCTGCAGGGGCGACGAGCAGCGCGGCGACCAATGGGGCTGCAAAAACGGCTGCGCCAAAGTTGCGCGCCAGTGTCATCATGCGTCGTGTCATCGGGGCTTACCATGCCATACTTGGCGGGACGTGAAGAAGGATGAACTCGAATCGGCTGTCCTCGACCTGTGGGTGACCACGCAAATCTCGCTCACCCCGGCCAATATCCAGTACCACAGCGGGCTGCCGCGTCGAAAGCTGAAGAAGTGGCTCGATGAACTGGTCATGGACGGAACCCTCGAGCTAGGCAGTGATGATGCGGGCGAGCTAGTATTCACCGTGCCGGGTGCTGACCGACCGGCCTCGGGGGTGCGCAACTTTGCCGAGCGCGATCGCCTCGCCGCCTTAAAAAACTCAGTTCGCGCCGAGAGTGCAAAGAAAGCGGCGAAACGCCGCGAACGCGAGCTCGCAGAGCTGCGCGCTCGCGAACAAGCGGCGCAAGAAGCGAGCCGCTCGTCGGCCCTCGAGCATCTGGACAACAAGCGCGACGCCAAGAAGACCGCTCTGGACATTGCCCTGAGTGCTCGCCGCGAGCTGGAAAAACCACCCGGGGAACAGGAAAAGTCGCTTCTGGTCTCCGGCGCCCTGTCACTGGCACTGGGACCGCTCGGTTGGCTCTACGCCGGATCATTTCGCGAGGCGATTCCGGCTGCGGTCGCGTTCGTCGTACTCTGGCAGGTACTGCCGATCTTCATCTTGTTCCCCATCCTGGGCATCGCCATGCCGCTATCAGGCGTCGCCGGTCTGGTCTACGCCTGGCAGCACAACAAAACCGGCAAACGGGGCCGTCTCCTGACCAAAGGCGACGACGACGAATCCCAATAGGCATTGACCTGCCGCTGTCTTGCCGAGCTCTTGCCACCCCAAACCGACACCGAACGGCGACTGTCGGCCCAGATCAGGTAAACCTCATTACCTGATCTGACAAGAAATAATCAGTCGACCATCAGATCGGGATTCACCAGTCTGCTGACTCACGTGACAGACGATGTACGAACCCGCGTTGGGTTCTCTTTGATACGGATCCGGGCGGAGTAGAAGATTGGTTTTTGAACCGCAACATGCACGAGACGAAGAGCTTGTAACCCGGACCAGCCTACCGGAGCAGCTGAGTCTCGATTGTGATGCTGACGTTCCTGGAGAAGCTCAAACTGAGCCCAGCGATGCTTTGCATAAAATCGACAGGCTTATTGGTCGAACCATCGGTCATTATACGATCAAAGAAGTGATCGGCCGGGGTGGGATGGCTGTGGTGTATTTGGCCGAGCACCGCATCCTCGGCAACGAAGTGGCGCTGAAGGTCCTCCACGCACGATACAATAAACAACAGACTATGGTGCATCGTTTTGTCAACGAGGCGCGCACCATGGCTTCGATTCGACACTCGAGTATCGTGGCTATCCACGATATTGGACGCAGTCGCGAATGTGATTTGTACACAGTGATGGAGTTGCTGCGAGGGGAAACGCTGGGGCAGCGTATTGAGCGAGTCGGTCGATTGAGCGAGGCGCGCACGATCAAGATCGCGCGACAAATCGCTGCAGCGCTGGCCGCTGCGCACGAGCGTGGCGCGATTCATCGCGACATAAAGCCCAACAATATCTTTTTAATCGCGGATTCGGAAGTTCCGGGGGGAGAGCGGGTCAAAGTGTTGGACTTCGGCATTGCCAAGAGAAAGGGCATGGGCGGAGGCGAACTGACCGCGGTTGGTGTCGTGATCGGGACACCGGCATATATGGCTCCGGAGCAGTGCACACCCAATACCGAGGTAGACGGTCGGTCCGATATCT
Source organism: Pseudomonadota bacterium (assembly GCA_022360315.1). GTDB lineage: Bacteria > Myxococcota_A > Polyangia > Haliangiales > Haliangiaceae > JAKSDA01. The sequence continues at coordinate 51,235 of JAKSDA010000487.1, forward strand.
ACAGTCTCGGCGCGCTCATGTATCGCATGGTTACCGGCGAAAGGCCGTTTGCTACGGGCGACGAGTACGAGCTCATGTGGAATCATCTACATGCGACGCCGGATACACCCATCGAGAGGGGAGCATCGATCTCGATGGCGCTGAACAGAGCGATCATGACCTGTCTGGCCAAGGATCCGGCGGTGCGTTTTCAATCGATGCACGAGCTATCGGAGCATCTGGCGGTTGTCGAGGCTGATGCGGTTGAAATCAGTGGACCTATTGTCCCGCCCCAGACCATGCAGCGGTTGCCGCTACCGGCACCGCCGCCACGGCCCGAGGGCATCATGGTCGATCCTGGATCGCCTGCTCAGGCATCGCTGGAAGCGTACGACTGCGGCTGTACCGAGGTCGAGATCCGCGTCGCCGATATGGCAGAACAAGCTGCCACAGTCCCGAGCCGGAGGGCGCATCTGATCTGGTCGACCGTCGGCGGTCTGGTCCTGGCCGGGGCGATCATCGTCCTGTCGACGCTGCTCGGCTAGCAGCATTCGGGAAAAATCGTTTTCCCGAATCTGTGTGCCCCGGCCGAGAACGGCGATCAGCCGATTTCGGGCACATGGGGCCCGGCGGGAGTCCGCCGGAGGGCTTTGCCCAACAATGGTAGCAGCGTTCGGGATTTTTCCCGAACGCTGCTAGAGACCGGAACCGCAACCCGAGACCAAACTGAGGTTATGGGCTGGGTATTGATCCAGCAATGAAGTGGAGTGCAGCTGTTGCAGCAAACTCATTGTGTGTAACCATTTCGCTTTGCCCACGTTAGCCCATGGCGAAGAGAGCAGGGTCCCATTGGGGGACTGCAATGGTTTTCGCGGGCGCACCATCAAAACCAGGTCGATGAACAACCAGGCCATCAACGACTGTGTATCGACTGCGAGACTCACCGTAGAGCGAAGCCATGACCGACTCATTCAACCCGGGAAATCGTCTGATCGTGGCCCTGGATGTGGCGACACGGCGTCGTGCCGACGACCTGATCAACCGCCTGGGCGATGCTGTATCCTGGCTGAAGATCGGACTGGAACTGTTCGTGGCCGAAGGGCCGAGCATCGTGCGGCACTACATCCAGCAGAACTACCGGATCATGCTCGACCTCAAGCTGCACGACATTCCGGCCACAGTAGAACAGGCCAGCCGTCGAGTCGCCAACCTGGGGGCCGAATTGCTCACAGTGCACGCTGGCGGCGGTCGCGCCATGCTCGAGGCCGCGGTGCGTGGCGCCGAGAGCACGAGTCAGTTGCGTATACTGGCGGTAACCGCCCTGACCTCCCTCGACCAGAGCGATCTGGCCGAGGTCGGCATTGCCGCAACGATGGACGATTTGGTTCTCGGTCGCGCCCGCCTGGCCGTGACCGCCGGGTGCCACGGAGTCGTCGCTTCACCGCGCGAAGCGACCCGTTTGCGCGCAGCGATACCCGATCGCTTCCTGCTGGTCACACCGGGCGTTCGGCCACGCGGCAGCCACGCAGATGATCAAAAGCGGGTCATGACGCCCGAGCAGGCCCGTGCAGCAGGAGCTGACCTGATCGTCTGCGGCCGTCCCATCCGCGACGCCACTGATCCAGCGGCCAGCGCTCGCGCCATCATCGCCGAGCTGGCGGCGAGCAAGTGAGTGAGCGAAGCATGACCGGACGTCCCGGAAAGGAACGTCTGGTCTACGGCGTGGGTCCAGTGGGTGAGCTCTTGCGCCGCCGGACTGGTGACATCGCGGTCCTTTATGTGAGCGAGCAGCGCAAGGCGAGGACGCGCGATCCAGTGGCCGAACTGGCCAGGGAGGCGCGCTCGCGCGGGGTGAACGTCGAACCGAGGAGTCGCGCCGATCTCGATGTTCTGGCCGGGGTGAGGCAGCATCAAGGCGCAGTCGCCATTGCCGGCGACTACGTGTACGCCGATCCGGATCAGCTCATGGCGAGCGCATCGGCGAAAAACCCGGAGCAACCGGGGCTCGTACTCGCGCTCGACGGGGTTCGCGACCCGCACAACCTCGGTGCAATCGTGCGCTCGGCCTATCTCTTCGGCGCTGATGGCATCTTTGTTACCAAAGACCGGGCCGCTCCAATCACTCCGGTGGTCACCAAGGTATCGGCTGGCGCAACCGAGCACATGGCCATCTGCCGGGTGACCAATCTGGTCCGCACGCTCGGCCAGCTCAAAGACGCCGGCTTCTGGATCTGTGGCCTGGCGCCTGGACCGGGCGCGAGACCGCTTTACCAGATCGATGGCCGGACATCGCTGAGCCTGGTCCTGGGCACCGAAGGAACCGGAATTCGCAAGCTGGTGGCAAGAACCTGCGACTTCCGCGCCGCAATCCCAATGTCCGGCCCCCAGGTCGGCTCGCTCAACGTCTCGGTCGCAGCTGGAGTCGCACTCTACGAAATCTCCCGGCAACGACATGGCCACGTCCGACCTGTGAAGAAAAACCAATAATCCGGCCCAGATCATGTTTGACGGCTCTTATCCCCAGCCGCCCGGATCACCCGGCTCGATCTCGTCCCGCTCCCAATAACGGTCGATACCGTGAAGAAAACCAAATTCAGACATCAACCAGTAGGCGTCTCCCTCGCGCATGAGCCAAATTCTGGCCGAATCCCGATCGACACATCGGCCGAGAAACTCGATGTGTTTGCCCTTGCGGCCTGGACGCCGAAATCGCCGCTGCGGGTGGCGTCTCTCCATCGCTTGCCAAAGACTGGCCAACGCATCCTGCTGGTGCTCCTCGGCGAAAGGATGACCTGAAACAACTCTCCGACTCCGCACTCGCGGATTTGGCATTTCTCACCTCGTCTCAATCTCCTCTCAAACTACTCTATCACCGCAGCTTCAATCTACCCGACCAGACGGCAAAGCTCGGCTGTCCTGTAGACAAACGAATCCATATGTCAATATACGTCATAAACCGCCGGCGACCCACAGCTGGCGACCGGCCCGGACGCGCAATTGGCGGCGTTGGGGGCTACTAAGAGCCGGTCCAAAAACTCTCCGCGTCGCCAGAGCGCCGATCCATCACCGCCAGCGGGCTTGCTCGTCGGTCAAATCCACCCAGTATTCTCCACTCCTCGCGCACCCACTGGCGGCGCGCCTCGTCGCTCTGGCTCGGTCCGAGGTTTTTGGACCGGCTCTAAGAGCCGCGACCCGCAAGTAAGTACCCATTACGGCCGACCAGCCCGCCGATGGCTGTGTTGCTCATCGGACACGTAGGCCCACTATGGTCCCTCTTCGCGCCTTGCCCTCGACGCGCTGGACCGACCCTACTGGGCACTTACTTACGGGTCGCGGTACTTGGCCAGGAGCTCGTCGAGCAGTTTGGCCAGTTTCTTTTCATCGCCCGGGCGATACCCGGGGTGGAGATACCGGACGATGCCGCGGCGACCTATGACATAGGTGCTGGGCATGGTGGGCGGATCGTAGGTCTCGGCGGTGGCGGCGCCGGGATCGTACACCGCACGCATGACCCGCAGCCCGGCTTGCTCGACGAATCGCTTGCCCTTGTCCAGATCTTTATCGATATTCACGGCCAGGAATACGACCCCTTTATTCCGGTATTTTTTGGCCAGTTTTTCCCAGGCCGGCAGTTCTTTTTTGCACGGCTTGCACCAGCTGGCTCCGAACGTCATCACGACGACCTTGTTGCGATAGGATTTGAGCCTGACCCGCCGGCCACGACTGTCTCGGGCAGCGGCGTTGAATTCGGCCGCCCGATCTCCCTCGCCAACCCCGGCAACCGCAGTCGCAGGCATCACCATGGCAGGCACGATAAGAGCTGCGATCCACACAATGGACTTGAACACACGACTCATTGTACGTTTGACGACAGGCCGGTTTAGCGATTCACTGCGAGCTCTTCTTCGATCCACAGCCTCACATAACGCGGATGCCAGGGGCCTTTGTATTTGCGCCCGTTGATGAATAGTGTGGGAGTCCCATCGACCCCTGCCGCATCGCCCTCAGTGATATGGGCCTGAACCACGGCCGCAGCGGCGTTAAAATCGGTCTCGAACTTGCCCATGTCCAGGCCGAGTGCTTTTGCATGAGCCTGGAGGTCGGATTTTTTGTGCTGATGCGATTTCTCGAAAAGAAGCCGGTGCATCTCCTCAAACTTGCCCTGCTTTTGAGCAGCCAGCGCGGCCTGCGCTGCCGGCCGTGAATCGGGATGAACGGGCAGGGGAAACTGCTTGTAATAGAGCACGACTTCGCCGGAGAAGGGCTCCACCGCCTCCTTCAGGAGCGGTTCGTACTCCTTGCAGGCCGGACACCCGTAATCGTAGAACTCGACCAGCTTGACCGGCGCGTCAGGCGCACCGCTAAAGGGCGTGTTCTGCGTCTCGAAGTTGTAATTGCCCTTGGCCTTGTAATGGCCTTCGTAGTACCTGCGGACGTCTTCATCAGTGGCTTCGTCGTCGAGTAGCGCGACCACATACCGCGCTGCAAACAGCGCGCGCTTGCACGTCTGATCCGAGGTCACACTCTTGCGCAGACTGTGCGCTTTGCCACACGGGGACTGCAACGTCTGGTCGACCAGTTTGTAAAAGCGCTCTTTCTTCTTGGCATCGAGTTTGCTTACGTCAACACCGGGAAGCGGATCCTGAGAGGCTGTCTTGGCGCTGGATTTGGACGCTGTCGGCTTGTTCTTGCCCTCGGCCTGGTCGAGCGCATTGGCGAGTTCGCGTGCCTCGTTGGCTTCTTCGGGTCCAGCTGCGGATTTTGCGTTGCACGAGGCACCGCCCAGAGCCACGCCGGCAAACGCAATAAACGCAGGAAAAACGTAGCGTTTGATATCTTTCGGGGATCGTGTGGTCACGTTCCGGTTGTAGTTCACTCCCCCTGGCTTTGCAAGGCGACACATGTGCCACCTCCCAGTTCCGGCAATCCGTTGGTTGCCCCATCGGGTCATTGCTGGTACAAGACCGCCTGAATGACGGTTCATTCATCCAAGTCGTCTTCGACGCGGTCATCGGGCAAAGACAAGCGGGAGCGTATTCTCGACGCGGCCGAGCGTATTTTTGCCCGCAATGGCTTCTACAACGCCCGGGTTGCCGAGATCGCCCGGGCTGCCGGGGTAGCGGACGGGACGATCTACTTGTATTTCAAGAGCAAAGACGATCTTTTGATCTCGCTTTTCGAATCGCGCATGGAGCGGGTCACCGGCGAACTCACGCGGGCAGTGGCAGCGGCACAGGGTCCGCGGGATCGACTACTCGCCATCATTCGCACTCACTTTCAGATGGTGCACGACAATCCCCTGGTCGCCGAGGTACTCACCATCGAGCTCAGACAGAGTTCGAAATTCATGAAAGAGTATTCCAACCCGCAGTTTGGCGAGTTTCTCAAACTCATCGCCAGCGTGATCGGCGAGGGTCAGGAGGCCGGCGAATTCGATCGGGGAGTTCCGGCACCTCATGCTGCCCGGATGATCTTTGGAATCATCGATGAACTCGCCCTGGCCTGGCTGTTGGGTGGTGGCGAGAATTTCGATATTGTGCGCGCTGCCGACTGGGTCGGCGCTTTTGTCATGAATGGCCTGCACAGTCGAGTCACTGAAGATTCCGGTGCCAGCGGAATCAACCCGCCGTTGCCCGGTATTGAACAATTACAGGAGTGAGTCGTGAAGATCCTGGTTCCCCTGAAACGAGTTCCAGATCCCGAACTGAAGACCAAGATTCAAGACGGTGCTGTCGATCTGTCAAATGTCAGCTGGGTGGTCAATCCATTCGACGAGTACGCAGTCGAAGCAGCCCTACGCCTGGTCGAGAATGCCGACGACGGCTCTCGCCACGGCGAGGTCGTCGTGTTGACCCTCGGCCCTGACGACGCGGCTGCACAGCTGCGCAGTGCTCTGGCCATGGGAGCCGACCGCGCCATCCGCATCGAAGCAAATGACGACGAGATCGACGCCGGTACGGTGGTTGATGCTCTGGTCGCGATCATCGACGCCGAAAAGCCGGATATTGTCCTCATGGGCAAACAGGCGGTAGATGGAGACTCCAACCAGGCCGGCCAAATGCTGGCCGGCAAGCTGGCCTGGCCACAGGCCACGTTTGCCGCTTCGATCGAGCTCGCCGGGGACAAATCGACGGTCACGGTCGGCCGCGAGGTCGACGCCGGGGTGGAGTACAAGAAGATCCCGTTGCCGGGAATCATCACCGCCGATCTGCGCATCATATCGCCCAGGGCAGTGATCAATCACATCACCCCGGACAGCCACGAGTACCAGGACGGACCGCGCTACGCGTCGCTCAAGGGCATCATGAAGGCCAAAAAGAAGCCGATGGACGTCAAGAGCATGGCTGATATTGGCGTCACGGCAGCCCCGGTGATCAAGCGGGTATCGGTCGAGCTACCGCCCCAACGACCGGCCGGTCAGATTGTCGAATCGGTACAAGAACTGGTCGCGAAGCTAAACGAAGAGGCCAAGGCCCTGTAACGCCGCGGTAGCGAGAACTCCGCAGGAGAAAGAAATCGCCATGGGAAACGTTCTAGCCTTCTGTGAAACCAGCGGTGACAAGCTGCGCACCAATGCCCTGGCCAATATCACATTCGCCCGCCAGGCCGCGGAGAAGCACGGCGGTGACGTGATTGTTGTCCTGGTCGGCAAGGCGGTATCGGCTGCTGGCAGTGCAGCCGCCGCCTACGCTGGCAAGGTGATCACGGTCGAGGCCGACGCGCTCGACAACTATATGGCCGAGACCTACGCGCCCATCGTCGCGCGCATAGCTGGTGACGAGAACGCCAGCGTGGTGTGTGCCACGGCCAGTGCAACCGGCAAAGATCTCGTGCCGCGCGTTGCCGCACTGATCGGAGCCGGCATGGCTTCGGACATCGCGGGGATCACCGGCAAGAATCAGTTCAAGCGGCCGATCCTGGCCGGCAATGCGTACAGTTCTGTCGATATCTCGACCGATGTCATCTGCGTGACAGTGCGCCAGAGCGAGTTCGATCCCGCAGCCGAGCTCGCCACAGCGGGCCAGGTCAGTTCGGCCGAGGCCGGCGACGTGGAATCGTTCGGCGCCGAGGTGGTGCGGGTAGAGAGCTCCAAGAGCGACCGCCCTGACCTCAACGATGCCGATGTTGTCGTGTCCGGCGGCCGCGGCATGAAGAACGGCGACAACTTCAAAGTTCTGGAGGAGCTAGCCGATTTGCTCGGCGCCGCCATGGGTGCCTCTCGGGCAGCGACCGATGCGGGGATGGTTCCGGCCGACTGGCAGGTCGGCCAGACCGGCAAGATCGTCGCACCCAACCTGTACATTGCCGTGGCCATATCGGGCGCGATTCAGCACCTCGCGGGCATGAAGAGCTCCAAGACCATTGTCGCCATCAACAAAGACGCCGAAGCCCCGATCTTTCAGGTCGCCGACTACGGCCTGGTCGCGACCTGGGAGAAGGCCATTCCCGAGCTGGTCGAGGAGATCAAGAAGCTCAAAGAATCGCAGACTTAGGGCCGGTCAACAAATACACGGTGCCGCCGAGCAAACCGGCAACCCGGCTTTTGCGCGGACCCCTGGATTGCCCAGTGGAGGCAGCGTCCGCGCAGTGAGCCGGATTATCTGGCTCACTGCTGTCACCCGGTCCTGGTACGTGCATACCCGTGCTACATTTTGCTAGGCTATATCCTGCTTGCAGAACGCACCTGGCTGCGCTCTGAATCTGGAGGAGAAATCATGGCTTTTGCAGAATCATTTAATCGCCCCATCCCCGGAGCCGTTGCGACTGCTGGCGTCGACGAACGGGCCACCTTTATCAAGAAAACCTATGCTCACCTGGGCGGCGCGATCGCTCTGTTCGTGCTGTTCGAATACCTGTTCTTGCAGACCGAAATCGCGCAGAGCTGGACCCGGTGGGCGCTCAGTGGTTGGAACTGGCTCCTGGTCCTGGGTATGTTCATGGTGGCCGGCTGGGTCGGCGAAAAATGGGCGCAATCGGATACCTCACGCGGTGTTCAATACCTCGGCCTGGCCGTGTACATCGCAGCCGAGACGATCATTTTTGCGCCCATCCTGTATCTCATCGCCTACGTGGCTGATTCTCCACACGTCATCGGCAACGCCGCAATCATCACCCTGATCGTGTTTGCCGGGCTTACCGCGACGGTATTGCTCACCCGGAAAGACTTCTCATTTTTGCGTGGTGCTCTCAGTGTCGGTGCCATGGTCGCAATGGGTGTGATTGTCGCATCGATCCTTTTCGGCTTTGCGCTGGGCACTATTTTCGCCGCTCTGATGGTGGCGCTGGCCGCGGGGTACATTCTCTACTACACCTCCCGGGTACTCGCCTACTACCGGCCGACCCAGTACGTCGCTGCTGCCCTGGCCCTGTTCTCGGCCGTGGGGTTGCTATTCTGGTACATCCTGCAGCTCGTCTGGTCTCTGTCCGGCGAATAAGAGCGTGCGGGAAGCCCTGGGCCCGCCACATAGCTTCGCCATCCATGTGAGACGTATCGCTTCGGGCACGATCGCAATTTACCGGATCCAGGTGCCCAAAAGTGAGAATGTATTTCTGCGAGGACCCCGAGCGGCCCGCCCCTGCTGCTCTGCTATACTCGTTTCTGCATGTCATCAGTTCTCGCGCCAGCCCATGAAGTCTCTGGCGAGGCAGCGCTCGCCCTGCGCCAGGTAGAGGCCAACGTGGCCAAGGTCATCCGTGGCAAGCCGCACGCCATCCGCCTCGCCATCACCACACTACTGGCGCGCGGGCACCTTCTCATCGAGGATATTCCCGGAGTTGGCAAAACCACCCTGGCCCGGGCTCTGGCTGCTTCGCTGGGCGGAACATTTCGGCGCATTCAGTTCACCAGCGATCTCTTGCCATCCGACATTATCGGCGTATCCATCTATCGCGGTGACGATTTCGAGTTCCGGCGCGGGCCCATATTTGCCAATGTCGTTCTGGCCGACGAGATCAACCGAACTACCCCGCGCACCCAATCGGCTCTGCTCGAGGCCATGAGCGAAGGCCAGGTTTCGGTCGACGACACCACCTACGAGCTCGATCAGCCATTTTTGGTCCTGGCCACACAAAATCCGGCCGAGCACTTTGGCACCTATCCCTTGCCCGAGTCGCAGATGGATCGCTTTCTCATCCGCATTCAGCTCGGTTATCCCGCCCGCGAGGTTGAACACGAGATCCTGCGCGACCGCGGCATGGCCGATCCGATTGCCTCCATCGACCCGGTCATCGACCGCGAAACCATCACAGCCCTGCAAGCATCGGTCGAGCATGTGCGGGTGAGCGACCAGCTCATCGGCTACGCCATGAATATTGTCGAGGAGACCCGGCGTTCGACCGCTCTGTCTGTCGGTGTATCGACTCGTGGTGCCATGGCCTGGTATCGCGCGGCCCAGGCCTATGCACTCATGGAAGGCCGTGATTACTGCATTCCCGACGACTTCAAGGGACTTGCCGTGCCAGCTCTATCTCACCGGGTCATGCTCACTGCGGCGCAAGATTCGCTGGGTCGGGCGCGGCAAGAGGCCGAACGAGCCATCGTCGACGCGGTCACCCACGTGCCAGTACCAACCTGATGACCGGAAAACACCGACACTAATGGGCGACTCGCAAACGCCAGCACCGGCCCTCGGGCCGGAACTGTCAGCTGGAGCCGAATCCGAAGAGCCGGACGTCCGGCAGGCAATGCGAAGCGGACCTCTTGTGAAACGGAGCGGTCGTTCGGCCGGGCATTCGGCCGGCCGCACAACGTCGATCCGCAGCGCCGGCAAGCGCCGCTCGGGCAATCCCGTGGCCGCGGCAGGTCGGATCCTTTTCTGGATATGGCACAAAATACGACCACCTCGCCGGCTCAAGTTCACCCGCGAAGGGCGTTATTTCGTAGCCATCACCGTGGGGATCGGCCTGGCCGCCATCAACACCGGAAACAACCTTCTCTATCTGCTCCTGGGCTGGCTGCTCTCGGTCATCATCGCCTCGGGTGCACTCAGCGACGTATCCATGCGCGGCCTGCGGGTCAGGCGCAGGCCGCCTCCCCGCATCTTTGCCGATCGCCCGTTTCTCATGGAGATCTCGGTCGAAAACTGCAAGGACTCCCTGTCGAGCTACTCGATCGAGATCGAGGACCTGGTCGACCGCAAGCCGCTGGACAAAAAGTGCTATTTCCTGAAAGTCCCGCCCGGACGGACACAGCGCACGTCCTACCGGCACACGTTTCCACGGCGCGGCATCTACGAATTCACCGGTTTTCGAATCGGCACAAAATTTCCTTTTGCGCTCTTTCACAAGAGCCGAGACGTCGGCGAAAGCGAGGAAGTCCTGGCCTACCCGGCGGTCTATCCGGTGCCTCCACCGGCCCCGCGGGCGCAGAATCCGGGCGGTACCACTGCCACTCAGATCGGTCGGCGCGGCGAATTCTTCGGCTTGCGCGAGTACCGCGACGGTGACGACCGGCGCGACATTCACTGGCGGTCATCGGCACGCACCGGGCGCCTTCTGGTCAGAGAGTACGAGGAGGAGTCGCAAAAACAGGTCGCGATCTTGATCGACAATGCCCTTTCGTTGGCCAGCGACAGCGACCAGCCCGATGACCGGGACGTCGAGGCGCTCGAACGGGCGATCAGCCTGGCCGCATCGCTGGCCAGCACGTACATCGGTATGGATTACGTGGTCAAACTGATGGCGCGGGGGGCACATTTGCCGTTCTCGGCCGGACAGGCCCAGCTCACCCGCATTTTGCGAACTCTGGCACTACTGCCCACTGTGACCGAGGCAATCCGGTTTTCGGGCACTCTCGATCCACGTCTCGAAAGCGTCCTGGTCGTGCCCAAGGGGGTCGATGCCCTGCCTGGCCGCCCCACCGAGGTATCTCACGTACTCCAGCCCGATTGATGCTCGATGCGATTCGCATACGCCCATAAATTCACCACCTACTTGATGGTATTCTGCGCCTACTTCGCCCTGGTGCTATCGGGTGAGCTGTCGCCGATTATTTCGATTCTGGCCTTTTTGGCCATTGTCGGCTCGTGGCTTTGGGAGGCGCCCCGGGTGCGTCTTGAGCGGTTCGCCCTGGCCTGGACCATCGTCTCGCTGCTAGTCCTTGTCTACTCTCTCATCAGCGCATTCACCGGCGGCGAGTTTCTGCTCATCGGCGGCGAATTCTTGCTCTACCTTTTGGTCGCCAAGCTGTTCAACCGGCGCTCGTGCAAGGATTACCTGCACGTTTATGTGATCACGTTTCTCATGCTGGTGGCCGGTACAGTGCTCAATAGCGAGTTCACGTACGGCGCATTCTTTCTCGGCTACGTGGTGGCCGCGACCTGGGCTCTGATCCTCTTTCACCTGCGCCGCGAGATGGAGGACAACTTCCTGCTCAAACATTCGGACGATCGCCCGTCCGAACGGGTCGAGGTCACTCGCATTCTCAACTCGCGGCGCATCGTCGGCCGGGGTTTTTTCATCGGCACCTCGCTGGTATCGCTCACTATCTTTGCAATCGCTTCACTGCTCTTTCTCATGATTCCGCGCATCGGCTTCGGGCTCTTCTTTCAGAAGAACCGGTCGGGGTTGACCATGGTCGGCTTTTCGGACGGCATCCAGCTCGGTGGCCACGGCACGATCAAAAACGACCCCACGGTGGTCATGCGGGTCGAGATAGACGATGAGTACAAGGGCCGCAGAGCGCCGTATATCCACTGGCGCGGGGTTGCCTTTGACCGCTACGAAAACGGCCGCTGGCTGCGCTCGCGCAAGGGTCCTCCCACTGTGCGTCAGGTAACCTATCCGCGCATCGGCAAGGAGCGCCATCATCTGCTCTATGACAACCTCGAAACCGTGATCCCCGAGGCGCTCGACCAGCGGGCCGATCGGGGTACCCGGCAACAGATCTATCTCGAGCCCATCGGGTACGACGTGCTGTTCGGCGCGTCCATGCCGCTGGCGTTCGAGTTCGATGCCCGCCTCGGCATGCGCAGCCCGCGCAGTGAGCGCAACGATGAGATGCGCTTCGCCCACGCGGCCGGGATCAGATACGTCGTGTACTCGGCGATCGACAGCCCCGACGTGCAGTCGCTGCGCAACGCGCCCAAACGCCTGCCGCCGGGCTATCGAAGCTACCTTCAGTTCCCCCCCGAGATAACCGATCGGGTCAAAAAACTGGCTAATGAAATCACGCGAGAGGCCAAAACCGACTACGACAAGGCAGTCGCCATAACCAGCTGGCTCAAGACCAATCTGTCCTATACTTTGCAGATGAGGTCACCGGGTGACCTCGAGCCGATTGATTTTTTTCTTTTCGAACGCAAGCAGGGTCACTGCGAGTATTTTTCCTCGGCCATGGCGGTTATGTTGCGCACGGTCGGCGTGCCTGCGCGCAACGTCAACGGATTTCTCGGCGGCGAGTGGAACGAGTACAACGACTACATCGCGGTGCGTGCGGGGGATGCCCACTCATGGGTCGAAGTGTATTTTCACGGCATAGGCTGGGTGACATTCGACCCCACGCCCAGCGCCGAGATCGACCGGCTCGGCCGCGGCAGCAGCAGTGTTGGCGACCGCATGCGCCGACTACTGGACACCCTGCGCTTCAAGTGGTTCAAGTGGGTCATCGAATACGACCTGTACCGGCAGCTCTCGCTATTCCGGAGTTTGCGCGATTCGATGAGCGGCCGGGCAAGCTCGGTCAAGAAGTGGATGACAGCCATCAAGGAATGGTTGGCTCACCATCTCGAGACAATTCTCGCCGTGGTCGGCATGTCGATCGCGATCTCGGTCTTGCTGTGGCTGCGCAACCGTCGGCGCAGCCACCGGGGCATCGGGTATGGTTCGAGGAAGGCGAGTGATCCGATGAGCGTGTTGTACAACGCAGTGTTGGCCAGACTGGCCCGGCGCGGCCATCGCCGGGCACCGCCGGCCACTCCGCTGGAACACTCGCGCGCGCTGACGAGAGCCGGGATGCCAGGTGCGTCCGAGTTCGCTGAACTCACTGAGCTTTACTACCGAGCGGTATATGGCACCGCCTCGACAGCTGAGCTTCTGCCACGTGCCCAATCATTGAGCGAATCGATCGACCGCGCATTCCGCGACACCAAACAAGGTGACCAAAAGCGGGCCAGGTCGTGAATCCGATCGACAGAACAGAAACACCTGGTTTAATCCACAGCTAATGCGTGTCTGTTCAATGCGTTCCTGTCTAATACCATGTGCACGTTTCTCTTTGCTCTCAAGGCCCACCCCGAATACCCTCTGGTCATCGCGGCCAACCGGGACGAGTACTATGCACGTCCCACGGCACCGGCAGCGTTTTGGGACCGTACGCCACACGTCCTGGCCGGGCGCGACTTGAAGGCCGGCGGCACCTGGTTGGGCATTACCAGATCCGGACGCTGGGCTGCGATCACCAATGTACGCAAACCGCGATCGAACTCCCCGACAAAGACACTGCAATCGACCCAATCCCGAGGCTGGCTGGTACGGGATTACCTGGAAAGCGACGACCCGCCCGAAACGTATCTCGCAACTGTGGCCGAGAGCGGCCATCTGTACGACGGATTTAATCTAATCGCCGGCCAACTCGGCGAGGCCTGGTACCTGTCCAACGCAAAACAGCAGAGCGGACAGATACAACCAATCGAGCCCGGGGTGCACGGCGTGAGCAACGCCTCACTGAATACGCCGTGGCCCAAGGTCGAAAACGGGCGCGAGGTTCTCGCCAATGCCATGGCGTCGGCAACCCCCGAGTCGCCCATCGACTCCAACGCCATGCTCGATGCCCTGGCTGATTCTCGCCGCAGCCCCGACGAACTTCTGCCCGACACCGGCGTGGGCCTGGAACTCGAGCGAGTACTCTCGCCTTTGTTCATTGCGACGCCGCACTACGGCACGTGCTCATCCACTGTGATCTCGGTCAGACAGAGCGGCATTGTGACGTTTGTCGAGCGCACCACCAACCCCGCGGTCGCCGCTCGCTCCGAGCTTGCCTACAACTTTGTAATAGCTGAATAAATCAAGTAATATCAGCTGATTGGCTCACTCGGGGCAGGCTGTGGGGCGACTTCTTTGCCGTTTTGGCAAGGCTCTGGCAATGATTGCGTCAGCAAGTCACACGCATCGCTGGCCGTTCTGTCGCATGATAGCGTCTTCGCGACCTTACGCTTCTACGCACACGGCACTGGCTTTGCAAAGCCGACCTGGCAAAAAGACAGCACTGCTCATGACTCGGCCTACTGTACATACGATTTTTTGCACGATTTTTTGCACATTTTCGGTTCTGATTTTCGATGTTGCCATGAGCGGTGAAGCTCGTGCCGGTGTCGAGAGCGGGACTGTTGAATTCGATATTCGCCTGCCGATAGACAACCCGCCCGAGGGAACTGATGTCGAGTTCCGCTCGGAAACCAACCAAATACTGCTCGAACGGCATTTTAACTATGCCCGCTGTCTGTGTGCGCAGCAAAGTGGTGAGTTCCAGGGTGATGTCGACTATACGAAGTTTCAGGTCGCACTCGAAGGATCGTACCAATCCAACAGCACACCGGAGGCGAGACTCGAGGTAGGCAGCGATTGCACCAGTCAAGACTACAACGAGGACAACCGGGCAGCCAATTGCAGGACGATCCAGACCATCGGCGATCTCGATGCAGTGCGCGGCGACCGATTTCTCATTGCGCTCAATCAGTTCATGTTCACCGAGGGGAGCTGCCGTGAGGACACCGGACCGCGACGCATATGGCTCACCTTTGACGACGATGGCAACAGCCGGCCCGACGACACCCACTTCGAAACCGAGATCATAAATATCGACTCCGAGCCGCCGCCCGTGCCAGAAAAAGCCACAGTGGAGCCGGGTGAGAATGCTGCAGTGATCGAGTGGAAGAACTCGGAAAGCCGCAATGCCGACATAAAACACTATCAGGTACTGTGTGTTGAAGAGGGCGACGACGAGCCGGTGTTCTCGAAACCGAAAGACGATCCCGAGTACGAATCGGCACTACAGTTATGCGGCGACGAGAGCTCAGTTGCGGCGGTACATTGGACCTCGTTGCGGGGATATTCGTCAGCCGGAGCATTTCCGTCCGGAGCATTCGCGGCCAATGGCGACGGCGGTGTGCCCGATGCGGGTATGGTCGACGCCGGTACGGCGATCGACGCCGGCAGCAGTCCGGATCCCGACACGACTTTACCTGCGGCGCTGCAGTACTTCGATCCCAAATTTATCTGTGGAACCGCGACGGGCACTGCCGAGGAGATGCGCATAAGCGGGCTGAAAAACGATGTGAACTACAGTTTTGTTCTACTTGTTATCGATGACGCCGGCAATTTTGCCGCCGTAAATCTGGGCAATGCTCAGCCCAGAGCGGTCATCGACTTCTGGGAAGAATACCAGCGCAACGGCGGCAGCGCCGAAGGCGGTGTTTGCCTGGTCACCAGCACGTTTGGCGATGACCACTGGTTTACTCAAACACTGCGCGATTTTCGCGACAGAACGCTGGCGCATTTTGCATTGGGCCGCGCCATCATCGAGTTTTATTACGACCATGTGGGTGGACTCGGACGCTATGCAGAAACCAGTACTGCGGCGAGAATCGCCTTTATCGTGGTGCTCAGTCCGCTGGTCGGTGTCGCAGCACTGTGGGAATACACCGGCCCGGCAGGAAAACTGATCCTCGTCGGCCTTCTCTGGTTGGTCCGCTGGCGGCGCAAACGCCGGAGAAAGCAGACCCACCGCAGCGCAACGGCTCGGCGAAGAGCGGGTCACCGCGAACCCTGGCGGCTCGGCCTGGCCACCGGTGCTGCCTGCGTATGCCTGTTCTCCCCGACCGGGTCAGCCGTGGCACAGAATCAGTTTGATCCGTACTGGGAAGAGTTTCAACCGGTCGAGGAGCAGACAGCGGTGGAGCCATCGCATTGGAACTTCGGATTCAAGATCGGCCCGTATCAGCCCGATATCGACAGCGA
>JAKSDA010000524.1 GCA_022360315.1 Pseudomonadota bacterium
GCATTTCCTGCAACCAGATGTGCTGGGGGCGGCGCTCGCGCGACTACTGGATTTCGTGCCTGATCAATCCTTCCGCGGGGCGCGAGTTCGAATGGGGCGGGGATCGTTTCACCAAGGTCGATGCGCCCAGGAAAGTACTGGTAGTCGGCGGCGGTCCCGCCGGCATGGAAGCCGCGAGGGTCGCCGCCGAACGCGGCCACGAGGTTACGCTCGCGGAGGCACTCGGTGATCTCGGCGGGCAGTTCCGGCTCGCCGGTCTCGCGCCGCGCCGCGGTCAGATCACCGAACTGATGGGCTGGTATCTGCGCCAGTTCGAACAGCTCGGCGTCGACGTGCGTTATTTCTCGCCGATGGATGAAACCGATATTCTCGAATTCGGCGCGGACGAAGTCGTGCTCGCCACCGGCTCGCTGCCGGACGGGCTCGCGCGCCAGCGCTGGTTGCCCGAGGCCGAACAATTGCCCGGGCTCGAAAACGGCAAGGTGTTTGCCTGCGAGGAAGTCTTTCGCGATCAGGCCGAACTCGGCGAGGCGGTCATCCTGCTCGACGAGGGTGGCAACTGGCGCGGCGCCGGTACCGCCTGGCACCTCGCCGATTCGGGTCACGAAGTCACCATCGTCACGCCGGACGCGATGATCGGCAAGGAATTGACCCGCACCGCATCGGATTTTCAGATTCGCGCCGCGCTGAAAAAACTTGGCGTGAACTTCATGCCCGAATCGATTATTACCCGCTGGCATGGCGACCGCGCCGAAGTTCAATCCCTGCTCGACGGCAGTACCACCGAAGTGACCGCGTCGGCGATCGTGACCGCCACCACCAATACGGTTTACAACGACGTCGAACTGGCGCTGGCCGGCAGCGACGTCAAATTTCACGTCATCGGCGACGCCGCGGCGCCGCGCCAGGCGCCTTACGCGTTCCACGATGGCCGCAAGATCGGATTACAACTATGAATTCACCCGCACGCGCATCACGCCGCGGCCGGCGTCAGGGCGGTAGCGCCGCGCGCCGCGCGGCCGTCGCCAGCGCCAAAGTCGTTCACCATCCCGAGATCAAACGCGGTATCCCGATTCTCGAGGTCTGCAACCAGGAAGGCGTGGAGCTCATGCACGACTTCGCGATGCGGGTGGCCGAGGAAATCGGTTGCGACTTTCAGGACCCCGAATCGCTCGACTACTGGCGCCAGACCGGCGCCGAGATCGACGGCGAACGCGTGCGCATCGGCCGCGAAGAGTTGCTCGCGCTGATCGACAGGATTCCGTCGTCCTATGTGCACCACGCGCGTAATCCCGAACGCACGGTGACCGTCGGCGATGGCCACGCGGTGGTTTCGCCGTCCTACGGCGCGCCC
>JAKSDA010000320.1 GCA_022360315.1 Pseudomonadota bacterium
CAATTGCTCAATTCTGCTGTTCTCGGCCAAATCACACTGCACAGAAAGGGCGCAAAATGGGCGGATTTTCGTGTAATATCAGCACATTAAGGATTCCGGGACGGGAACTAGACTAGGCAATTGCAAAGCAACACCGGCAAGCCAAGAGTGTTTGGCGAAGACCGTATCCAGGGTAGCATTGACCGGCCCGCAACTGACCCCTACATGGGCGTCTCAAAGAATCCGCCCGACCATCTGCGGGTATCCGGCATGCGGATGAAAGCACATGCTCACCCGCATGGCTAAGAAAAACAACACCCAAAGCAAAATAGCGGCAAACCTGCGAGAGTTGATGGGGCGCCAACGCATCACCGCCACGGCATGCTCCACGAGAGGAGAAACGAGATGCCGCGTGATGTCGAGGTTGAATCTTGTTGGAAAGTACAAATTCGCCTTTGCATTCTGCAGCGTGCCGTCGTTTTGGCCCCCGGAGACAAGCCAGGACGAGGAGGGCAACGACGAGCTTGAAGTCGATGACGACTACGAGCCTAGTTACCTGGCCACACAACTCAAAAAACTGGCACTTGCCTACCAGAAAGATCCAGACCGTATACTCACGATAATGGCAGAAGCAGCAGAAGGCTACGAATCCGACATCATGCTGATGCTCGCCCTCATCAGAGGCGTACTAGCCGAGCTTGGATTCGAGCCCAGCCGTCGTGAAGGCAAAAACGAAGAATCCAAGCAATCCGGCTCAGGGAATGATCATGCTCATGGAAAGTCCACCGAATCCAGACCATCCGACAGCGATGACGAGGACAATGAGAAGCAAGCCTGAGTTTGTCCGAGGCATTGCTACATAGCTCGGTTGCGTCGTCGCCAATTGACGATTGGCGACGACGAATCGGGGTAAGCGCATTCATTGACACCTAGTACGCCAGTCATCGAATGTATCGCGCATATCGGTGCTCTTCCCTCCATCCTCCACTGCCACGAAAATTCGTCACAGACGGTAGCCCCGCTTCTGATTCCCTCCACTCCTGCTTCAAACCGACGCCGAGCTAGTTGAAGTGCCCACGCCCCAGGGCCAAACCATCACCCTCAGTCACTCCAATTACGCTCACGCCGCTATGCACCGGCAACCGGCTCCACAAGAATCGACGGGCAAATCACGCCAACTCCGCGTTTTCTGGAACGCCACTGGACTGGGCATTTCTGGCAACACACAAGAAGGCACGGCTGTAGAACCACACCTAGTTTTCAAGTAGTGGAGCTAGCTGGAATCTTGGCCTTGCTCGGATGTCTGTTGCACAGCGGTAGCGTGTAGTTCGCGCCAACGATGAGGAAGGAGCTCCTCGAGGCGTCGGTTGAGCCAGCCGGAGCTGAGCTTGACAAGGATGTCGTAGAGGTACTGTCGGAGATCGAGCTTATGACGAGTGGCAGATTCCAAAACGCTGGCAATGATAGCGGCTCGCTTGGCCCCCTCGTCCGAACCGGCAAAGAGCCAGTTTCTCCGACCCATGGCTGGGCCGCGCATGGTTCGCTCGACATCGCCATTATCTAGTTCGAGCGCACCGTCTTCGAGCGGTCGAAGCAGTGCTTGCCACTGGTTGCGCGCATAGGTCAAGGCTTTGCCCAAAGCCGTAGATGGGGGCTCTTTGGCGGCATGTTCCTCAATCCACTCGCCCAGCTTTGTGACAATGGGTTGGGTATCTCGCTGCCGGCGCTCGAGTCTCTGCGCGTGGGACTCGCCTGCCTCTTTGGACTCGGCTTCGATTTTGTACATCGCGCCGATCAGCTCCAGTGGCTTAGCAGCGCGGAGATCGTTGCGTTTGAACGCCTTTACGAAGTAGCGACGGCAGTGCATCCAACAGCCAACCTCGACAGCCATGCCGAGCGCGAAAATTTGCTCGTAACCCTTGTAGCCATCGACTTGCATCCAGCCTACTCGGGCAGACAGAAATCCAGCTGTCGTGTCGCCGCGCCAGTCTTCGGCATAACGATAGGAGACATAGTCGTGATCGCCGACCAGTGCCCACAAACGGCCTTTCTTAATGTTCTTGGCCTTGCGCCGGTCCTGCACAGATAACGTGGTGTCGTCGGCCTGCACCACGTGACTTGTCATCACCCGCTGATAGATGCGTTTGGCAAGCGGCTCCAGGATATATGCAACTGCTGCGACCCAATCGACCAACGTGTTGCGCGACAGTTCCACACCCGAGCGCCGATAGATGACGGTTTGTCGATTGAGCGGAAGATGGTCGCGGTATTTGGCGATCACGACCTGGGTGAGCAGACCCGGCCCTGGAAGCCCCTTGTCGATCACCTTGTCGGGGACTGGCGCTGTGACGATCTGGCCTTCGTCGTTGGACCAAACCTCGCCCACGTAAACCAGGACTTTAAACTGTGCAGGCTCGTATTCGAGCACTTCGCTCTTCTGCTCACCAACCAGCGTCATCTTGCCGCTGATCTCTGCCAGTTGTTCGGCAGTCGGCACCACTCGGATCTCGTCGCGAGGCAAATCCGGCGGAAGCGGCTTACGACCCCGTTTCTTGACCTTATCGGTATCTTTTGGTCGTAGACGAGGCTCCCCCTCGGACGGTGGAATCGATACAGCTGGCTGGTCGGGCTCGCCCTCGTCCTGCAATTCGGCTAGGGCCAGTTTCAGCTGATTTGGATTGAGCCGCTCGGACTTTCGGCCGTAGAGCTGGTGCAGAAGTTCGCCAACCCGCGCGCTCAGTTGATCCACCTGTCCCAGGGCAGACCCCAGCAGCTGGCGTACGGCGCCAAGCAGGGCGGCTTTTTCGCCAGCGTCGAACATTCTCTCGAGTTCGACGCAAACCTCGTCGATGCCACGATTTGGAGGGACAGGCGCCATATCTCGCTGTCTTTTAGATCATGAAACGGCGATCATGGCAACCTCAACGGGCAGATTCCTTCGAAATACTATCGTGGGGCGTCCAGCGTTTGCGTCGTTTCGCATTATGCAGTTCGAGCCCCTCCAGGATCAAACCCAGCTCAGCCGCCTCCATCTCAACCACCGCGCGGTCCTGCTGGATTGGCAGTCGAAATGTCCCCCGTTCGAGTTTTTTCGCCCACAGGCAAAATCCCGTACGATCCCAGTACAGAGCCTTGACCAGCGTTTTTCTCCGGTTGAAGAAAACGAACAGGTGCCCTGAAAGCGGATCTTGCTCGATCACGTGCCGTGTCGCATTACTCAGCCCATTAAATGATTTGCGCATATCCGTCGCTTGGGTCGCCACGAAGATGCGCACTGCTGGCGGCAGACTCAACACGACGATTTCTCCATCACCGCCAGCACCCGACCCAGTTGCTCAGAGTCGAACCCGGGCCATACCACTACCTTCCGCTCTCCATGAGTATAAATCTCGAAGGGGCGACTGGGACTGCTCTTGTCTGCGACTGTAACCTCGACGAATGCAGGCAAAGCTGCCCGTCTGCTTTGTGTTTGCTTCTTTAGTCGATTTCTCCACCAATAAATCCGCTGCGGGCTGACCCCCAGCTTCCGAGCCATCTCCACATCACTCTTGCCACTGCACTCCACCTGCTCGAGCACTTGCCGTGCATAGTCCTTTGTCCAGCGTTTCTTCTGTTTTTTGCTCATTCGGACGAGCGTGCATGCCTACATTGTCGGCCCACCATCCTTGGTTGATCGGGCGCTTACGTTGGGCTTTTGCCCCTACAGGGGAGTCGCCAGAGAACTCTGTGCGCGCATGCGAACTACACGCTTGTGGCAGATCCACGTTGGGGTATGCCCGACGGACGAGATCTGCCAGCACTGCTGCTATGTTCGGACGCAGCACAGAAGAAAATCCCCCGTGTGACGGCAAGCAAGAACGTTTCCCGCAAGAGTCTAATGCGGGTCGCGTCCCTCAAGATCGAACGACGTCGTGGACAGCTGACACAATCGATCCCTGTTGCAGAACGTTGGGATGACGAAGGCATCATCCTTTCGCCTGCCTTCGTCGCACTCTGTGCTGACTCAGTCTGTGGGCAGTTGCCGTTCGAGGACTTGCTTGAGCTGCCTCCCGGTGCCATCGCGCTCGCCATGGCTCTGGCCACAGCGTCAAGTACCTCCATTGCCATCGGTGAGCTTGCGACCCTGATCGGTCCTCGAAACGCCAATCGTGCCAGTGCCTGGCAACAATTGCGAGGTTGGCTGGGAAAACTCGCCAAGATTCTCCCCAAGTGGGCCTACGATGCCGTGCAAAAGGTGCTGTTTCGTCAGGCG
>JAKSDA010000209.1 GCA_022360315.1 Pseudomonadota bacterium
AAAAAAAAAAAACCCGCCGCAAAAAGGCGCAAAAAAAGTAGTCATCGGGCCATCCCCGGCAAGCGGCGCGAGGCGGGCTCGGTCGGGAGCGAAGCGGCCAAAGGCTCGAGCGGCCGGTGATTCGGGCGGCCCTCCGGCGGTACGTGGCATCGCTCTGGGTCTGTACCCGGACGGCCGCAAAAATGTCGCTCGCTTCGATCGGATGATCGACGAGATCGCCGATGTCGGCGCCAATTACGTCGCCCTGGTGGTTACCTGGGCGCAGCGAGATGTGAACTCGATCCGGATCGCGGCGGGGCCGGAGACCATTGACGATGCCACCTTGCGACATGCTATCGATCGCGCGCACCAGCGCGAGCTCGATGTATTGGTGTTTCCCATTGTCACGGTACGAAAACTGTCCCCTGGCCAGTGGCGCGGCACCCTTCGGCCCCGCGACACCGATGCGTGGTGGCAGAGTTACGAGCGCTTCATCGCGCACTATGCAGCCATTGCCGGCGAAAAACGGGCGGCGGCGTTCCTCCTCGGCAGTGAACTGGGCAGCACCGAAGCGTGGCAATACCGATGGTATCATTTGATCTCACGGATCGAGCGCATGTACAGCGGACAGCTGATCTACAGCGCCAATTGGGATCACTACACTCAGGTGAGCTTCTGGCGTCGTCTCGATATCATCGGCGTGACCGGCTATTTCGAGCTGAGCCGGGACAAAAACGCCACCGAGGCAGATCTGAAAGAGGCCTGGCTGCGGGTGCGGAGCGAGCTGGTCGGTTTTGCCAGGGCCCGGAAAAAGCCGCTGTGGATCACCGAAGTGGGCTACACCAGCGTCGACGGCGCAGCGACCCGGCCGTGGGACTACCTCATGGCCGGGCCGGTCGATGTCGAAGAACAGCGCCGACTCTACGCAGCGTTTGTCGGCGCCTGGGACAATACTCCGACTCTGCGCGGAGTTTTTTTCTGGAACTGGTACGGCAAGGGCGGCGCTGACGATCGCGGCTACACGCCCAAGGGCAAACCGGCCGAGGCGATACTGAGGCGTTGGTTCGGACCACCGAGGTCGGAGGGCACGCCTCGCTAGCTAGTTCCCGTCCCTAAATCCTTAATGTGCTGATATTACAAGAAAATTCGCCCATTTTGCGCCCTTTCTGTGCAGTGTGATTTGGCCGAGAACAGCACAATTGAGCAATTGAGGCGAAATTCGGAAAAATTTTGTAC
>JAKSDA010000428.1 GCA_022360315.1 Pseudomonadota bacterium
CCGAGCCAGAGCGACGAGGCGCGCCGCCAGTGGGTGCGCGAGGAGTGGAGAATACTGGCTGTATTTGACCGACGAGCAAGCCCGCTGGCGGTGATGGATCGCCGCTCTGGCGACGCGGAGAGTTTTTGGACCGGCTCTAAGTACCCATTATGGCCGACCAGGCTGCTGACAGGGTCTGTGCTCATTGCGGCAAGAGTACGGTGTCAATGACGTGAATGACGCCATTCCGGGCCACAATATCGGTTTTGACCACATTGGCAGCACCGACGCGAACACCGTTGGACGTATCAATGGGTACCGACTGTCCATTCAGAGTGTTGGCGGATGTCAGGCCCATGACATCAGACGCCATGACCTTGCCAGGTACAACGTGGTAGGTGAGAATGGCAGTCAGCTTCTCCTTATCCTTGAGCAGGCTATCGAGCGTGCCCGCTGGCAGTTTGGCAAATGCCTCATCGGTCGGCGCAAACACGGTGAGAGGGCCGTCTGCCTTGAGGGCGTCTACCAGCCCCGCAGCTTTTACCGCTGTGACCAGAGTATCGAATGAGCCTGCGCTGGCCGCGATGTCGACGATATCAGGCTGAGAGGAATCCGCACCCTGGGAGGGGTGCGCCGCTTTGGCAGAAGGTGATGTACCAGTCGCAGCGGGTTGCTGATTTCCCGAACAGGCTGCAGCGACAAGAGCAAGCGAAGCGATCGCTGTCAGGACAAATGTCGTCGTTGATTTCATATCGTTCTCCTTGGCTCGATTGGTTGTCCAACCAGTAGTTCCATCGAGGAGCCGTGGCAGGTCCGCCAGGTCCTTGCCCAAAGTGATAGTCGAATTAGTCGATTGTGCAATCAAAAACGACCAATCCGCATCTGAAGTTAACTACCGAGAGGTCGAGCCAATGATGCAAGGCTTTTCGTCTAGCTCGTAGTTGCGGTGGATTGCGACTGGCGATACTTGTACTGCGGCTTGTTCGGGCTCACGCACGTGGGTGTCATATCTGGTCGTTTTAGTTGAGTTTGAACAAACTGTGCCGTGGTCCGCGGCGGTTCATTGAGTCGTCTGCAGCCGGGTGATTGTGGTAGATCTCACTGATGCGGTTAGCGACGTGCCTTGTTCTGGCGATAGGGCTGGTTTCGTGCGGCGGTGGACCGCGTGGTCCGGTAGTGACTCCTGACCCGGAGACCACGACAAATCGACTTGTTGTCCGAGTGGACGAGGAGAGCAAGATCAGTGTGCGCGAGAGCGGAGCCATCCTGTGGTCCCAGGGCACGCCGGCTCGGATCGACGACCGCGGTAGAGTGACCGATCGGTGGGGCAAGCTATTGGCCTGGCTGCACAAGGACAATATACGTTTGCGTGGAGGTGCGTCGATCCCGATCCGGACCGGCACAGGCGGCGAGATTTTTCTGTCGCACAAGGCGCAGCGTGAAGCCGGGCTCAAGGTTGTTGAGGTGCGGGTCTACCAGGATGGCAGCATTGCGGCAGGCGAGGGCCGAGTTAGCACGATGAGCATCGAGAGCAAGAATTCGCCAGAAAACCGGCAGCTCGCTTTATTGGTCCTGTTCATGATGTACAACGGCATGCTCGATGAAGCGGCCAATCCCGAGCCGCGTGACGCGCTGTGAAACCACTTCTCATCCTCGATTGTTACCTCGACCCGCAGGGTGGTGCGCGCAACTTTGTACCGGTGCTCCAGGCCGTGACCACGCAGGTCTGGCGTCCCGGCCGCGATCGGTTTGCGCCCGATCCAGACTCGGTTTGTGGATTGGTGATCACAGGATCGGCCGCTTCGGTCATTGTTGAGGTCCCGGACTGGGTCGAGCCGGTGTTGCAAGTGGTGCGCAGTTGTGCGGACCGCGAGTTGCCCATCCTGGGGGTCTGTTTTGGCCAGCAGGTCATCGCGCGCGCTTTTCTCGGACCGGATGCAGTGGGTCCGGCGCGAACGCCTGAAGTCGGCTTTTTCGATATTGACGTGATCGGCGAAGACCCGCTCTTGGCCGGGCTTGGCCCGAGTTTTCGCGTGTTCGTCTCCCATCTCGAAGAGGTTCGGCCCGACGGGTTGAAGGTCCTTGCGCGGACAGAAACCTGTGCCAACCACGCTTTTCGCCTCGGCGATCGGCCCATTTGGGGGGTTCAGTTTCACGCCGAAATGAGCCGCGAAGAAGCGCGTCAGACCACCTACAGTAAAGCTGAGGCCCATCCCGAACTGGGCCTGGATCCCGCCCGGGTAATCGCCACTGCAGTCGACACCCAGGGCATCTTCCGCCGCATTGTAGAGAATTTTCTCGCTTATCTCTAACCATAGAAATATCGAGATGGTTTCTATCTCGATATTTCTATTCACGTTGTTGCGGGCAATTTCCTGCTCGTGAATCCCTATCGAGACAAACAGTTAATCGGATTTGCCTCGGTCTCCGCGTTGCGCTCGCGAGGATCGTTGCCACAGTACAGGAGCCAAGAACGTGAGTACTACAACCGCGGAAACGGCCAATAGTGCCACGAGTGGCCCCCACGCACCGCGCCATGCCGCGACTCCGGCAAATATCCACAGGCCGAGAGCGAGTGCAAGACGTAGCTTTTTATATTGACTCATACTGATAGGGTATCATTTGTGCAGCATCAGCGTATACCCGGCCGGTTGGCCGGACGACCCGGCGTGCAATGCGAGGCGGAGTTCATTCGGAGCGGTCGGGCGGAGGGAGGCCGGCGATTCGATCGGCTGTTTTCAGGGTGGTTTGCTCTCTTGGTCCTTTCGACTCACGGCGTTTTCACTTTAGCCGATTTGCTTGTTACCGACGGGGCTCTTTATCCCCGCCTTCTACCGTTTCACGGTCTGCTCGCCGGGTTTTACCAAGGTGCGCGTGCTGGCTGAGCAGTGCGGATTATTGCGGTAGTACGGACTATCTCATCGTCTCGAAAGACGTCGGGCGCTCGTGGGATCGTTACCGCTTTCGCTCGGATCCTAGTCTCTGAACCTTGCCGACCCCTTGGATGCTGGCCGGGCCAGCACCGCCATGTCGGCCTCGGCTGCCGGTCATCCGTCCCCGGACTTTCCGGCAATTCACCCGATTGACGATCACCGCTCACGCGATGACGGGCCTGTCTGTCAAGCCGTGCCGTGGATCTACTTCGATCGTCGTAAAAACCTCCTGTCCAGGGTGTAGGCATGAAAATAGCGACCGTCCTCGATATGGTACAAGAATAGCGGTTTTATTGGCGCGATCACAGCGCCAATAAGGGGTGCCAGGGCCACCGGGCCGCGATAAAACAGGTGCAACTGTCCGTATTGTGGGTTTTCCACAACCCGGTTGAGTTCATTCCTGAGCCTGGTGGCCTCCGCCGACCACGGCTCGGGCCGGGCTTCGATATAGTCTGCCACGAAATCGAGCAGCACATGAGCGCGGTCCAGCCCGAGCCCGGCGATCGAGTTCTCTACCATGGGCCGAATCGACGGAGCGCCAACGCTTACCAGCAGGATACCCGCCTGGCCTGGAAGCACCGGGGTAGACCCCCGCTCGCTGGCCGGGATGAGGGCGGTGCGGTAGGCGAATAGAACCACGCCGAAGCGGCTGTGCTCGACGCGAAACTCGGGCTGTTTTCCGCTCACAGCGACCGACTCGTCGATCATGGTGCGGAGACCCTGACCGAGATTCTCGGCCAGACCGAGTTTGACCAGAAAGCTGACCAGCGAACTATTTCGCCACGACGGCGAGGACTCTCCAGCGATGACCCGCTCCCTTTCCAGATCGCGCATGAGTCCGCCCGGGCTGGAGATCTCCAGTCGATCGGGAAAGATATCAATGCGGATCGGTTCGTCGGACGCGTAGTCACGATGGGCAAAAGCATTGACCACGGCCTCGCGCAGGGCGCGTTCAGAGTAGCGAGGTCGAGTCGGCGATGGGTTGTCGTTGTGTGGCGATTTGTCGATATCGTATCCGTTGTAGAGGGCCAGTTTGACGACCACGTCGTCGAGTAGGCGCTGGATCGGACGACCGAGAAAATCGAACCGTTGACTCCGGGCAGCGGAGCGACTGGAGCCGTCATAGACCGCCATGACGACCGAGACGCCGCGCATGAACCGGGTTGGATCGCGCGCAAAGAGCACGACTCCCAGCCGGGTCGGCACAGCAATCCCGTTCCTATCCACGACTAGAGGCGGGGTGCGCGAGTCGAGCCTCACCCCGGGCGTGAGATAATGGTCACTGGCGTGTGGCAAGCCAAACCTGGACAGTGTGTTGTCCACTTCGACATGGTCGAGATCGTCGACCGTTGCGTCGGGGCAAGCCTCGTCGAGAAATGGCGGGGCTGCGCCCTTGTCGCGCATCAATTCGGTGATGACCTCCGGCGGGGCGCGGTGTGTCTGGTCCTTGACCCGGTAGAAGACGTTCCTGCCCCGTTTGGAGCTCACCCAGTGAACTCGCCCGGAAGCGGCAACATCGAAGACCAGCAGTTTGCGGGTCGGTTCACCGGCAACAACTTCTTCGCGCACGTCAGGAATGAGCGGAGGGCTGATTTGATGCTGGCATTTGGACAGAATTTCATTCTTGATCTTCTCGAGTTCAGCCGCGGTCAGGCCGATCCGGCGGGCCTGTTTGAAACCGTGCTCGTCCTCGACCTCTTCCACCCCACAGAGCAACGCTCCACCGCCTACTCGCCGGTAGTCGTTGGCAAAGGCGGCGAGTGTTTCGGTGGCCTGCTCCCTGTCTGCGACGCCCATCTTCCACTCGGAGCGCTCGTCTTCGCAACGCAACAGCACGTCGATGGGCAAAGGCCAGTCCATGGGGTCAGTATACGGTTTGCGATACGCAGAGGGCCGGGCAGATGCGCGGGGTTGTGAAACCCTCTGCAACAGGCCCGATCAATACGGAGTCGCGCCAAAAGCCTGGCCGGAGCGACCGCGTTTGTCGGCGTCCGGGTCAGGTGCCGGCGGCTTGGCCAGGATGACGATCACCTGGCGCAGATTGGCGAAATCGACCACAGGATCGACCTCGACCGCCTCGAAGATGCTGTAGTCCTTGGTCGCCACGTCGGCCACTCGGCCGACCGGTATTCCGCCGGGAAAGTCGCCCAGATCGGTCGTGACAATGAGATCGCCCTGCTTGACGGGCTCTTTGCGCCGCTCGAGCATCTCGATCTCGCAGGCGTAGGAGTTGTCGCGGCCCATGCCGCGCAGCGAGCCCCGACTGCCGCTGTGCTGGACCTGCACCGCGATCGACGACTGCGGGTCGATGGCCAGAAGTACGTCGGCATAGTCGCCGTACACCCGGCCGATTCGGCCGACCAGGCCGTCTTCGCTGATCACTGGCATGCCGGTGGCCAGCTCGTGTTCGCCGGTCTCGAGGCGAATCCGGTTGACCCGAAAAAATGCGTTGGTGCTCGCCGAGATGACCCGCGCACCAACCGTGTCAGCCGGAGTCTTTTCGCGCAGGCCGACCAGCTTCTCCAGTACCTCGATGTCAGTCGCACGACCCCTGGCCGCGGCCAGTTCTAGCCGCAGCTTGCGATTGTCAGCCCGGAGCTCCTCGTTCTCTTCTTCGATGTCGACCAGCCAGATATAGCGGTTCCATACTCCGCCAATGCCCTCGATCACCCACGAGGCAAGAGCCTGCAATGGCGACGAGATACGCAAAATGGCCTGGTCAAATCCGTTGATCGCACTCGGCTCCTTGAGATTGGCTTGCAGAATGAAGACGGGGATGACGAGCAGGATACCGGCGAGGCCGTAGTTTACGAAGCGCCGCTTGAGCATCTCATCACTCCGGTCACTCTCGTCCGGTCACTCGCTGGCCGCTCCGGTGACCCCGACATTTCGCGCGGGTATTGGTCGGCCAGCACGTCAATGCAGGGCGATCTCCCTGAGCAAGGGCAGCTCGTCCAGAGCGCGGCCGGTTCCCAGCACCACAGCCAGTTGCGGATTCTCGCATACCATGACAGGAAGCCCGGTCTCTTCCCGCAAAAGTACATCGAGATTTTTGAGCAAGGCGCCTCCACCCGACAACACAATGCCCTTGTCCACAATATCGGCCGACAGCTCGGGAGGAGTCCGCTCGAGGACCGTGCGCACTGCATCGACAATAGCGTTGACCGGCTCCTGCAAGGCCTCCCGGATCTCGTCGGAGTTGACGACCAGTGTCTTGGGCACACCCGCGACCAGGTCGCGTCCCTTGACCTCCACTGTCATGGGATCTGCGAGCGGAAAGGCCGAACCGATCTCTTTTTTGATGACCTCGGCAGTGCGCTCGCCGATGAGCAGGTTGTACTTGCGCTTGATGTACTGGACGATGGCCTCGTCCATCTTGTCCCCGGCCACTCGGATCGATTTGGATAGGACGATCCCGGCAAGCGAAATGACCGCCACCTCGGTAGTGCCACCGCCGATATCGACAATCATGTTGCCGGATGGTTCAGTGATCGGCAGACCACCACCGATGGCCGCGGCCATGGGCTCCTCGATGAGGTACACTTCGCGCGCACTGGCCGCCAATGCGCTGTCGCGCACAGCGCGCTTTTCGACCTCGGTGATTCCGGACGGGACACATACGATCACCCGTGGCCGGACCAATGTGCGGCGCTGATGTGCTTTTTGGATGAAGTAGCGCAGCATGGCCTCGGTGACCTCGAAATCGGCAATGACGCCGTCTTTCATCGGCCGGATCGCCACGATGTTACCCGGAGTTCGCCCGAGCATCTCCTTGGCCTCTTTGCCCACAGCCAAGACCTTTTTGACCCCGGAGTTGCCGCCCTGGACCGCGACGACCGAAGGTTCATTGGCCACGATGCCCCGGCCCTTGACAAAAGTAAGGGTTGTGGCCGTGCCCAGATCAATGGCCAGGTCGTTGGAAAACATTCCGTAGACCCAATCGAAAAGCATACTTCAGTCCCGCTTTTGACAGCCTGACATCAGTCAGCAACTACTCGGAAGTGCATGGGTAACAACAAAAACTCCATCGGACAAAAAGGCCGACCCGTTGGGAATATCACGCAACCCGGACAATTGGCAAGATTTGCGGCGTACAGCCGGGTCGGGCCTGACTCCCTGGAGCAGCCGCATTCCAGACCGAATCGGAGCTTGCAGGGCGACCACAGCCCGGCTAGGATGCCGCACCTTTCCCGTCAGGGTCGAGCCCTGACACCATTCGGACACAGGGGAACTGACCGATGCTCGAGCAGCTACGACGAAATTCGAGATCGTTCATCATCTGGATCCTGTTTGCCATCATCATCCTGGCATTCGTTTTCACCTTTGGATCACAGAG
Source organism: Pseudomonadota bacterium (assembly GCA_022360315.1). Lineage (GTDB taxonomy): Bacteria > Myxococcota_A > Polyangia > Haliangiales > Haliangiaceae > JAKSDA01. Next base: position 7,249 of record JAKSDA010000428.1, read on the forward strand.
CGGCCTCGATCTCAACTGTGGCGCGGCCAATCAAAGTACGATCATGACAGTGAAGGACCGCGAGATCTCGGTTCACTCGCTTCGGTTCGGCATTTTCTGGACCCAGGGCGGCAATCGACGGAGCTCGTGGACACAGCGCGCCCAGATGGTTCTCGACCAGCTCTTGGAGCGCGAGATCCTGGCCAGCGCCGCCGAGGAAAACGGATTCAGGCTGAGCGATGCCGAACTCCACCAGCGGGTGGCAAGCGGCAAGATGCTCGTTCTCGGCTATCCGATCAACGGCAAAGACTACTATTTCCGCGACTATCAAGGCGAAAAGATCTTCGATAACAAACTTCTGGAAGGCGCGGTCCAGCAGTGGAGTCTGTCCAGCATAGAGTACTATTTAGAGGAGCAACACCGCGAAATCCTTGCTGATTTGACGCGATCACAGCTGCGGAGCTCGGCCCTTGCCTCGATCGACGAGGCGCGCGCTCGCTTCGAGTACGAAAACACCACGGCCACGATCCACGCGGTCAAATTCCGCCCGCCGGAATACCGGCGCAAGCTTATCCTCACCGAGGCAGAGGTCGGCGCCTATCTCGCCGGGCACGCCGACCAGGTGAAAAAGAAATTCGACGACGATGAGCGCCTCTACAAGGAACGGAGTGCCGAGGTCCGTGTGAGACAGATCATGTTCAAACGCGTTGCCCCTCGCTCCCCGAGCGCGAAGGTACCCGGTAAAGAGGGCGGCGCGAGCCAGTCGGGCTCAGCTGCAGAACAACCCGATCCTGGTCTGGTCGCCGCCCGATCGGCTCACGACAAGCTGAAGGGAGGCGCCGACTTTGCCAAACTGGCCGCGCAGGTGACCGAAGACGCGAGGACCAAGAGAAAAGGCGGCGACCTGGGCTGGAAATCGCTCAAGGCGCCGGGTCTGGGGGCCCAGGTCCTGGCCGACGCGCTGGGCAAACTCGACAAGGGCGGGTTCAGCGATGTGATCGAAACCCCGAATGGATTTTACATCTTGAAGGTCGAGGACAAGCGCGAAGAAGGAGATCGCACCTACGAGCAGGTAAAACACGAGATCGCCGAGAAGCTGGCACTCGAGTACTACGCGAAAGAAGGCGCCCGGCGCGATGCCGAGACAGCTCTTGCCGCGGCCAGGGCGGGCAAGAAGCTCGACGAGCTTTTCGAACTGCAGAAGACTGCGCCTCCTTCTCCCGGTGGCCTCAGGCGACCGGATGGTATCAGCGAAGAGCAGTGGCAACGAATCCTCCAACAGCTCCAACAGCAGCAGTTTCCGCCCAAAGACGAGCAGGGTTTTCTGATCTACGAGAGCCGCGACATCCCGGCCGAGTCGAGCTGGCAGGGCGTACAGCCATCTGCCTCGCCCGACCAGCCAGCTCCGCCAGCGGGTGCCGACAAGACGTCGCAGCCGGCAACCGCATCTGCGCAGCCGGCCAGGGGCTCTGCGCAGCCGGCCAAAGAAATCGTCATTCCCGAAGGGGTTGCCAAGCCCAAGTTGCAGCGGATCGGGCCGTTCACCCGCGAGCCCGAAGGTCTCATCCGCGGTCTGGGATCGTCCGAAAAATTGGTCGAAGCCATCTTCGACGAGCTGTCTGCAGGCCAGCTCGCTGCCGAGGTTTACGAGGTCGGCAGCGACTTCGTCGTCGTCCAGGTCCTCGAACGCAAAAACCCCGATCTCAGCGAGTTCGACCAGCAGCGCCAGGACAGCCTGGTCCGTCAGATCGCCGAGGCACGCGGCGTCGAGACATATCGACGATGGCTGCAAGAGCGCTGTAGCAGCATGGCCGAAGAGATTCTCAATGGGGTCAACCGAGCGGTCCTCCAGGCCATGTCGGAGAATGCCGACCAGCCTTTCCGTTATCAGCCCTGCACGTATGTCGCTCAGAGCTCGTTTTAAGCGCGACGATGGACCGGGATGACAACCCTCGGCTGGGCTTCTCCCTCGGCATAGGCCACAGCGCCGTCAGCCTGGTCCTCGCCGAGCAGACTCTGTTCCATTGGCTCCAGGTCGATCGGCTCGAGCTGGAGATCCCGGGAGCCGATTCTACAAATTTTTTGTCCTCGGCCGAAGTTGTCCCCGAGCCCGAGGAGTTTCAGCGCCGTCGCACGCGGGTGCGCACGGCGCGTCTGCACGTCGATCAATCGGGCGTGGAGCGCTACATATCGGACCAGCTGTCCGGTCTCGAACGGCTCAAGGTGTCGAATCTCGACATCCAGCTCGCCGATGGTTACGTGTCGATCGCCGCACAGGTCTACGAAACCAAGACCGCGTGCGATATGACGTTTCGCCTCTATGTCGGTATCTGCCCCGGCGGGGTTCGCGTGCAAGTCGGAGAGGCACAGATCTATGGATTCACCACCGTCCCGGCTCCGCTTTTGGCCCACCGCATCGCCGCTGTTCTGTTGCACGCCACCGACACGACAGGCTCGAACGGCGACAGGCGCGCGAACCGATCCGCCGTGCTGTGGGCAACTGGCCTGGGACAGTTCGAGATCGACCCGCTGCAGTCTCTCCTCTGGCACACGCTTCCCGGGTCCGGCTGGCGCTTGCCAAAAGTTGCCGGGGTGAAGCTGACCGGGGTGCGCATCACCCGCGGGGCTATCCAAATTGTCTACGAGCCGCCCGGTCCAGGGCAACACAAGTTCAAGGGCGACAGCGTCAGCACGGCTGTACTCGACCAACTTCTCGGCGCGGCGCGCGACCTGCGCCAGGGCGATGACGCCTTGCTCGCCGGAGACACCGAGCGAGCACTGGCAGCGTATCGCGGTGAGCTGGCGGCCAGCGGACCCGACAAATTACTGCTCGCCGAGCGCATGCTGGCGGTCTTGGCAACTCGCCCGGCCCTATTTGTCGAGGCCGGGGAGCTGGCCCGCAAGGTGCTGGAACGGCACGCCGATTTTGCCCCGGCTCACACGGCCCTGGCCAACATCGCGGCCGCTCAGGGGCATGTGCGCGCGGCGGCTTCGCACTATCAGCGTGTGGTCGCACTGGTCAATGACGACGCTGCCGCGATCCGCGCTGCTCTGGCCGGGGCCAGATTTCTGCGTACAACCCAGCCAGAGGCCGCGACCCAGCTGTACGAGAGAATCGTCGAGCGCGTCCCCAACCACGCCGAGGCCTCGGCGGCTCTGGTCGAGCGCTACACTGCCGAAGAGCGCTTTGCCGACCTGGTCCAGCTGATCCGGACACGTGCATCCCTGGAGACCGACCCGGGGCGCAAATCGACAGACCACCTGCGCCTTGCCGAGCTGCTGAAAACTCACCTGGGCGACGTCGACGCCGCGCGCAGCGAGATCGAAGAGGCCTGCCACAGCGACCCCACCAACATCGCCGCTCTCGAGGCCAAGGTCGACGCCTCTCTGGCCACCGGAGATCGCCAAACAGCACTCGAAATCCTCGACCGAATCGCCCGACTGCTGGCCGAGTCGGGTGATGCTCACAGCCAGGCCGGCGTGCTGGTGCGCATGGCCGAGATCTGCCAGCGACTCGACCACATCCCCCGCGCGGCCGAGCGCTACGAGCAGGCGCTCGTTGTCGAGCCCGACAACAGCGCAGCGCTGGCGGGCGCAGCGTCGCTGGCGGCGCGGCAGGACGATCATCGCGGCGCGGTGAAACTGTGGCACCGCCTTCTCGAATCGGCAGAGTTATCGCCGCGCGACGCGGCACGCCACCAGATCGAGCTGGGCGTGAGCCTGGCCGCGATGGCTGACTCGACCGCGGCGCGCGAAGTGTTGCGGCAAGCCGCGTATCACAGCACGGGCGAGGTCGCGGCCAGGGCCCATGTGCTTTTGGCAGATTTGCTCCACGGCACCCGCGATCTCACCGGCGTGGCCGATGAGCTGGACGCGGCCGTGGTCGCGTTGACCCGTGCGGCCGAGAATTTTTTCGCCCGGGCACCGGAGTCGGAGCCGGGCCAGGGCGCCAGGGCCGGGGCACCAGATCAGGTCGGTGGAGAAGGGGTCAGCGCGGGCAAACAATACCTCGATCAGGCCGCCAAATACTCGCTAGAACGAGCCGGGCTACTCGAGGAGCTGGGCCGCGAAGACGAGTCCCGGGACGACTATCATCGCGCTCACTCGCTGGCCCGCGACGTGGCGCCGGAGCACGCCCGGACGGCGGCTCGCTCATTGCTCGAGGCCGAGCGCCGGCGCGGAGACCTGGCCGGACAGAGGCGCTGGATCGACGCTCTTTTGGTTGCCCAGCCGAAAAGCGACGAGCGGGTCGAGCTGCTCCTGTCCCGCGCTCAGTTGCGCGCCGACGATCCCGACGACACCGATGGAGCGTTGCACGATATCGACGATATTCTGGCCGAGCAGACAAGCGGCGCAAAACGCGCGCTGGCTCTGGGTTTACAGGCCCGGCTGCTGTCCTCGCTCGGCGATCATCAGGGTCGGGCCCGCTCGCTCGCCGACCGCGCTGTTCTGGTCGAGGATCCGGCCGAGCGCGCAGCCGCGGAGGCCGACGCAGCGGCCGCCTGGCTCGACGCCGACGATGTCGAGAACGCGTTTCATGCCGCCACACGAGCCGCCGAAGCTCTTGTCGAGGCCGATCGAGATGACGATGCAGCGAGCCCCGAGCTGCGCCGGCAGGTCCTGGGCCTGTTGGGCGACGCCGCGTGGCGACAGCGAGCCTGGCCAGATGTCGTGCTCGGATACGAAAGCCTGGCCAGCGGACAACTCGGCGATGCCCTTCCGGCCGATCGTCGGGCCACGTGCCGCTACCGGTTGGGCACGGCCCTGCACAGGGTCGGCGACGACCAGCGCGCTCTTGCCGTGTTCGACGATTTGCTGGCCGAGGAGCAGCTGGTCGGCGAACTGCGCCAGGCGGTGTGGCGCGGTCTGGCCGATATTCACGAGCGGGCGGGCAATCATCTCGTGGCCGCGCGCGCCCACGAGTCGTTGGCCGGAGATGATGCGGTCGGGGCCGGACGGGATAGCCGCGCCGAGTCGCTGTTCCGGGCCGGCGAGCTGTACCGCCAGGCCGGTGGCGACGACGCCGATACCGCGGTCGAACACTGTTTGCACGCAGTGCTCGAAATCGTGCAAGATCACATGCCGGCCCTGGATGCGCTCGAAAAGCTCGAGCAGAGCCGCGGCGACAGCGAGGCCGTCGCGGTCGTCCTGAGCCGCAAAATCGCCGCGACCGCGCGCCAGCCGAAACGACAAAAATCGCTGCTCGTACGCATGGCCCGGTTGCAGCACGAACAGCTCGATCGAATCGACGTCGCTCGAGAGAGCTACCAGCGTGCTCTGGACATCGATCCCGACTATCGGCCGGCACTGCGCTTTGTGGCACCCGATTACTTTGACGAAGGGGACTTCGAGCGAGCCGCCGACGCCTACGAGCGCCTCGCCCGCGAGTTGCCCGACGACGGCGAGGAGGCCGAGACCAGTAAAGAACTCCTCGACGAGCGCATCGATGCCGCCGCTGCCCTGGCCGACGTCGCCCTGCGGGCGGGTCTTGGCAGCGAGTCGGGCAAAGAGCTGGCCACACGGTCGTACGCGACCATCGATGCTCTCCTGCAAATCGCACCCCACGACCGCAAGCTTCTGGCCAAGCGCGGAGCTCTGGACAGTTCCATCCGCGAACAATCCCATGTCGCCGACAGCTCGGCCGATGCATCCGAGGCCGCTCGACAGAGCGCCGATACCGCTCGGACTAAGGCTGAAGTTCTGGCTCTTCGGCAGGGTGTTCAGGCGGCACTGGCCAGAGGAGATCGGGCGTCCGCGGCCCGATCTCTCGACCGTGCTGTCGGACTCCACCCCGGCGACATCGCCGTACTTCGCGCCTGTGTCGACCTGGCCAGGGAGATGGATGACCACGCCGCGAGCGCGCGTTTTCTCGAAAAGCTGGCCCTCCAGCTGTCCGCAAAGGACGAAGATGGCGGCCTTCAGCGCGCGCGCCTGGCTGTTGTCTATCTCGAGTTAGCAGATATTTACTATGATCGCCTGGGCGATCGGGCGCGGGCCCGGAAAGCCATGTGGGAGGCAGCCGCAGCCCACGGATCGGGATCGCGCCGCGAGGTTGTTTTGCGCATGCTCGCCGGCGAGGCAGCTACCGATGGAGCCGATGGCGAAGCCGCCGAGGCGTATGAAAACATTTCGTCCAATCGGCGCACGGCGGCGGATTTTGTCCATCTGGCCACCTGTTACGAACGGCTGGAGCGACAGAACGATGCACTCACCACGCTTCGCGCCGCGCAGACCTTTGGAATGCTCAGCGAAGAGGCCAGCCAAATGCTGGCTCGTCTGGAGAAAACCCTGGCGACCAAGCGCGCGCGGGCCAACGAACTCGTCGCCACTGCCCACGGCCCATTCGCCGAAAGTCGCCTGCGCGAGGCGCTGCATCTCTATGAAAAGGTCCTGCACGATCAGGTAAACGCTGCCCGGGTACGCGCTCGCCTAGCCAAAAAAGAGACCACGACGACCATGAAGGGGGGAATTGCCACCCTCAAGCCCCGGGCGAAACGAGGAACTCAGCCGCTGGGTCGCATCCAGCCCGTCCGCTCGAAGCGAGAGACCCAGATCGGCCAGCCGGTTCCGTCGAGCCGGAAATCACAGTATGGGCCGACCAAAAAAAACCGGCGACCAACCACAGTCGGCGCTCACAACCTTCATTCCAGTCCGGTCAAGCTGGTGCCGGAGCCGGAGCGAAAAGCCGTGGAACCGAAAGTCGCGCAGCCGCACCCCGGCGAGCGGACAACCGCTGGCGACAGGACGGGCGGACGGGTCGAGGGCTCCGCTCCGCCGAGTTCTGCCCCGCATTCCCCGCCGGATCGGGCGTTGAAGAATGCGACGCTGGGTCCGGCCAGCCGGGCGGGCGGAAAGGCCAGTCAGCGATCTCAGTACCGGAGCGGTTCGGCACCCGGGCGGGAGCCCGGTGCGGTCGGGCAGGTGCCCGGGCGGATACCGGATATCTCCGGGGACAGTGGACCCATCGAGTCACTCGAGGGACCCGCTGGCTCTGTGACAGCGGCGGCGCGGCAAGACGACCGCGAGGAACGCGTCGATCGAAAGCCCGGCCGCCCGGCCAATCTCCCATTGGTACCCGAGACTCTGCGGATCGTCAGTGAATTGCAGGAGCGCGGCGATGTCGATGCAGCGCTTCTGCAATGCCGGGCGGCGGCTGCGGCCCATCCCAAGGATCCCCGGCCACTGCAGGTATTGCTGCGCCTTCTGGACAAACGCGGCGAAACCGATGCCATCGACCGGGTACTCGATCAACTCATCGCCTTGACCACGGCCGATTCTCGGGCCCGCGCCCAGCTGTGGTTTCGCCGCGCCAAACTGCATCGCGACGTGCTGCACAGCGAGTCCGAGACCTATCGCTATCTCCGCGAGGCATTTGCTTGCGATCCCAACGATCGCGAGATCGCCTACGCCCTGCGCAGTGTCGCCATGGCGCGCGGCGAGTGGGTTCTGGCTGCCGAACTGATCGAACGCGAGATCGCCCAGGCCGCGACCAGCCGCGAAGCCGGTGCCCTGCATCTCGAACTCGGTATGGTCTACGACGAAAAACTGGTCGAGCCCGAACTCGCCCAGAGCCACTACGAACAGGCACTCGCTCTCGATCCCGAGATCCCCGCGGCCCCGGCACCGCTGGCTCGTCTGTACGAGACCGCAGGTCGCCACGCCGATGCCGCACGCATGAACGTGCAGGCAGCCCAGCATCTGCCCGTCGGTGGAGCTCGCGCCAGGTTGCTGGTGCGAGCTGCCGGTCTGGTCGAGCGCACAGGAGATGTGGACGAGGCGCGCCGGCTCTATCAGCACGCCGTGGTCGCGGCAGTCGACGAGCCGGCAGTGCGGAGCATGGCGCAGACCGCTATAGCTCGATTGAGCGTCCAGGACAGCACGAGCAGCCTGGACATGCGGCTGCGCGACACCACCGATGAAGGCGAGCAGATGGTGATCTTGCGGCAGCTCCTAAACCAGGCCAAAGAGCGCAAGGACGAGGCGGCGAGTACCCGCTACGCCCGTGCATTGCTCTCCCTCGACCCGGGCGACTTGACCGCGTACACGGTTCTCAAGAACCAGGCCGAAAAAGCCGGCAACTGGAAGACTCTGGCCAGGCTGGTTCATTCCCGGGCCAGCGTGTTGAGCGAGCCCAGCCAGCAAGCCGCGGCCTACTACGAACTCGGCCAGCTCAGGCAGGAAAATCTCGACGACGAGCGCGGCGCCATGATCGCCTACGAAAGCGCCCTGGCCGCCAATCCCGGGCATCCAGAGGCCCTGGAAGCCCTGTCCGATCTGGCCTATCAGCGCCGCGACTGGGAGCGGGCACAGGAGCTTCACACCCACCTCAAGCCCGACACGTGCTCGCTGTCGGCAGACAGTATCGCCTACCGCCGCGGTGTCATCGCCGAAGCACTGGGCCGGCAACGCGATGCAGTCCGGGCCTTCTCCGAGGCTGTCGACTTGGTGCCCTCCAATCGGCCCGCCCTTCAGGCCAAGGCGCGCGCCGCATTGCGCATCGGCGACGTCAAGACCGCGCTCGAGGCGTCCCGTGCACTTCTCGATCTGATACCGTCTGACGATATCCAGGCTGTCTCGCACGCCCGTCTCGATCTGGCCAAGCTGTATGCGCGGGCGGGGAATCGCCACAAGGCCATCGAATACAACGAGCTGGTTTTGGCCGAAAATCCCCGCTCTGAGACAGCCCTGCGAGCGCTGGTCAAGCTGTACTCCGGAGTCGGTAAACACGCCGAGGCTGCCAGCGTGCTGCGCGAGCTGATCGCGCTTACCGGTGCTCTGGCCAAACGCGCCGAGATGCTCTACCGGCTAGGGGAGATCTATCGTGTGCACTTACATGACAATGACCAGGCTGCCGATTGCTATCTCAAAGGCATTGACTTAAACCCCCGTCACGTACCCACCTTGCGGCGTCTCGTGGACTATTATTGGCGCGAGGATGATCCCGGCGAGCTTCTCGACATGGCCAATAGTCTGGCCGAGCAGGATGTACTTCTACACGAGAGAACCGGAACCGATACGCTGATCCGGGCCCTGGTCACTGCGGCGTCGCGGGCCGATACCAATCTGGCACGAAAGATTTTCGACTGGCTCGGTCGTGAGCGACTAGAAAAGCGTCTGGTCGCGATCCTTGCCGAAGCAACCCAGCGCAAAAATCTCCGTACCTCGGTGGAGACCCTCGCCATTGCTGTGCGAGCGATTTGCGAGGAGCTGCCCGCCCTTTCTACCGAAGTCATCGCCAACCGGCTCGAGCTGGCCGCCAGCGGAGATACCCTGCGCCAGCTGGTCGCTGCCCTGCGCGCTCCAGTCTAGCCCGGGGAGCCCACCGGGACGGCTTTGCCCAACAGTGGTAGCGGCGTTCGTGACATTTCCCGAACGCTGCCAGGTGCTAAACTATGGCGTGCAAAGTGGGGCTACCCGGCTGCGATGCATTTCTTACCAGCTCAAATCAACCGCGCGGAGTACGCGGTTGACGGTTTCGTTAGCATGGTTACGTTGCCAGGCGTAATGCGCTACGTCAACCGAATCAGCAGACCAGCCGGACGTCTCGGCAAGGAGTATGAAGCGGAATTCTCGCCGGGCGGAACGGTCGAGCGGCCGGCCGGATGCCAGGCGTTCCAGGTGTACGATCAGGCCACGCCGATATCGCGCGGAGTACTGGTATGACCACGCAAATCGATCCCCGCATCGACCACTACAAGATCCTCGGAGTGTCCGAGGACGCCAGCGCTGACGAGATCAAAAAAGCCTATCGGCGACTGGCCAAGCGATACCATCCGGACCGCACTGGTGGCGACAAAGCCAAGGAGACGCGGTTCAAGGAGATCGGGCAGGCGTACGACGTGGTCGGCGACCCCGAAAAACGTCGCCAGTACGACGCCATGCGATCGGGTGCCTCGTTCGGTGGATTCCCTGGCTTTTCCGACGCTGCCGGGCGCGGGGCTGGAGATATCAACGACATATTCGCTCAGATGTTTTCCGGCGGCGGAGCGCGCAGTGGACCAGGCGGGGTACATTTCCGCTTTCAGCGTGGTACAGATCCGTTTGGCCCTGATATACCTTTTGGCGGGCGGCCATCGCGCCGTAGAGGCCAATCCGAGGCTGCGGTAGAACGCAGAGTGCGCGCCTCGGACGGAAGTACGTTAACTCAGCGCAGCAACGACGTGTATTCCGACGTGAGATTGACTCTGGATCAGGCGATTTTGGGCACTATAGTTGAAGTTCCCACTCTGGAATCCAGGTCCAAGGTCAAGATTCCTCCCGGAACGAGCAGCGGTGTCAAACTGCGCCTCAAGGGCAAAGGTCCCATGAGCGCGAATGGCGCGCGCGGCAATCATTATGTGACCGTCCAGATCGACGTGCCCAAAAAGCTCGACGAGAAGGCCAAGGAGCTGCTGATTCAATTCATGCAGCAAACTAAAAGAACGTAGGATGCCCATCTCAAGATCGAATACCGATCCCCCATCTGGCCGGCCGTCCACACCGTCTGTGGAATATCCGGTCCTCGCCACTCGCAGTCCGGTTGTGCTGCCGGACTTGAGTGAGTCGACCCTGCAGGTCGGTCGCGCCGCCTCTGTGCGCGCGGTCGAGACAGCCGAGCGGTCCAGTAGCCAGATTTTTGTCGTACCACAGAAGAATCCCGATGTCCTGGCCCCTGCACCCAGTGACCTCCATCTGGTCGGAGTGCTGGCAGATATTCTGCGAGTCGATAAGTCTGGGCCACGCAGCTACGCAGTGACGTTGCGCGCCCGCGAGCGCTGTGCTGTGATCGACTATGAAACTGCGGCGCCCATGTTTGTCGCTCGTGTCGAGTCTGTGCCGTCGGTGCCCGGCCATGGCATCGCCAATGCGATGGCTGCGGTGAAGGAGCCGCTTGGTGAGATATTGGGCGACAAATGGGACGATTCCGAGCGGGTCAAGGCCGAGGTAGAAGACGAGCGCGACCCGGAAGCGCTGATTGCACTCATCGCCTCGCAGATCGAGCTCGACCGGGAGGTCAAGATCGCCGTGCTCACCGGGGCCAATGCTGCGGAGCGTCTGCGTGCCATATTGCCCACGCTCAAGCGCCTGCGTCAGGTACTCAGCGTCAAAGCATCCATCGATGCCCAGTTATCCGGGGATGCCACGCGTGATGCCCGCGAGCGTGTTCTGCGCGACCGCATGCGCGCCATCCAGGAAGAACTCGGCGAATCCGAGGGCGAGCTCGACGAGTACCGCGGGCGCATCGACGGGTCTGACATGCCCAAAGAGGTACGCGAGGCAGCTCTGCGCCAGCTGGGACGAATGAGCCACATGGCCCAGTCTTCGCCCGAGTACAACGTCGCTCGCACCTATCTCGAGACTCTGCTCGACATACCGTGGGGCATCACCACCGAAGATCGGCTCGACGTGGCCGTGGCCCGCGAGATCCTCGATGCCGATCACTCGGGGCTCGACAAGGTCAAAAAGCGCATCCTCGAATTCATTGCAGTGCGCAAGCTGGCCCCAGACAAACAGGGACCGATCTTATGCCTGGTCGGTCCGCCCGGAGTAGGCAAGACGTCGCTCGGCCGTTCGATCGCGAGTGCGCTCGAGCGCAAATACGTCCGCGTGTCCCTGGGTGGTATGCGAGACGAGTCCGAAATTCGCGGCCACCGGCGCACCTATATCGGCGCCTTGCCCGGGCGAATAGCCAGCGGATTGACCAAGGCCGGCTCGATGAATCCGGTCTTTGTGCTCGACGAGATCGACAAGCTGGGCAGTGACATGCGGGGAGATCCCGCGTCGGCCATGCTCGAGGTTCTCGATCCCGAGCAGAACCACGCGTTTTCCGATCACTATTTGGAGGTCGATATCGACTTATCCAGAGTGATGTTCCTCGCCACGGCGAATCAGGCCGAGACCATCCCGCCAGCGCTTTTCGACCGCATGGAGGTCATCAACCTGCCGGGCTATACCCATGACGAAAAACGCGTCATAGCCCGAGATCATCTCATACCCAAGCAGATCAAAGATCACGGACTCGACCCAGAGCAACTAGACCTCGGCGACGAGCCGCTCGACGAGCTCATCAGCCGATACACCCGGGAAGCCGGTGTACGCAACCTCGAGCGCGAGGTCGCGGCGCTGTGTCGCCACGCTGCCGTGGAGATTGCCGGCGGCAAGAGCGGCGGCATCGCTGTGACCGCAGAGACCCTGGCCGAGATCATGGGACCGCCTCGCTTTCATTCCGAGATCGCCGATCGGCACCCCGAAGTCGGTATCTGTACCGGCCTTTCGTGGACGCCGACCGGTGGGGACATCATGTTCATCGAGGCCCGCTCCATGCCCGGTCGCGGCGAGCTCAAGCTCACCGGGCAGCTCGGCGACATAATGAACGAAAGCGCAACAGCGGCGTTTTCATGGGTCCGGGCCAACGCTCAGAAGCTCGACATCGACCTCGATAACCTCGAGTCGCTCGACATCCACATGCATATTCCGTCCGGAGCCATCAAGAAAGACGGGCCCTCGGCCGGTGTCGCCATCTCGACTGCGCTGGTGTCGTTGCTGCGCGGCAAACCGGTTCGCAACGATGTGGCAATTACCGGCGAGATTACTCTTCGCGGCCTATCTCTGCCGGTTGGTGGCATCAAAGAGAAGATCCTGGCCGCTCATCGGGCCGGCATAAAGACGGTTCTCTTGCCCGAGCGCAATCGCAAGGACATGGAGGACATTCCCACCGAGATTCGCGATTCGATCGAGATCTGTTTTGTCAAACGAGTGGATGAAGCCCTGGCCATCGCCATCGACGATCTGTCCGGCATGCACGAGCACATACCACCTCCGGTGCCCGGACAGCCGCCCGCCCCCACGGCACAGCTTTGAGGCAGTAGAACAGAGCTCGGCGCGGCCTGGACCGGTTCCGGTTGTAGGCCCCGCCCCCTGCGAGCAGCTCTTCACCCACCGCCCGCCGGCAGCTACCACCACGATTCGGCGTGCACACCGAAGTTGATGGCGTACTTGTCGTCGGCGTGTTGAGAGGCAAAATCGTTCTTGATCCCGTCGCTCCAAAACCATGCGGTGGCGAACATGCGGATCTGCGGACGGCCCCAGAAGCTGGTATCCGTGGCCAGGGTGGGCACCACCGAGAGCTTGTAGAGCTGGCCCGAGCGCTCGTTGCCACCTGCGGAGAAATCAATATGCTCGACTGCGGCCTCGGTCGCGAGTCCCACGTGCTTGGTAAAGTAATAGGTCGACCGCAAGCCGGTCGTCATCCACATTCTCTTGCCAAATGATGTGGCTGCCACATCGCTCTCGTCCAGGCCATTGTCGAGATATTCGAAGATCGCCGCGGCCATCATCGAGATCTTCGGGCTGGGTTGAATTTGCAGAGTCTCGGTGACGCGTAGTTGCCAGGCGTCCTGCTCCACGTTCGACACGCGAAACGTGTCAAACGTACTCGCCGGGCCGATACCCCAGTTTACCGAAACTTTATTAAAGCCGCCCAAAACATCACCTCTGGTGTGAAAGAAGCCGACCGCCACGCCATTGGTGGCGTCGGGCTCGGTCGGTTGCGGACGGCCTTCGACGACGACACCTCCCCCGGCGGGCGAGTTGCGTACCAGCCATAGATAAAAAATGCCGGTTCCACCCGGCACCTTGAGATCGGAGATACGCATATCGAGACCGCCCTTGAGCGGACGGCCATGGTCGGGAGAGACAAAGTTTGGATCACTGTTGCCATCGACCACGGCGTCGTCGGTCGAGCCGGCGATCAGGGCCAAGTGCAGTTTTGCAAAACCGATGTCGAGATCCTCGAAACCGCCGCCAAAACCGCTGTTATTGAGATAAAAATAATCCACGACATGGACATCGTGCCGGCGGTAGAACCGCACACCAGCCCAGAACTTGACGTCTGGAGCCGATTTGAGCACGTTGCCGGTCTGCGCATACGCTTCGCGAATGCGCGGCTGAGTTTCGCTGACCATGTTATTGCCGCCCGACCTGAGATGAAATCGGACATGAGTCCTAAACCAGGTTTTGTCGGTTTCGCGTTCGGGGTTGAGCCAGTTGTTGACCAGGATGATCTCGACCTGGTTGTCGTCCTCGTTGGCCAGACGCCATCTCGATGGCAACATGGTTGGCGAGTGGAACGTCTCCATTTCGCCGCCCTTGTTGTTGATACCGATGCCCGAGCGAATAAAGCCGTGAAATTCGATCGGCTTGTGCGATTTCTCCATCATCTGACGAAACCACTCTTCATAGGATGTCGGGATCCTCTCCGGCATGGACGCAGATTCTTGCCCTGCCGGTGGATCGGCAGCCGCCGTATCCCCTGCATCATCCGCCGTGTCGTCAGCAGAGCCAACCGCCGGGGTGTCAGCACTTGCCCCGGGCGCGCCGCCCGGGGTTACTCCTGGCGTATTACCGGCGTTGTCACCGGCCGGGACTGTATTATTACCGGCTTGATTCTCGGTGGTGTCGGCCGGTCTGTCCGGATCGGCCACCGGATCATCGGCGGGCTGGGCCAGCACAGTCCCGGCGGGGACAGCCATGAGCACAACGATGACCGCAACAACCCTGGCTGGACCGGGCCAACTCGGTATTCGATCGTGAAGAGGGGACCTTGCACAAACACACTTCGACAGACTCATGTCCGCTTTGTACACAAACGGTCTGATATTCGCCAGTTCTTGTCCCGATGTGGCCGATTTTTTCCAGGCAGCGGTACCCTCTGCGGCCTGCGGTGGCGACCTGCAGACGGGAGTCATGCCACCTCTGGAAATTGCCAGCTATTCGATTTCTGGTGGAATTATGATTCTGATTCTCAATAAGCAATAACAAATAATCATCATAAACCAATAGTTGTTATTTCAGTCTCGAACCACGGCGATACAGTAACTCTCTACCACCACGCCTCGGCCTGAACTCCGAAGTTCACGGCAATATTATCGTCGGCATATTGGCCATAATTGACCGCGATATCGTCGGTAAAATACCATCCGGCGGCAAATAGACGGATCTGTGGCCGGCCCCAGAAACCCGCCTCGGGTGTGATCACCGGTGCGACCGCGAACTTGATCAGTGAACCGGTAGCCGAATCGTCGCCTTTGACATTGACATACTGGTAAGCCAATTCGGTGGCCAATCCAATATGCTTGGTGAAGTGATAGATCGGCGTCACTCCGATGGTTGCCCAGCTTCGTTTGAACTCCAGCACATCTGATAGGCCGTTGTCGGAGTACTCGTAAACCGCCGCACCCATCATCGACAGTTTTGGGCTGGTCTGAATGACAAAGGACTCGGTGATGCGCAGTCTCCATTCGTCCTTGTCCTGACCCGAAACACCAAATGTATCGAAGTTGCTGGCCGGGCCGAGACCGTATTGCACCGTGAATTTGTTGAAGCCGCCAAAAAAGTCATTCGCAGTGTGGAGAAAGCCGGCGGCCACGCCATTGCTACCATCGATTTCTGCCGAACCATCTACACCACCTCCGGCCTTGGAGTTGCGGACCAGCCACAGCCAGAATATGCCGGTGCCGCCAGGCACCTTGATATCGCTGATGCGAATATCAAAACCGGCCTTGGTCGGACGGCCGAGATCACCGGAAATGAGGTCGGGATCGCTGTCGTAGGCGTCGTCATCGTTGTCATTGTCGACCACGCGGTCGTCGCTCGACCCGCCTATGAAAGCGATGTGCAGCTTGCCGAAGCCGAGGTCGAGATTTTCCACACCGCCGCCGTAGCCGCTATTGCTGAGATAGAAAAAGTCCAACACATGGATATCGTGGCGGCGGTAAAAGCGCTGTCCGGCCCACAATCGCACGTCCGGCGCCGACCCGATCACGTTGCCAGCCTCGGCATACGCTTCGCGGATCCGCACGTCGGTTTCATCGAAGTTGTTGTTCTGACCGGTGATGAAGCTGAAGTTGAGGCGAGATCGCAACCAGGCTTTGCTGATGTCGCGTTCGGGGTTGAGCCAGTTATTGACAAAGATGGCCTCGATATAATTGTCATCCTCGTTGCCCAATCGCCATCTCTGGCCACCGGTGGCTGGCGTGCGAAACGAGTCCAGATCGCCGCCATTGTGGTTCATGCCGAAGCCAGCGCGGAAATAGCCGTGGAACTCGAATGGTTTGTGCGCCTTGTCCATCATCCGTTCGAACCACTCGCTGTACGAGGTTGGGATCGCTTCGGGCACAGATCCAGTCCCGCTCTCGTCGGCCGGCGCGACATTGGCCGGCGCGACATTGGCCGGCGCGGTATTGGCTGGCGCGGTATTGGCTGGCGCGGTATTGGCCGGCGCGGTATCGGCTGGCGCGGTATCGGCTGGCGCGGTATCGGCTGGCGCGGTATCGGCCGGTGCGGTATCGGCCGGTGCGGTATCGGATGGCGGATCATCCGCAGACTGTGCCAGTGCAGTCGCAGTAAACCCCGTCATGGACGCGACAAACACAGCCACGGAAAACCAGCTCATCAATCGGCGTTCAGAACTCTCACAAACGTTCTTGCACAGACTCATTGAATTCACTCTTGGGTTGGATTGCAAAACCGAGCAACTCGCGGTTGCGATGGTTACATGCTCGAATGCCGCGCAGTCAAATCGATTGCAGCGTGCAATGCAGCTTTTTCGGCCATAGAACCCGCACTACAGGCCCTCCTGCTCCTCCGAGCACGTGGCCGCGAGTGCCGATCGCGTCGAGTTTCGCAACACGCACTCGACAATTATCGGGCAACCGCTCGAGTGAGCTCTATCAGATCTTTCAACCCGTATGTAATCCGCTCTGGAGATTGTACTAGTTGTTGTAACGGTTATTGTTATAGGTCCGACCGGCGAAGCCGGGTGAACCATGCGTGCAGCCTGTACTATCCGGCTTGGTTCCAACTACATACTTTGTTGGAATGATTGCGACAACGCACCGGGTCATCGAGGCTTGTCGAGGTGCGCGGCGGCGCCTAGCAGGCGTTTGCACAATACCCGAGTTGAGTGTTCACCCCCTTTGAGCGGCTTGTTAGCCGAGATTTTTGCCCATTCTATTGCTCGCATGTTCAGTGAGCCATATGCGAACAGCGACGTTGCGAACAGCGACGCCAGAATGAATGTAGCAAAAAACAACACGATTGTGTTCAATTGTACCTCGGATTGTGTAAAACACAGACAGTAACGAGGAAGAATGAGCCGATGACAAAGAACGCTCTCTACGCACTACTCGCCGCGACTCTCGGATTTGCTGGGTGCGGCAAAGACAAATCGGAGGGAGGCGAAGGCGAAAGCGCAGCCCTGACCAAGGCAAGTAACGAGCCCACGGCTCCGGTCGAGATCGCTATCTCATGCGGCGCGGTCGGCAAGGAGCTGCAGCTGTGCAAGACAGGCGCTGCGGCCTGGGGCAAAAAAACCGGCGCCAAGGTCAAGGTAGTCAGCACGCCGAACGAGGCGTCCGAGCGGCTCAATCTCTACCAGACCAATTTGGCAGCCAAGTCGAGCAACATCGATGTATTCCAGATCGATGTGATCTGGCCCGGTATTCTGGCCAATCACATGATCGACCTCAAGCCCTATACCAAGGGTGCCGAGAACGATCACTTCAAAGCCATCATCGAGAATAACACGGTCAAGGGCAAGCTGGTCGGCATGCCGTGGTTCACCGATGCCGGTGTGCTCTACTACCGCAAAGATCTCCTCGAAAAGCACGGGGAAAAGCCGCCGACGACCTGGGACGAGCTCACCACCACGGCGAAAAAGGTCATGGACGCTGAGCGCAAGGCCGGCAACGACAAGATGTGGGGCTTTGTCTGGCAGGGCAAGGCCTACGAGGGGCTCACCTGTGATGCACTCGAATGGGTGGCCAGCTACGGTGGTGGCTCCATTGTGGATTCGAGCGGCAAGGTCACCATCAACAACCCCAAGGCCGCGGCTGCAATCGACATGGCGGCCGGGTGGATCAACGAGGTCAAGATCACCCCACAAGATGTCCTGAACGGCGCAGAAGAAGAGGCCCGCGGTGTATTCCAGTCGGGCAATGCAGTGTTCATGCGCAACTGGCCCTACGCGTGGGCCCTGGCGCAGGACGCCGATAGCCCGGTCGCGGGCAAGGTGGCCGTCGTGGCTCTGCCCAAAGGGCCATCTGGGCGCAGTGCCGCGGTCCTGGGCGGCTGGCAGCTCGCCGTGTCCAAGTACTCCAAGCATCCAGAGCTCGCCGCCGACCTGGTCATGTTCCTGACCGGCGCGGAAGAACAGAAGCGCCGCGCAATCGAGGGCGCTTATAACCCGACCATCGGCAGTCTGTACCAAGACGCGGATATCCTCAAGGCGACACCGTTCTTCGGCTCGCTCTACGATACGTTTTTGAATGCGCAACCGCGACCGTCCACAGTGACCGGCACCAAGTACAACCGGGTCAGCGTCGAATTTTTTAATGCGGTGCACGAAGTTCTGTCTGGCAAGAGCAAGGCGGCAGACAGCCTGGCCGCGCTCGAATCGAAGCTGAAGGCGGTCAGCAAGGGCGGCAGATGGTAACGGCGACACGAACTGCCGGGTGATCTCGGTCGCCGCATCTGCATCGCGTCTTGTGGGCGTAGCGGCGAACCCATAACGCAAACTCCCGTCGCAAATCCGTCGGGGTCGAGGAGGCCGCATCCAATGCCGATGTCCAATCTGACGCGCAGCCGCGTTCGTTCTGCGTGGATATTCCTGGTGCCCATGCTGGTCATCCTGGCGCTCGTCGCCGGATGGCCGCTCTTCCGTACCATCTGGTACGGGTTTACCGACGCCAACTTGTCCGACCCCGAGGCCCGGCAGTTCGTCGGGTTCGAGAACTATTTGCGCAGGGGCGACGACGGCGAGTGGTACGGGCTTCTGGCCGAGTTTGGCGACAAGGGGAACTGGTGGCTTTCGGTGTGGAATACCGTCAAGTTTGCTGTGGTCTCGGTGTTCCTGGAGACCGTGCTCGGCCTGGTCATCGCGCTCGTGCTCAATGCTTCGTTCAAGATGCGGGGCCTGGTCCGCACTGCAGTGCTCATCCCATGGGCCATCCCGACCATCGTCTCGGCCAAGATGTGGCAGTGGATCCTCAACGGGCAATACGGAATGATGAACGATTTGCTCATGACCCTGGGCATTCTGTCACAACCCCTGTCGTGGACCGCGGATCCCGATCTGGCCATGGCATCGGTGATCGCGGTCGATGTGTGGAAGACGACCCCGTTCATGACTCTGCTCATTTTGGCCGCTCTGCAGATGCTGCCGTCGAACTGCTACGAGGCCGCCCGGGTGGATGGCATTCATCCGGTCAAAGTGTTCTTTAAGGTGACCTTGCCGCTGATCCGGCCGGCTCTCATGGTCGCGGTCATCTTCCGCTTCCTCGACGCGCTGCGCGTATTCGATCTGATCTACATTCTGACCTCGAATAGCAAAGACACCATGACCATGTCGGTGTATGTCCGGCAGCAGATGGTCGACTTTGCTGAAATGGGCTACGGTTCGGCTGCCTCCACCATGCTCTTCATCATCATCGCCCTTATCACGATCGCATACCTCAAGATCGGCCGGGTCAGCTTCGAAGGAGGGAGGTGAGCCATGAAGCGCGGCAAGAAAGACTACGCAAAGCTGGTCGGCTTTTACACCCTCGTCGTCGCCATCATTCTGTATGCGGTATTTCCGTTTTACTACGCGATCCTGTCGTCCTTTAAATCGGGATCGGCGCTTTTCGAGGTCAATTACTTTCCATTTTCTCTCGACTTTGGCAATTACGGTTCGGTCTTTACCGGGCAGAACTTCGGCCAGAGTATCTGGAATTCGGTTCTGGTCTCGTTTGGTGTCGTGGCACTCTCTCTCTTGCTCGGCCTCACCGGGGCGTTTGCACTGGCCCGGGTGCGCTTCCGCGGCCGCGGTCTGCTCCTCATGACCATCCTGGGCGTGTCGATGTTTCCCGCGGTGGCCGTGTTATCGGGAATGTTCGAGCTGATCCGGTTTACCGGAATGCAGGACAGTCTGTGGTCGCTGGTCTTCTCGTACATGATCTTTACCCTGCCGTTCACGGTGTGGGTGCTGACCACGTTTATGCGCGATTTGCCTCTGGAGCTCGAGGAGGCCGCGATCATGGACGGAGCCACTCCTTGGCAGACGATCACTCAGGTGTTCATGCCGCTGATGTGGCCCGCTCTGGTCACCACCGGCCTGCTCGCGTTCATTCAGGCGTGGAACGAGTTCCTCTTTGCCCTGACATTCATCCTGGTCGACGAGCAGCGAACCGTACCGGTGGCCATCGCACTCATGGGTGGCAATACACCGCGCGAGCTTCCCTGGGGCAACATCATGGCCGCGTCGGTCGTGGTCACTCTGCCGGTGGTGGCATTGGTTCTGATTTTCCAGCGCCGTATCGTCGCCGGGTTGACCGACGGTGCAGTCAAGGGATAACTCGCTGCCGGACCAAATGCGCCATGGGAGATACGTTTATGGGCGATACAACAAAGACCGACTCCAGTGAGAGCGCAGCCCGACGACCACAAGACTGGTGGCGCGGCGCGATCATCTATCAGATCTACCCGCGCAGTTTTTTCGACAGCAATGGCGACGGTATCGGCGACCTGCCCGGTATTGCTGCCAGGCTCGAGTACGTCGCCAGACTCGGTGTGGATGCGGTTTGGCTGTCGCCGTTTTTTCGATCGCCGATGAAGGATTTTGGCTATGACGTCTCGGATTACCGCGCTGTCGAGCCCATCTTTGGCACTCTTGACGACTTCGATGCGGTGGTCCAAAAAGGCCACCAGCTTGGTCTGAAGATCATCATCGATCAAGTACTGAATCACAGCTCGGATCAACACAGCTGGTTTCGCGACAGTCGGCAGTCGCCAGACTCGGCCAAGGCGGACTGGTATGTATGGGCCGATCCCAAGCCCGACGGCACTCCGCCCAACAACTGGTTGTCGTATTTTGGCGGACCGGCCTGGCAGTGGGACTCCCACCGGCTGCAGTACTACTTTCACCAGTTTTTGCCGTCGCAACCCGACCTCAATTTTCACAACCGCGAAGTCCAGTACCAGCTTCTCGATGAGGTCGAGTTCTGGCTGAAAAGAGGCGTCGATGGCTTTCGCCTCGACACGGTCAATATGTACACTCACGACAAAGAGCTGCGCGACAATCCGCCGAGCGATCCCGGTGGCACGCGGGTCGACGGGGTGGTCAGACAGAACCCATACGCCTATCAGCACCACATCTACGACAAGACCAGGCCGGAAAACATCGATTTCTTGCGGCGCTTGCGGCAACTTCTCGACCGCTATCCCGGCACCACGACGGTGGGCGAGATCGGTGCCGAAGAAGCCGCGAAAGTCATGGCCGAGTACACTTCGGGCTCGGACAAGCTGCACATGGGATACGCGTTTGGCCTTCTCACCCGGGAGTTTAGCGCTGGCCACATCCGCCGCGTCATCGAGAGCATGGAGAGAGAGATCGGTGACGGCTGGCTGTGCTGGTCTCTGAGCAACCACGACGTCGCCCGGGTGGTGACCCGCTGGGGCGGAGCCGGGCCCCAGCCCGAACTCGCCAAGGTCCTCAGCGCCATGCTGCTGTCGCTGCGCGGCAGCGTGTGCATCTATCAGGGCGAAGAACTCGGGCTCACCGAAGCCGAGATTCCATACCACCAGATGCAGGATCCGTACGGATTGAACTTGTGGCCCGAGATCAAGGGCCGCGACGGCTGTCGCACACCGATGCCATGGACCGATGCCGAGCCCCATGCCGGGTTCTCGTCGGCCCGACCGTGGCTGCCCATTCCCGACGAGCACCGAGCTCTGTCGGTCGCCAGGCAGGAGGCGGAGGCCGACTCGGTGCTCAGTGTTTTCCGCACATTCGTGAACTGGCGCCGCGGCATCCCGGCACTCCGCCTCGGCAGCATCGAACTGCTCGACGTGCCCGAGCCGGTCCTGGCATTCGTGCGCAGTCACGAGGGCGAGCGGATCCTCGCTCTGTTCAATCTTTCGGCAACACCGGTGCCGGCAACGCTGCCCGATCACCTCGGAGTCGAGCGCGGCCGCACGCTTGCCGGACACGGTTTCGCACCGGCTCGACTGTCCAATACAACTGTAGAGTTATCCCGCTATGGAGTATATTTTTGCCACTTGGGCACATGAAAACGTTCTCAGGTGCTTCGCTCCGTTTCACATTCCTTGCTGAGGCGTAAAGCCAGACTCGATGGCTCACCCCGCCAGGAATAACCCGAAGGAATAGCAAACATGGCGTCGATTCAGTTCAGCAACGTTCGCAAGTCATTTGGCGACACACACGTCATCAAGGGTGTCGATCTCGATATCGACGAGGGCGAATTCTGCGTATTCGTCGGCCCTTCGGGGTGCGGCAAGTCCACCATGCTGCGCTTGATCGCCGGGCTCGAGGACATCACCTCGGGCGAACTCTTCATCGGGGGCGAGCGGGTCAATGAGCTGGAGCCGTCCAAGCGGGGGGTTGCCATCGTATTTCAGTCATACGCCCTGTATCCTCACATGAACGTGTTCAACAACATGGCGTTTGGCCTCAAGCTGGCCAAGGAGAGCAAGGCAGAGATCGAAAAGCGGGTGCGCGAGGCGGCAAAAACCCTTCAGATCGAGCATCTACTCGAGCGCTTACCCAAGCAACTGTCCGGCGGGCAGCGCCAGCGTGTGGCAATTGGCCGGGCCATCACTCGCCAGCCCAAGGTGTTCTTGTTCGACGAGCCGCTGTCCAACCTCGACGCTGCACTGCGCGTCCAGACTCGCATCGAAATTGCCAAACTCCACGAGCGCCTCAAGTCCACCATGGTCTACGTGACGCACGATCAGGTCGAGGCCATGACCCTGGCCGATAAGATCGTCATCTTGAACGCCGGACACGTGGCCCAGGTCGGCGCACCGCTCGAGCTCTATCACGGCCCCGAGAATCTGTTCGTGGCCGGTTTCATCGGCTCGCCCAAGATGAACTTCATCGACGCAAAGATCGAGAAGTCGGAAGAACAGGGCGCCGATGTGAACCTATCCACCGGTGTGTCGGTCCGTGTGCCTGTAGATGCCAAGAGCGCGGACAAAGGCACCAAGGTCACACTGGGTATTCGCCCGGAGCACGTCAAGCGTGTGACCAATGGCGGTGATGGCCAGATCAAGGGTGAGGTTCAGTTTGTCGAGCATCTCGGCGAAGGCTCATTGATCTATGTGGGGACCGAATTCAGCGACGACCCAATCACGGTCAAAGAAGACGGCGACGCCAAGGTGAAAGCCGGCAACACCATAGCAATGGAGTTTCCCGAGGCCTCATGCCATCTCTTCAACACCGAGGAGAAGGCATTCAAACGACTCGTCGATCAAACTCACTCCTGAAGCAAGGACCCAGCCCGCTTGATGGCTGGACACGCTGGACCGGCCTTATCAGGCACGTACCTGCGAGAGTGGCACTTTGCCACACCTGGGTCGAGGGTGTCGCAACATACCCAGGTAGACCCACCTGCCGGTGTTTGTACACAGAAATAATCAGCGGGGGAGGAAAGAAGGCCGGAGGCGTTATCGAGGCTGGGTGGAAAAGTACAGGTGAGTCTTCCATGACCGGGTTTGCCCTGAATCCGGGGGTGGTCAGTGACCCAGGTGTATCGAGAACCAGCGGTCAGAAAATCTCTTTGGGACCCCTGCAGGGAAACACGGATCAATCCGTTTCTATTTGAGTCTATCGGCTGTATGGCGTGAAACGTTACCATCATGAAGCAAAGAATCAGGCTGAAGCGTCTCGTGGGGGGAAACGATCAGACTGGCACAGTTTGCGCACTAAGGAAGGGCAGAAGGAGAGGAAGGACACATGCCAGCCGTAGCATACGCCGAGAGACAATTTGATCGTAACGAACTCATTCGCAACCACATCGATATGGCCCGCCGACTCGCACGCAAGATAGCGCGAAGGGTGCCGCGCAGCGTGCGGTGTGATGAGCTCGAAAGCGCAGCAATGTTGGGTTTGACCGAGGCTGCGAGTCGTTTCGACCCCACGCGGGGCGAGCCCTTTGTCGCCTATGCGGCAAAACGCATTCGCGGTGCGGTACTCGACGAGTTGCGCCGCAACGACGTATTGACCCGTCGGGGTCGGGAAGGCGCGCGTCGCCTCGCCGATGCCACACGCTCTGTCGAAGCCCAGGTCGGCCGGCCGGCGACCACCGACGAGATTGCCAAGGAAATGGGTGTTTCAGTGGAAGAGGTTGCCCAGTTCAAGGCCAGGCTGCAAGCTCCCGCCCTGGTACCCCTCGAGGATGTACGCGATTTGCCCCATACCACCTCGAACGACGCGCCGGACGAGCAGTACATTCTGCGCGAGCAAAAGCGGGCTCTTGCTCAGGCCCTCAACTCGCTACCCGAACGCGACTTGCTCGTGCTCTCGCTGTACTATCAAGAGGGATTGACGCTCAAGGAGATCGGCCAGGTTCTCGGCGTCTCGGAGTCGCGAACCTGTCAGCTGCGCGGTCGCGCCCTGCGCAAACTTCGCAAAGCCATCGAACAATAGGCGGGCGTTTCTCGGCATAGCGCTTTTTTGGACCGATCCGGTCGACCTCGAACCCCGGCGCAGTCGCCTGCTCTGGTCGCATCTGCTGGCCATTTTGGGCTTACATCGTCACGGGTGTCTTGAAGTATTCCAATACTCCTCGTCGCCAGCTGCCGGCGCGCTCCCGAGAGCGTGCACGGCTTGCGACCTCGCGACCGAGTTCATGTCCCAAATCCCGAGCCAGGCGGCAAACAGCGCACGGCCTCCGGTGCCTCCCGGTGATGAACCTCGGGTGTAGACCTCCAGCTGGTCGGTAATGTCCACTGGCCCGTACTTGCGTGGTTTGTGTCAGCGCAATGCAACTTACTGTTTTCTCGTAGAGAGCTCACAGAACGCCATACAGTACCTGCCTGACAGGGCTATCTGCGGGTGTGTCTCGAGCAGATCGCGCTGGCGATTGGCAAGTGATTGTGGTGACACGGTTGCCCGGGAGAGCTACCATGGCCCGGCTCGACAAGGCAAACCACCGGAGCTCTCATGGGAATATTCGACAAACGCGACAAGAAGAGAAAACCCGACGAATTCGATTCTCCTGTGGAGCGGATCGATCTGAACGCCTCCCCTGTCCCGGTGGAGCCTCGGACGGAACCGATGCCCAATCAGGCGGTACCGGAGACCATGGCCGCCAAGCCCAAATCGGCTCCCCGGGCCAGGCCAGAGCCCGAGCCTGATCCATATGCCACGTCCTACGGAATCGATAGAGCCATCCAGCTCATGCGCTCCTTGCCCAGCGATAATGTCGAGCTGGTGGTACAGGTCGTCAAGCAAACCCTCGAGTCGACCAACGTCCACATCCCGGAAATCATCGGTGACGCCAAGCGCAAGCAAGACGACATCCAGGGGCGCATCCGGGTATTGCGCGATGAGATCGCCGACTATGAAAAAGAGATCGAGACCCGTCGCGAAGAGATCTCGCGCCTCGATGCCGACTACAAAGAGACATCTCTGGTCCGCGAACGGCTCGAACTTGCCGAAAACCTGGGCAAGAAGAAAACCGAGGTGCCCAAGAGCGAGGCTGGCAAGAACAGTACTGGTGCTGTGAGTACTCGCAAGACCGCAACGAACTCTCGAGCCAGCACGGCGACTCCGGCGACGACCCCCCAGGCCCAGGGCAAGTCGGCGCGAATCTCGAAGACTAACATCGCCGCCAAGAAATAATCCACCCGCCCGCTGTCTCACGAGGAATCCATGCTTCGCTATCACATGACTGTGGTGACGCCGGACAATCGTCTCAAGCGAGAGATCAAGCGTGTGACCACTGCGACCGGTTCTAAGGCCCAGTTTGTGAGTAATGCCCAGGGGCTGGATATGCGGAACTCGGTCGACCTCGTGATATACGACGCCCGGCAAGGCGATCCTCCGTGGCAGATTTTTTCACGCCTGCCGGTCGACACGTCGATCTCGTACGTACTTCCGCCGGATAGCCTGATTCAAAAAATCGGGCTCCTGCGGGACCCGAGGGTGTGCAGCCTCCTCTGTTACGACGACCGGTTTGACGAAGACGAGTTTATCGCCAGCACCACCAAGGTGCTGCGCGGCGAGGTGTTTGGCCTGGCCAAGTATTTCCCGTGGGGTGTGACCACGTACTCGATGGTGCCCAGAAACCACGAGCAAAAGTCTCGGGCCATCGAGATCGTCCTCAAGTACGCCCAGGAAGCTGGAGTTCGTGGCCCGGTCAGAGAACGCGTCCAGCTGGTGGCCGACGAGCTCATGATCAACGCCCTGTATCACGCTCCAGTCGATGAACAGGGCAATGAGCTCTATGCCAACATCGGTCGCAAAGAGCTGGCTTCGCGCAAAGAGCTCAAGCCGATCGAAGTGCAGTACGGCTGTAGTGGTCGTTATTTCGGTATCTCGGTACGGGATGGTGGAGGATCGCTCACCCGGCCCAAGGCTCTCGAGTACATGATGCGGGTGCAGAGAGGTGCAGCTGCCGACATCGAGGACAAGGCCACCGGTGCAGGATTGGGGTTACAGAGCGTGATGCGTTCGGTCTCCAAACTGGTCTTCAACCTCGACCCGGGCAACTCGACCGAGGTCATCGCTCTCTTCGATCTGGACCAGTTTGCCCGCGGCAAGGTCGGAGCTCGCTCCCTTCACATATTCGTGGCCTCCCGCGCACCCGATGTCGAAATACACGACATCCAAGAAGAACCGCCACCACCGCCTGTCGCAACCGCCTCGAGCACCTCGGGTGCATTCAAGTGGATGGTACTGGCGATTCTCATGGCGATTGCTGCTGCGCTGGGCACGGCGACGTTCATGAAGGACAACCTGGTCAACGCCGAACCCCCCCCACCGCCGCCGGCGCCCCGCCTCATGTTGGGAGAATCGCCCGCCAATTTGAAAATCTTTCTCGAACAAAACGGGAAAAAAACCCAGCTCAGGCCCGATAAGTCTGTGCCTCTGAAGTCGCAGGGCACGTATCAGATCGAGGTAGTGAGCAAGAAAGCGCCGGGCAAGAACCGCTGAGTACAGTTCCCACCTGTAGATGTTGCCCTGGTACTGCCTGCCCATTGACCGGCAGGTTCGATCCGGCGCGACTGTGCGCCTCTTTACAGTGACAGTGTGTTGTTGGGGTCGAAACCATCGGACCTGTTGCGTTGTATGGTCTGCTCTACCCAGGTCGGTAGATTCGGTAATTCCAACTACGTCTTGGTGTGCTGTATGTCATTCATGGTAGGTAACTTGCCGGCTTGAAGGCCGCTTGTGTGACCCGATAAACTCGATACCCCGACCAGCAAGTGGTAGCCTTAGTATATGGGCGCGAGCCTGGCAGAAGACGTCGTTGTTCATCGGCTCTTTGACGCCAAAGAGTCGATACTCATCGATCGTGCTCTTGCTGCGGTAACCCGCAAAGCGCCCGCCGACGCGGCTACCCTGCGGGTTCTGATCAACGAGCTGGCGGCGTTGAGCGAGATCTTGAACACAACGCGGGAATTGCGCAAGCAGGTCACGTTCGGCAAAGAAATTCACAATGCGCATACGTTGACCGAACATCTCTGCCAAATCGATGCGTTGTCGGGCGATCTGGCGCTGCCGATGAAGGCGACACTGTCGCGCACGTTTCTCCTGGCCAAGATCAACTTCTTCAAGGCGTTTATCAAGGCGACCTCGGCCCTGCACGGTTCGGGATCGGAGTTTGCCGAATTCGCCTATCATTTGCGCGAGGAACTCGCTCAATCGATTTACACTCAGCTGGCCGAGGAACTTTTGCTCGCGTTCTTGCGCAATCCCAACGTGAAGACGCGTATCAAGCGTAAATCCGCCGATCAGCTGATTACGATTTGGGACAATTCTCAGGTAGAGATCGACGATTTTTGCCCATTGCTCGAGAGTGCCTGGCATGCGCGCAACCGGGTGACCAGTGGTTTTGGCTCTCTATTGGGTACCACCGAATACTTCCGATTGGTGTGCGAGGATTGCGCGCCGCAGTTTCTCGATTTTTTCGGCCGCGACGATCTATCTCTGGCCGAGGGGCAGGCGTTTGAAGAGTTTTTGTTCAACATGTCATACGAGGAGCTCACCACGCTGCGCGAGACCATGAAGGAACAGAATCTCGACACGGTTACCGCCAACTGGGCCAGCCGGGTTCTCGGCCGGCCGATCGAGCCACTCGATCATTCCGGCAAAATCGATCCAATGGCTCTGTACCGTTCGTATTACCGGCGCCAGCTCGCTGCCGAGTATCGCAGTCTTGCCGGCACTGACGGACCGCGCCGCACCGCCGAGTCGTATCTCATGATCTATCTGCTCGACCAGCAGGACTAAGTACCGCGACCCGAGCCAGAGCGACGAGGCGCGCCGCCAGCGGGCGGTGCCCGCCCACATACTGTGGCTACGCTGGGCTGCTCGATCTGTCTTGTCTGGCTGGTGTTGCACGAAAAAGCACAGACTGTACAGTTGTGGTCATGAGCAAACGGCGTGAAATCATCGATCTGCGCTCGGACACGGTTACCAAGCCCAGCGCGGCCATGCGCAGGGTGATCGGCGAGGCCGAGGTTGGCGACGACGTTTACGGTGAAGACCCTGTGGTCAACCACCTACAAGAGCGAGTGGCCGATCTACTGGGCAAAGAGGCAGCGCTCTTCGTACCGTCGGGCTGCATGGCCAATCAAATCGCCATCAAGATCCACACCCAGCCGGGCGACGAAGTACTGGTTGGCCAGGGAGCACACAATTGGCTATTCGAGTCGGGTGCCGCGCCGGTAATCTCTGGAGTTCAAGTTTCTCGCCTTCCCGGCGACGGCCGGTTCGATGCCGCTGCGGTCCGGGAGGCGTTCAAGGCCGACAATCACCACGTTCCACCGACCAGCATGGTATCTGTGGAGAACACCCACAATATGGGCGGTGGGGTGGTCTGGCAAGCCGACGCTGTGCGGCACGTGATCGCAGCGGCGCGCGAGTTGGGATTGGCCGTCCATCTCGACGGTGCTCGCCTGTGGAATGCAGCGGTCAAGACCGGTAGGGCCGAACGCGATCTCGCTGCCGGTTTTGACACGGTGGCCGTGTGTCTGTCCAAAGGGCTCGGAGCTCCTGTCGGCTCGCTGATCGCGGGCAGCCGCGATCTCATGCACCGGGCTCATCGGGTGCGCAAGATGCTCGGTGGCCAGATGCGTCAGATCGGAATTCTGGCTGCTGCCGGGCTTTACGCCATCGAGCACAATCGCAACAGGTTATCCCAAGATCACGATAATGCGGAATTTCTGGCCAGAGAAGTGGACCGTATTCCCGGCCTCTCGGTCGATCTATCGCGCGTGCAAACCAACATCGTCATGGCCGATATGGTCGAGGTGAGCGGCGGCGGAGCCGTCGGCGATGCCAGGCAGTTGCAGGCTCGTGCCAGAGAGCGCGGCCTGCTGTTCAACGCCCTGTCGGCGGCGCGCATTCGCCTGATGACACATCTGGATGTCGATCGGTCTGACTGTGCTCGGGCCATTGACATCCTGGGCGCCCTGTTGACTGAAACCGCTGACAGCTCGACTCGGGCGAGCGAAGGATGAGACCGATACGTGCACAAAAGACCCATCTGTTTGGCAGGTGGCGTGTCCGGTGCACAGAGATGTGGTTTTTTTCGATGTGCGTTTGGGCCTTTTTCTCGGCTTGCTCGGCACCGGCATTGAGTCCAGATCTGGCCGATGCCGAGGCTGCCGAGGCGGCCGGCGACAACCAGCGTGCCCTGGTCCACTACGATGCCGCATTGCGAAGCTGCGCGGCCGAGACAAATCCCACGGCGCGGCGCCGGATGTGTGCATCGGCCCATGTGGGCCGGGCCGAGCTTCTCGATCGCATAGGTGAGAAAGCCCGAGCTGCCCGGGCCTATGCGCGCATTGCGCGCGTTCTGCCCGGCCACCTCGAGGCGTCCTCGACCGGAGTCTATCGCGCCGGTCGCCTGTATCTCGAGCTCGGCGACGCCAGGACTGCATACTCGCTTTTGTGGCGAGCGGTCACCGACTACCCCGATCAGGGCTATGCCGCTGATGCGTTGCGCGTGCTTTTGCGCGACGGTCGCCAGCGCAACCCACGCGAGTTGTACCGCGTTATGGGCGACCTTTTGCAGCCTCTGTCTCGGACCGGTGTGGCCGACAACCTGCTCTATGCTATTGCCGACCTCGCCGAGAACGAAAATGGCGACCAGCGTGCAGCGCTCGGCTTCTACGACAAGATAACCGTCGAGTATCCGGGCAGTGGGCTGCGTGATGATGCGTTCTGGCACGCAGCCAGACTGGCCCGGGTTCTCGGCGACGGGCCGGGCGCGGCGCGCCGATTGCGCCAGCTGCTCGCCACCCGCGAGGTCGCTTTTGGCGCGGGCTCGTACAACTCGATCTGGTTCGACAATGCCCAGCTCGAGCTCGGCCGCATCTTGCGCGACGATCTCGACGACCCCTGGGGCGCAGTTGCGGCATTTGCCAGATTGCCCCGCGACTATCCCGCATCCGTCCTCATCGACGATGCCCTGTGGGAGACCGCCAGCACCTGGGATCGGGTTGGCGACCGGCAAAAAACCTGTACAGCTCTGGCCAGGTTATCGGCGTGGCCCGATTCAAAATACGAAATCGAACTCGCTCCAGCACTGCGCAACAAGCGCGGTTGTCCTTGCCAACTACCGACCAGGTCACCGTATGCCCATTCCCGAGGATTTTGCCGCTGAAAGCCTCTACACTCCCGATCAGTGGTACGTACACGATGTTATTGACATCGATGCCGAACGCAATCGCGTTGTCACAGTGACTCACACCGACCAGCTCGGAATGCTGGTCGAGGCACAAAAAGACTGGCCGCTCCAGCCCAAGCACATCCCCGGCGCGGTGATGATTCAACTCAGCTCCACCCTGGGCAACCTGCACGCGGTCTACGTACTTGGCCTGCGCATGACCGAGGGATGGGTCGGTTTTGGTACTGGCATCCGCAAGGCTCGATTTCACCGAATCGGTGCCATCGGTCCACCGATGACCTCGACCCTCGAGGCCAACCACATCAAGCGCACTCGGGATCGAGTCTTCGCCACCTACACGTTTGAGTACAGCCAGGACGATCGTTTGCTCTACACCGCCACTCATAGCGCCATATGGACGCGCAGCGAGCTGTGAGTGGCGGCCTCATCGGGTTACTGTACCCGGCGTCGTGCTGCGAATGCTCCAAGTTCACAAGCGCTTTGGCCACATTCCTCTTTTGCAGGGAATCGACCTTCACGTGCCGCGCGGTACAGCTCTGGGCATCATTGGCCCGGCCGCCAGCGGCAAGAGCGTGATACTCAAACTCTTATGCGGTTTGATCCCCATCGACCGCGGCGACATTCAGATCGACGGTGACAGCATTGTCGGCCTGAGCGAAGAACAGCTCATGCCACTGCGCCGCCGTATCGGCATGTTGTTTCAGAACTTTGCGCTTTTTGACTTCATGACAGTGGCCGAAAATGTGTCATTTCCCTTGGTCCAGCGGGGCGGCATGTCCGGACAAGAAATCGCCGACCGGGTCGGCGATCGGCTGCGCAAAGTCGGTCTTGCCGGCAGCGAGGACAAAATGCCATCCCAGCTGTCGGGCGGAATGAAGCGACGGGTCGGTATTGCGCGGGCCACTATTGCCCGACCCGATATCGCCATTTACGACGAGCCTTCGGCAGGCTTGGATCCGGTGACTGCCGCCAAGATCTATGATCTGCTGCGCGCCGACCAGCGCGAAACCGGGTCTACTGTGATCGCCGTGTCGTCCGATGTCGTCGCCCTATCGGCATTTGCCGATCGCATCGCCATGTTATTCGAGGGCCGCATTCACTACGAAGGCCCGGCTGGAGAAATTCGCGATGCTGACGATCCCGTGGTTCGCCAGTTCGTGCGCGGCGAGCTACACGGACCTCTGTGAGCCCGGCAGGCCGCCTGCCTCCTGCGCTCGAAACAAATAGAGTCCAAACCCCATGGTATCTCTGCCCCAGCGCTGCCGGGCGCAGCTCCAGACTCGCCTGCGCTCGACTTGATCGCGAGGGCCGGGCTCGTTAGGGCGGCATGTCGTTGCCTCCTGCCGCAAGGCCATGCCAGCGGCAGACCGGATACAGGCTTCCTGCACCCGGTCTGATCCTCACCTGCCCCTCGACTCACATCTCCCGACCTGGGCAAACGGTGTCAGACACAATCCCATTCGGTCACTGGCATCGCAGCGTTCCGGTACAGGGATTGGCGCGCGAACACTCATACCGTCGTACGTCGCCCTGGACTGGCTGATCATGTGACACGGAATAACAGAAAGCCATCATGGTGAGCACTAATCGTAATCACAACACACCACAATCTATCCAAGATTGCATTGGAAAGCATCTAGCGTAACCGTGCGCGACCCGCGAGCTTCTCTGATTCAAAAGGATGGCCATCGGCCGATCGACCAACCCAGCATCGCGCTTGGTGGCAGCCATTCCATGCTGGTCGTACAGGGCCGCCAGGTACGGCGCTGGTGTATATGACGACCATCACTCCGCACTCCTGTCAGACGGCGCTGGCACATTCGTGGCGTCAAGGTTTATCGCTCCACATCACACGGGACAAAATGTCGCGCAGCACGAGTCGTGCCGACACGGGATGTCCACTGGGGGTTCTGGACGCTTGCGACAACCATGGGAGAATAGCTCAACAAACGGATCGGTTTTCGATCACCATTTTTTTACTTCAAGCGATGAACAGCGCTCGCATGCACACGTTCCTCAATCCGCTCGAGACGCCGTGTTGTCGCGATGGTCATTGTTGCCTACTCAGCTCTCATGGGGCCATTCGTTGAGCTAATGGCAACATTTGGTGGTGCCGCCGATGATGGAACTGGCGCTCTGCAACGGGATGAACAGCAAAGATCGTAGGATAGAGCCCTAAAAAGATCGCATACCAACACAGCCTTCTTCCCGTCACCATTGAGCCTCCTTCCCAGTATGATCGACGTCAGTTATGTCGGTGTTATCGTTTACATTTTTTCCAGGCGCACACGGTGCCCCTCTGCGCAACCCGGCACGCGATAGTCGCCCACCTGAGCTATAAAGTCGGCTCCGATGATCGATTTACCAGCCCATGGTAGCAGGCATCCACGGTAACAGGCGATGCCGGAGGGCGGGATCGCGACGCGGCCAATGAGAAGTGCTCATGCTCGTGAATGAACAGCGGGTAGTTAATATTTTGTCTTGCCGCATCAAAGGCTGTGTCCTACACTACCAGAGCGTGAGATTCCTAGCCCTGCAGAGCATGAAACCAAAGTCTCGACAGGGCAGGTAATAGGTAGGTTGTGATGCTACATATGAAAACGCATATATGATATTGGGTAATCTGGAGACGTTGGAGTACTCGGGAATCATCATTTGCTTACGGCCGCATCGAATAACTTGTACAAGTACCTTGCAATCGAATCGACTTGCGACTACTCTGCTACGGCTTCTGTTGAGCTGCCGACACTAGTGTGATGGTACTGGGCTGCGTTCTCGAAGCTGTGCCCATTCAGATCGTAACCAGTGAACGCTGCTGAATCGTTTCCATTGCACAGGCATCATCGATTCGGGGTCGGGTACCCCATATATCCGTGCTCGAGTGCGGCGTGCTTGGGGGGGTGCAAGTTTGCAACTTTGTCACGTGATGTTGATTTGACTGCGTGAAGAGAGCAGTCCGTGCACGGGGATAAGCTCAGGGTATGCGTGTATTGTGAATCTATGTCCTGCAAGACAAGAAAGGATAGTAATAATGAGTACGGTGCATTCTAATGTTGAGCCCAATGAGCTCAACTCGTATATCGCGACCGAGATTGCTAAAGAGCTCAAGGTGGATGCAAATGAGCTGAGCCCACACTCGAACCTCCGCGAACTACCCGGTGTCGAATCGATCAAGGTACTCCGTATCATTGCCAGGATCGAACAGAAGTACGATATCGAACTGGTCGACGATGTGGTCTTTCAGGTCAATACCATTCAGGACATCAGCGATGCGGTCCGCAAGGCGCTCGACGAGGGCTAGCCTGGTATGGCAAGTCTAGGAGCAGACGTGAGTACATTGCAGACAGCGGAATTCCAGCTACAACAGGGCGAGGATGGGGCTACCAACAAGCACTACAACCAGGATGTGCAACTGTTTCGGTTGTTCCTCGACTCCACTCTGAAGTACAGCTCCGGGCTCTATATGAGCGATTCGGACAGCCTGGACACGGCCCAGCAGCAAAAGCTGGACTTCATTGCCGAACAACTCGGCGCCAGCAGCGGCAAGCGATTCCTGGATATCGGCTGCGGGTGGGGGAGCCTGGTTTTGCACTTGGCCAAGAACTACGACTGTGAGGTTGTGGGTTTGACCCCTGCGCCCAGGCAAGCCGAGTTCATTCGCGCTCGCGCGGCAGAGTTTGGCGTCGGTGATCTTGTGCAGATCCAGGTCACTCATTTTCAGGAAACCTCGTTTTCAGCGCGCAGCTTCGACGGCATGAGCATGGTCGGTTCGATCGTGCATATGTTCAACAAGCCCGCTGTGTTGGCCGAGTGTTATCGGTTGTGCAAGCGGAAAGGTCGCGTGTATCTATCCGAATCTTGCTACCGCAATCAGGCCAAACACGACGACTTCGAAAGCCGGCCGGGTTCTCGCTACGTCAGTCGCGACATTTTCGGTTGGGGCGATATGGTGCCCCTGTCTACCTACGTGCGGGGATTTGAAGACGCTGGCTTCTCGCTGGTTGGACTGCGCGATTTGACCGCCGACTATCACACAACGATCGAGGCTTGGCGGGCCAATACCCTGGCCAGGAGCGAGGAGTTCGAAGCGATCGAAAAGGGTTCCACCGAGCGATACGTGCGTTACTTCGAGACCGCCAATGCCGGTTGGGGATATACGACCAAGCACTACGCATTAACCGCCTCGAGATCTCGGTAAGCCATCATGAAAACAAGCGCTACTCACCATCGACTTCCCGCGGCCGAGATGAGCCATCTCGTCGCCGATTACATAAACCGCAGCGATGCTCGCCCGTGGAACGTGCTTCGTGATTTTCAGTGGGAGGATATCCGGGCCGAAAAACTCACCAAGTCCCAGCGATCGGCGGTGTCCTTTATTACCTTCATCGAGGATCACCTGCCGGGCTACTTTGCGATCTACCAGAACAGCTTCCCTGTGCACCACGAGGTCGATCTCGAAGAATTCATCCACAACCGCGAGGTCTACCATTTTGCCGTCCGCTGGGCCCAGGAAGAGGACGCCCACGCGCACGTGCTGCAGACCTATCAAGTGCGCGCCGGGCTCGCCTCCGAGGACGATTTGCGCCGCGATCTCGCGATCGAGGGACGCAAGCTGTTCAGTCTGGATTATGTGCATCCGGTGCAGCACTTCACCTACACCTTGGTACAGGAGAAGGCGACCCAGATCTACTACCAGAAGTTTTCACAGGTCGTGGACGAGCCGGTGCTAAAGAACATCTTGCAGTGCCTGATTCGCGATGAGTCGCGGCATTTCGCGTTCTTCTCGACGGTCGTGGAGGCGTACATAAAGAGGTTTGGAGCCGCGATCATACCGCAGCTCAAAGAGGTTCTGGTCAACTTCAAGATGCCGCTGGCCCAAACTCTCAAGAACTACTGGCGTTGGTCGTTGCGTGTCGCGGAGGTCGCCAATAGCTACGATCACACCGAGGCGTTCGAGTCTCTGATCCGTGTAGTCAAGCGCGCAGCCGACGCGCCGACCTGGTCCAAGTCTCAGGATCTGGCCGACTTTGTCGGTGCGGTGAGAGCGGCGTAGATCTCCATGCGATACCGCTGGGCGGGATGGCCCGCCCAGCCAAACGGCACGATGTGCGCAACCGACGGCGTGCGGTGCGAAGGCAGGATTATGTTCGAGACAATCAACGAAATTTTTGACGACACGGCGGCTCGATATCCCGCCACGTCTTGCAGTTTTCCGCTCGACAAAACCGAAGTATCCATGGAGTCGCTGGTAGCGGAGTCGAGGCGTTATGCGGCCGGGTTGGCCGAACAGGGCATTGCCAAGGGAGACCTGGTCGGCCTGTTATTTCCCACCTCCATCGAGTTCATGTACGCGTTTTTCGGCCTGCTGCGGCTCGGCGCCGTGCCAACGGCGCTGCCGCTGCCGGCCTCGGCGGCGGATCTGGCCACATTTGGGCAACGGGTGCAGCGCATCATCGACGACGGCGGAGTGCGCCACGTCCTCATCCACAAGCGTTTTGCTCCATTGGCCGCCGCTCCTCCGCGCGGGGTCCACATGGTGGCGTTCGACGAGCAACTCGCCGCCGCGGACAACACCAACGGGTTTGATGTCCGCGGTGACGATCTGGCGTTTGTACAATATACATCGGGCAGCACATCGGCACCCAAGGGCGTGGCACTCAGGCACGCCAATATTGCCGCAGGATTGCGAGCGATCCGCGAAAGCAGCCGGCTGGGTCCGTCCGATCGGTTGATGCAGTGGCTACCTCTCTATCACGATATGGGTCTGTTCGGCATGCTGGCCGCACTGTCCAGCGGTGCGCCGGTGCATGTGTGGCCGCCGACGTCATTCATCCGCAAACCGCGGCAATGGTTGCAAGAATTCTCCAAGGTGCGGGCGACCCTATACACGGGACCAAACTTTTCGTACGAGTATCTGCTCCGCGCATTCAGCGACAAGGACCTCGACGGGCTCGAGCTATCGAACTGGCGCCTTGCCTACAACGGCGCCGAACACATCAACCACGAGTCGACCCGCCGTTTCATCGAGTTCTTTGGCCGCTGCGGATTTCGCGCCGAGGCCATGTTCCCGGTCTACGGGCTGGCCGAAGCCACACTGGCTGTGAGCTTTCCGGTCCCCGGCCGTCCGCCGCGCACTCAGTGGGTAGAGCGCGATTTGCTGGCCAATCAGGGCCATGCCAAACCATGCGAACGAGATCATCCCGATGCCCGTCCGCTGGTGTCTGTGGGCAACCCGGTGCTCGACCACGAGGTTCGCATCTGCGACCGAGACGGTCGTGTCCTGCCCGAGCAACAGGCCGGTGAGATTCAGATACGCGGCCCGGCAGTGATGAGGGGGTACCTGAACCAACCCGAGGCCACCGAGGCCACGTTCCAGGACGGCTGGTTAAAAACCGGCGACCTGGGCTACTTCTCCGAGGGCGAACTCTACATTACCGGTCGCCAAAAAGAATTCATCATTGTCAACGGACAAAACTACTATCCGCAGGACGTCGAAGACATCGCGCGCGAAGTTCCTGGCGTGTATCGCAATCGCTGCATTGCAGTGGCGCTGTATTCGGAAGGCGACGAACGCATGGGTGTCCTGGCGGAGACCGATCTATCCGATGACGAGGAGCTCGCCGCCCTGGCCAGCTCCATTCAACAGACGATTTTGCACAAACTGAGTATTTCTAACGTGGATGTTCATCTGGTCGCCAGACGCACGATCAAACGAACGACCAGCGGCAAATATCAACGCATCCTGATGGCGCGACACCTGCTCGATAACGAGCTGGGAGACGAACTCCGCTTCAGCCTTCGAGTAGGATGAGGGGTCTGCACAGAAACACAGGAAGGGCACAATGCACAGCTTCGAACTCTATCATAACTACGAAAAACACGAATGGACTCTCAAGGACATCCCCTGGGATCAGATCGATCGTGACGTCGTCAAACCGGAATACATAAAACTGGCCCGATCGGCCGTGATGGGTGAGTGTAATTCTGTCGCCGCGCTGCACGGATTCCTCAACGAGTCATCTGATGACTACGACTTCGCTGCCTATGCTTCCATATGGGGATATCAGGAGATCAAACACCACTACGCGTTCAGGACCTGGCTGAGTCACATCAGCGAAGACACCGGTGTCGACGACACTCGCGTCGAGGCCACCCGCGAGGCCTATCCGCCCGGGATCACCGTTGCGTCCACCCTGGCTACCAATATTATCTCGGAGCTCACGGTGTGCCACGTCTACAGCCGACTCGCCCTTCATGTCAATGAGCCGGTACTCAAGAAGATCCTCAGCCTGGCCAGTCAGGACGAGTCGCGCCATGCGCGTGAGTTCACCTACTATGCCCGGCGGCGCATCGAGCGCTATCCCGCCGAGCTGCCCTCGGTGCTGGAAACTCTCTACGTCTATGTTTCCGACCCCGAGCATCCGGTAAAACACCCGGTCAGTGTGTTCAAGGGCCAGATGCTCGAAAAGGACGGCGGCGAGACCATCGATGATAGTTTTACGTACTTCATGCAAGTCGATGGCAGCAACCTGGAACGCCTGCGCACCATCATCATGAACCGGTTCTCTCAGCTGACCGGTTACAAGCTGGAGCGACCGGCGCAGATTCGACGGGCGTTGATCGACGCGGCCGACCGGATCGACAGCAGCCGTGCCAGCGCACTGTCCGCACCAAACTGAGCCAGGAAACCGAGCATGCAGTCAAATCAAGCCATCCGACTCATCGGAGAGCAGATGGAGCAATCCAACTGCTTTGGTTGTTCGCCGCGCAACGCGGCGGGGTTGTCGCTGTCGATGTACAAGATCAGCGACGGGCTGACCACCACGTTCACGTTGCCCACACGGTACGAGTCCTACCCGGGCATTATCCATGGCGGAATTGTCAGCACTGTGCTCGACGAGGTCATGGGCAATGTGATTGCAGTTCACGACGAGCGTCTGTGTTTTACCACCACCCTGCGGGTGAAATTTTTGGAACCTCTACACCCCGATGTGCCGTATCGCTGCGTTGCCAGGCTGGTACACCGACCCGGCTCCGATCGAGAGCTCTACAAGGTGACGGGAGAAATTCACCCCGCAGATAGAGACGAGGCACTCGCAATGGCTTCGGCCTCGTACCGGTGGATCACCGACGATCAGGTCGATATGGAGATGGCGATTGTGCCAGGCGAGATCGAAAAGTACGGGTCTTACATCAAGGAAAGCCGGTAGCCTGCTTTTGGCTATCGTTCCAGGACATTGGATTCAACCAGCAAGCGATCGGGGAAAGCGATGGACATAGAATATGTCACACATGCATCTATATATCTTCGTTCCCAAGGGGTCTCTCTTCTGACCGATCCCTTCTATGTTTTCGAGGAGATCAGCGGCGCATTTTTGCGCCATTTCCCGCCCCGGGAAATAAGCGCGGATTCGTTCGGCAAGATCGATTACGTGTACAGCTCGCATATCCACCTCGACCACTCGCATCCCGAGACCCTGGTGCCATTGCGCAAATACATCGGAACAGTGCTGCTGCCAGCACAGCGTCCGGCGCTGGAAAAACGATACCGCGACCTCGGCTTCGATGACATCGTTTTGCTCGAAAACGGCAGGACGTACCAGCTGCCCGGTGGCGTCGAAGTGACCAGTTTTTGGAGTGACCCGGTCGACAGCGCGCTGATCGCCACGGTCGATGGCAAGACCATCTTTCATCAGAACGACTGCTGCTTGACGCCCGAGGTGGTCAAGGAAATCGCCGCGCGTTTCACCATCGATTACGCTTTTACCTGGTACACATCATCGCAGTCGCTGTGTCCGATGATTCTGCCCCGCTCGCCACAAGAGCTGGACGAGCTGGCACAAGCGCGGGAAGATCGCAACTATCTGAACCAGCTCGAGTGTATCGCGACACTGCGCCCTCGCGTGGTCATTCCCTATTCAATGACCATGACTTATATCAACACCGATCAGATCTGGCTCAACGGGATCGGACGATTGACCCCCGTGACGTTCAAGGAGCGGCTCCTCGAATCACGGCCGGAGCAAGAGTGCTGGATCATGCAGCCGGGCGATGTCATTTCGACCGAGACCGACGAGATTCAACGCCTGTCCACTCGCGACTACTGGGGCCGAAATCTCGACGAATACCTGAGTAATATAGAATCTTATTCAGCGACAACCGAGGGCGTTCCCCGTCTATTTGCCAATGGCGACATGGAGGAGGTCCACGCCGATATCGAGGCTCATTTCAGGGACCGGCTCAAGAAGCCGTTTGCCCCCCACATCCAGGGACGGGTTGTTGCTCTTCACATCCAGGCCGACGAGGGCAAACAGCGCAGCTATTACCTCGACACTGCGCACGAGGCGCTGTTCGTGGACCCGGCCGAGCGGGACCAGATCGCCGAGCCGTTGTTGGAGATGACGATGCCGGGCAAGGTGGCGCAGTGGTTGATGGAAAGAAAGTGGGATCCCTTTCATATCCTGTTTGTGCGGCGAGTCGACTTTTCGATCCGTGCGGCACTCGACATGACCGTAGAGGACGAGACGCTGCTTTATATTTATTCGTTGGTGTCGGTATTTGATTACGATCTCCAGCTCGACCCGTCCGAGGTCACCCGGCTGCTGCAGGATTCACGTATCCTGGAAGTAACCAGCAAGGTGGAGGCGACCGCTTGAGCTCCTCGCCTGGCGGCGACACATTCGATCGGAACGCTGCGGCCCGGCATGCCCCGCCTAGCTGATGTCTATCTCGGCGAGGCGCGGGCGCTCACCCGTCTCGCCCTTCCCCTCGCGGCAGCGCTGGCCGGCAATCAGCTCATGGGGCTGGTCGACGCCGCCATGGTCGGGCGGCTGGGTTCCGAGCCGCTGGCCGGGGTGGGGACCGGTAGCTGGATCTTTCTCGCCCTCACCTATGTCGGTGTCGGGTGCGTGCTTGGAATCGATCCGATCATATCGCAAATGCTGGGCGCCAATGAGCCAGAACGGGCTCGACACACTCTGTGGCAGGGAATCTATGTAGGCGCCCTGGTCAGCTTGCCGCTCATGCTCGGTTTGTGGCTCATCCCGAGCGGGCTGCGCCATTTCGATGTCGACCCCGGGACACTCTACCATCTGGAACAGTACCTGCTCGGCCGTTTGCCGGGTATCGCGCCGTTCCTGTGGTTTATCGCCCTGCGCAGCTATTTGCAGACCTCAGGCATCACGCGGCCAGTGGTCGTGGCGATGCTGCTGGCCAATGTCGCCAACCTGGTCAGCAACGGTCTGCTCATATTCGGCGACGAGGCGTTGGTGTATTTCGGGCTTGTCCCGCTCGGGCTGCCCCCGCTCGGCGCGCTGGGCGCCGGCCTGGCGTCCAGCTGTGCCGTCGTCGCGTCGCTTTTGGTGCTTGCCAGCAGCTTTGCCGCGCACGGCCGCCGGGCCCCGCTCGACTCGGCGATCCGGCGCTTTGATGTGGCACTGTTCAGGAAGATCCTCCGTTTCGGCCTGCCGCTCGGCTTGCAGCAGCTCGCCCGATTGGCTGCGGTGGCGATCATTGCGGTCATGGCTGGTCGCATCTCGGCGGCGGCAGCGGCAGCATTTCATATCATCGCCATGCTGGGCTCGCTGAGCGTCACCATCGCCAATGGTCTGGCCTCGGCTGCGACCGTGCGGATCGGTCGTCATATCGGCGCACGCAAGCCGGGCGAGGCCCGACGGGCCGGAACCGCTGCCCTCTTTGTGGTCGGGCTGTGCATGGCAGTGTGGGCATTCGTGTTTATTGCCTTTCCGCAGCCACTGACCCACCTGTTTACCGGGGATCCCCTGGTTCATCGAGTTGCCGTGCCTCTCTTTATCATCGCTGCGGCGCTGCAGTTGTCCGACGGTGGTCAGCGTGTGAGCACGGGGATGTTGGTGGGAGCAGGTGATACCAATATCATCTTTTATATCACTCTCGTCGGCCATTATATGATTGGAATTCCCACTGCTTATATCCTGGCGTTTGAGGCACAAATCGGCGTTGTCGGTCTTGTCTGGGGGATCACCTTCGCCTATACTTTTGTGGCTTTGTGTTTGACCGTACGTTTTTACAGCCTGGCGTTGCGGCCAATCATACGGACTGCCGCATCCGAAGGATAACGGTCAGCGGCCGGGCACGGGACGATGGTAATGGAGTTGTGGCGATATATGCGGAGAATCCGATGAATTCTGACCGAACAGAATATACATCCAATGCTGGCAAAAAATATGTCATGCGTCCCGCTCTACCATCCGAATTGGATGTAATTTACAATATCTGGAAAGCGGGGATGGAGCAGCACGGGTATGCGATCGAATCCGACAAGGAAGACAAGTACCGGCAGTTCCTGAGCGAGTTGATCGAGGGTCAAGACGAAATTTTCAGGTTTTGGGCCTGTGAGGATGCGGATGGTCGGATCGTGGGATGGCAATCGTTAATGCCGTACACGAATAATCCTTTTTCGCGAGAGTTGGGTGGTGAATCGAGCACCTATGTCAGTCCAGATGCTCAGGATCGGGGGGTGGCCTATATCCTGCTCTATCACGTTATTGCCCATGCCAAGAAGACCCCTCTGCACCATGTGATCGCGTTTGTCGCCGAGGACAACTACGCGGTGGAAAAGATCGGGGGCAAGCTGGGCGGCTGGCAGGAGGTGGGCTTGCTGCCTGCGGCCGATAAGGA
Source organism: Pseudomonadota bacterium (assembly GCA_022360315.1). GTDB lineage: Bacteria > Myxococcota_A > Polyangia > Haliangiales > Haliangiaceae > JAKSDA01. Next base: position 49,563 of record JAKSDA010000428.1, read on the forward strand.
GCCCCAGCGTCCGGGTATGAAACTCCATATCAATATGATGTCCAATAATCGGTAAATGCCATGACGAGTTCCTGCGTTTTGCGAGTGGCGGTATTGACCGCGATCTCTGTGGCATGCATGGCCGAGAAGAGCGCGCATCTCCATGCCGAGCGCGGAACTCGTCCCAACCTCAGAGGCGGCGTGGAGGCGGTGTTGCCCGATATCGTGGCAACGTACCGGTGGTTTCACGCCCATCCGGAGCTATCGGGTGAGGAAGAAAAGACCGCCCAACGTCTGGCCGAGGAATTGCGGGCACTGAAGCTCGAGGTTCACACAAATATCGGTGGCCACGGCGTCGTCGGGATCTTGCGCGGAGGCGGTAAAGGCAGCGGTCCGGTGGTGTTGTACCGCGCTGACATGGATGCACTGCCGATCACCGAGGCCACTGGCAAACCCTATGCGAGCAAGAATCCCGGGGTCATGCACGCCTGTGGCCACGACATTCACATGGCGACTGCGCTCGGGGCGCTCGGAGTATTGTCGGCGCGGCGCGGGCAATGGAAAGGGACGATTCTTTTTGTCGGTCAGCCGGCCGAGGAGACCGGGCGCGGAGCCAGGGCAGTACTGAAGGACCCGCGCTTCAAACGCATTATGGGCCGGGTCGGAAAACCGACAATCGCCCTGGCTGTGCACACTGCAGCCGACATGCCGGCGGGCCAGATCGCGGTTCATTCCGGTTACGTTACCGCCAACGTCGACTCCGTGAGCATTATTATGCACGGCAAGGGTGGACATGGTGCAATGCCGCATCGGGCGGTAGATCCCATTGTCATGGGATCTGAGCTCGTGATGTCGTTGCAGACCATCGTGTCCCGGCGCATTCCGCCCGGGGAGCGCGCGGTGGTAACGGTCGGCAAATTCGCTGCTGGTACCAAACACAATATCATCCCGCCGCGCGCCACGTTGCTTCTCACTGTGCGATCGTATAGTGACGACACGCGCAGCTTTCTGCTCCGAGAGATCGAGCGCATGACCCGCAGTATCGCGGCCTCGCACGGTGCCCCTCGCCAGCCCGAGATCAGCGTGCGCGAGAATCACACGCCCAGCGGTTTTAACGATGTGGCCTGGGCGGCCAGGCTGCGAACGATGCTCGCCGGCGAGCTGGGTGGCGATAACGTGGGCGATCACGAGCCGACGCTGGGTGGCGAGGACTTTGCCCGGTATTCACGAGAACTCGGGATTCCCGGGATCATGTGGAAACTCGGCACAGTGGTGCCCGAAGACTTTGCCCGGGCGAAAGGCAAGCGACTGCCCAGCCTTCACTCGGATGCATATGCTCCCGATGCCGAGAGGACGCTGCGTACAGGCATCCTGGCCATGACCCTGTCATTGCTGGAAACTCTGAATCAGCCATGAGCGCTCGGTCCGCTGACCGCTTGCCCATCGGTGGCTGCGCGGCGTTGGCGTCGCGGTGATTGCAGCGTGCCGCTCACTCTTGTCTCTTGCCATCGTCCGATGACACATGCGAGTCGCGAGCTGCCTGCCAGCACGCATACGCAACGATCACGACCAGACCGATGACGACGGTTGCGGCCAACCGGCCGGACCCTGTCGAGGGAGAGGCAAGGGCATAGATTGCTGTGGCCGCAACCACAGGGTAGGCAATAAAGGGAGGATATCTCATGGCGGATTCTCGCAGTTGGTTCTACACCTGGCAAGAGCAAGCCCGGTGCCACCTGTAACTCATCGAAATTTCTTGCCCAACCATCTACGCCCGCGACGAAATATAGTGGGCACTACGATATCTCGTGGTGCACGCGTGATATAAGCTGGCGTGTCCTTTTCGTCCAGGCTGGCTGCATTTGAGCGGATTGCGATGGAGATGACTGCCACGCTCGAACTCGACAGGGTGCTGCAGGTGATCACCGAGGGGATGGTGGAGGAACTGAATGCCTATTTCGCGCGCATTTGGTTGTTGCACGACAGAGAGGATCGCGCGCCGTATTTGCAGCTTCGGGCCAGCGCCGGCCACTACACCCATATCGACGGCGGGCATGCGCAGATCCCGGTGGGATCGCTAAAAATCGGTCGGATTGCGGAGTCGCGCGCGCCGATCATGACCGCTGATGCGCTCAACGACGACAACATTCCCGACAAGGCCTGGCTCATCGACCACGAGCTGCGCTCATTTGCCGGCTGCCCCCTGCTTTTTGGCGGGGAGCTTCTCGGCGTGCTGGCGATGTTTTCGCAGAAACAAACCAGTGAACCGGAATTCGCCCGACTGCACGTCTTTGCCAGCCAGGCGGCGATAGCGATCAAGAATGCTCTGCTATTTGATGAGGTGCGGTCACTCAGTCGACGCCTCGCTGCGGAGAATCGGTACCTCAACGAGGAGCTCTACGCAACGCGCGGGGGCAGTGAGATCGTGGGGCAGAGCGGCCCGTTGCGAGCCGTCCTCGACCAGATCGACAGGGTGGCTCCGACCGATGCCTCTGTGCTCATCGTCGGTGAGACCGGCACGGGGAAGGAAGCGATCGCGCGTGCGGTACATGCCCGCAGCGGGCGCGCCGACCACAGCTGGGTCACGGTCAACTGTGCTGCGATGTCCGACGGACTGGTCGAGAGTGAACTGTTTGGGCATGAGAAAGGTGCTTTCACTGGCGCTGTCGAACGTCGTCTCGGACGCTTCGAGATAGCGGACCGGGGAACGTTATTTCTCGACGAGGTCGGTGAGTTACCGATCAGAACCCAGACCAAACTGCTGCGGGTGGTTCAAGAGGGTGAGTTTGAGCGTGTCGGGGCCAGCCAGCCGATCCGAGTCGATGTCCGGATCATTGCCGCGACCAACCGCGATCTGGCGGCCGAAGTCGCGGCCGGGCGATTTCGAGAAGACCTCTTGTATCGACTGAGTGTCTTTCCCATCACCGTGCCGCCATTGCGCGAGCGAGATGGCGACATCCCGCTCCTGGTACGCCATTTTCTGGACCGATTCGCCACCAAGTTCAGGAAACGGCTCGATGGGGTGTCGACGGATGCAATGGCCCAGCTGGAGCGCTATTCGTGGCCGGGCAACGTTCGCGAGCTGCAAAATCTGCTCGAGCGCGCCGCCATCCTCTCCGAGGGTTCGATCATTCAAGTGGATGAGCTATTCGATCCGCGTATGCCCATCGACCGCCCGGCCGATCGGGCGATGGAGACTCTCGCGGAGATCTCGCGTCGGCACATCGTAAACGTCCTCGGGCGAACCGGTTGGGTCATCGAGGGAAAAAAGGGCGCTGCGGTCATCCTCGGGCTGCACCCGAACACCTTGCGTTCGCGCATGAAGAAACTCGGCATCCAGAAACCGATCGCGGTCCAGGCTAGAATACCAGCCGAACGGGGAGTTCGATAATGATGAACTCGGTGTCGTCGGGCAGGTCCTGGCTGACGTGCCGACCTACACTGAACGGGTAGTTATTGTCGTTGAGCACGCCGATGTGAAATGGGTCGATAAGTACGATATCCTCGATGGTAACGAATGGAAAGGCAAAGGTCTCACCCCCCTCGCCGACGCCGTTTTGCGGACCAGCCGAGATGCGGTCGGGATCGGCGATCTTCATCAAATCGACCAGCTCGGTCTTGTCGACCCGGCCGCCGCCCTGAGGTAGCTCGATGAGGTGAACTTTTTTATAGCCGTCGAGATCGCCCTGGGTTCCGTCGCGCTCGATGACCAGGCCGCGCTTTTCGTCGATCATGATGAAATCGCCAATCGCATGGGCATCGGGCGACTCGGCACCGGGCTGGCTGTCGAGCGGATATTCGTAGCGAACTCCCGTGAATTGCCTGCTGGCCAGGTCGAACTCGTGGATAAGAAGAGTATTGCCGGCGCCGTCGAGCGGTTTTTCCAGCAGCGCGAGTAGTCTCTTGCCGTCGGCGGTCAATGCCATGCCCTCGAATCCGCCGCTCCGCCCGGCGCGGAATGGCTGAAGGCGTAAAGTAGAACGATACGGCCAAGTCAGCCCGGCCAGCCACGGCGTGTTGGCGCCGTTCTCATCCTGCAGATTGGTACCGTCATCCGAGTTTTGATGGTTGTAAATGGGAAAATCACCAAAGAGGTATACCGTGCGAATGGCTGGATAGTTGGCCTGGGCGTGGATGAGGGTGCGGAAGTCGAAACTCTGAATATCGGCCCGCGACTCGAGACCGCGCCGGATGATGACTTCGGCCACTGCAGCGGTGAAACGGCGGTATTCTACGGTCCGGTTGTAATAGACGTTGCCCAGCGAATCACTGTCGCGGCGTGGGTTGAGCTTGGTCTCGATATTGAATCGCACACTGGCTGCGTTGCGCCAGCGCGCCTCGGCATCGGCGTGGGAGGCGCCGGCACCGGTTTTGTAGTACTCGACATAGGCATCGACAAAGTCGAACAACTGGTCGAGAGTGGGCATGACGTACTCGTCGGCGAGTCCCGGATCGATACGGAACTCCTTGGTAACCGGTGACAGATCGATATTGTTGTCCTGGGGCGGGTCGCGGATCAGCTTGTTGCATACAAAATCCGATTGCACTTTTTGTACCGTCAGGTCTTTGATCAGAACCTGCTCGGCCGGGTCATCGTAGGGCTGGCCATTTGTGCGCTGGCATTTTGTCACGCTGATATACGGGTCGTGATTGAGTACGGGAACTCCATCCCCGGTCACTGCGGTGTCGGTTTCCAGCGTGCCCATGAGGTTGTCCAGGGCGGCTTCCATGGCTGGCAGGGTATTTTCGGGCCGCAAGTTGCGCGCCCCCCGGTGGCCCTGAGCGTCGAATACGCTGCTGTCGACCAGTCCCTGGGCAGTCAGGTAGTCGCCGCCAGTTCCGTTGCCGTCGGCGTCGAATTCGCTCAAGGCTTCGAGCAAGAGGTCCGGACGATCGCTGATAATGCCGTTTACCCCCTGTCCGAGCAGCTCGAGCATGCGCGGCTTGTCGTTGACTGTCCAGGTCACGATCGGATAGCCGGCGTTCTGGATCGACGCGATCGAGAATATATTGCTGACTGCTGCGGCCAGGCCCGGTTGTTCATTGGCACCGCGGGCATAGTGTTTGTCGGGGTCGGCCCCGTCGTAGTCGAGCATGACGTGATAGGGCGAAAATACCGGTGGCTTTGTGTTGTCGTGCAGCTGGGCGTGGCGCCGTACCGCATTCATGACGCGAACCGCAGAAGCCTCTTCGTGGAGGGGATTCTGCGGCGCGCGAATAAACTGGCCCGAATTGTCGAAGTCGGGCAGCTCGATCGGCGGTTCGAGCAAAACCCCCTGGGCATCGGTGTGCAAGAGAAAGGGACCGAACTCGTCGCCGAACCAGAAGGTGCCGTCCGCGGCCCGCTGCATCGACTCGATGTCAAAGTCGGCACCCGTGAGCACTCGGTCGCTGGTGAAATGATTGGTGATGGCAAAAGGGACGTTTTTATAGGGATCGCTGAGTTCGAAGTATCCCAATACCTCGATGGTACCGGCACCGCCATCGGCGGTCTTGAAATTGGGACGGATGCGGTAGACCCGCAGGTGAAAGTCGGCAGAGTTCTCCATGGTACCAAATCCGTTGTCGGTCATGGCCAGGTAGACGCCATTGCCGTCGTCGAGGACAGCCGAGAAGCCCTGCACCGGCTGACTGCCGACAAACGGGACGGTCTGGCCGTGGAAGGGTCCTTGCCCGATGTGGGTGCCCGAGCTCGGGCCCCCGGCAAACGTATCGGCGGGTAGAATCGCGCGACCGGTCAGGGTTGGCTGAATCGAATTGCTGCATCCGACTACCAGTGCGAATGCGGTCATACCGATAGCGATTGGGAGATGAATTTGTATTCTCATGGCTTCCGCATAACAAAGATCGGTGACAAATTGGTGACCAAACGTCGATGACAATATGCAGGTCCCGACCAGGTAGCTCCAATGATCAACTATTCCGGCCACCCAGTCCGGCAAGGTCTCGCCTTGCATTGCCGGCCGAGACGTCCGGCCGGGTGAGTTTCTCGACGGGAAAGCAGCGGAGCTTACCGTACCTGGCCCGACAGAATGCTCGGGGGCGCCGGGCAGTCAATTGGTGTTGTATGCCGTGTTACCGATGCTCGAAGTTCCCTCGCCACACCGGTCGGGTCGGCGAAACTTTGGTCCTGCTCAGAGCTTGCTGGCCGTCGGGTATCTCGATACTGTAGAGTTTGCAACTCCGGTACCTCTGCAAATTCTACAAAGTCTGCAAAGAAGGATTACCATGAAACGCCGTGATTTTTTGCTTCGTGTCGGTGGAATTGCTCTCGCCACACCGATAATGGCCAATTTGGCCGCTTGTGACGACGACGAAGATGGTGACACTCCTGATGCTGCCGCCAAAACCTGCAATAGTGTCGGTACCGAGATCGGGAACAACAGCATCGACAATCACCAGCTCACCGTTCCGGCTGCAGACGTAACCGCCGGCGTGCAAAAAGAGTACACCCTGACGCTGGGTGCAGGGCACACACATAGATTAACAGTCACGTCAGCAAATTTTCAAACACTCCTCAACGACGGCATGATTCAGTTAACGTCGACCAACGACGATAGTCATACGCATTCTGTGACTCTGACCTGCAGTTCCTCGTAGCTGGTCTGTTTCAGGACGACGTCCTTCAGGGCCTTCATACCGCTGGGGTGGGAGCAATGGCCGGTCTATTCCACTTTCCAGCCGTTGACTCGATCCCACCAGTCGACCACGGCGGGTTCGACATCTTCGCTCGCGACACTCTCGATCACTGCGTAGCGATCGTGGGCAGCTGCGGTGATGCACGCATGGTTGGGTAGAACTCGTACCAGGCTGCCGATGGGCAGAGTATGGTAGGGAATGTCCGAGCCCTCGACATAGCCGTGCTCCTGGTCGGCCACAGCGACGTGCAAGTTGCCGATGCGCTGGTTGGTGTGCGCATCACAGACCCAACCGTAGCCGGTGTCGGGCAATACTGCGTTGGCGCTGACATCCTTGGACAGGGCCAGGGCGCCGGCATCGATCACGATGCGGCTGTGTTCGGGCTGGTGGCTGATCACTGTGGCCAGGACCGAAATGGCGATATCCTGTACCTGGCAGGAGTTCAGGGCCATTTGGTCTAGGTCGAAAAATGTATATACACCGGGCCGAATTTCGGTCAGCCCGTCGAACGATGAGGCGTGTACTGCGGTTGGCGTCGACCCGGCGCTCACGGTAGCACAGGGAAAACCGGCTTTGCGCAGCCGTTCTGCCGCTGCCACGACAGCGTGCCGTTCCTCCTCGGCAATCTGCTTGACCTCGGCGATCGACGTGGCAGCATATGAATGGCCACCGTGGGTGAGCACACCGGCCAACTGCACGTGGCTGTCCCGGACCAGCACGTCGGCGATGTCGAGTAGATCCGGGCTATCCCATGCGATGCCGGTCCGGTGCTCGCCGCTGTCGATCTCGATGAGGACGGCAAACGAGGTGTCGAGGACTCGTGCTCGCTCGGCGATCGCCCGGGCAACGCGGGTGTTGTCGGTGAGCAAGGTGAGCCGGGCTCCCCGCTTTTGCAGTGCGCGCACCCGATCGAGTTTGGCCGGCACGACACAAACCGCATAGATGAGGTCGGCAAATCCGTGGTCCAAAAAGTAGGCTGCCTCGGCCAGAGTCGATACTGTGATACCGCCGGAGTGGCCCTGTGTGGCCAGTTCGGCGACCCGGGCCGACTTGGCCGTCTTCAGGTGCGGCCGGAGGTCGACGCCGCCAGCCTGGGCGCGCTCGGACATGAACTGGATGTTGCGCAAAAGACGCCCTCGATCGAGGATGAGCGCCGGGGTGTCGAGCTCGCTGATCACCATCCCAGCGATGGTATCGCCATCTACCAGCGGTTGCCACGGTTTGCCTGCCCGCCGGTTCTGGCCCGTGCCAACATCGATTGCCATGAGGCACTCTCGGCGATTGCGAGTGAAAACCGGGTTGTCTGTGATTGCTGTGCTGGCCGGGCTGAAGGCTGCGGCTGCACGGGCCGACGATTCGACTCTTTCCGATGGCGCTGCCTCCGATGTCGCACTATCCGAGCTGGCTGGCGCGGAGCTGGCCGCCCGGGCACAGGCTGTGCTCGAGGCTCATTGCGCCCGCTGCCACGGTGGCGCGCGCCACGGTGCCGAGGCCGACCAGGGTGGGTTCGACCATGTACTCGACCCGGCTAGGATGAGCCGTGACGGCCAGATCGCGCCCCGCAAAGCCGAGGCGTCGCCACTCTATCGCCGCATGCGTGACGGCGAGATGCCACCGGAGCCGGTGACATCGCGGCCGTCCGATATCGACATCGACATCGTGCGGCAGTGGATCGCACGTGGAGCGCCGGCTTTCGCACACCAGGTCGAAAGGCGCCGTTCATCACGGAGAGCGAGCTCGAGCGCCGACTTTACCGCGACCTGCGCGATCAGCCGAGCGACAGTCGTGCGCATCTGCGCTACCTGAGCCTGGTCCATCTGTACAATGCCGGCATCAGAGCGAGCGATCTCGATCTGGTTCGCAAGGGCGCGGTCAAGCTGTTGAACAGCTTGACCTGGTCGCATCAGATCGTCATTCCCGAAGCCATCGACGACACCGCGACGCTGTATCGCATCGATCTCCGCGGGCTGGGCTGGACCCGCGATACCTGGGATGAGGTAGTCAGTCGCGACCCCTATGCGGTGGCGCGCCATGCACTACGATGGTGCCGGCCTGACAAGAGATCGCAGGACGGCCGCAGGGTATTTCGAGCGCGCGTGCGATCGCGGACAGGCCCGCGGGTGCGCCAAACTCGGCCACCAGTACCGGTGGGCGATTGGCGTGGGCATCGACTGGATTCGCTCGTATCGTCTCTTCAAACGCGCCTGCGACCTGGGCGACAAAAACTCGTGTGCACAAGTGCTCGACCTCGCCAAGCTGGCCGGCTTGAGGTAACGTTCGCAGCGGCCGTCAATTCGGCCGACCACACCTGGACAAATGACGTGCAAACCGAGCCATGTGTCGACGATGTGCGGACGATGCGCCGGCGCAGGCGACGCACCAATAACCTACAAAAGGAGTACGGTCTGTGAAATCGCAATCGAGCGTGCAGTTTTTCCGCTGGGACGATATGGACAAAGAGCGGGTCACCGACGCCATCGACCGCCGGGTGATCACCGGCGATCGAATGATGGTGGCTCACGTATATCTTCAAAAGGACAGTATCGTGCCCCGTCATTCTCACGAAAACGAGCAGATTACTTACATTCTTCAAGGTGCGCTGCGCTTCTGGATCGGCGACGACGAGTCCGAAGAGATCGTGGTTCGCGCCGGAGAGGTGCTGTGCATTCCGCCCAATGTGCCGCACAAGGCCCAGGCCCTCGAGGATACTCTCGATGTCGACGTATTCAGTCCACCCAGGCAGGATTGGCTGAACGGCACTGATACGTATTTTCACCAAAAATAAGATTTGTAGGTGGTATATGGATTTTGGACTGAAAGGCAAGGTCGCCCTGGTCTGTGCCTCGAGCCGCGGTCTGGGACGCGCCGTCGCCGCGGAACTCGCCAATGAAGGAGCCGACTTGCTCCTGTGCGCGCGCGGCGCCGAAGCGCTGGCCGAAACTCGCAAGGCCATTGCCGCAAAATCGGATGTCCGCGTCGTCGCACTCGCTGCCGATCTAACCGATCCCGCCGAGGTAACCCGGGTGGTCGACACCGGAATCGCTGAACTCGGCCGCATCGACATCCTGGTCACCAACATCGGCGGCCCGCCGCCGGGTCGGTTCGAGAGTCATTCTGCCCAGGCCTGGACCCGGGCTGCCCAGCAAAACCTCATGAGTGTCATCAATCTGTCCCGCGCTGTACTCCCGGATATGAAGCGGCGCGGCTGGGGACGCATCATCAATATCACATCGCTTGCCGCCAAGCAGCCGGTCGAGAACCTGATCCTTTCCAACACCATGCGGGCTGGCGTGACCGGCTTTGCCAAAACCCTGGCCGATGAACTCGCCGAGTTTGGTATCACGGTAAATAATGTGTTACCTGGATACACCCGGACCAAACGACTCGAGCAGCTGGCCGAAAAAGTGGCTAAGGAAACAGACCGGAGCGCCGCGGACGTCATGTCCAGATGGTCGGATACAGTGCCGATGAAGCGCCTCGGTACCCCGGAAGAATTTGCCGCACTCACCGCGTTTCTGGCCTCAGAGCGGGCCAGTTACGTCACCGGCACGTCGATTCCCATCGACGGTGGAGTGTGTCGCGCTCTGCTCTGAGCGGCCCTCGCAATCTATTGCCTGCCACATTCGAGTTCGAACTCGAAATCGGTGCCGCGCGGACCGGTCACACGGGCAGTATTGCCGTCCTGATAAACCACACGCAAGATCTCGCCCTGCCCAAAAGCAATGTCGAGAGTGCCTGTACTCGGGCACTGCCGAGCGCACCGCGACACATCGCGAGCCGAGGTGACCACCGTATTGACATCGGTGCCGATATTGTCGCGCGCTTGTTCGTTCAAGGTGAGTTCGGCATTCCACGACAAGTCGACGCAGAATCCCGAGCGCCGCCAGGAAGCATTCGAAGCCAGGGTAATGCTCGCATCGTCTTTGTAGTCGAGCTCCCAGCGGCCCTGCGATGACATGGGCTGATCCGGAGCGGTGGGATCGCGGAGCCTGGTCACGCCGACAAGATGAGTCCGTTCGGTGATCAAATCGATTGGGTCGAACCGGTAGACAACTGCCTCGGGACATTCACCGGCCGGGCAATCTCGAGTCTCGAAATCAATGGATGTGCGAATTCGCCCATTGACATCCACCATGCCCGTATCGCATTGGTCGTACCTGACCTCGACAAATGTCGATTCATCGGTTTCGATGGTGACGCAGTCTGCCGATCCAGCAAGTGCCGCCGTACCGAGTCGAATTTCTTCGATAAGCCGAGTTCGTGCCCGGTCGACTGGCAGGTCGCGTAGCCGTCGGGGGGCCGAGTACCCAATATCGGCTACCAGCGCAAACTTCAAGTTCGACTCCAGCGCTCGCGACGATTGACCGACCGCTGCCTCATCGCCGTTGCCGCCATCACAGGCAGTTAACCAGCCCGAGATCGCCAGAACAAAGCCTGTTAGTACATTTCGGTTCATATGCCGAATCAAGGGAATGCACCCTTCATGCCATAAATATTGGAGAGAGGGAATCGATATTTGTCACTCGACCGGGTATGCCAACCATCCCGGATCATTCATCACCAATGGCAGCAGGTGTCATGGTCGATCATCGGGGCCAGGCCCTCTAGACATCTGTCCATGGTATGGCAACAAGTGCTGGGCGTACTTGCGGGTGGCAATCAGGGGCAAAACGGCCGCTCGATCTGGCCGCAGTTGCCACAGGCGAGAGATACGGCCAGTTGGTTGTCCTGGACCGCTGCCAGATCCCCCATCCCGCACATGGCGTGGTCGTCGTATTGCAGACAGCTGGTGCTGTGTCCAATGACCTCGATCCAGGCGGCGGGCTCGAGTTCCACGTCGAGCAGAGGCTGTTTTTGTCCGCGTAAAAGAGGCGTTATATCTTGCACAGAAGAAAGCTCTACTCCCGGGATACAGCGTTTGCCCAGGATGCACAGATCGCCCTTATCACCGATACCGTAGACATTGACCGACAGGTGGATCACTTCACCTAACTGCTCGGGTGTGCAGCTGCCATCGATAGCGAGCTGGACGTTTGAAGAAGCCGCACCGCGGCATCCGAGGAGGGCGATGGCTGCTGCTGTCACAATCGGGGCACGCATAAAGCCGAAATGTGATGCTCGCCGGTCAGAAGCGAGTCAGGCCGAGGTTAAAAGCGAAGCTGCTGCGCTGGAATTGCAGAGCCTCTTCGTCGTATCTGCTCGCGACCAGACGCAGCGATAGATCCACGGCCCAGTTGCCGCGATGCATGATCTCGTAGCCGATGGCCGCAGTCAGCGACGTCCCCTCCGCGTCTTCTACAGAATCGCCATTCTCGTAGCGAGACAGTCCCGAAATTCCAAGTCCCGCTTTGAACCAAAGCCGGCGGTTGAGCCAGTAGGTGGCGGCAAGCCCGAGCGTGGTTTGAGTGATGGATGCCTCGTCGGTATCGATGGTTTCTATCCGATGACCGTTGCTCCACAGTTCGATCGACAGGCCCAGGCGACTGCTCAACATGCCGCCAAAGCGAGCGTCAAAGAAGAAGCCACCATGGCTGGTATCGCTGGTCTCTGCAGTGAGGTCGCCAGTGGTGACGCTGTACGTCGCGGTGCCCATACCCAAGCCGACGCCAATAAACCACCCCGAGCGGCGATCGAGCGGCGATCGAGCCGGTGGCTGTGGTGTCAAATAGCTGGGTGGAGGTGGTTGTGCGCGGGGGCTGGTTGCCGATGCACCAGTGCTCTGAGCCTGGCCCGACTGCGGTATGGCCAAAAGCATTGCCGCGACGGCCAGAGATGGTCCAAAGGAGCGCTGCATCAATGGACTTTTACGACCGCCGAGGCGATCGTGAGAACATCATTGATACCAGTTGAACCCGAGACTCAACAGGCCGGTCTGGACTGCGTCGCCAAATACTCCATTATACTCCGAGCCTTCTCGCGCGAGTTGAACGTTGGCCAGTCTGAGCTGAAGGTCCAGGGCAAAGCGCCGCCCAGAGACGATCTCGACACCCAGGGCACCCATCAGAGCACCGCCGTCGCCGATTTCATCTTCGCGAACCTCGAAACCGTTGTCGAAAGTCTGGGTCATACCGGCCCAGCCAATACCACCCTTGATCCACAGCCGCTGGGTCACCCATAACTGCACCGCCGCAAACCCCATGTACTGCATCAATGTCACATCGCCTGCTTCGTCGAGGGACTTGCCGGCCAACGAGGCCTCGAGCATGACGGCCAGACGCGGGTTGATCATTCCTCCAATATGGAAGTCGATGGCTCCGGCGAACGGGTCGTACTCGCAGTTTGCGCACTCAATGGGGCCATCCTCGCCGGCCATGTCGCCCACACCGAAACCGAAACCGATGATCAGGCCGCGCCGATGAGTTCTATTGGGACGATACACCGGCGGTGGAGGCGGCGGCCCGGGATAATAGCCGGGATAGGTCCGAGCCGGCGTGTTGGGCGGCGGAGCCGCACCCGGTTGCGCAAAGGCAAACGACGAACTCAGTACAAAGAATCCCACAGCCGCTGCGATAGCGGTCGCGATCCGGGACGTATGCATGGTGATCAACCTACAATTTCAGCAAGATAAGCCGTCGGACAGCCAGGTCTCAGAAAACATAGAGTACGCCCTTCGGAGTACACTGAGCAAGCGACTTCCATCACGCCGAGGGGTCAGGATATAATTTGCATACATTGGTCTACATATCGAGCCAGATACGGGATCTACTTCTAAACATGCCGAGCGGGCTATATTCTCGGCTGAAGTGCCCGGGATCTTGCGTCCGGGCTTGCACGGCGTAGATTAGGGAATTACGAGAACCTCGGGATCAATCAGGACGTACGCGATCCCCTTGCCTTGGGAGCCTCATTCTCCATGTTCTTCAAGAATGATCGGAACGATCCCGCTGGTCGAGTCGGCGCACAGCGCAGTCTTCCTCTCTTGCCATTGCGCGATATCATCGTATTTCCGCATATGGTTGTGCCGCTCTTTGTGGGCCGCGAGAAGTCGATCAATGCCCTCGAGGAGGCGATGGCTGCGGACAAAGAGTTACTTTTGACCGCGCAGAAGAAGGCCAAGACCAACGATCCGCACGAGCACGACATCTTCGGGGTGGGGACGATCGGCCATATCATTCAGCTCTTGCGGCTGCCCGATGGCACGGTCAAGGTCCTGGTCGAGGGCAAGCAGCGGGCCAGGGTGGTCAGGTACGAGCAGACGTCGCCATATTTTTTGGTCGAGGTCGAAGAGATTCTCGAGCCTGACGAGGGCAGCGTCGAGCTGCAGGCGCTGATGCGGTCCATCCAGAATGTGTTTGAGAACTACGTCAAGCTGAACAAGCGCATTCCGCCCGAGATGTTGGTCAGCGTGCAGACCATCGAGGATCCGGCCCGTCTGGCCGATACGATTGTCGCCCATGTTTCGCTCAAGCTCAAAGACAAGCAGGAGATCCTCGAGACGTCATCGCCGAGCAAGCGTCTCGAGCGGCTCTACGAGCTGATGCAGGCCGAGATCGAGATACTCCAGGTAGAGAAGAAGATCCGCACGCGGGTCAAGAAGCAGATGGAGAAGTCGCAGAAGGAGTACTACCTGAATGAGCAGATGCAGGCCATTCAGAAGGAGCTCGGCGACCGCGACGAGTTCAAGAACGAGCTCAACGAGCTCGAGCAGCGGATCAACGCCAAGCGCATGAGCAGAGAGGCCAAGGAGCGTTGTCTCAAGGAGTTCAAGAAGCTCAAGATGATGTCGCCGATGAGTGCCGAGGCCACGGTCGTGCGCAACTATATCGACTGGGTGCTCGCCCTTCCCTGGGAGGAGAAGACCGACGACAGGGAGGATATCGTCACTGCCGAGGAGATCCTCGAAGCCGATCATTACGGCCTGAAAAAGGTCAAGGAGCGCATCCTCGAGTATCTGGCTGTACAGACCCTGGTCGATCGATTAAAGGGGCCGATTTTGTGTCTAGTCGGTCCTCCTGGGGTGGGCAAGACGTCTCTGGCCCGTTCCATCGCCCGGGCCACGGCTCGCAAGTTCGTGCGGCAGTCGCTCGGCGGAGTTCGCGACGAGGCCGAGATTCGCGGCCATCGTCGGACTTATATCGGCGCCTTGCCGGGCAAGATCTTGCAGTCGCTCAAAAAAGTCGGGGCCAACAACCCGGTCTTTTTGCTCGACGAGATCGACAAGATGTCGCAGGATTTCCGCGGTGATCCAGCGTCGGCGTTGCTCGAGGTTCTCGATCCGGAGCAGAACAACACGTTCAACGATCATTATCTGGATCTCGACTACGATCTCAGCGATGTCATGTTCATCACCACGGCCAACACCCAGCATCAGATCCCGATTCCGCTGCAGGATCGGCTGGAGATCATCGAATTGCCGGGCTACACCGAGTGGGAGAAGGTGGCCATTGCCAATCAGTATTTGATCCCCAAGCAGCGCGAAGCAAATGGTATTGGCGACCTTGCGGTCGAGTTCACCGAGGATGCCCTGCGGGCGACGATACACCGCTACACCAAGGAGGCCGGAGTTCGCAATCTCGAGCGTTCGATCGCCACTTGTTGCCGAAAGATAGCCAAGGAATGGCTGGCAAGCGGCAAGCCTGGGGACAAGACGTATCAGGTCACACCTGACATTTTGGAGAAGTATCTGGGCGTGGAGAAATTCCGCGCCAACAAGAAGGAAGACCACAACGAGATCGGCCTGACCAACGGTCTTGCTGTCACCATGCACGGTGGCGATCTCCTTCCCACCGAGGTGACAGTGATGCCCGGCAAGGGCAAGTTGACCTTGACCGGCAAGCTGGGCGACGTCATGCAGGAGAGTGCGCAAGCTGCGATGAGCTACATCCGTTCGCGTGCTCAGAGTTTGGGGTTGCGCCGCGACTTCCAGACCAAGATCGATGTGCACGTTCACTTTCCCGAGGGTGCGATCCCCAAGGACGGGCCGTCTGCGGGCATCACGATGGCCACGGCCATCGCTTCGGCGCTCCTTCGCATTCCGGCCCGTCAAGACATTGCCATGACGGGCGAGATCACTCTGCGTGGCCGCGTATTGCCCATTGGCGGGCTCAAAGAAAAACTTCTCGCCGCCCATCGCGCCGAGATCTTCCACGTTGCCATTCCGGAGGAAAATCAGAAGGACATGAAAGAGATCCCGGACGAGGTCAAGAAGGACATGACCGTGCATGTGGTCAGCCACATGGATGAGGTTCTCAAGCTCGCTCTTGCCCACGAAAATCCCGACGAATTTCTTCCCGAGCCCACCGAGGTTGTCGACTGGCGCACCGCTCTGGAGCCCGAGTCTGAGACCACCGATGCCACAGCCGACCGCGTGATAGAGGGCACGCCAACCCATTAGTTCGGGCTGGCCCGGTTCCGCGGTCGGGTCAGGGGTTCTTTTTTCAAATCGGCTTATTGACAACCCCATGCCCCTCCGCTAGAACCGTTCGGCCTCTCTGGAGGTACGGGCGGATAGCTCAGTGGGAGAGCGCCGCCCTTACAAGGCGGTGGCCGTAGGTTCGAATCCTACTTCGCCCACCAGCGTCGCCTTGACGCGATGACAATTGAATCGATTCTGGGGCGGTAGTTAAGTCGGTTATAACGCCGGCCTGTCACGCCGGAGGCCGCGGGTTCGAGTCCCGTCCGCCCCGCCACCTACGACGC
>JAKSDA010000224.1 GCA_022360315.1 Pseudomonadota bacterium
ATTGTCCCAACGTCATACCATTCTCCTACGGCCTACACGACGAAGATGACGACGACGACGACAACGACGACATGCCATTCTGAAAACAAGCCTCTCTCTCCCCTATCTACACCTGCTCCGCCTCATTACACGCGGAGCGCGGCGCACGCGCTCTATCTCAGTGCACGCGCAAGCGCGGCATACGTGCTCCGTCTCAGCGCACGCCAAGCGCGGCGTCAACCTCGTGCCACCACTCCTCCATCAAATTTCTTGCTCAAGCCGCCATCAATCTTCGTGCTCACGCTCACTGTAGTGAGTCGGCACGAGCTCAATGTAGGGGAACGGTATACTTTGGTGCCAAGTTGAAAAGCTTACACCGTCCCCACGCTCCTCCCTAGCGCCTTTTGTACGGCTCTCCGCCTCGACAGCTCAGGTGAGCCTGCCACAAATAACCATTCGATTGAACAACTTCCCGAACTCCTCTGTGCATCGCTTGCACCTCGACAAGTGCTC
This sequence comes from Pseudomonadota bacterium, assembly GCA_022360315.1. Taxonomy (GTDB): domain Bacteria; phylum Myxococcota_A; class Polyangia; order Haliangiales; family Haliangiaceae; genus JAKSDA01. Next base: position 493 of record JAKSDA010000224.1, read on the forward strand.
GCGCACTTCACTGAGCTTCTCGTCGATCGGCTCGTTTGTCTGCACGCTCCCGAACAAGTACTCCGCAAGTTCTCCGAGCTCCTTGAGAGACGGATGGCCGACTGAGTTGCCGGGCTCCCGGGCTTCCGGCAACTCGGGGTTCTGCGCGATTAGTTGGAGCTTCTCTAGCCGGCTGCTGGCTTCACAAGCAGAAAGGGCTCGGGCTATCGATTTGCAGACACGCTGGTACTGGCGTATAGGTACGTCACTGTTTGCTAGCCGAGCCGGTAGTATCTGAGAGACTAGCAGCTTTCTAGCGGCCTCACGATCGGGCTCCGGTAGTGCGTGGACTAAGAGCTCGGCCATTTCCTCCACCGTCGGTTTCATTCCGCGTAATGGTACCCGGGAATCCAGGTACGCGACGAGCGCTTTTTTGCGCCAACCGCCACGACCACTGCCTCGGCCCTCTGTTGTATCACCGCGTCGGCGATTCACGGAAGTCAAGGATCGACCGGTCCTCTTCGATCCTCCGCACCAGCGCCTCAAGGTCGCTGAGATCCTGCACTCCAAATAGACGACACAACGCCTCGCGGACGAGCTTGCTGCGCGACTCGATCTCGTAGCGCTTGATGATGGCGTCGAGGGCCTTGAGCTCGCCCGGCACGAAGCTGAGCTGGACCTGTACGCGCATCTCCCCCGCCGGCTTCCGCCGCCGTCCAGCACCAGGGCGCTTGCCCCCGCGCCCGTCCCCCTTGGTCACCTAGCCCTCCAGCTCCCACAACTCCTCGCGGAGTTGAGCTCGCTTCGTGAACAGGGCCTCGCGAGCTTCGACCGACAGGCCGAGGTTTGCAGCGATGAGCACGTCAGGTTCGTCAAGCAGACCTCTAGCCGGACGGCAATCCCATCGTGTCCCCAGCGGTCGGCCGCCCGGCCGACTTGCCCTTTTTTCCGCAACCTCCCTGCCGCTCAGCGCCCGGTACCTACTCAGACGACGCCACGACGCCACGTTGCTCTTTATTGGCAGTGCTGCGACGACGCCTTGGTCGATGTCGCCCCTCGGTGATGAACTTGGCTGAGCGAGCGCTTCCCTTCCGTAAAGTCGGTCGCAGACCCATCACTACGCACAATGGTGAAGCGTCGATTCCCGCCACCGACCGGACTAACCTTCGCGTCAACAATGCCCAGCAATGCAGGCTCTAAGGCTTCTGTGGTGCCATCATCCTTGTGCCGATGCATACGTACCCCAGCAGACGTCACCTGCACAGCGACCTTTGCGCCGCAGCTCGAAGTGCAGACCAGGGTCGTCCCATCGCGTGAAATCTTCGCCATGCAATCCAGGATAACCTCGCTACTGAATGAACACGACGGCTCTAGAGCTCGCGTCGAAGCCTCAGCCCTTACCGCCGATGAAAATTTTGATCGTTATTGAGGGGTTAGGGTTGTCATCATTTCGGAACGTGCATTCTTTTCAACTTGGCGCCCATGTAGGCGAGTACAGGCCCGTGGGACGGTGTCGACATTTCAACTTGGCGCTGACCTAGGCGAGAATTCTAAAGTTTCTGTTGCTTGCGGAACGTTGTACTAACCGCGAACGCAAAGTGGCGGGACTCCCAGCCGCTCGGCGCCGGTGCCGAGGACGCGCTCGACAGCGGCCGCAATGCCCAAAAGCCGTGCGTCCGCCCGGGGTCGCACAACCAGCTGCAGGCCTATCGGCATGTTTGCCCGGTCCAGCGCCACCGGCATGCTGAGTGCGCACAGCCCCAGCATGTTGACAACGCTCGTGTTGCGCAAAGCGAGCAGATTTTTGCTCCGGTAAACCGCCGGACTGGAAAGCTCGTCAGTGGTCGGCGGTGTGACTGCCACGGTCGGTGTGGCCAGTGCATCTACCCGAGCCAGACGCGAAGCCGCCAGATCGCCAAGCAAACCGAGGCGGCGCTTGCGCTGGATATACTCGAATGCCGGCAGAGTTTTGGCCTCAGTCATGCGCTGCGCGACATTGGGATCCAGGGTTTCCAGCACCTGGGGCAGCTCGCTGGTGAGGAGAGCATAAACCTCAACTGCTGCCAGGCCGCCCTTGCAAAGAATATCGTACGCCTCCTGAGTTTCTGGCAACTCCACAGTCACCAGCCGCACTCCGGCCCGCTCGAGGTCGGCCAGGGCCGCGCGTACTCCTTCTGAAATGCCGGGCATACAATCGTGCCAAAAAAACCCTTCTGGCACCCCGATGGTCAAATCTCCCGGCTCGACTGTAGCTGCTGCCTTTTCGGCGCCACCCTCACCATCCAGCGCATCGAATGCATAGGCCGCGTCGGCAACTGTGCGGGTGAGTATGCCCGGTGTGTCCAGACTGGAGCTCAGAGGGAAAATCCCATCGATCGACCATCGGCCCTGGGTGGTTTTGAGGCCCACCACGCCGGTGAAACTGGCTGGCACACGGACCGAACCCGCCGTGTCGGTACCCAACGCGAGAGTGGCCGAACCCTCTGCAAGGCTGACCCCCGCCCCCGAGGAAGAGCCGCCCGAGACTCGCGGGTTGTCGGCATCCCAGGGATTGCGCGGTGCGCCCCAATGAGGATTGGTGCCCATCACACCGAACGCGATCTCCACTGTATGGGTCTTGCCAGTGACCACTCCATGTTGAGAGCGCAAACAGGTCATGATCGGACCCTCGCGCTCCCAGTCGGCAGGCAACCGTTTGGCCGTGCCTGCATAGGTGGGAAACCCCTCGACACCAAAGAGATCCTTGACCGAGACCGGGAGCCCGGTAAGCGGTCCAATATCTCGTCCAGCGGCCAGCGCCCGATCGGCAGCGGCGGCCTGGAGACGGGTGATTTCGGGGTCCACACTTTTGTAGGCCCGCAACAGATCGGCAAACTGTGCCTGCCGCGTCATGGCCTGTTCAACCAGGACCGCACTGGTCAGGCCGCCGTCTCGTAGGGCCCTGGCAAGGTCTTTGAGCGATTTGTCAAACATGTTGATCGTCCCTGACACCGTGCTGCCAAACTCAGCGCGACGGTGAACCCGGCTCGGGCACATATCGTGGCTCACCACGGCGCTGAGTCTGCAGATTAGCCCATAGCTCGGCCCAGTTGCGCACGGCCTGATCTCGCTCCTGATGTCGCTCGCCGTGTCGCTCCTCGCCGTGTCGCTCGTCGTCGAGCTTGGCCGCGATATCGCGCGCCTTGTCGGCAGCATGCGAATCCTCCAGAAGCTCGGCGAGCTGGAGACAGATATGACGGAGTGTGCCGAACTGGCCATATGAGCAAGCCCAGGCACCGCCATCCAGAAGCTGGTTGATTTGCGCGTGATTGGTTGTTGCTGATGGAAACATGATTCAAGTCCGGTGGTTTGCTCGATGGCCCCGGTGCACGAACCGAACCACCGTCGCGCCTGCCGAGATCATATCGAGATCGCGACGAGGCGCGACCTCATCATCGTGGAGATGACAGCAGAATGCGAGCAATTTGCAGACCTGGAACAACTGTGCGCAGAGATTGCGCATGGATTGCCCGCAGGCGCGACCGATCACGGTTGGCGATACGACTTCAAGTGGAATGCAGCTGCACGCAAAAATACGCCGATGTAGTCCACACTGCGGGTCGGTTCGGCCTGGACAGCAAATGCTTCAAAATGCGACATGGCCAGATCTAGCGCCGATTCGAGTTGAACCGCGCTCGGGTCTGCGCCCCGATCGGAAACAGTGCCAGGGGGCGGCGAGGCGCCCGACTGTGGTTCGGTCGAGCCGGTTAGTCGCTCGACCAATTGCACGATGGCGTCGACCGCCTGGTCATCGCGTCCGCCCGAAGCCGTGATCTCGGGGTCGCCGGGCACTTCATAGTCGGCGCCCAGACCCGGAAGATCAGCGATCTCGCCACTCCTGGCCGCACTGTAAAGGCCCTTGAAATCGCGCGACTCGCAGGTCTCGATCGAGGTTCGGACATGGACTTCGATCAGGTGGGCGACCGACTCGCGGGCGCGCGTGCGGTACTCGCGGCGATGGGCCGTGGCTGCGACCAGAACCACCAGTCCCTGCTCGGCCAAAAATGCACCCAGGCGGACGAGCCTGGCATAAAACTGATCGCGCGCTGCCGGGCCGTAGTCGAGGTCGGGCCAGAGCGCGCTGCGGACATGGTCGCTGTCGAGCAGGCATGCCGGTACCTCTTGCTGCGCCAGGCGCGCCCGCACTGCCCCGGCCAGAGTGGTTTTGCCCGATGCTGGCAAGCCTGTAAACCAGACCAGAATTCCCGTCATGGTGGTTGTTCTCCTCGGGGCCCAATGGCCAGTTGTCTCGCCGTTGCCGGGCGATTGGTCAGCACACGTGTTCCCCGGGAAAGCATTGTGCGTGCCAGGTAGAACCGGCCGAACGAACCGATGAGTGAGGCGAGTGGCGGGTTACTGGGTGGCGTCGAGCAGGCCAGGCAGAGGCGGGCCCACGGGATCGGTCGGACGTCCCGGCCAGGAATGCGCAGCGGAGCTCATACGAAGCGGAGCGGCCGGGCGGCCGACCATTCGATCGTTTCGAGCTGTCACCACATGCGATATCCGGCTTTCAGATAACCGAACATGCCGGGAACATCGTATGTCGAGGCGTCAAAGCCGTTGAGCCCGCAGCTGAAACAGGCCGGCGGGTCTCGATTGAGCACATTGTTGACGCCGACGGTCAGTTCGAACTGATCGTTGAGAATGCCGGGGATCCAGGTCGCCTGGACGTCGTTGTAGACCTGTACGCCCAGCGTATTCGACGACGCGCCCTCGGCTTCGGGCAGCGGGTCCGAGCAATACTCGGCTTCCAGTTCGTCGCTGCCCAGTGAGCAAGCCTCGGTGATGGAATGGATGTAGCGCGTGGTCAGCGATGCGCGCCACTCGCCGCGGAACCAATCGATCACCCAGGTCGATTTGAAGCGCGGAAAGCCCTTCTCTGGATCACCGACTTCGGTGCCTGCCCGTTCTCTCTCCTCGAATCCGTCGGTCCCCTGGACGATCTCGGTAAAGTTGAGCAGATAACTCGCATTGCCCGTGACTCGAAACCGTCCGACCATCCATTTGGGCGACAGATACGTCAAGCTGACGTCGATGCCGTCGGTCTCGAGACCACCGATATTGACCAGCTGATTTTCGATGCTCTTGATCGCACCGCCGGGTGTGCGGGTGATGCCGTCGCAAAACACCGGATCGAGAGTTTCCACACACCGATTGAGCTGGTCCTGGGCATTGGGGGCCGCGATGGCCTGGTCGAGGTCGATCCGGTAGTAGGTCAGCTCGACATCCATCCGGTCGAGCCACGATTGCCGCTCCAGCCACGACGGACTGTAGACCAGACCGGCCGAAATACTGTCCGATGTCTCGGGATCGAGCTCGCGGTTGCCGCCGGTATTGACCGAGAGCTGCTGGTTGATCTGGGCGTAACTGCCGTCGGCCGGAACGCCCAGATCGATACAGTTATCGATGGTTTCTTGTGGTTTGGGCGAGGAATCGTCACCCAGGCCGAGAAAGTCCGAGCACGGGTCGGATAGAGTCTGGTCGTATCGCGCTCGGGTGCCGAAGAGCTCGCCGATACTGGGAGCGCGGAACCCCTGAGCATAGCCGCCGCGGACCAAAAGATCCTTGTGAGGGCGCCAGCGCGCGCCTGCTTTCAGAGTGGCTTCGGTGCCAAACGTGGAATAGCGCGACACCCGCACGGCGCCGAGCAAATCGAATAGATCGGCGCCCGGCATCCTGGCCACCACCGGAACTCGGATTTCGGCGTACCCCTCGGTGGCCGAAAAGTCACCCGAGGTCGGACTGGATGGCACGCCCGCACTGTCGTTGGCCGTGACCACGGCATCGGGCTCGAAAAAACCCTCCTGGTAGCGATGCTCGAATCCGACTGCCATGCTCAGGTAGCCAGCAGGCAGTTTGATCAGATCACCCGAAATGTTGGCGGTGAAATCGACCAGCTGCTGTTCGGATATGTCTTTTTGCACATAGGTGACGTAGTCGAGCATCTCCTGGGTGATGGTTCCATTGCCGTCGGCGCCCTGACCGCCAAATATGTTAAACGGCACGCATTCGGGGTCATTCATGCACTCGTCGACTGGCCCCAGGGCCATTTCCAGTTTGGCCGAGTTAAACGCGCCGTACTTGATCTGATCGGCCCGGTTGATCGAATACACCGCTGCGGCGTCCCAGTAGAATTTGGATTTGCCCAGCTTGAAGTCGCCGCGCAAACCGCCGGTGAGATAGAACGTGTTGACATTCTGCTCGAAGATGCGCGGATCGGCCTCGACCGGCCGCCGGCCGATGAAGTACTCGTTGGTCGCCGGATCGAGGGTAAAACCCAACGGGTTGTACGGATTGGTTTCATGAACCAAGATGGTATCGGTCCGGTTGTTGTTGCCAGCTCCAGGGCCGATGAAGATCGGTTCGGGCGCGGCCTGATTGACCGATTCGCGGTGATTGAACAGCGCACGGGCAAAAAACCTTGCCCGCGGGTGCAGTTCGTACTCGACTCCACTGAATACACCAATGCGCTCGGACGGGGTCGAGACCAGGTTAAACTGGGCAAAGTTGAAGCGATCTGCATTGGTGAATGTGTGAAAATCGTCGGTGTCGAGCGTGCTGGCGTTGTTGGGATCCCGGGCCGCCGGATCGTAGATCGGAATTCCGTCCACACCGTCGTCTATCGTGACACTGATTTTCCGGCCGGTATTGGGATCGGTGAAGTCAAATCGGCCCTGCGGCGTGCCCGCCGAGCAGCTTCTGGTGCATCGCCCGATCACCGGCACCGGGAACTCCGAGAGCGAGCGATCGCTCGCCTTGACCCGGCGCTGATCGACGTAGGATACGCCAAATACATAGGACAATTTGTCGTTTTTGCCGCCAAAGGTGACATCGTATTGCTGGGTAATGCCATCGCGCTGGTGATAGCTGCCCGCGTAGGCATTGGCCTGAATGCCATCGACGTTCTTCTTGGTGATGATGTTGATGACACCGGCAATGGCATCCGAGCCGTAGATCGCCGAGGCGCCGTCTTCGAGGACTTCGATGCGATCGATGATGCCGATCGGGATGGTGTTGAGATCGGCCGATGCGGCCACGCCGCTGGCCGACGAACCGTTGATCCACCTGACCCCGTCGACCAGGACCAGCACGCGCTTGGAACCCAGATAACGCAATTCGGCCTGGGCCGCTCCGGCCCCGATACCGCCACCGTCGGGCGGAAAGCCGAAGTTGCCACTGGAGTTAAACTTGGTGTTGAGCGCGCCGCCCGAGGCCGGCAAGCGCTGCAGTAGATCGGCGACCGAGGTGAGACCGGAACGGGTGATCTCTTCCTGGGTGAGCTGCAAAACCGGTGCCGGCTCGTTGAGCGGATCGGTCCGAATCCGCGAGCCAGTGACCACGATGACCTCCTCTGCCGCGTCGATCGCTTCCTGATCGGCAACGGCGGTATCCGGGGACGGCGCATCGGCCGCGGGCGCATCGGCAACAGGCTGGTCTGCCGGCGGCGTGTCGGGAGCTGGCGCGGCTGCCGGAGCCGGAGCGGCTGCCGGGGGAGGCGCGGCCGGAGGCGGACTTGCCGCAGGAGGACTGGCCGCAGGAGGACTGGCCGCAGGAGCAGCCGGAGCCTGATCGGCTGGAGCCTGATCGGCCGGCGCTTGATCATCCGGGGCCGGTTGCTCCTGATCGGTGTCTTTGTCCGCGTCCGCGTCGTTGGGTTGTGGGGTTTCCTGGTCGGCGTCTGGAGCCGGTCCTGCCTGGGCCAGGACCGTGTTTGGAGCCAACCAGACCACAGCCGCGAACGCGGCCAGAATTCCTGTGCAGTACCGAGTGCTCTTTTGCTTCTGCTTCATCATGGTTCTACCTTTCCGTTTTCCGCGTTCCGCTTTTTTCCGCTTTTCCACTGCCCGCCGCTCGTGAGCCAACATGCATGGGCGCACCGCGCACAGCGCAACCGGTCGACCAAACACGCAGCCCTAAAACGCGGTGGGGCAGAATCGTTGATAAGGCTGTAGGGCGTATAAGGGACAACACCTACCCTGGACTATCCCCAACCTGACCCAGTATGAGCAAGTGCAGCGGGGCAGTACTGCGAGACCGTTTGCGCCCGAGCAGCTCGATTGAGGAGATCTCTTATCGGTTTCCGGCTCAATGCCGCGGCAGGTCATAGAGAAAGGTCGTGCCGTCTGTCTCCATGCTGGTAACCGCGGTACGGCCACCATGGGCCGAGACGATCGACGCCACAATGGCCAGACCCAGCCCGGTTCCGCCCTGTTTGGCTCGAGTGGTGAAAAAGCGATCCCATATCTGCGCCAGGGTTGCATCGGACAGGGTCGCACCGCGGTTGGTCACCGAGGTCCGGATGGTATGATTCGGACCATCGGATACCTGGACCGTGATTGCTGTGTCGGGTGCGGCGTGCTGGATGGCGTTGTCGAGCAGATTGCCCAGCACCGACGCGATGTGACTGCGCCGCGCGCACAGTTGTGTGGTCTTGCAGCGATAGACCAGCTCGACGGCGATCGGTAGAGAGTGCTCGTCGTGCCGGTCTTCTCCCTCGCTGCTGTCTTTTTCACGGCTGTGCTCATGGCCCGGCGGACCCGGCTCGGCTCCGTGTTGGCGCAGCTGTCCGACCATCGCCCGTTTCTGCTCGACAACATCGCGAACCAGTGCCTCGTAGTCGAAGTACTCCACCGGCGCGTTGTCGGCTTCGAAACGGGATAGTTCGAGCAAGCGGGTGACCAGCCGATCGAGTCGGTGGGTATCTTCGATGATGTTGCGCAGAAACTTACCCCGTGCCGACACGTCGTCGACTGCGCCGTCGTGCAAGAGTTCGGCAGCGCCGCGAATGCTGGTGAGAGGCGATTTGAATTCGTGGCTGATGTTGGCGGCCAGTTCGCCGGTGTAGCGGGCGCGTTCGTCCAGCCGCTGGGTCATGGCGTCAAAGGCACGGGCGAGCTGGCCGATCTCGTCGCGGCGATGCAAGGTCAATCGGGCCCGGCGATCGCCGGCCGCGATGCGCTGGGCGATGCGGGTGAGGCGACCCAGTGGCCGGGCAATGGTCGCGGCCAAAAATAGCGACAGAACCGCTGTCACGGCGATCGCAACGGCCAAAACCACCACCAGCCAGGCGCGCAGTCGAAACATGGCAAACTTGACCGGAGCGGTCGAACGGGTCACATAGACAACACCGGCCACGCCGGTTGTGTCGGCTGGCCCGGCCGTGCCTCGTCGAGTCGGGCGCACTACCGGAAGCGCGCTGAACAGATACACGCGCTGCCGGTTCTGCCACAGTCGGGTCGCCGACCCATAGCTGCCGGCCAGCGCTTTGCGCACTTCGCTGCGGGCCGATACGTCGATCGCCTTGGGCTGCTCGGGCGGGTGATACTCGTCTCGGCTCAGGCCAAATAGCTGTGGAGCTGGCTTTTCGGCCCCTTCGGGGGGACCCCGGCCATGGGAATCGGAGACCACGCGGCCCGCTGGGTCGAGCAGGCGAATACGCGTCCGGGTGTGGCGAGCGGCCTGCTCCAGCATGGGGCTGCGCCGGTCGAGTTTGAGCCCGCCCGGGTCGTGAAGCAGGGTTTCGCGGACCAGCTGGGCCTGATGGATCATGTCGTTTTCCAGGCTGACCAGCATTTCGCTTTCGAATGTGCGCGCGAATCCGATGCCGATGATGGGCACAGCAACGACCAGGACATTGATCAGGAGCAAGCGGTATCGGATGCGGCAGAGATGATTCCACGCCGCGCCGAGCATCCGGGCGGTTTGGCCCGGCTCACGGTGTCTTGTAGCCGAGGCCATGAACCGTGACGATGGGATTTAGGCCAAACGGGCGCAATTTGGCCCGAATTCGCCGAATGTGGGTATCGATGGTCCGCTCGGTGACATGGGTATTGTCGTCGTAGGCGCGCTCGATGAGCACGGATCGGGTGAGCACTCGGCCCGGGTGTTCCAGAATGGCGACCAGGACCCGGAATTCGGTCACGGTCAAGTTGACCTCGTGCTCGCCATCGACCCTGGCCTCGTGCGCGGCCGGGTCGAGTTCGATGCGGCCGTACACGATGCACTTGGAAGAATCCTGACCGGCCCGTGCGCTGGTCCGCCGCAGCACTGCCTTGACGCGAGTCGACAACTCGCGCGGGCTAAATGGTTTGGTCACGTAATCGTCGCCGCCCAGTTCCAGGCCGACAATGCGGTCGGCCTCCTCGCCGCGCGACGACAAAAAGATGATGGGGATCTGGCCCTGTTCGCGCACTATGCGGCACAAGCTGAGCCCGTCCAGTTCGGGCATGAGCACGTCGAGCACGATGAGATCGATGCCCCCGTCCTCGATGCGCTCGAGAGCCTCGCGACCGTCCCGTGCGGTTTCGACCTGGTAGCCGTCGCGCTCCAGGGCGTACTGCACGACGTCGCGGATATTCTCCTCATCGTCGGCGATCAAAATGCGCGGCATGGGCATCAAGCATCGAGCATCTGTGGATCGTCATCAAGCATCTATCGAGTCCTTCGACTCGACAACCAACTCTCGTATGAGCTCGGTCGAGGATGCGTCCGGTGCTCCGGCCGGGGCGCGCGGCCGGACCAGATAGCGGCGCAGGGTCCAGGCCATTTGCGAGCCGACCACCGAGAACAGAAGCACCAGGGCAGAACACCGCGCGCAAAAGAGCGCCGGGCTGATCGGCAAAGAGGTCGCAGAAGATCACCCACAGCCCGGCCACAGCTCCGGCTGCAGCGACCAGCGCACCGAGTGGTGCAGCCAGAAAATCGCCCTCACTGGTGGCCAGAAGAAAGGCCACCGATGCAGCCAGGCCGAGAAGTATCACGCCGCAGGCGCGAAATCCCGCAACACTGCGTCGCCCACCCGAGCGGCCGGAGGAGCCGCGCCCATGAGCGAGGTTGCGATGTACAGCGCTGGCAGCATCACTGCGGTGACTCCGGCCAGAATGAGCGGCAGGGGCAGCGATCCGTGCGCGATGGCGACAGCTCCGCGCTGCATGCCCACGATCGCGCCGATGGCGAGTGGGCCGGCAGCGGCCAGGAGCCCGTCGGACGCGGTCATGCGATGTGGACTGGTCATTTTGTCTCCATTGTTTGTCGACATGCCCAGCTGGCCGGTTTTCGCCGGGTCAGCCAAAAGGGCGTCATGCCTTCCCGATAGAGTTGCACAGCGGTGTGGACGAGCCCGGGCGGAGCTGTGGCGGCGGCCGGGAGAAATCCCGGCGATTTTGTGGCGACCTGTCGTGCAGTCGAGCAACTGGCCAGCCGGGTCGTGGTAGCCTCATGGGTATGGTGCGGGATCAGCCCTTCGACCGAGTTGTCGCGATAGGCGATCTCAATGGCGCATACGACGTATTGCGGGATATTTTGCTCGCCATGGATATCATCGACCAGCAGAACCGCTGGATCGGTGGCCGGGCTCATCTCATCCAGATCGGCGATGTATTCAACCGCGGCGGCCGGGCGCGCGATGCGTTGCGTCTACTCGACGCGCTGCGCAGAAAGGCACCGGCCGATGGTGGTCGCGTCACTGTGCTTTTGGGCAATCACGAAGTCATGACCGTGCTGGGCAACGAGGCCTACTGCACGACCGAGGAGTACTTATCGTTTGCCAGCCACAGACAGCGCCGCCTGTGGCCGAAGCGGGTCGAACGGGCGATGCGCGAGCTCTATCATGATCATCCGCCGGACGGCCCGATCCTGCCGCTGGAACCCCGCCTCGAGGAATGGAAGATACTCAATGTGCCCGGCCGGACTGCCATGCGACGGGCGCTGAGCTCGCACGGCGAACTCGGCCGCATCGTACGCAGACTGCCCATCGCGGTCATCGCCGCGGATTGCGTCTTCTGTCATGCAGCGATCACGCCGGTGTGGGCCCGCCTGGGCATTGATGGGCTCAATCGAGCGGCCGAGCGGGCGTGGCGATCGTCCCCGCGGTTTTTCGAAGATCTGCCCCACGACGGCATCTTTTACGCCAAGCAGGGACCGCTGTGGAATCGTCAGATCACCCTGCGCGACAACGCGCGGACGCGGCAGCAACTCGACCGATCGCTGTTGCGATTGCAGGTCGAGCGAATGGTCGTCGGTCACACCCAGACCGAAAACGTACCGGGTGGAGAAAAAGGCCGTATCGCCCTGCGCCACCAGGAGCGGCTGGTCTGCATCGACGTCGGGCTGGGCCGCGAGGTGCCGTCGCCACGGACCGCGCTGCTCATCGAGGGCGGACGGGGATTGGAATGGACACCGTCGGGAACCCGCGTGCTGTGGCAGAATCACCGGACCTCGCCACGCTCGGGCAGGCCGCGGCCACGAGCGCGCAGGGCAAAAGCGAGCGCCGGCGAGCCGGGCCAGTGACACAGCCACATATGGTTCGAGAGTATCGCTACCAGGGCACAAAGCCCATTTGTCGCAGGCCGAGCTCGGTGAGGTCGTCGCGTCTGGCCCGGTCTGGATACTCGACTTCAACGTGTTCGGCGGCAAAATCGGGCGAGCTCTCGCCGCGCAAGAATGCCGATTTCTGCTCCTGCAAATAGGCGGCGTTCTTGCTACACCACGGCGCCGCAGCAATGTACATGACATTGCTGTAGCCGGTACCGTTGTGGGTGTTTTCGACCGCGTGGATCAGATCCGGATGCCACCACACTGTATCGCCGGCATAAACCCTGGGAATGGACACGAGTCCCTGCAACACCGGTGCATGCCAGCGCGGAGTGATCGACAGGGCCCGGCCCGGCTCGGCGCCGCACAATACGTCGTCGGGGACATCGTCGGCAAGTGACCGCATGAGCAGGTAGACCATGGCGTCGGCCATGGGCACTAGTTGCAGAGTACCGTCATTCGGCCCCTGTTCGGACAGCGCAGTCCAGCCCTGAAAGGTGCGAAACATGCTGCATACCGCGGGTGAGGCAATCTTCTCGGTGTCGCCGCGATAGCCGGCATCAAACGGATCGTGGTCGCGCCATGCTGCGGAGAATACGTGGCGATAGACTCGCAGGTAGCCGGGATCGAGCCAGCGCTCTACCGACCCACCATCGACATGGGGCGACAGGCCGAGGGTGCCGTCGCCGGGTCGGCGCCGGCGGATGCGGTCGGCATACGTGCACTCGCGCCCGGGCACGTAGTCGCCGCCGGCCCCCGGTGTATCCCACCGCCACAGGCGATTGAGCGCTGCCCGTGTGATGGCCAGCCGCTGCGATTGCCGGGCCTCCACTTGCGGTCGTGACCAGTAGATGGCAAAAATTTGCGGCTGATTGTCGTGCAGCGTGCTGAAATATTGATCTCCTGCCGACCGCTTGTGCTGTCGATAATAACCATTTTTGACGATGTAGTCGGCGAGCTGTGCGTCCCATGCCTCGGCCTGCGCGCGCGGAAATGTGCCGCGCACGATGACCACACCGCGCCGGCGAATCTCGGCCGCGATCGGGCCCGGGATATCGCCCCCGCACAGAGCCTGGTAGGCCACCTCGGGTATCACGCGATCGCCCCGCGCAGCGCCCTGCGCGATCAACTCGGCTTCGCCACGGGTCCGCTGCTCGACTTCGGCAAACGTCTGCTCGAACCGGGGGATAGCGGCACGGAGTGCGCGTTTTTGCAACCCGATCGACGGTCTTGGTCTGTCTGTCGCTGACATCGTTTTTCGATTCCTCTGATCGATCACAGATACCATCGACCCACGGTCACGTCGGACCCGGCTTTCGTCCGTGAAAGGTCGGTTTATCGATGACCTGGAGGTCATCGGCCTTTTCTCCGGCAAGGCGGCGCAAGAGCAGGCTGGCCAGCTGCTCGCCCGCCCTCTTCAAATCCTCGCCAAACGAGGTGATCTGTGGATCGATATAATCGAGCAGGGATGTGGTTTGCTTGGCGACGAAATCCACATCTCTGCCCTCGTCGGCACCGCCGGCCCGCGCTCCTGCCAAGAGGGCCAGGCAACGATTCTCGCTGCCACAGATGTATCCGTCGGGCGGCGTCGAAGAGCGCGCCGCGCGCCGCGCAAATGCGTTCAGCCGGGCTGGTTCCGCGCTCAGATCTACATCCCGGGGCAGATTGGGTTCGACTCCGGCCTCATACACTGCCCGCATATAACCGCCCAGCTGATGGCCATAATACGTATAAACCCGGGGCGGCGTTATCAATACTATGTTGCGCCTGCCGCGCGCCAGCAGGTATTTTGTAGCCCGATAGGTAAAGTCGAAGTTGTCGTAATCATGAAACGGATGGGGCGTCGACAGCTCGGTGCGGCCGTGGGTGATGAACGGGATATCGCGCTCGTTGAGCAGCTTGACCCGTGGGTCCTGTGGTTCGGTATGGGTGATGATGAGCCCGTCGGCCAGCGAGTTGTCCACCACATAGGCCACTGGCTCCATGGGGTCCTGCCCCAGGCTCTGCGGCAATACGGTCAATAGATAACGCGTCTCACGCAAGGCCATGGTAATGCCGAGGATCATGTTGCGAGCAAATTGATCGATCTCATCATCCTGGTTGAGTACAAACGCGATGACGAACGACCGGCCGGTGCGCAGGTGCACGCCAGCCCAGTTCGGGGTATATCCCACCTGTTTGGCCACCCGCTGCACCAGCTGGCGGGTCTCGGGGCGCAGATCAGACGCATTGTGAAGCGCCTTGGAGACCGTGGCCAGCGACAGGCCGGTCTTTTCGGCGATCGTTTTCAAAGTCGGCTTAACTTTGCTCATGATGTGTCGAGGGTAACCCGGTCTCATACTGGTTTGGCGACACCCCAGGACCGCAGATCCTGGGATAACCCGAGTTCGTCGCCCACCGTGTGCACCTCGACGGCCCTGGCGACGTTGTGCCGGGGTGCCCGATCGCAACAGGATTCCATTTCTAAAACGTTTTCGTAACCTGAATAGATTAGCTCTGGTGATTTCCGGATACAAGGGAATTGGGCATTATAGCGGCGATTCTTGCGCCTATTATTGCTCGTTCGCGCTGACCGGCTTCAATAATTTGGTTGACATGGATTTCGAAAACGTTGTAGTAGAGCATCTACTGAGTCGGCTGAGCAGCCGGCCGCGCCCGGGTGAGCAACGGGATGGGTCCCGGCTTGCCGCGATCGGGATTGCCGCCGGTGGAGCAGCCATGTACCGGGGAAACGATCTATGCACACGTTGCTTTGGCCAGTCGCCGTTTTGACCCTGTCGATCGCTTGTAGCTCGTCCGGGCAGAGTAAGAACAACCGCGCCAACACGGTGGAGGTTCTCCACTGGTGGACGTCGGGAGCCGAGGCCGCTGCGCTGCAAGTGCTGCGGCGCGCCTTGACCGATCAGGCCATCGGCTGGGTGGACATGCCCGTGGCCGGGGGGGGCGGCAGCAACGCGATGACTGTGCTCAGAGCGCGGGTGGCGTCGGGAAATCCACCCACAGCGGTACAGATGCTCGGCTTTGATATCCTGGACTGGGGTGCCGAGAAGATCACCACCGATCTCAACGACGTGGCCAAGGCCGAGGGCTGGAACGAGGTGGTACCCAAAGCCCTGCAAGCGTTTTCGGTATACGATGGTGCGTGGATCGCGGCGCCGGTGAATGTGCATTCTACCAACTGGATATGGGCCAACCGAAAGATCCTGGACGAGGTCGGTATCAAACCGCCACAAACCTGGCAGGAGCTGGTGGGTGCCCTCGACGCCATCCAGAGAGCGGGCTATATTGCCCTGGCCCACGGCGGTCAGGCGTGGCAAGAGGCGACCATTTTCGACAGTGTGGTGTTGGCGACCGGGGGCCCGGAGTTTTACCGAAAGGCAATGATTGCGCGCGACGACGGTGCCCTGCGTTCTGCCACCATGAGAGAAGTGTTCGCCCGAATGCGTACGTTGCGCACGTATGTCGACCCCAACTTTCCCGGCCGTGACTGGAACCTGGCATCGGCCATGGTCATCAAGGGTCGAGCCGCAATGCAGATCATGGGAGATTGGGCCAAAGGGGAATTTTCGAGTGCGAATCAGAAAAGTGGCGAGGACTTCCTGTGTTTTCGTTTTCCCGGCACCCAGGGCAGTGTGCTCTTCAACTCGGATCAGTTCGTGATGTTCGACGTCGGGGACAAGCGCCGTCCGGCCCAGGTGGCCCTGGCCAGGTCGATTCTATCGCCAGAATTTCAGATCGCCTTCAACCGCATCAAGGGCTCAGTGCCGGCGCGCATCGACGTATCTGATCATGCGTTTGACGATTGTGGCAAGAAGGCCATGGCCGAGCTGAAACAGGCCGCCGACTCGGGCACTCTTCTCGGCAGCTTTGCCCACGGTCACACCGGCCCCGCAGCCGTCAAGAACGCCATCTACGACGTCGTAACCGAGCACTTCAACGGCAACGCGACTCCCGAGCAGGCGACCGCGCAGCTGGTTGACGCCGTGCGCACCGCTTCGCAGTAGTGGGGCCGAGGCGCTGCAGATTTATCGCACCTCGAGGTCTGGCCATGGGGAAATCGGGTTGTACAGGGCACGGCGCACTGCTCGCACGACTGCAAGTCCATCTGCCCAAGTTGGTGCTGTCGCCGTCGGTTGCGCTGGTTCTGCTCTTTGTCTACGGCTTTATCCTGTGGACGGCATATCTCTCGGTGAGCACATCGAGAATGCTGCCCACCTACGAGTTTGCCGGCCTGGCTCAATACGCCAAACTATGGAGTCTGCCGACCTGGCACCTGGCACTGAGAAACCTCTTTTTATTTGCACTCCTTTATATCGCGTTCTGCGTCGGCCTCGGCTTGCTCCTCGCCATTGCGTTGGATCAGCGTATTCGCGCAGAAGGTGGGCTCAGGGCCTTGTATCTCTACCCGATGGCGATCTCGTTCATCGTGGCGGGTACGGCCTGGAAGTGGATTTTGAACCCCGGATTGGGGCTCGAAAAAACTGTGCGCGCCTGGGGGTTCAGCGACTTCACCTTTGATTGGATCGTCGATCCCGATATGGCGATCTATACGGTCGTCATCGCCGCAATCTGGCAGACCTCGGGGTTTGTGATGGCCATGTTCCTAGCCGGGTTGCGCGGAATCGACAGCGAATTGATTCACGCCGCCATGCTCGACGGTGCCTCGATGGTACAGATTTATCGCCGCGTAATCATCCCACAGCTTCGCCCGGCATTTCTATCGGCCGTGATCGTACTCTCCCATATGGCGATCAAAAACTACGATCTCGTCATTGCCCTCACCGGCGGTGGGCCGGGCAATGCCACCGAACTCCCGGCCACGTTCATGTACTCGTATACGTTTAACCGCAATCAAATGGGTGTCGGCGCCGCCAGCGCCATCGTCATGCTCATGATCATCGCATCGGTCATGGTTCCCTATCTCTTCGCCGAGTCCAAGGGTGGCCAGCGGTGAGCCGGCGAGGCAAATGCGGCGGGCGGATTCTTCTCCATGTGGGGCTCATCATCTGTGCCCTGGGGTATCTGTTGCCGCTATTCGTCATGCTCTCGACATCCTTCAAGTCACTCGACGAGATTCGCAGTGGCAACCTACTGTCATTTCCCGATGAGGTGACGGTTGAACCGTGGATTGCGGCGTGGCGCACTGCTTGTGTCGGCTTGAGCTGCAACGGCCTCAAGGGCTACTTTTGGAATTCTGTCGCCATTGCAGTGCCAGCGGTAGCAATTTCCACCACGCTCGGCGCCCTCAATGGTTATGTGCTGACCAAGTGGCGATTTCGCGGACACAATCTGGTTTTTGCCATGATGGTCTTTGCCTGTTTTATCCCGTTTCAGGTCGTGCTCGTTCCCATGGCTCAGGTACTCGGCTTTTTGGGTCTGGCCGATACTCGGCTGGGCCTGGTATTCGTTCATGTCATCTATGGGCTCGGATTCACCACTCTATTTTTTCGCAACTACTACGGCGTTTTTCCCGACGAGCTTTTTAAGGCGGCCATGATCGACGGCGCTTCGTTCTTTCAGACGTTCTTCCGTATCGCATTGCCCAACTCGGTACCCATTATCGTTGTCACAGTCATCTGGCAATTTACCAATATCTGGAACGATTTTTTGTTTGGTGCGTCGTTTACCGCCGGCCATAGTGCCCCCGTCACAGTGGCGCTCAACAATCTCGTCAACAGCTCAACCGGTGTCAAGGAATACAATGTTCACATGGCGGCCGCCATGATCGCTGCGCTGCCGACCTTGCTGGTCTACGTGCTGGCCGGCCGTTTTTTCGTCCGTGGCCTGATGGCGGGCTCGGTCAAGGGTTGATCATGTCATTTTTGGAGATCCGCGGGCTCTACAAGCAATTTGCCAGCCTTGACATCCTCAATGGAATCGACATTGCGGTCGCGCGGGGCGAATTTCTCGTCCTGGTCGGCCCGTCCGGCTGTGGCAAATCCACCTTGCTCAACATCATCGCTGGACTCGAGCAAGCCACGCGAGGAGATATCGTGATCGATGGCTCTCGCGTCAACGAACTCCATCCATCCCGGCGCGATATTGCCATGGTCTTTCAATCCTATGCGCTCTATCCCAACATGACTGTGGCGCAGAATATGTCGTTTGGGATGGAGATGCGCAAGGTCCCCAGGGCAGAGCGTGAACGCGCGCTGGCCGAAGTTGCCAGCACGCTGCAAATCGAACACTTGCTGGACCGCAAACCGAGGCAGCTGTCTGGCGGGCAAAGGCAGCGCGTTGCGATGGGCCGGGCGCTGGTGCGCAAGCCGCGGGTGTTTCTCTTCGACGAACCGCTGTCCAACCTGGACGCCAAGCTGCGGGTCGATATGCGCACCGAGATCAAGCGACTCCATCAATCTCTGCAAACCACTGTCGTCTATGTCACGCATGACCAGGTCGAAGCCATGACTCTGGCCACGCGAATCGCAGTGATGCAGGGCGGAACCATTCAACAGTTTGGCAGTCCGGGCCAGATCTACCACGAGCCGGCCAACCTCTTTGTCGCCGGCTTCATGGGATCGCCGTCCATGAACCTCTTTCCCGTCACTATTGAAGGTCCCAGTAGCAGCACTGATGACGGGTCCGGACGCGGTGTGTTTGTCCGTGTCCATCGTTCCAGTGGACCTCCGCTGCGCCTGCGGCTGGCCGAACGGACGGTCAAGGCGGCCGCTCAACACCTCGGCCGCACAGCGATCCTGGGCCTGCGACCCGAGGCCATCACCGACGACAACGGCGCCGACCGCAGCAGTGCGGCGATTTCCCGCGCGCTGTGCCGGATCGACGTGGTCGAGCCCACGGGCTCGGACACATTTGTTGTGACCATCCTAGGTGGCAAGGAAGTGATCGCACGCCTGCACGCCGACAGCAATCTCGCTCCGGGAATGCAGGCAATGCTGGCTTTCCACATGGAAAAAGCGATTCTGTTCGATCCCGACAGCCAGATGCGGATCGCATAGCGAGTATAGTCCCGATAAACTGCATATTCGCAGCTGTCATGTGAGACCGCATAGATCGACCTGGCACGTGCGCTGGTAGGCGCGAGCCAGATACGTGATCAACACTCGACCGGCCTCCTCCGCCGTATGGCCAAATACAATGATTCCGTCCTCGTGGCCTCCCATCGCCATGATACGCGTCTCGGCCAGGGTCGAGCTCCGGTACAGACGGTGCACCTCGCCGGCCATGGCCGGGGTGCCATAGGGCACCGATTCGTCGCTGATCGGAATGCGCAAGGCCCGCGCTTGCTGCCAGATGATGGCCCCGTGGCCGTGGAATACAAAGCGAATGCGCGGTGATAGATCGTAAATGGCCCCGTGGGTCATGGTCTCTGACGACGGTTCGATGGATCCGCGCGACTGGACCCAATTGCGCCGATAGTCGTAGCGTTCGACCAGGCAGAAATGCTCGAGACCCACCTGGGCCAGACCGCCGGTCTGAGTGCCGGTTATCAGCATGGCGCGGGCCCCCATGGCACTGCTGGGCGGGCCCACTCGTCCGCTGACATTGCCGTACCCCGCGCCGCCGTACAGGCTGGGATCCTGGCCAACCAGCTGAGTCTTGGTCATGACCTCGCGCCAGGCGACCAATTGACAGCAGAGATCGCCATGGCGCCGCGCCGACAATGGCTCGTGCTGATGCTCGGCGCGAAACTTGATGACACCCTCGTCGTACATGTTCCGATCGAATTGCCGGCCGCCCGGCCGCTTTGCTGGGTGAGAACTGCCCTGTGATCCCTCGCCGGGACGCCCGGTCGAGTTGCGAGTTATTATCATACCAGATGGCGCCGCGGCTCGAGGCGACTGCGCGCCGGAACCGACCCGGTCCAGACCGCGCCCTAACGAATGGGTACGATACCGTGCCTACTGAGATTGATTTCAGTAGCAACGGTATTGCACCCTCACGTGGAGGGTTTTCGTTTCATCGCTACTGAATGCGATCGCAGCGCGAACCGATTGGTTTTTCGCGGCGACCGAATCCGACCCCAGCGCGAATCGATTCGTTTCCATTGGGATGGAATGGAGGGGGTCTGTGTGGGGATTGTCGTGCATTGCGGTCCGATCGGGGGGCTGGGCGGTGCGATTCTCTCGAGTGTCTATCCGATCCGGGCCGTCTGTGGTGCGATGTTTAATCGTGTGTACTGAATTCGGACCCCTGGCGCTGGGATCGGCGACCGTGGCCGTCGGTTTCCGGCCCAGTGCACGCGATCGACACGCAGTCCACGGCTCGGCCCGGCCAACCGGTGGGCGATGAGTCGGGGACGGTGTAAGCTTTTCAACTTGGCGCCACGGTAGGAGCAAGTCTCCAAGTTGAAAAGCTTACACCGTCCCCAACATCTCCCGAGCTACCGGGTGCAGTCGGCTTCGCTGGTCACCGGGGTAAAGTCGACCCGGTCAAAGCTCGCCTTGAGTTCGGGATATCCGGTGTATGCATAAGCGATCGGTCCGACTTGCAGCGTGTCGGGCAGATCGTCACGCTGGTAGCGAATCGCCTCTAGCCACTCGGATGCCCCGATTTCACGCTTGTATATGATGAATGTCGCACCCACGCGACAAATGCGGAGCTCGGCATCGCCCGACGACCACGCAGGGGCGTCGGCGTCGCTGGCGCTATCGACAGTGGTCTTGTTCTCAACCGCGGGATAACCATCGTGCTGGCCAACCACGTTGAAGACGTAGTTCTCGGCTACAGAGCCGGGATTCCTCGCCATCAGGCCGGCAAACTGAAACGACCGTTCGACATACTCGCCGGGATTGGATGCTTTGCGCGTCTGTACCGCAGAAGTGACCACGAAGTCACCAGTCACTTCTTTGTGCAGAAGCGGACCAGTGTCCTCATTGTACCACACGCTGTATCTGATCGAGTCGAAGTGAAGCGAACCCCCGGAAACGACCGGATCAAAAAGCCACTCGTTGACTCGCTGCCACTCTGGATCGAGAGAATCACTGTCGAATGAATCGGATATGGGAAGTGGGTCGGGGCCAGGATCGCCCGGATCGCCCGGGTCACCGGGATCGCCCGGATCGCCCGGGTCACCGGGATCGCCCGGATCGCCCGGGTCACCGGGATCGCCCGGGTCACCGGGATCGCCCGGATCACCGGGATCGCCCGGGTCACCGGGATCGCCCGGGTCGCCGGGGTTACCGGGATCGCTCGGATCACCGGGATCGCTCGGCGCGGCGGTACAGGCGAACACCGAGATTACCAATACCGGTAAGATAACTCTCTTCATTCTCCTATCCACATTCTCCGAATCAATCCATCGAGTCGGTCCGCTTGATGCCTTTGTGGAGGACCGTAGGGGGTCGCCAGATCGTTATACAAAGGGGGCGAACTTACACATGTTGCTCCCCGATACCCATACCGTTACCCCTCGATAAAACTCACCCCATTCAACCCCGTTTTGCTCTTTTAGAACCCTCGTGACGTGAGCATCGGCCGGACAAACCATGTTTTGCCACCTCATGATGGTAGCCTGGCATGAGAGCGCAATTGCAGTTGATGTGATCGTGCGCATGAGAAGCTCGAAAAACGACCAGTCCAATATGTAACAGTGAATTCGCCAGCTGTCCATTACGGGGCCTTACACGCCATTACAGCCCATTACAAGGTATCAAGCGCTGTATTGTCAGGTATGGCCACCGAGCCGATTGGGGCCGGGCCAGCGTAATAAATGTCGGCCATCTGACGCTGATAACACTCGCTGCGTGCGCTACCGAGTACAGTCGGCCTCACTGGTAACCGGGGCGAACGCGACCCGGTCAAAACTCGCCTGAAGGTCGGGATAGCCGGTGTAGGCGTACGCGATCGGGCCCACTTGCAGCCGGCTCGGCAGATCGCCTCGCCGGTACCGGATCGCCTCCAACCACTCGGAAGCCCCGAGCTCACGCTTGTACATGATGAATGTGGCACCCACTCGACAGATGCGAAGCTCGGCGTCGCTCGATGGCCATTCGGGCCCTTCGACCTCGCTGAGGTCATCGACCGTCGTTTTGGTCTCGACCGACCAAAAGCCACCTCGCTCGCCAACCACATTAAAAACGTAGTTCTCGGCAGCAGAATCGGGATCCCTTGCCATGAGACCGCCAAACTGAAACTCGCCGCCGACTGGCTGGCTGGGATCCGACGCTTTGCGCGCCTGTACCGCAGATGTCACCATAAAGTCACCAGCCACCTCTTTGTGCACAAAGGGGCCGGTATCGTCGTGAAACCATACACAGAAACTGGTCGGTTCGAGGTATAGCGAACCATCGGCAACAGATACGCTAAAAAGCTGGTCGTTGACCACCTGCCACTCCGAATCGAGAGATGTACCGTCGAATAGGTCAGATATCGGAAGAAGTGGCTCGATATCGGGCTGGTTCGGGTCGGTGGGCTGGTTCGGGTCGGTCGGGTCGGTGGACTCGGCCTCGATTGCACAGGCGCATAACGAGACGAGCAGTACAGGTAAGATAGTTCTCTTCATTCCTCTCCACATCGTTAATCAACAATCGATTTCAGGTCAGCTTCATTCCGATGCAGGTAATGATATTAGGTGTCTGGCTTGTTATACAAGCGGGGGGCGCTTACAGATATCGCTATTAAAATCGCAGATTGCGCAATCGGTGGCGAGCAGAAGCAGAAATGCAGGCAAATGGCGGAAACGAGACGCAGGAAACAGCGATAGACTGAAGCGCAACTCGTGACAGGAGTCGAACTGTGCGCGCATTCACGAGCTACCGGGTGCAGTCGGCCTCGCTGGTCACCGGGGCAAAATCGACCTGCTCGAAACTGGCCCGAAGATCGGGATTATCGGTGTACGTGTAGGCGATCGGGCCAACCTGGACAGTGCTCGGCATATCGCCGCGCGGGTACCGTATCGCCTCGGTCCACGACGAATCACCGATTTCGCGTTTGTACAGAATGAATTCGGTATCGACTCGACAGATGCGAAGCTCGGCGTCGCCCGATGGCCACGGGGGCCCCTTGACATTGCTGCTGCCATTGACAGTCGTCTTGGTCTCGACCGAGAGGTTGCCGCCGCGCTCGCCGACGACGTTGAAGACATAGTTCTCGGCCGAGGACGATGGATTTCGCGCCATGAGGCCGCCAAACTGATAACTGGGCCCGACGGGCTCGCTGGGATTTGACGCCTTGCGCGCCCGCACTGTGGACGTGACCATGAAATTACCTTCTACCAGCTTGTATAGCAGTGGACCCGTGTCAGCGTGGTACCAGACGCAATTCCGAGTCGGCTGAATGTGAAGCCGGCCGTCGGACACCGACATGTTGAACTGACTGCCGTTGACCACCTGCCATTCCGCGTCCAGCGAGCCGCCGTCGAAGGCGTCGGATATCTCAAGTGGTTCGACTCCACTCGGCGATGGATTGTCATCGCTCGAGCAAGCGCCCAGAAAAACCATCAGCATAGGTAGGGTCATTCTCGTCATTCTCCTCGCTCCTTTCGTATATCGTTCACATAGGCGTGACCGACGCCATGGATTGTCCGGTCCATTGTACAACTATGGGGTTCCCTTACAGGTACTCCCCTAGGATACTTCAAATTTCTCCCCTCGATACGCAGCTCGTCCCTTTACACAGGCTGTGTCGCTTTCTATAACCCTCGTTACCCTAGCGTTTGATACGACTCTTTTTGCAGAACAAAAGAGTTTTACACGAACTCGCCCTGCACGCTACGCCACGTTTCTATCTGCCCGGGAAGCCATGTCGAACACAAGCCAGCCACCAGTCAAACCGTTTCGCTGTGTCATTATGGGATCCGAATCTCTGCTAATCCACTGCGCAGAGGGAATCCTGGAGCAGGGCCACGAAATCTGTGGGGTTGTCTCTTCAGACCGGCAGATTCGCGCCTGGGCGACCGAGCGCAACCTGCCTCTTTTCGCACCGCGGCGCGCCGAACTAGCCGATGCGCTCCGCGCTACGACCTTCGATTATTTCTTCAGCATCGCCAATCTCGCCATCGTTCCCGACGAGGTGCTGGCGATGCCCAGCCAGTTTGCAGTCAACTTTCACGATGGGCCTCTGCCCCGATATAGCGGCATGTACGCAACCGCCTGGGCATTGATCAATGGCGAGACCGAGCACGGTATCACCTTTCACGTGATGACCGACCAGGTCGACGAAGGCGACATTCTCAAACAGAAACTGTTCCCGGTTTCCGACGGTGAGACCTCGTTTACACTGAATACGAAGTGTTACGAAAATGCTATCGAGGTGTTCGCCGAACTGGTCGGTGAACTGGGTAGCGGCACTGTCAAGCGCCGGCCCCAGGACTTGGAGCAGAGGACCTACTTCGGGCGTTTCAAGCGGCCCGAAGCCGCGGGAGTCATCGATTGGAGTCGGTCGGCCGCCGATATCGCAGCCCTGGTTCGGGCCCTGGAATTCGGTCCTATCGAGAATCCGCTCAGCCTGGGCAAACTCATTGTCGGCGACGATATCATCGCGCTGACCGCGGTCGATGTCGTGGACGGCGAGACCGATGCGGCGCCGGGTACGATCACCCGCGTCGACGGCGATATTGTCGGCGTCGCGACTGGAAGCGGCGAAATTGTACTCCGCGGTCTGCGCACCCTCGATGGCGCCGAGCTGTCGATTGCCGATCTGGTCGCCCGCCATGGTATCGAGCAAGGCGTTTCGCTCACGCGCCTCGACAAGGGCACAGCTCAGGCGCTGAGCGAGGCCAACGCAACCATCTGCAAGCACGAAAAATTTTGGGTCCGACGGCTGGGTCGGCTCGAGCCGATCGACATTCCCTTTGCCGATCGCACTGCGAGCTCGGCAAGTGACGGTTTTTCCAGCCGGATCATGCCAATCGAGTCGATTGAAGCCGGCGGCGAAAGCGGCGCGCGCGCCGACGCCGCGGTCGCTGCAGTGGCGGTCTATCTGGCCCGAATTGCCGATAAATCGCGATTTGCTGTGGGTTTTCGCGACACCGCGCTGGACAGCGCCATCTCCGGGCTGGACCGCTTTTTCGCCACCCACGTCCCGCTCGAGTTCGAATTCGACCTGGCTGAGAACTTTGCCCGGGCCGGCGAGACAGTGAGCGCCGAGCTCGCCAACGTCCGCAAACGCATGACCTATGCCCGCGATGCCATCGCCCGCTATCCGGGTCTGCGCCAGCCCGAATTGCCGGTCGTCGTGGCACAGGTCGAATCGCTGGACGGCTACCAGCCCCCGGCCGGGGCCGAACTCGCCGTCGCCATTGCCGCCGATGGCAGCGAGTGCCGCTGGTTCTACAAAGACAGCGTGTACAGCGAGCGGTCGATCGCCTCGATGCAGGCCCAGCTGGCCACTCTGGTCGAGGGAGCCAGGCGGGATGCCAGCCAAAATCTGGCCGCACTGCCGCTTCTGGCCGAAGCCGACCTCAAGACGATTCTGATCGACTGGAACGCCACTGAGACTCCCTATCCCACGGATGCCTGTATCCACCAGCTCTTCGAGGACCAGGCCGAACGCCGGCCCGGCGCGCCCGCACTGTCATACCTCGACAACGAGCTGAGCTATCGCGAGCTCAATAGTCGGGCCAATCAACTGGCCCATTATCTGGTCGAGCTCGGCGTCGGCCCCGATGTTCTGGTCGGCGTGTGCATCGAGCGCTCCATCGACATGATGGTCGCCATCTTGGGGATTCTCAAGGCCGGCGGCGCCTACGTGCCCATGGATCCGAGTTATCCCACCGAGCGCCTGGCACTCATGCTCGAGGATTCGCAGGTCAAAGTTCTGCTCACCCAGCAATCGCTGCGCAGCTCCCTGCCCGAGACCACGGCCTCCATGGTCTATATCGATATGGAGTGGGACGATATCGCCGAGCGCTCCACCGATAATCCAGATGGTGACGTCGAGCCGTCCAACCTGGCCTACACCATCTATACCTCGGGTTCGACTGGCAAACCCAAGGGCGTGATGGTCGAGCACCGCAATGTCGTCAATTTCTTTGTCGGAATGGACGAGCGGCTCGGCCATTCGCCAGACCGCGACGAACCGGGGGTGTGGCTGGCAGTGACCAGTTTATCGTTCGACATCTCGGTGCTCGAGCTGTTCTGGACGCTGGCGCGCGGCTTCAAGGTGGTCCTGCACTCGGACTCGGCTGACGACGCTGCCATTGCCAAGCGCCGCTTCCGCCACGCCGACAAGCAGGTGACGTTCAGCTTGATGTACTTTGCCAGCGACGAGGGTGCCAGCGAGACCTCGGCCGACAAGTACAAGCTGCTCATCGAGGGCGCCAAGTTCGGCGATAAGAACGGATTTTCGGCCGTTTGGACCCCGGAGCGCCATTTCCATGCGTTTGGTGGTCTCTACCCCAACCCCTCGGTGGCCAGCGCGGCCATCGCTATGATCACCGATCGCATCCGCATTCGCGCCGGCAGCTGCGTGTTGCCGCTTCACCCGCCGATCCGTGTTGCCGAGGAGTGGGCGCTGGTCGACAACCTGTCCAATGGACGGGTCGACATCTCGTTTGCCGCCGGCTGGCAGCCCAACGATTTCGTGCTCAGGCCGGGCAACTTTCCCGACCGCAAGAACATCATGCTGCGCGATATCGAGGTGGTGCGAGCCCTGTGGCGGGGTGAATCGATCACCCTGGAGTCGCCGACCGGAAAAGAAATTCAGGTTCGCACACTGCCGCGGCCGATCCAGCCAGAGCTGCCCTACTGGCTTACAGCAGCCGGAAATCCCGCAACCTTCGAGGCTGCTGGCAAATCCGGCGCCAACATACTCACTCACTTGCTCGGCCAGACCATCGAAGAGGTGACCGAGAAGATCGCGGTGTATCGCAAGGCCCGGCAGGATGCCGGCCATCCCGGACGCGGTGAAGCCACGCTCATGTTGCATACATTCATCGGCCCCGACGAGGACGAGGTCCGCGAAACCGTGCGCCAGCCGATGAAGGACTACCTGCGCAGCGCACTCAATCTGGTCAAGGCCGCGTCGTGGACGTTTCCGACCTTCCAGAAAGAGGCCGATGCCACCGGTAAAACACCACAACAGATCTTCGAAGAGAGAGACCTGTCCGACGAGGAAATGGAGGCCCTGCTCGACCACTCGTTTACACGCTACTACAAGACCAGTGGTCTCTTCGGCACGCCAGATTCCTGTCTGGACATCATCGACCGGGTCAAGGGCTGCGATGTCGACGATGTGGCGTGCTTGCTCGATTATGGCGTTCCGTCCGAAATGGTTCTCAGCCATCTGAAATATCTCAATATGGTACGCGAGCGGTCCAATCAGACCGTGTCGGCGGGTGCGGACTATTCGCTGCCGGCGCAGATCCGGCGCCACGGGGTCACCCACTTCCAGTGCACGCCGTCGCAGATGAGTATGATCCTGGCCGACGAAGAGGCCAAGAAGGCACTTGGCACCGTGCGGACGATCATGATCGGCGGCGAGGCATTTCCGCCGGTATTGGCCAAGCAGCTGGGCGCGATCGCCACGGGCAATATCATCAACATGTACGGTCCCACCGAGACGACCATCTGGTCGAGTACCCAGCCGGTCAAGGGCGACGAGGATCGGGTTGATATTGGCCGTCCAATTGCCAATACATCCATTTACATTCTCGACCGCGCCCGCCATCCGGTACCGGTCGGCATTCCGGGTGAGCTGTATATCGGCGGTGCTGGTGTGGTTCGCGGGTATTACGAGCGGCCCGAACTGACCGCGGAGCGGTTTGTCGACAACCCGTTCGTGTCGGGTCAGCGCATCTATCGCACTGGCGACCTGGCGCGATATGCCGAGGACGGCACCATCGAGTTTCTCGGCCGGGTCGATTTCCAGGTCAAGATCCGCGGCTATCGCATCGAGCTCGGCGAGATCGAGTCTCAGCTCCACGCCTGCGACCCGGTGCGAGAAGTCGTGGTTATCGCCCGCGAGGATGTTCCGGGCGACAAGCGGCTGGTCGCCTACATGATTGCCAAAGATGGTCAGACCATCTCTATTGGCGACATTCGCTCGCGCCTGCGGGACGCCTTGCCCGCCTACATGGTGCCGTCCAACTTTGTAGTACTCGATGCATTTCCGCTCACCCCCAACGGCAAGATCGACCGCAAGTCCCTGGTTGCGCCCGAGCAGGTCGAGGTAGCCCCGGAGACTGTATACGTCGCGCCCGAGGGCGCGCTAGAGCAGAACATCGCCACGGTCTGGACCGAGGTGCTCAACGTCAAAAAAGTCGGCATGGACGACAATTTCTTCGACCTAGGCGGTCACTCGCTGCTGATGGTCCAGGCCCACCGGCGGATGCAAGAGTTGACCTCGGTGCAACTATCTCTCACCGATTTATTCCGTTTTCCCACGATTCGTACCCTCGTCGGTTTTCTCAGCGACGAGGGAGACTCGGCAGAAGCGACGCGGGCCAAAAGCCAGGAACGCGCCGAAACCCGTAAAGCGTCCATGGCTCGGCGCAAACGAATGCGACAGCGGCGACGACCAGAAAAATGAGCGAAGAAAAACTCGATATCGAAGAGGGATCGCACATCGCCATCATCGGAATGGCGGGGCGCTTTCCCGGTGCCAGCGATGTAACGAGCTATTGGAAAAACCTGCGCGACGGGGTTGAAGCACTGACCGCGCTCAGCGACCAGGATCTCGAGGCAGCTGGAGTCGATCGGGTGACCATCGACAATCCCAGCTACGTCAAGATCGCCGGTGTGCTGGACGAGATGGAGCAGTTCGACGCCGGATTCTTCGGGTTCAGCCCGCGCGACGCGGCGATCATGGATCCGCAGCACCGACATTTTCTCGAGTGCAGCTGGGAGGCGTTCGAGGATGCGGCCATCGACCCGGATCGGTTTGAGGGAACCATTGGCGTGTTCGCCGGCTCCGGGCACAACGCCTACATGCCGTACAACTTGCTCACCAATCCCTCTCTGGTCGAGTCGGTCGGGTTTTTTCTCCTCCGCCACACCGGCAACGACAAGGACTTCATGACCACGCGGGTGTCGTACCTGCTCAAATTGACCGGTCCGAGCATCAATATTCAGACCGCGTGCTCGACCTCTTTGGTGGCCACTCACGTGGCCTGCCAGAGCCTTTTGAACGGCGAATGCGACATGGCCCTGGCCGGCGGGGTGACCATCGAAATGCCGCACCGGCGCGGCTACATGTATGAAGAAGGCGAAATTCTGTCGCCAGACGGTCACTGCCGCGCATTCGATTCCCAGTCCAAGGGTACGGTATTTGGCAGTGGCACCGGCGTGGTGGTGTTGCGCCGGCTGGAGGACGCCGTCGCAGACGGCGACTATATTCGCGCGGTCATTCGCGGCTCGGCGGTCAACAACGACGGTGCGATGAAGGTCGGATACCTCGCCCCCAGTGTCGAGGGGCAGTCTGCTGCGATCAGCGAAGCCCTTGCTCTGGCCGATATCGACCCGCGGACGATTACGTACGTCGAGACCCACGGCACTGGCACCCCGGTCGGCGACCCCATCGAGATCGCGGCCATGACCCAGGCCTTTGGCGACACCGACGACAAGCAGTTTTGCGGCATCGGATCGGTCAAGACCAATATCGGCCATCTGGACACAGCAGCCGGAGTGGCCAGCCTGATCAAAGCTGTCTGCGCTCTCGAACACGGCCAGCTGCCACCCAGTTTGCACTTCGACAAGCCCAACCCGGTCATCGACTTTGCCAACAGTCCGTTTTACGTCAACGCCACCCTGTCCGAGTGGAAAACCGACGGTACTCCGCGCCGGGCCGGGGTCAACTCGCTCGGCGTGGGCGGGACCAATGCGTTTGTCGTGGTCGAAGAAGCGCCCGAGCCGGCGGCCGACGCATCGGGGGACTCGCGGCCGTGGCAGCTGATTCTGCACTCGGCGCGCAGTTCCGACGCAGTCGACGCCGCGACTGGAAAACTGTCCGATTACCTGGCCGATAACCCCGATGCCGAGCTGGCCGATGTGGCCTACACCCTGCAAGTCGGCCGCCGTGCCTTCCCCCACCGGCGCATGCTGGTGGCCAGAGACGCGGCCGATGCCAGAGAGGCCCTGGCCAGTCGCGACCCGCAGCGCCTATTCACCCAGGCCGCGGCCGAGGATCGCAGCGTGGCTTTTTTGTTTCCCGGCGGCGGAGCCCAGTATCCCAACATGGGCCGAGAAATCTACCAGACCGAGGCCACCTATCGAGCCGAGGTCGACCGCTGCCTGGAGCTGCTGTCGTCCAGGGTCGACTACGATCTGAAAGCGCTGCTCTTTCCCGAGCCGGACCGGGTTGAAGAGGCCGCGGCCGAGCTGCAAAAGGGCTCGCGTGCCCTGCCCGCCCTGTTCATCACCGAATACGCTCTGGCCAGACTGTTCATGTCCTGGGGTGTGCAGCCGGCCGCCATGCTCGGCCACAGCATGGGCGAATATGTGGCGGCGTGTCTGGCCGGCGTGTTTACAGCGGACGAGGGTCTGGCTCTGGTAGTCAAACGGGGCCAGCTCTTCGAGACCATCGAGGCCGGCACCATGTTGAGCGTGCCGCTCGGGCCCGACGAGCTCAAACCGTATCTGGCCGACAAGCTCGATATCGCCGCGGTCAACGGCCCGACTCTGAGCGTGGCCTCGGGCCCGGTCGAAGCCATCGACCAGCTCGCAAAGACCCTGGAAGAACGCGAGATCGACGCCCGGCGGGTCAGGATCGAAGTCGCTGCTCACTCGCGCATGCTCGACCCGATTTTGGCCGAGTTTCGCAAGTTTACTGGGACCATCGACTTCCAGCCGCCGTCGTTGCCGTTTTTGTCCAACGTCTCGGGAACCTGGATCACCGAGAGCCAGGCCACCGATCCCCAGTACTGGGTCGATCACCTGCGCAGCACGGTCCAGTTTGCCGACAATCTTCAAGCGCTTCTGGAAGACAGCAATCGCGTCATTCTCGAAGTTGCGCCGGGTCGGACGTTGAGTACGCTGGCCAAGGCCCACCCCGCAGCCGGTCTCGGCCGGCCGGTGTTCAACTCGCTGCGCCATCCCAAAGAAGACGTCTCGGACATGGCATTCCTGCTCAACGTGGTCGGGCGCCTGTGGCTGACCGGGGTCGATATCGACTGGAAGGGCTACCATGCCGACGAGAAGCGTCGGCGCATTCCGCTGCCCACCTATCCGTTCGAGCACCAGCGCTACTGGATCGAACCCGGCAAATCCCAGGTCGCGCCCGGTTCGGCGAGCATGAAGAAAAAGTCCGACCTGGCCGACTGGTTTTATCAGCAGTCGTGGCAGCGATCGCTCTTGCCCGAGACTCCGGCTTCTGGCCGGGCAAAGAGCACGCCCGAACGCTGGCTCATCTTTGCCGACGACGCCGGATTTGGCGAAAAACTGGGCAGCAAGATACCCACCGCCGGAGCCGACGTCATCACCGTGACGATCGGGCGAGAATTTGCCCGCAGCGGTGAAAATGCCTATAGCGTGCGCCCCGGTGCTGCCGGTGATTACGACGCTTTGATCAGCGACCTGGTCGACCGCGACAGGGTGCCCGACACGATCGTCCATCTGTGGTGTGCTCCCGGCGGTGATTCTGGCGCCGGTGCTGATGCCAGTCGTGGTGGCGACGAAAAACTGGCCTATAAAGAATCTCAGGAGCGGGGATTTTACAGCCTGCTTTTTCTCCTGCAGGCGCTGGCCAAAGAAGAACACGGGCCCATCGAGCTCGGCGTGGTGACCAGCGGCATGCAGCAAGTCGCCGGCGAGCAGTTGAATTTTCCCGAACGCGCGACCATCCTGGGGCCGGTCAAAGTCGCCATGCAGGAGTTCCCCAACCTCACTTGCCGGAGTATTGATATCGCGTTTCCGGTCCGGGGAGCGTGGCAAGAGGCCTTTGTCCTCGAGCAGGTCGCCCACGAGATGGCGACTCCTTCGCACGACCACGTCATCGCCTACCGCGGCACCGATCGGTTCGTGCAGACCTTCGAGGCCACCCAGTTGCCCAAGGCCAGCCACGCCAGCGAGCGACTGCGCGATGGCGGGGTCTATTTGATCACCGGTGGCACGGGTGGAATCGGTCTGGTGCTGGCCGAGCATCTGGCCAAAACCCGCAAGGCCAAGCTGGTCCTGGTCAGTCGTTCCGGACTGGGCGACGATGAGCGAAAAGCCGAAAAAATCCGCCAGCTCGAGGCAGCTGGAGCCGAGGTTGTGGTCGCCGCTGCCGACGTGACCAATCTCGAGCAAATGCACGATGTGGTCAAGCGGGCTCGCGACCGCTTTGGGGCCATTCAGGGTGTCTTTCACACCGCGGGTGTGCTCGACGACGGCGTCATTCAGCTCAAGGATGCGGAGGCTGCCGAGCGGGTATTGGCGCCCAAAGTTCGCGGCACCCTGGTACTCGACCGCGTTGTCGCCGACGACCGGCTCGATTTCATGGTGCTCTTCTCGTCGGTCAGCTCGTTTACCGGACTGGCCGGCCAGGTCGATTACTCGGCTGCCAACGGGTTTATCGACGCCTTTGCCCGGGCCAGAACCCAGCGCGACGGCACCTTTGCCATCGCGGTCAACTGGAATGCCTGGCAGGAAGTCGGTATGGCCGCCGAGATGGCGCGCGAACTCGGCATCGGCCCGCGTCCTACCCTGCCCGAGGGGACCGAGGTGCCCCATCCGCTGCTCGATCGGCGGCTGGGCGAGCGGCCCATCTACGCCTCGCTACTCACTCCGGCCGATCGCTGGATCCTGGACGAGCACCGCATCAAGGGCGGCTCGGCACTGATTCCGGGGACCGGTTTTGTCGAGCTGGCCCGGGCGGCGTTTGTCGAAACCGAGGCGGTTCACGCCCATCGTGCCATCGAGATTCGCGATCTCTTTTTTCTCGCCCCGTTTGCGGTTGCCGATGGCGATACCCGGCAACTGCGGGTAACTCTCGAGCCGGCCGAATCGGGCTACGAGGTGGAGATCGCCGATCCAGACGGCGAGGTCAGCGCGCGCGGTGTCGTGCGCCATGTCGATAAAAAACCGCCAGACAAGCTCGTTCTTGCCGAGATCGCTGCCCGTTGTACCGCGCGGCAGGATGTATACGACTCGGCAGCCGACGAGAATCTCGACTTTGGTCCGCGCTGGAACAACCGCACAAAAATTCAATACGGCGACGGCGAGGCACTGGTCACTCTCGCCTTGCCCGGCCAGTTTGCCGCCGACTGCGAGCATTACCAACTCCATCCCGCGCTGATGGATTTTGCCACTGCCGGCGCCCAGCGATTGATTCGCGATTACGATCCGCAGCGGGATTTCTACGTTCCCATGTCATATGGCACTCTGACCATGTATCGGGGCTTGACTCCCGAGGTGTGCAGTCGGGTTCGCTATCGCGACAGCGCAGACAAAGAGACGGCTGTTTTCGACATCACCATCACCGACCCCGGTGGCGAGGTATTGGTGGAGATCGACGAGTTTGTCATGAGATATGTGCCGGACCGGGCGGCGATGACTGCTGCGGTCGCGGCCACTGTAGAGCAGCGAAAGGTCGCGGCTCCGACTGCCACTGGCAACAAGATTCTCGAACTCGGCCTGGCCGAGGGAATCCTGCCCGCCGAGGGCATGGACGCGATCGAGCGCATTCTGGCCGCGCCGCAGACCACCCAGCTCATCGTCTCTTCACAAGATCTCAATGCACTCATGGCATCGACCCAGCCGGCCGAGGCAGCCGAAGGCGATGATGCGGCCGGCAAGGCCGGCGAAGCAGCGGGCACCAGGGTGTCCCGACCGCCGCTGGCCAACCCGTATGTGGCGCCCGAGAGCGAGCTCGAGACTCAGATCGCCCAGGTATGGGAAGAGCTTCTCGGCGTCGACGGCGTCGGAATTCACGACGACTTCTTCGACCTCGGGGGACATTCACTTTTGCTCACCCAGCTGGCCTCGCGGGTTCGCAAGCGGGTCAAAGTCGACATTTCGCTGCGACGCCTGTTCGAAAAGCGCACTGTGGCCGGCATTGCGGGAGAGATTCAAAGCGCCCGCGAGAGCGGCTCGGAGAAGAAAGCTCCGACACTGAAGCGGGTCTCTCGCGACGCATACCGGGTCAAACGCCCCAAGCAATGACCGAGGAACCAACGACCGAGGAACGATCGAGGAAACGACAATGAGCGCAGAACAAGAGGTCTTTGCATTTCCGGCGTCGTTTGCCCAGCAGCGGCTTTGGTTCGTCGACCAAGTCGCTCCCGGCACGGCAACCTACAACATTCCCCAGGCGTTTCGCATGCGGGGTCCGGTCGACCTCGGCGTGTTGGAGCGCAATCTGTGCGATATCGTCAAGCGTCACGAGGCCCTGCGCACTGTCTTCAATGCGGAAGAGGGTGAGCTCATGCAGGTGGTCGACGAATCGCGTCAGCTCGAGGTGGCGCGTATCGACCTGTCCGATCGGCCCGAGGCCGAGCGTGAAGCCGAGGTTCTGCGCCTCGCCCGCCAGGATGCCACCCGGCCGTTCGACCTGAGCGACGACCTGCTCCTGCGCGCCACCTTGATCACCCTGGGCGAGCACGACTGCGTCCTGATTCTCAATGTTCACCATATCGTCTGCGACGGCTGGTCTCTGGCCATTTTCTTCGACGAATTGAGTCAGCTCTACCGCGCCTACGCTGCGGGAAAGTCGTCGCCTCTGCCCGATGTCGAGATCCAGTACGCCGACTACGCCATCTGGCAGCGCGAATGGTTGCAGGGCGAAGAACTCGACAAGCAGACAGCGTTCTGGAAGGAGGCCATGGCCGGCGAGCTGCCCATTCTCGAATTGCCCGGCGATCACACCCGGCCACCCCAGCACAATTTCCGCGGCTCGCAGCTGCGCTTTCACCTCGATGCAGAGACCACCGACGCAATTGTCGCGCTGGGTCGGGCGCGCGGGGTGTCTCTGTTCATGACCCTGATGGCCGCGTTCAAGGTATTTCTCCACCGCATCAGCGGCCAGGACGACATCTTGCTCGGTTCGCCGATCGCCAACCGCGACCGCGCCGAGATCGAAAAGGCCATCGGCTTTTATACCAACACCATTGTGTTTCGCTCTGATCTGTCCGGCTCGCCGACCTTCGAGGAGCTATTGGGCCGGGTGCGCGATCGCGCACTGGGCGTGCTGGCCAATCAGGACATTCCGCTGGAAAAAGTGGTTGAGGCGGTATCGCCGGATCGTCGTTCTGGCGACAACCCGCTATTTCAGGTCATGTTTGCGGTGCAAAAAGCCCCCGAGTCGGCCATCGACATCGCCGGCGTCTCGGTCGAGGCGCTCGAGGTGCACAGCGCCACCTCCAAGTTCGACATCCTGCTCGAGATGCAGGAATTGTCGCGCGGCATGCAGTGCCTTTTTGAGTACAACACCGATATTTTCGAATCTTCGACCGCGCAGCGGCTGATCGGCCATTTGCAGACTCTGATCACAGCCCTCGCTTCTGATCCCGGGCAATCGATCGATCACGTCCCATTGATGAACGAGACCGAGCGCGAGCAAGTGGTGCGCGGATGGAACGCCACCGACGCCGAGTACGACCGCGAGGCTAGGCTGCACGACGCATTTGTCGCCCATGCGGCCGAAAAGCCGGATGCGATTGCAGTCGAGATCGGCACCGATTCGCTCACCTACGGCCAGCTCGACCGGCGCTCCAACCAGCTGGCCAATCACCTGCAGGGTCTCGGGGTAAAGGCAGGCGAGCTGGTGGGGATTTTTGTCGACCGCTCGCTCGACATGATGGTGGGCCTGCTCGGCGTGCTCAAATCCGGCGCGGCCTATTTGCCGCTCGATCCGGCCTATCCGCCCGATCGCATCGGCTACATGCTGTCCGATTCCAAAGCGCGCATCTTGCTCACACAGAGTCATCTGGTCGACGAGCTGCCCCCGCACGAGACCACGGTTATCAAGCTCGACAGCGACTGGGAAGAGATTCAAAAAGCGTCTGACCAGACGCCGACTTGCCCATCCGGGCCGACCGATCTGGCCTATCAGATCTACACTTCTGGCTCGACCGGACGGCCCAAGGGGGTCCAGATTCCGCACCGGGCAGTGGTTAACTTTCTGGCTAGTATGGCGCGCGAGCCGGGACTCGAAAGCGACGACAAGTTGCTGGCAGTGACCACCCTGTCGTTTGACATATCGGTCCTCGAGCTGTTCCTGCCGCTTTCAGTGGGAGCCACAGTGATCGTGGCCACTCGTGATGAAGCTGTGGACGGCGCCGATCTCATGGAGCGCATCGAGCGCTCGGGCGCCACTGTGATGCAGGCGACTCCGGCGACCTGGCGCATGCTGATCGATTCGGGCTGGGAAAAAGGCAGCAAGCTCAAAGTTCTGTGCGGCGGCGAGGCCTTGCCACCGGTCCTGGCCGGTCAGCTCATCGAGCGGACTGCCGCGTTGTGGAACATGTATGGACCGACCGAGACCACGATCTGGTCGAGCTGCTGGCAAGTCACAGATCCTGAGCGCGTTATGATTGGCAAACCGATCGCCAATACGCAGATTTATATTGTTGATCGCAATCTGCAACCAGTACCGATCGGAGTTGCCGGCGACCTGTATATCGCGGGCGACGGCCTGGCGCGAGGCTATCACGAGCGCCCCGAACTCACCGACGAGCGGTTTGTGCCCAATCCGTTTGCCGATGGTACTCGGATGTACAAGACTGGCGATCTGGCCCGTTATCAGCAAGATGGGGCCATCGAGTATTTGCAGCGCAGCGACAACCAGGTCAAGGTGCGCGGCTTCCGCATCGAGCTCGGCGAGATCGAATCGGTACTCGCACAAGAGCAGGCGATCAGCCAGTCGGTTGTCACGGTATGGGACGACGGCACCGGCGACAAGCGCCTGGTTGCGTACACTGTGTACAAGGACGGCGAATCCCTGACCAGCAGCGAATTGCGCAAGTTTTTGCGCAAACAGCTGCCCGACTACATGGTGCCGCATTTATTCGTTGAACTCGACGCCATGCCGTTGACTGACAACGGCAAGGTCAACCGGCGAGCCCTGCCCGATCCACTCAAGCAAGACCTCGCTTCCGAGGAGGAGTATCAGCCGC
This sequence comes from Pseudomonadota bacterium, assembly GCA_022360315.1. GTDB lineage: Bacteria > Myxococcota_A > Polyangia > Haliangiales > Haliangiaceae > JAKSDA01. The sequence goes on from JAKSDA010000224.1 coordinate 37,751, forward strand.
CGCGGACCGACATGGAGAAGCAGGTTGCCGAGATATGGCGCGAACTGCTCAAGATCGAGCGGGTCGGATTGCGCGACAACTTTTACGACCTCGGCGGGCATTCGCTGTTGTCGACTCAGATGACCTACCGCCTCGAGAAAAAAACCGGCTATCGCCTGGGTCCGCGTTCGGTAGTATTTCAGAATCTCGAACAGATTGCCGCCGAATGCGATAAGGCCACAACAACAGAGCCGGCTGCGGCAAGCCCGGCGAGCGCGCCAAAACCCGGTCCCGCGCCATGGGATCGGCCCAGCGACGAGCAGCGCAAGTCGGAGTCCCTGTCGCGCAAGTTATTCAAGGCCATAAAGGGCCGGGTATTTCGGCCCTAGCCCGCCTCTATAGACAATCGAGTTCAGTCGCCTCAAACAGCGAGCAATAACAGCGTGGGCGGCTGTTGTGGCGCGGTGACATATGGTCCGGCTCGGTCGCCTCTCGAATCAATAGATCATCCCAACGTCAAGTATAAGCGCGGTCTATGCTCGACTGGCTATAAGACGGAAATAGGCGTTTGTTATAGGGAATCCGCCCGACCATCTACGGGTATCAGGCATGCGGATGAACGCACATGCTCCCCCGCATGGCGAACAAAAACAACACCCAAAGCAAATAGTGGCAATTCTGCGAGGGCAGATGGGGCGCCAAGGCATCACCGCCGCGACGTGCTCGACGAGAGGAGAAACAAGATGCCGCGTGATCTGGAAGTTGAATCTAGTCGGGAAGTAAAGGTTTGGCGTTGCGTTGCTCAACGTGACGTCGAGCTTGGATTCCAGCCGAACGGTCGTCAAGGCGGAAACGAAGAATCCGAGCGCTCCGGCTCAGGGAATGGTCACGCCCATGAGAAGACCACCGACCCCAGACCATCTGAGGGCGATGACGAGGACAACGGGGAGCAATCTTGAGTTTGTCCGAAGCAATCGGACCCAGCTCGGTTGCGTGGTGAGCGTACTCATCTGGCAGGTAGTAGGCCAGTTATCGAATGACTCGTGTATATCCATGGTCTCTTGCCTCCATCCTGCACTGCCACGAAATTCGTCGCACAAGCGGCAAGGTAGCCCCACTTCTGATTCCTCCACTCTTGCCTGGAGCCGACACCGAGCTGGTTGAAGAGCCCACGCCCCAGGGATAAACGGCCACTGTCAGTCACGCCAGCCGCGCTACGCTACTATGCTCGGCCAACCGGCACCACAAGAATCGATGGGCAAATCACGCCAACTCCGCGTTTTCTGTAACGTCACTGACTCCGGACGGCGACGCGACACACTAGAAGGCACGGCTGTAGCACCTCACCTGGTTTTCGAGAAATAGCGCTAGCTTGAATC
>JAKSDA010000572.1 GCA_022360315.1 Pseudomonadota bacterium
CTGCGACTTCACTCGGTGTACGCCGCTGCAGACGTTGTGCCTTCGGCTTGGACCGTTGCGGCTCTGGAGCAGACTCCATTTCGGCCTCCGCAAATACTCGTTCGACCGCTGCTTTGGCCCCTCTCGACTCGCTGCGATGTGCTCTCGCACCAATTGTTCAATTTTCGTTGCCAAATCCTGGCTGCTTGCATTCGCTATCATGCCCCCTCAATCCCACCCTACGATCCCATCGTCAAACCCACCCCTGAACGGTTACGGCTTCGCCGAGCTCATTCCTCACAACAAGCTATCGGTCTCGAAGCTGAGCAGTTGCTCCAGGTGGGTCTGACGAGTTTGGTGCCCCACACAGCAGCTCCCTCTTGGCCGCTAGCAGACGTATATCCTCGACAGGAGTGCGCATCTTCTTTTGTCCCGTCTCCACGCGTGAACGTCCATCCCACGCCGGTCGCGTACCACAGGTAATCGTGTGATGTCGGTAGCGTTCCGCCGGTCGCGAGGTAGCGGACAAGTTCGTTACTCGTACACAGGTGAGCCGTCTTCGAGCCGCACACGTCCTGGCAAATCCTCTGCGCCGCAACGTAGCCGACATCGTCACCTGAGCGGATCTCTGCGGTGGTCGGCGTTGACGACGCTCCGCAGAAACCAGCATTCAGCGAGTAATTCTGCTGCGTGTCGGGATTCACATAGACGCTTTTTTCAGCCAATTCATCGAGCTTCGCATCAAGCGCTGCCAATGGCATCAACCTTCGCCTGAAGCTCAGTCAACGTGCTCTGGCAGGCCCATTCGCCATCTGCATTTGCGAGAAGTGCCTGTCCCTCAGTGCAACTTGGCAACTGAGTACATTCGCCTTCCTGAATGTACTCTGGCTCTTCCACGCAGCCTGCAGACGCAAGGCAGGCGACCACAGTAGCCATCGTAAGCCGGAAATTCATCATCATTGGCATCTCCTGAGTTGGTATGCCATGACGATACGGAGCGGCGCCTCGAATGTCTATTTCAAGCTATTTCGGTGCGCCCGGGTCTCCAGATGTGGGACAGCTACTTTCTGGCTGTCTCGCGCCTTGTCTTCGCCTTGGCCACCTCCCCTTGGACGAGCTGCTTCTCGATACCGGTCAAGTCAAGTTACTGGCCGATCGCAAGATTTCGAAGATCGAGGGCCACCGGAATCGCGCTACGCAATTCAGGGTCTCAAATCAGGCAACGCCAGGCAACGCATTGAGATGAAGTCCAGTAGCAAAACCAACGACCATGATGATTTCAACGGCCCTTCAACGGCACATACTCACAAGCAAGCCATGGAGGTTGGCTCATGGAGACACGACTCACCAGGTGTGCTAAGCTGGGAACCAATGGAAGCCATCTCACCGCAACTCGACTACGAAGGGCGCGAGCTGCCCGAGCGGCACGAGATCGTCGATGGTGTGCTCGTCAAGAAGGCGAGTCCCAGTGGCCCTCATTCAGGCGTGCAGTGGGCGTTGGCGGTACGACTGGACTCCTATCGCGGACCACCAGGAAAGTCTCTGCATGGTGGCTGGTGGTTCGGCACCGAGATCGATGTCCAGCTGGCACTGGGCCAACGGTATGTTCCCGACCTGGCCGGATGGAGGCTCGAGAGCTTCGAGCCCAGCGAGCTACAAGTGTTCAGCGGAATTCCGTGTCATCTGCGACCCGACTGGGTATGCGAGGTTCTGTCGCCCTCCACCGCGTCGCGCGACCTCGGCACCAAGAAGCGCAACTATCACCTGGCCGGTGTCGGGCACTACTGGGTCTTGGCCCCGGAACAACGTACGCTGACTGTTCTACGTCGTACCGACAGCGGCTACCAGGAGATCCTCCAGGCCGGAGCCGCCGACAAGGTGCACGCCGAGCCGTTCGGCGAAGTCGAGCTCGATATGAGCGAGCTCTTCGCACTGCTACCGTAAGTCGGACAAGCGAAATGGCGGCGGGCGGAGACGCACACCGCCGCTTATTGACGCCCTTCGGGCACTACCCGCATGCGGCTGGCGTAGCCGGTTGAATGACCCGCCGCAGGGAAGTAGCCGAGGCATGGCAGGAAATAGCGGAGCTATGTCGCGGTATTGTGAGACGCCAGCAGGAATTGACAGCACTGCTCCGTGAGGAGGGGATACTATGCCTGCCATGGGAAGACGACGTGACCGACCGCATTCGCGAGACATGCAACGCAAGGTTGTTTCCCGGAGCGGTGACGGTACTTTCGTTTCAGACCACCGTCCTTGCTGCCTACACCACTCAAAGGGCGCCCAAGTTTGTCGTGAAGCGGTTTGTCGAAGAGGTCACTGTGGAGCCGCTCCATGGGGCCAAATACGGCTCTATCGTGGTCAAGGTCGAGGGCCCAAAGCCCGGCACCAAGCGCAAGGTCGGTGTGGTATTAGAAGTGGTCACGAGACGCGAGGAGCACGACAAACGCATCGACTTTTACGATCCCTTCGAAGACGAGAAAGCCAAGGGCAAGATTCTCAAGGAGGGATTTGACAGTTATTTGGATGCGATGATCCTGAGCGGTTTCGCTGTCGTGCAGTCTCGGACGTTACCGCCCACAGACGGGGTGCCACTTGCAATACAAGTGGTCTCATTGCGTCTCGCCGATCAAGTCCGGCTGATTTGCTCAGTGACTCATCAAAGGGCGCATCCGTCCCCGCTGGAGGATATTCGCGTCGAGGGGACGGACGAGAGAACGAACCACGTCGAGACGATTCGAGTAGAAAGCGAGCAACCGACCCGCGATGGGCTGCTTGCTGATATTGCTCCACGGGACTCGGTAGCCGTCGTCATTAAACTGAAGGAAGCACAGGGCCTGGGACGATTTGTAACAATGCATTTCCTCGCTGCTAGTGGTGCATCTCGCGCTGAACGGATACAAATCTGGCCCCCACCCAAATACAAGCCACCCGGGAAGCAAGAGGACCGGCTCACTCTGCAGGCTCAGGGGGTAGTGGGATTCGTCAACTTGACGAACAGCGCCAACGCCCCCACCGATTCAGACTTTACGACACAGTGGGGGATGGGGGGCGCATGCTGTATGGGTTCTCAAGCGACCCGACTGGGTTTGCGAGATTCTGTCGCCCTCCACGGCCTCACGTGACCTTGGCACCAAGAAACGCAACTATCACCTTGCAGGTGTTGGGCACTACTGACTCTTGTATCCAGAGAAGCGAACCCTGACAGTTCTACGCCGCACCGATGACGGCTACCAGGTGATCCTTGAAGCCGGAGCCGGCAACACGGTTCACGCTGCTCCCTTCGACGAGGTCGAACTCGACATGCGTGTCAACGGCAGCGTAAATCCGTCGATTTCTGACAGGTGAGTCGAGTGAAGTAGGGCATAGGAATTTGATGGACACAGGGCCACTTCTGAGCACGTTCTCTGAGGGAGGCGTTGCCCGGGCGTCGAGCATTTGGCACGCACGGGTCTGTTCGAGCTCGGTGCTGGGCCCTGCATCAAATATCGTGCTCACGCTCATTGAGCGCCGAGCAGGACGAAAAGTCGCGCTTGAGCCCGGAATGCAGTAGAGGCGAGAGGGAAA
>JAKSDA010000497.1 GCA_022360315.1 Pseudomonadota bacterium
CTTTCAACCACGGACGCTGGCTGCAGGGCGGGCCGGCCGGGTCGTCTGCCAAGCCCGCTGGACTGTCCGTAACGGCGACCAAAGCGGCCAGCAAACCCGCGACCAAGGCGCCAAGTCCAGCGTCGGCGGCCAACAAGGCCACCGGCGTGGTGCAACGCAAGCCCCAGGCTCAGACCCCGTCCATGGAGATCGACGCAGCGGTCGATCGTATCGTCGAGCGCATTGACGGCATCACCGGCGACGACGAAGAGCAAGAGATCCTCGCGACTCTCCGCGCTTTGACCCCGGAGCAGTACGGCCAGGTCATGGCCCGCATGAGCCAGCGCAGAGACGGCGAAGGTGCCGGTAACGACACATATCTGGCCCGGCTGCATCAGGACCTGCACGGCGACGAGCTGCACACCTGGCTGGCTCTGGACCGGGCCAAACGCCTGGCCGCTCGGGCTGGTAGCCCGGAACAGATGGCGACCACCCTGTGTGAGCTGGAAGCGGGCCGGTGCATCGCTACCCGGGACTACGCCCCGTCGCACATCACCGCGCCATCGACTTGGAACTATCGCAGCTACCCGGAAGACGCCACCTACCGCGACGGCCACATCGGCCTGTACTGGCGCAAACACCAAGGCTGGCACGACGCCATGGGTACCCGCAGCGGTCACACCCTGGCCCTGGACGAATTTCTGCGCGTCAATAATCGGGTCACCGGCAAGACTGACGTGCTCAGCGCGGCACAGGTCGTGGCCCTGTCCGACGACCACCGCGCCAGCGCCCAGTTCGCCAAGCTGACCCTGATCACGCTGGCCATGGGCGGCGCCCTGGTGGGCACATCCAAGACCTTGCTGGGCAAGGTCGCCACTGGCCTGTTCGAGATCGTCTTGCCCGCCGCCGGCCAGTACGTGGCTGACCACGAGCACCAGATCGTACAGATGCGCGGCGGCCGCGCTTTCCTGCGTGCCTGGCAGATCTTCAATCTGAGCATGGCTGGCTTTGGCGTCGCCCGCCTGGCCTGGGGGCCGGGCCGAGCCGTGGTGCATCAATTGCGCCACAGCGCCGATGAACTGGCCCAGACCAACCCGGGCAGTCCCGTCGCCGCCACCACAGCCGAGCACGTCCGCGGGGTCGACGACGCAGTCGCCGAGCTGAGTGGCGCCGCCCGGGTGGTGGAGCTCTGCGCTGACCAGGCCCAGGCCAACCGCCTGCTCGATGCCCTCGGCGACGCCGGCATGGACGCAAACCGCCTGACCGCCCTGAGCGACGACGCGGTCGTGGCCCTGCGCGATGCGGATAGCGCCATGGCCTCGGGGAAGTTGCAGCAGGCTCTGCGCCGCCTGGATGAGGCCGGATTGTCGGCTAGTGAGCGGGAGGCCGTCGAAGACTCTCTCACCGCGATCCACGGCGGTCTGATGACCGACGCCGTGACCGCTGGGGGCAAGTCCACGCCTACCCTGAGTAATCGTATGCCCGAGCACAAAGTATCCCGCCAGGGCGGGGGCTTCTCCGACGCAGCGAATGCCAAGAAGCAGGTGCGCGCCCGCCGCCGCGAACTCGAGGCCGAGTACGGAAAAGGCTACATGAATGATGTCTCGGACAGTGAGCTCTACGCAGAGAGACTGTATCGCGGTGACCGGCGCAATACGGACATCGTTCTTGGCGAACCCAGAGCGTCGCAGGGGCTGGGGATGGAATACAAGATAAACAAGAGAGAACGGCCCATGGTCGACATGCTGGTGGACGATAGCCACGGGCGACTGGTGCCAGTTGAAGTCAAGAATCAGACGGAGCCTAGCTTTGCCACCCACAGCAACGCCGCTAAGCACAAGTTTGCAGAGATCGCCAACAACGCGCCCAAAGAAGTTCTCGACCGGATCGACCACTTCGAGATCATCGTTCATCGCGATTCTGTCATGCCGTCCAACTTCAAGGCGACAGCCCAGGGGGAGCTGTGGCATCTGGTGGATGGCGCCAGCAATCCACAGGTGTGGCAGCGTTGGGAGTTTGCCGGAAAGCCGGTCATCGTACGCCGTGGAAATCTGGGCAAGGTCTCGCGCTGACCAACAGAGGAACTAACGAATGAGCTGGGACCTAGGAATCCACATCGATCTTGACGATTTCAGCGACGCCGCGCGCTTGATCACTGCCATGCTTGCGTCCAGCCAGCCGTTCCTCGGCGAACTCGAGTGTCGGGAAACCGGCCCCGGATGGGACTGTTATACAACTCCCGTATTAGCGAAACATCAGCTTGACCCACGAGGTGACCACGAGTCGTTTTTCACCGAAAAAGTCACCAGGCTCCGCGACGCGGATCGCTCTCTCGTGATTGAGTTGTGGGTCGAGATTGAGGACACCGAGCCACATCTACGCCCCGTCTACCTCTACGCTTTCGGCTCGGCGCATACGGGCCTAGGTGAATACGGCCGCCGCTTCCCTGTGGTGATCGACTTTTGCAACCGGCAGCGCTGGAAGGGCAACGACAACCTGATCACCGGGGAACGCGCGGATGAGCAATTCCTGGTCCGCTGGCTCACCGAGATCTGCGATCGGGTCCGGCCGCGCTCGCTGTACGTTCCCCCGGAGGAAGGCGCGTACATCCCCTTCAACTACCACCTCGTGTATCACAATACGGCTGCAGGTCACGCTGCCGACCTGCGCGATCTAGCGTCCCTGGCCCTCCAGGGCGGCCGCCGCAGCGGCTATCGCGACGCGCGCCGACGCTACAAACCCCTTCTCGACATCCCCGGGGAGAACATCCTGTTTTGCCGCCGCGCTGGCGGCCGCCTCGACGATCTCAAAAACGAGCTGCGCGAGAGA
>JAKSDA010000466.1 GCA_022360315.1 Pseudomonadota bacterium
AGTACAAGCCAAGTCGTCGTCTCTTGGGCGAAATGGTAATGGCGGTGATGACCGAGATGCGGTCATGGCGCGAGGAGCGGATAATCTCAGGCGTCTGCCCTCGAGGCGCCCATGTTCGTCGCACCAGAGGCTGCAGCATAAACCCGCTCTCATCGCTCAAAACGAGGGTGCGGTCGCTGCGGCGGGCCCCCCTTTTATCGCCGGCCAAGGTTGGCGGCGAAAGTGTTCGATAGCGTCTCGAGCCTGCTCTCGTGGCCGTTGGGCTGGCTTCTGTGGACTGAAAGCCATCTGCCGTAGCAGACGGTGCACGTGGGAAACGTGGTATTGGACGCCAAACTTTTTTTCGATCAACTTGGCGACGCGTGGCACTGTCCACAGGTCGGTCTCCCAGCCGAACGAGTGCGCCCCTTTGAGCAACATCGAGCGCAGTCGCTCTTTCTGGGCATCCGACAACCGGGGCTTGCTGCCCGCCTGCGGCTTTGATTTCAGGCCATCGGCCCCATCGCGCTCGTATGCTTGCGTCCATCGGACGACCGACGACGGAACGCATCCGACTTGCTTGGCAACTTCTCTCACGCTCAGGCCGGACCGGCGCAGTGCAACCGCTGTGCGTCGTCGAATCTCCAACTCTGCTTTGCTGCCCTTGGGACTCATAAGACGTTTAGATCATAAGCGATCCACTTGTGCAAATTCTTCGATCCATTGGTCAGCGAGAGCCTCAATAATTGCATCAAAACCCTAACCCGGTCGGGGTCTGGCGGCCTTTATCTCGACAGCCTCGATCACCACGTCAAGCGCATGCTCAAGATTCCCGGGTACCTGCGCTACATGGATGATGTTTCGCTCTTTGCCAATGATCGCCAGCAGCTCCAAGAGGCTCACCAGGCGATTCGCCAATGGCTGTCCAGCGAGCGCAAGCTGACGCTCAAGCCTCGACGTGACGGCATCCAGCCGACCTCGCAGCCGTGCACAGTACTCGGCTTTCGGGTCAGTCGCTCTGGCGTGCTGCCCGGCCCCAAAGCCAAACGAAGACTGAAGAGACGATTGCGTGCCGCCGGGTCGATGGGCGTGGACCGGCTCGCACGCAGCCTACAGGCGTATCAGGGCATAATGCTGTCGTTGTGAGGCCCCAGTAGTCTGTTAACAAATTTGTTAACAGACTTGGCATTGTGTTAACAATCCATGCCTGATTCAGCCAAATTTGTTAACAATTCTTGGTATTTTGTTAACAAAATGCCAATTTTCGGCGCGGCCCGCTTCGCGGGCTAGTTTTCTAAATAGTCAATATTTCAACGGTCAAGGCTGGTGGGCCACGCCGCGGACGCAGCGAAAGCCGATGTTCCAGCCCCCGTCCTCGGGCCTGATCCAGTTCCGGTACGCGGAGCGCAGGTACCTGGCCCAGTAGCCGAAAGAACCGCCGCGCAGAAGCCGTACCATACCTTTGACTACCTCGCCCCGTTGTGGATCATACACATCCACCATTGCTGATTTGGCCGTCCCCACCGGGTCCTGCATTTCGCTTCGAGCTGGACTCTGCGGATATGGGCCGTACCAGTCCCAGCACCACTCGAAGACATTGCCATGCATATCGTAGAGACCCCACGGATTGGGCCTCTTGCGCCCCACTGGTTGCAGCTCATCGTCTGAATTTTTGTCGTACCAACCATACTCACCCAGCTGACTCTCGTCATTGCCGAATGACCACCGTGTCGGCGTCCCTGCCCGGCAGGCGTATTCCCATTCCGCCTCGGTCGGCAGCCGGTACCCTGTCGTTCCTGCCTTCCATTGCACGTTCTCTCCCTCTATGGCGTAGCATGGCTCCAGACCGGCCCGCTCCGACAGAAAGTTGCAGAACGACACTGCGTCGTACCAGCTCACTCCCACTGCCGGCTGCTCCGCGCCGTTGTACCGCTTGTCGGACCACAGTGCTGGCTCTTTGCCAGTCGCCCGCACATAGTGCTCGTACTGCCCATTGGTCACCGCCGTCTCCGCCATCCACAACCCGCTCACTTCCACCTCTCGGGCCGGTTTTTCGTTTTTATACGCCATCTCGTCCTCATCCAGGCTGCCCATGGTAAAGCGGCCCCCGGGCAGCCACAAAAGCGCCATGCCCACGCTGTCCTCGACCTGCCTCTCACCGAGCCCGGGCTCCTGCGCTTCCGCAATTGCCTCCAGCTGCTCGCCCCCAATGCCCGATATCAGTCGCTTTATTGCCCCGCTGCTGATTCCGCCCCGCATATCGACCACGGCAGCATCGCGCAAAAACAGTGGCAGCTCTGGCTCTGCCTCCAGTCCGGGCATGTACACCAAAAGCACCGGCTGGCCACGCCGTTTCATCTCACTGAGTCGCACCCGCATCTCGGGCCACTGCCACGGAGCCCTGCGAGCCTGCCCAAACAACCCGCCAATGGCACGCCACATCCTCTGGCCCAAACTCGATCCACCCTTGCGCCTTCGCCCTGGCGAGCCCGAAGAATCGAGCAGGACCGCCATGGCGCCAACCTGGTCGAGAGTCTCATCCAGGGCCTCTTGCCAGGACCATTCGGCTTTGAGCTGTTCGTCATCGCGCCACACAGTCAGTCCGGCCTTGCCCAGCGCACTGCTCAGCGCATCGGCCTTTATGCTGCTGTCATGGCAGAGCAACACGTCGAATGGTCGCTGCTCATCTGCCGGCTCACCATGCTCCGAATCCAGTCGCGCACGCGCCGGTCGAGTTTCAATGCGCTCTGCTTTTGCGTGCAACTCCTCCGACTCTGTCTGGCAGGCCACCTGTGCTGCCGCGTAGAGCACCTCATCGTCGACATGACCCATCAACAGATCCAGCGCTGCGCTCCGGCTCGACACCGGGTTGCCACTGTTGAGCGCATGAGCGACCAGCGGCCTCAGATCTGGGGCATGAGCGTCGTCGATGCACAGATTGATCAGTTTGCGTTGCAAGGCGTCATCCAGGCCGCTGCGCTCGACCACACACCGCACCAGTTCGGCAAAGTTTTTTTCGTACTCGGCAAATGCCACGAACAGCAAGATCACCTCGTGCCACCACGCATCACCGAAATTGCTGGCAAGTAATGCCGCAGCATCCGGCTCCCGCCCGCCCGCAGCATGGCGAGCAGCCAGGTACTCTTGCAGCGACAGGTGCGTGAAACCGTATTCGCCCGTGCCATCTTCGTGAGTGGCGTACCGCGCCAGCACGCCCGTGGTCTGATGCAACCAGCGCAGCACCTTGCCAAACGACAGATCGTCCCGTTCGCGCTCCAGCTTGCGCAGCACTGGCCGCAATAGACTGCGCAGTTCATCGTACCGCAGATCGTATTTGCGCTGCTCCCTGTGCATCGTCCAGGCCACCGGCATGAGCAGAGCCATGGCGTCGGTGGATGACAACAGTGGCCTGTCCTCATCGCTGTCCGGTCTAATGGATTGCTCGACCCCGGCCGGGCTGCGGTGCCTGGTCCACTGCGTTAACAAGATATCCAGGCATTCGCGAAAGAAATCGACTCGTCGCCGCGGGATATCGTATTTCTTCATCACCACCACACAGAGCAACGTCAGCAACATCGGATTGGTCGACAGCTCGCGAATCCGCCGTGCCTTGTACTCGGCTTTCTGCAGCCTGGTGGCCAGCGATTTGCCCTTGCGTTCGCCCAGCTCGCGCGCCCTGTCCAGGTCGCCCTGCTTGTCCAGGGATTGCTCGGCAGCCCGGAACCAGCATGTCACCAGTTGCTCGATCTGCGCATCGTTCAGAGGATGCACTTCGAGTCGTGCAAAACGCCGCCGATCTAGATCGATCTCGCTGCTCATGCCCGAGAACCGGCTGGACACGACTGCGCGAATACCGCGTTTCCGGGCCTCGGACAGCTCATCTTCCAGATACGTGCAGATATTGCCGCGCAGCTTGGCATCGGCCACTTCGTCCAGGCCGTCGAGAAGCAGCAATAGATTGCCCCGCTGCCACAGCGTCTCGCCCAGATTGGCACGAATCTCGGCATTCAGGGCGATGCGGGCCGTACTATCCAGCTCCGCTTGCAGGTACTCCGCCATGCAGCGTCGACGCAAGAGTGGCCCGGTCAACGTGCGCAAGCGCAGAAAGATCGGGATAGTCGCCTGGGGCAAGCCGATCGCATTGCCATCGAGCATATCTGCTGCGCGGGTTTCTGGCCGCGCTTCTGACCTACTGGCCGGCTTGACGATGGACCACAGCAGTTTTTTGAGCGCCGTGGTCTTGCCTGCGCCTGGTTGCCCGACAATGAACACATTGCGATCTGACCCGGCAACCACAAACGCCTCCTCGAGCTTGACCTCACGCTGTCCGGCCATGCTCCGATCGGCCATCAATTCGTCTGTGGCCGGGTCCTTGCCGAGTCGAGCAGGGCTCTGCTCGCGAGCCAGGTGACGTGGGCTTGCGCCCAGTCGCAGCGGCACATAGATCTCATCGAGCGGCATGCGCAGCTCGCCTGCACCCAGACCGATCATCTCCACCCAGCCATGGTGAGCGCGCAGCCACTCCACGTAGGCGATCAGGTGCTCCTCGGGCAACTCGGGCCCGGCTGGTTTCCCTGGCGCAAATGAAGGCCACGCCTGGATCAGCGCCCGGGCGAACGCGGCTGCAGCGTGGCGGGCATAATGCGTCCATTGCGGACTGCCCTTGTCCCCGATGATGGCCTCGATGCCGCGAATGGCCAGGAACGGCACGTTCCCTTGCGTGGCCCGATACACCCCGGCCGACTCCATCTCGATTGCCCTGACCTGGCGTGCGAACTGGTTCCACATGCCGACCAGCTCGGTGTTTTCGACCCGTCGATTGCTCGAGGCAACGGCCACAGCACTGGCGGCGGGGGGGCGATTTTCACTTCCGGGCAGTATTGGTCGGTCGAGCCCGATCTCGTACCAGGTACCCAGCGCATCCTTCATGGCCGGCAAGTTGGCCGCCACACGTGCCACTGCATTGTGGATGGGGCCACCGGTAACGGCATATTCACGGCGACCATCGGCCAGCACCGCCTCAATGCTCACATCGTGGATCCGGCTCGATACCGCCACGTCGCCGACCGACAATTCCTCGTCTGGCACACCGCTGGCCGTACCCACGACCAGGATGCAGCCTGGGTCCAGGTCCTCGACCACGTCGCGAGCAACCTCTTGCGCCTCCCCGGCTCCTGGCTCCAGACAGCGCACAGCCACAACCGTGCGTTGCGACTGTCCCGGCAACGCACACTGATTGTAGATACGCCCGGTTTGCTCCCCATGCAGCGTGCGCCAGCTCGTGTCCTTGCCGACCCGTTCGAGAACCGCCTCGAATTCCTTCTCATCGATCGAGATGATGGCGAAGTCCACGTTGCGCATAGTCCGATCGAGCCAATACTATCAGCTTGGGTCTGTCCTGACTCACCCACTGCCAGATGTTGCGGGTTCACGCTCGGCTCCGTTTGCCGGTGCAGTTTTCTGTTCATATCAATTGTCCTCGCCCGCTGTCCGCCAGGTGGGCAGTGCGCGGTCACAGTCGCCCGGCAGTTGACTCTACAGGCGACGCATGAGTCATTCAGAAGTAGCCAGACAGTTCGCTGACCAGAGCTCGGTGAAACCGAGCCTGACCCAATCGTAACGAGCGCGTGAGCTGGTTAATCGGGCCGGGCAGAGCCTGACGACCTGCGCCAGCCCACCATCGAGTACTGCCTTGTAACGGAGATCGCCGTGGGCCACAGGCATTAGCATCAATAGGCCAGTAAACTGTCCTTTACTGGCCGCTGCCAATCGGTCACCTTGTGTGCCTGCGCGACCGCCGCTGGCTCCAGTAATCGGCAAGCACCCGAGTACGCAAATAGGTTAGATTGTTGAAATTGAATGACTTTGTCGAACCGCAGGGGATCGAAGTGGTCCAACGAGCACATGGCGGACGCCGGAGTCTGGTCTACAGCACATACGACGGACCATCTTGGTAGCGTTTGTTTGGCCGGCCTATCCGTCTGCGAAGATATCGGTCACCGACTTCGCGACGAGAACGCGCTCACTCCACTGTTCTAGCGTGGTCATGTCTGCCTTAGCGATTCGTTCTTGGACCTCTTTGGGAAGTTCGCCGAAGCGTTGGGACAGCAAGCGAGATAAGAATGCACGCCGCTTCTCCTCGCGCCCTTGGGCAAAGTACTTCTTGGCAAATTCGCTTTGGTACTGGTGTTTGCGTAGTTCCATGAGGGTTTCCAGAGCGCCAACGCTCGCCTCGCCCAACCGAGCGAAGATAAGCTCAGCGTACAAAGTCGCCCGCTCGTTGTCGAGGCATTCGCACGCCGAGAGCGCAGCGGCCACGGAGTCGACGCTGTCGGGCTCGTGTGCACGCGCGGCGGCCGACAGCACGGCGAGTTCAGGCTGCTTGCGCGCCTCATTCTCGTCGTCAATGCGCGCAAGATTTGTCCGTACCATCGGGGTTCTTGCTAGTGCATAGACGCTTGCGGTCGCCGTACTGACGTCTCCTCATCGGCAAAGGATCTGCTGCGGTAATCGTTGGCGATTGCCTCCAGCTCCTTGCCATTCGGTATATCGTCGAGAGATGAAACGAACCGGTCGGTTGCCCTGAAGGCCGTCGCGACCGACCAGCGCTCGGACTGCGAGGTCGCACTCTCGAGGTCCTGTTGGAAACTCTCGTCATTCGAAATGGCGACGACCCCGTCGGGCGCCGATGTCGCTACATCGGGCGGCACGAGCTCTTGGGGAAGCGCCATACCCTGTAGAGCCAGAGTCCGCCGGGATGTGACCCGAGCCTGATGATTTATTGCCGAATGGAGCGGCGGGGAGTGCCCTCTCCGAGGTACCTCGCACCTCGGGCCGGTCATCCCAAGCGGGTCGCCCCGGGTGGGCGCCGCGACCCATGCATCATTGGTCGTGGGCTCTGCTCCGTGCTAACCTCGCGGCCCGCTACGAGATGTGGAGCATGCGATATGAAGCGATTATATGATATGAAGCGATTATATGGTATATGGGCTGTCGAAGCGGTCATTGCCGGCGCGTTTGTCCTGTCGAGCCTTGCGGCCGCCGTGTCGTGCACAGCTGGACCCGCGCCCAAATCACCCGCGCTCGAACAAAAAGACGCACCAAAAACCTACGCCACCGTCACCAAGGATGTGCAGGTCATCGCCGGCCCGGTGCGCTTCTATCGCAAGCCCGGTGCCCTATATCTCGAGGTTCCGACCCAGTTGCTCGATCAGCCCCTGGGTTTCGCCGCGATTCGGGTAACCAGCGCCGGGGATGGAGCCCCGCGCGGGCGGCAGATCGATACGCAGCTGGTGAGCTGGCAGCGACGCGGCGACCACTTGGTGCTAAACAAGCACAACGTACGGTTCCGCGCCGTGCCAGAGAGCGACACCGAGCGCGCGCTGCGCGATACGTTTCCCGGCTCACCTGTGTTTAGTGCGCCACTGTTGCCGCTGCGGGATGCACCATCGAAGTTGGTGGTGGAGGCCAGTGGCTTGTTCGGCCCCGACCTCGCCGAGATCGTCCCGGAGGCGGCACGCTTCGAGGTGGTCAAGGATGGAGCGCTGCTCACTCAGCTCAAGGGATTCTCGGACAACGTGGTGGCCCGCGTGACGTATCGACTGCGCGAGCGCAAGGACAAGCGGTCAGATAGCCGCGCCGAACGCCGCCGCAGTCCGCTCGCGCGCTTCGCTGTACCCAAGCGCCTTGCCGATCGGCGCTTCACCAGCATGGTGGTCGACTATCATTTCTACCGCTTGGCCGACGACGGCTTTGTCGGACGCGAGGCCGATGAGCGCATCGGCGCGTTCTTGCTCCCGTTCAAGGACTACTCCCGGGTCGATGACCGAGATAGCTTGTTTCGCTATCTCGCTATTCGCTGGGATGTGCGCAAGGCCGACCCGCAGGCGCAGCTCTCGGACCCAGTGCGACCGATCGTGTTCACCATGGACCGCTCCATTCCCAAGAAGTGGCGGCCGTTGGTGCGCCAGGGCGCACTGTGGTGGAACGCGGCCTTCGAGCGGATTGGAATTCGCAACGCTGTACAGGTGCTCGACCCACCCGAGGACCCCAATTGGGATCCGGCCGATATCCGCCATTCTGTGATTTATTGGAACTACGGCGATGACTTGCTGTTCTCGGGTTTCGCGGGCCCGACGCTCGTCGACCCGCGAAACGGAAAGGTGCTTTCCGCTGCAGTGCACCTCAACGCGGAGTTCTTTTCCTTCGCGCGAAATCGCTACCTGGTCTACGCGTGGTGGCGCGCGCCAGGCTCGAGGCCAGCGCATTCCAGCATGGATTGGGCGGGCGCGGATGGACGCGGCGAGACCTGGAGCACGCAGCGCTGCGATCGCTCCGCGTCGCTGTCGAGTCAGCTCGCTTTTGCCCGCCTGGCCCTGCAGGCGCGCGGCCAGGCGCGGCCAAATGACGAGGTCATGGAGCGGTTCGTGCGCCAGGCGTTCCTCGACCTCGTTGCCCACGAGATCGGGCACGCCCTCGGATTTCCGCACAATTGGAAGGCGAGCATGGTGTCGAGCTGGAAATCTGTTCGCACTGGCGAGGTCGACGGCGCGACGCCGGAGCGCGTGATGTCGGCATCGGTGATGGACTACAATCCGATATACATCGGGCCAAGCGGGGCCAAACAGGGCGATTTCACGCTCACCGCGCTGGGTCCGTATGACCATCTCGCTGTCGAGTACGTCTACAAGCCGCTCGCGGGCAAGGCCGCGGAGGTTGCCGAAAAGCTCGATCGCATTGCCGCCAGGGCGGAGATCCAGCCGGGATTGGCTTATGACGGCGGCGAACTCAACGCGATCGATCCCACGTCCAATTCTGACGATCTGGGTGACGACCCGCTCGCATTTGCAGACCAGCGGTTGTCGATACTGCGGAAGGAAGTGCTGCCGCGGCTCGCCGAATTGGTCCTCGCCGAGGGGCGTGACTACAATCTCTTGCGCCAGGCGCTGGATGCCGTCGTGTTTTCGGTAGCCATGGACTACATCGATATTTCCGCGCGCCACGTCGGGGGACAGATCCTGTTGCGGCGCAGGGCCAATTCGCAGGCGTCGCCCAAAGCGGGCCCACCGCCCATACGGCCAGTGCCGGCCGCGGATCAACGCCGCGCCCTCGATGTGCTCGATCGCCATGTATTTGCCGACGGAGCGTTTTCTTTCCCTCCTGGGCTGTTGGCCGCGCTCAAGGCTGATTTGCTTCCAGACTGGAACTATCCGGGGCGCTACGCATCGGACTACGACGTGGGCGCTCGCATGGAGGGGCTCTATGGAACGGCCCTCGCCACGCTTTTGGATCCCAGGCGGCTGGCACGCGTTCGCGATAACGAGCGCCGCGCGGCGGGCACGGACAAGGCATTTCAGCTGCCGGAGCTGTTTGAGCGACTCGAGCGGTCCGCGTTTTCCGGTGTTGCGTCACCCCACGCAGACCGACGCGCCCTGCAGCGCGTGCTGGTAGATCACCTATCGGCGTTGGTCTTGGAGCGTCATCGCCACGCCCCCGCCGAGGTGGCGCAACTCGCGGCCGACTCGCTCCGGTCGATTCGCACCCGCAGCCAACGACACCTACAAGCCGTCCGCGCCCGCGGCTATGCGCGTGCTCACTGGCGCGATCTGGCCATGCGCGTCGACCGCGTATTGGGAGCGCAGGTCGTGGTGCCACCGTCCGGCTCGCTGCCTGGTACGGGACAATAGCCGCGGGCAGGTGCCCCGAGGCGATGCCGTTGGCACCCCGTCCTATGTAAAAATAGGGACGTCGAAGTATCGGTCCGCTGTTGTTGCCATCACCAACGCGATATCTTCGATGAAGACGGGGTCGCTATGGGGAGCGACACCAAACGTATCCTGAAACCAGTCGTAGAATTCCTCTTGGTAGCTGTGGCTATCCAAGACCGAGCTGGCCAGGATTTCATAGTCTGCCGAGATATCGTCCATGGCAATCACTGGATCGGTTCCAGCCCATAGATAGGGTTTGACCGCGCGAACTATACCGGCCTCGACGGTAGGCTCCTCGGCTTGCTCGTCTTCCTCGTCCCAAAGCAGAATGCGGCCCTCGGCTTCAAGCACCGGCAAATCGGGATGGCGCTCGGCATTCCACCGAATGACGAGACTAGAAATCCACCACACAGGGTCGCGCTTGTCCTTGGCCATGTTAATGATGTCACCCATGAGTGAACGATTATAACGAAGAAACTCTCGCCAGTTCGTGGGCTAGTTGGCCTTGTTTGTCGACCAGGACCATTTCCCAACCGTCGTTGTTGGCGTTGTCCTCCAAGGCCAGGACCGAGACGGGGTCGCGGGGGAGCGGGGTCGCGGGGGGAGCGCATGGCAGCGTGGTAGAGGTGGGCCTTGAAGCCAAGGTCTATTAGAGTGCCGGTGCGAAGCGGCGGCGGAAGCATCCCAAAACAAAGGGATATAGCAACGTAACTGAATTGTGACCCGATAAAACGTGGTCTTGACTCCAATCTACGAGCACAGCCAATTGTTGCACCCACTCCTCGGCAAACGTCACCTGCGTTGCCCACATCGCTCGAAGATCCATATCTGTCACACCAGGAACCAGCAAACGGGCCCATCGGGTAAGAGAAACCGGAGCATTCTGAATGGCCCCCAGTTCAAGGCGATACTCATCCTGCCTGGCGCCCTGCTCAAACAATGTCAACTCAAGCACATCGCTATCGTGCATGAGAACCGCTATCGCCACTCCGCGCATCGCTGCCGACAACACGGTCGTAAGCTCTGACAGTACTGAGTCG
>JAKSDA010000373.1 GCA_022360315.1 Pseudomonadota bacterium
ACGGCACTACGCTGATTCCTTCATCACTGTTCGCCGCGCCATCGCAAGGGCAATCGCCTCGTGGCTGCCCCGATGCCCATGCTGCCATAGCACCAATTGGCCGCCGCAGGGCGATCCTACCACATCTTCTTTTCCGCGCTCCCCCCCCTGGCTGTAGCTGAGACCGAAAACATCCAGCAGATCGATCACTTGGCGGTCAGGACCACGACACAGTACTGCTAACCACCATCTCTTCGAAATTGCTGCGAATTTATCCAGTGCAGGGCATTTGGCCCGAACCCTCGCCAGGATGGCCTCACCAGGTTGCAGCCGCCACATCGGCAATTCGTCGGTTAATAACCAACTGGCGGCCGGTCGAGCTCGAACATCAGACCGAGCCTTTCTCGGGCTGTGGTACTGTCGTGTTATCTTGTTGGGGTAGGTGGACTCCCGTGCCCGAATAATCGTCGCTGGTGGCGAGGAAGTGAACCGCAGCCAGGCTGTGTCTCTACTCGAGCGAGCTGGCTTTCGCGATGTGGTATCTCGAGCTGTATTCGGGTTTGATGACGAGTCGCCGCAATTGGATCTGATCGTCGTGGCCGGTTCCGCGGTCGGCGATCTCTGTGCTCAGGCCCGCGAGGTGCCGACTCTGGCCGGCGTCCCGATCGTGGCCATCACCGACGATGTGGCTGGAGCCATCGCTGCCGGGGCGACCGACGTGCTCTCTCCGACCGACCCATCGGCTGCGGCCGTGGCCCGCGAGCGCCTCCGGCGTTTGATCGAGGACGGACGCAGTCGCCGCGAGGCGGAGCTATTGGCGTATTTACACGAGGCCATGGCGGGAATTTTCGATCTGGGTGTGCATGACGAGGGAGCTGGTGCGCTGCGCGAAGCCCTGCTCGTGGCCATTGATGTCATGGGCTTTGCCCGCGCCTCAGTCATCGCGCACCTCATGGGTTCCGAGACCGCCTATGTGATCGCGGCGACAGATGATCCCACTCTGTATCAGTTTGCGCTGCTCATCGAAAATTATCCCGAGATCGAGGCCTCGCTCGACCGGTGCGAGCCCGTGCTCATCGCCGATGTGCTGAACGATCCGCTCACCCAGCCGATTGCGGCCATGCTGGAGAGCACCGAGGTGCGGGCCATCGCGGTGTTTCCCGTGGTGTGGCAGGAGCGTCCTCTGGGCGTGGTCATGTTTCGCAAGAGCCTGCCGGGCCTTCATCAGCTCGACGGGCATCGCCTGCGCTTTGGGGCCATGTTCGCCCGGTACATGGGGTTTTGCCTGCGCCACGGTCAGGTCCTGGAGAGCCTGCGCGATCAGACCCAGCGCATCTCGCGGGCCCGCTACGAGGCCGAGCGGCGGCTGCGTACCATCGAATCGCTCAAGGAGTACTTCGAAGCCGCGGCCGACGGAGTCATCGTGCTCGAGCAATCGGGTCGTATTTTGTTCGTCAACAGCACGGCCGAGAACATCACCGGATTCGCCCGCAACGGTTTGATCGGCTCAGATATCGGTGTGCTCGCGGCCGACTCGCAGCGCGACGTGATTCGCGAGGTGATCGAGCAGGTGATCAGCGGTCACAATATCGAGGCCTTTGACCTGAGTTTGCGCACCACGAGTGGCGAGCCCATGTGGGCTTCGGTGACCACTTCGACAGTGATCAGCTCGAGTGGCGCGGCGATCCTGTCATTCCGCGATGTCACGGCGCAACGCGCGCTCGAGGCCGAGTTGCGCAAGACCAAGGAGTTTCTCGAAAAGCTCGTCGATTCTACCGTCGACGCCATTGTGGCTGCGGATATGCGCGGCAATGTCATCATTTTTAATCAGGGTGCAGAGCGCATGTTTGGCTATTCCGCCCGGCAGGTGATCGGTCGGATTCAAGTATGGGAGCTCTATGCGGAGGGAGTGCCCAAGCAGGTTATGCGCATGCTGAGGTCGACCCAGTACGGCGGCGTGGGCCGGCTCGAGCAAACCCGGCGCGAGATTCTGAATAACCAGGGTGATCTGGTTCCGGTCAACATGACGGCGTCCATCATTTACGAGAACGGCCGTGAAGTTGCCACAGTGGGCATTTTCGCCGATCTGCGCGATCGCATTCGCATCGAACAACGGCTGTTGCGCGCTCAGGAGAAACTGAAGCTCACCGAAAAACAAGCCGTTGTTGCCGAACTGGCCGGGGCTGCGGCGCACGAGCTCAATCAGCCGTTGCAGGCGATCACCAGCTATGCCGAGATGATCCAGCGCCAGTGCTCGACCAAGGCCAGCTACAGCCGAGCGATCGAGGAAGTTCTGCCCCACGTCGAGGTCATTTTGGTTCAGGCTGAGCGCATGGCCGACATCGTCAAGCAGATCGGCCAGAGCACCAGGTACGAGACCACCGATTATCCGGGACAGCGACAGATCATCGACATCCGGCGGTCGTCGTCGCCCGGGTACCGTCTGCCGGTTGACGGCGACGCGGAAGAGATCACCAATCAGGTCGATGTCGAAGCAATGCCGCGGGGTCAAGCGCGCAAGAAGAGCGACGAGCGCAGTGACAGCGGCGACGAGGGCCACGGCGACAGGGACGACACTGGCGACGAGGGTGACCAATGGGAGAACTCGTCGCGTGGCCACCGAAGTGCTCGGGCCGGGACAGCCCGGGCGGATGTGGGCCCGGTCCTGGTCCGTTCTCATGGCGCCACGAGTGAGCTCAGTATCGTCGGCGAGGACAGTGATTCGGAGGGCAAGTCGGGATGAGCAGCAGGTCTACCGAGAGACGGCCAGAGACTCTGGTTCAGCCCAGCCCGGCCAAGATGCTCGACGCGGTGCTGCGGCTGGGCCGGGAGATTCATCTGGAGATGGACGAGCCAGCTCTGGTCGGGCGATTTCTGGCCACACTGAGCTCGCTATTTCCCGAGCGGGCATTTGCGGTCCGCGCCTTTGACCCGCGCTCGCCCGAGAGGGCCCGGAGTTATGTCGTCGCCGGTCAGTTGCGCGAGGGAATCACCGACGAGCGCATCACGGTCAAGGCGTCATCGGTCGAAAAGACGCGGCTCAAGAGTGCGGTGATGAAGAGTGCTCGCATCCGGCTTTCCGATCGCTGGGACTCGCCATTTCCCGGCATTGCCGCGGGATTTGCCGTACCGCTGGTGGCGTCGGGCGAATTCTACGGTGTGCTCGACGTCGGCTACCCGCTGGGCTACGACCTGAGTGAAGTCGACGCGGTGCTGATCTTGCCCATTGCCAACCACCTGTCGGTGGCCTTGCGCAACGAGCGGCTGCACCGCGACACCACTGTGTTGCGCGACTATCAGGCCAAGTTGATCGAGCACGCCAATGCGCTCATCTTGGGGGTCGATCGCCACTGGCGAGTCACTGTATGCAACCAGGCGCTGTGCCGACTGACCGCTTATGAACGCCACGAGGTTGTCGGTCGTGACGTGCGCGACTGGTTATCCGGCGAGGAGGCCAGCCGGCTGACCAGGCTATTCAACCAGGCACTCTTGGGCGACCTAGACAAGGCCACGTCGGCCAGCAAGGTCGATTCGGTGGATGTCACTCTGGACACGCGAAATGGCCGTGTGCGCACCGTGTGGAGCGTCGCGGCGATCAGCGGCCGGGGTCAGGTTGAAGCGGTGGTGGCTATCGGTCAGGATCAGACCAAGTTGCGCGAGTTACAGAGTCAGGTCATCCAGGCCGAGAAACTGGCGTCGCTGGGCCAACTGGCTGCCGGAGTAGTACACGAGCTCAACAACCCGCTCACCTCGATCACGGTGTACGCTGAGTATTTGCTCAAGAAGTTGCAGGCTCATCTCGAGTCTGGTGGTGCCGTGAAATTGATTTCCGGCGATGTGGAAAAGCTCAAGCGGATCAGCGCCGGGGCCCAGCGTATCTCGTTGTTTGCCAGAGACCTGGTCCATTATGCCAAGCCGTCTCGGGACAGTGTGGACACTGTGGACATCAACAGTGTGGCCACTCAGGCGCTGGCGTTTTGCGAGCATCTCGAGCGCAGCGGGGTGACTCTGGTCGCATCGTTTCACCGCGATCTGCCGCTGATCCAGGCCGTTCCCGGCCAGCTCGAGCAGGTCATGATCAATCTCATCACCAATGCGGTCCACGCAGTGGCCGGAAACGGCACGGTCATGCTGCACACGTTTTGTCCCGAGCCGGGCTACATCGCCTTTTCGGTCGCCGACAGTGGTCCGGGTGTTCCTTTTTCCTATCGCGCCAGAGTCTTCGAGCCGTTTTTCACCACCAAGACCGACGGCCAGGGAACCGGCCTGGGGCTTTCGATCGTGCGCAACATCGTCGATCAGCACCGAGGCCGAATCGCGGTCGGCGATGCCGAGAGCGGCGGTGCGCTGTTCACCGTGGTGCTCCCGGTGGACAGGGAACCCAGCTGATCCCGGTGCGATGGCGTACCTGGGGCGTGCGGTTCCGGGCCTTTGCCAGTCTCGCCGGCTGGCCGGCATCCGTCCCGTATTGATCCGGTCGGAAATCTGATCTGATGATTGGGCAAGGATGTGGCCTATGCGGCTTTCTAGTGGGCACGAGGAGATCTCGTGGACAGGGGAATTTCGGGGGATCGCACGGGGTCTGCGGCGATTTTGCCAGCACGGACATATGGCGTGACGAGATCGCGACTGCTAGGGTGGGCGGAATGAAACCGCAAGTCATGCTGGAAGAGCTTGAAAAGGCGGCTGGACAGCTGTCGGTCAAGGTGAGCTACGAGTCACTGGCGGCCACAGTGGGTCACGGCGGTCTATGCCGGGTCAAGGAACAGTACCGGGTCATCATCGACAAACGTGCCTCGGTACAAGAACGCGTGACAACTCTGGCCCACGCTCTGGCCCAGCTCGACCTATCCGAGATCTTTCTCAGCCCCGAAGTTCGCAGCCTCGTCGACTATTACGGCCGATCCCGGACGACCGGAGAATCGGGCCCGGCTGGGAGTGGCGAGCGGTCAGATGCAAATTCACAGCCCGTGGTTGCTCCGGCTGGACAGCGCGCCCTCTGATCAGTCCTCCGTCGACAGGCCGTCGAGCCCATCTACACGGCGAATTGCGCAAGGCTGGTTTGCTCATCGGGATCAGCCGGATGGTCGGGGACTGGTCGCGCATCGACCGGGCCGTTTCACTTGGAAGCGTTCGCGGGCCGAGCGAAGCGCCGTAGCACTATTCGGCCGGCTCGCACTGACCCGCCTCTTTCCGCTGCTTGGTCAGATTGTAGAAGTTCAAGGCCAGCGCCGAGCCGCATGAAGCCATGCTCTGGCTCTTGGCCTGCCTAGCCTGGCGAGAGACTTGCCGGGCCTGGAATCATCACATCCATCAGCGCCAGCAACGCGGAGGGAGTGATCACGATGACGAGACTCTTGAGCCCACAGCCCTGACCCGCCAGATCATTCACAATGTACTCGACGACGTTGTCAAGGTCGACGGCAAGGCAGCAGAGTCGATCGAAATCAGCATGCTGTTGACCCTGCAGCATGACACCACAAGCGGTCACGATCGGCTACATTTCGGCCATAATTCGTTCCGGGAATTCTTGGTCGCCAGGTACTGGGCGGACCGACTGCGCACACTTGCCAGCGGACACAAGCGCGAGTGGAGCAGACACGAAAGCGACCTTATGGGCGGACGACTGCTCTTGCCCGATAGCCGTAGCTTCAAGTACCTGCAACAGATACTCCTGAGCGCGAGCGACAAGCCGTCCTCACCCCTGGCGTGGAATCGCGAGCAACGGGCCAAGGTGCGCGATTGGGCCGAGGAGTGCTTCAACGACGAGACGCTGCGCCTCGGTGATGCAAACGATGAACGCGTAGGCCCTGATCGCCGGCCACTACTACGCGAAGCCGCGCTGGCCATTGGCAGCACGATCAGCGTGGCCGATGATCTCAAGGGCTTGCAAGCCGAGTCGCCTTGGACCCTGCGCTCACTCCTGGCGTGGTTCTGGTACACCCTTGAGCCGGTCTGGATCCATGCGCCGAAAGCCAAGCTGTCAGGATCGACTATCTCAATCAACTTCCGGGTCGCCAATTTCGCCGCGGCCGACCTCAGCCATACAGTGCTGGACAGATGCCAGTTGGAAGGAGCTGATTTTCAGAGAAGCAATCTGCAACGGGCTAGTCTGGAGTGTGCCACCCTGAAAAGTGCCAATCTGCAACGTGCCAACATGTATTGCGCCAACCTTCAAGCCGCTAGCCTGCAACGCGCTAAGCTTCAAGCCGCCCGCCTGCAACGCGCGGAAATGCAAGGCGCGGATCTGCGGCGCGCAGACCTGCAGCGCGCCAACCTGCGAGGCGCCGACTTGCGAGGCGCCGACCTGCGGCGCGCGGACCTGCAGCACGCCAGCCTGCGAGGCGCCGACTTGCGAGGAGCCAACCTGCGAGGAGCCGACCTGCGAGGAGCCAACCTGCGAGGAGCCAACCTGCAAGGAGCCAACCTGAAACGCGCCAACGTGCAGCGCACCATATACGACGAACAAACGAAGTTCTTGGGGGACTTCGACACAGCCGGTATGAAATTGCACTCTGAGGACTGAGTGCCACACCGAATCCTGGCTGCTCTCCATTGATGCCCAACAGAGCGAGCCGCCTGAACTGACAGAGATGATGGCCAGTCGTGATCCCATAGTACGCACTGGGTCCGAACCTGCCATACGTACGTGCCGAAGCGCAGCTACTCTTTGAGTGTCTCGACGGCGATTCAGCCCAAAGAAGCCCAAGCGTCCACGGAGTCCTCAATCCAGATGGTCGTTTCTCCCACTACCGTCGTGGGGGTGTGCGCTAACCGCCTGAAAGGTAGAAAGAAGCTCCCCAATTACGCCGGAAGTGGGAGAAAAGTGGTCGTGGTTGTCGAACTGGAGGATGAGGGCGAGGCTATGGAACCGAGATCGCTGGAGCCGTTGCCTGTGGTTAGGATGCTCGCGCAAGCCGAGGCATTCCAGAGGCTTGTCTCGTCCGGTAGCGTAGCAAATCGGGCCGAGTTGGCCAGGCGCCACGGGCTCACGCGGGCGCGGGTGACCCAGCTCATGAACTTGCTTGAACTCCACCCAGCCGTGCTGGCGTACGTACGGAGTTTGCGCGGGGGTGTGGCTCCGCATCTGGTCACCGAGCGCAAGCTGCGCAGACTGACGAACCTCCCACACGAGTGGCAGATCGATGCCGCGCTCTATCTGCTGCCTGGGTTTGCCGACTTCATGAACTTCACTTGATCGGCTCCATAGATGCTGGCCAGATGGCGAGCATTCGTTCCAGACGGGTAGAGATCTAGTCCAGGAAGTCCTTCGATGCTGATACGCGGAGCCTGCTCGTCGAGCCTACTACCTGGCATCGTCGTCCTCGGAACTCGTTCGGAGTCGGACGCTCGCTGAGTATCGGCCCGGAAGCCGACCGCCATCAACAGAGCGCCGATGTTTCTCGCGGCCTTCGCACGTCGCACTTTTCGCGCCGCTGCTATTCGCAAGCCATTCGTAGAACGGCCTTGGCCCGAAATCAGTCGTCTCGATACACTCGCCAAGTGAGCAACAGTGTCGAGCCCAATTTGTACAAGCAATTGCCCGCGTTCATTTCCGTTCCCATCGCATCGTTCATCGACGAGAAACACCCACATGTACGACTCTGGAAAGCCTGCGATCTCATCGAAACAACTCTGAAGTTCATTTCCATCGTGGGGCTTTCGTGGCTCAGCAAGCGCAAGTTATTCAGCACGAAAATCAAAAAAGACCTCGAGAAGTCCATTTACTTACCGTCTCTCAATCAATGGTGCAACATCGCCGAACGTATCGCTTCGGAGATTCCTGGGGAAACCGAAATTCATTCAATCTTGCACCAAGCCGCCGACGCGATCTCGGCGGTGCTCGGCGATCAGAGCACCGGCAGTCTCGAACATTCATTTCTCGCAGTACGAAACATTCTAGCTCATGGTGGCGTATCCAGTATCCACGTTTGTCAGCAATTACTTGAGCGATGGGAACCCGACATTCTCCGTCTCCTGCCAGCACTACAACGACTATCGTCCCTACGAGTCTATGCACCTGTAGATAAAAACCTGGTGTTGTTGCGTGGCGATTCAACAGTATCACTACCAGAAGCATCGGAGGAGAACCGTGCAGTCGTAGATACCGTCCAGAACCAGGTCGAAGATGGCTGCGGAACGATTGCAATGTTCAACAACGAACCATTTTCACTCTGGCCGCTTGGGATCTATGCAGTTCCATCAACCCGCGATCCAAATGCTTTCCCAGCGCTGAAGCCTGTCCCTCAACTCTATAGTCGTGCCCAAGAAGAAGATCTACAGATGATTCCGATCGGCTCGTCGGAGGCCCCGGTTAGCTATTACAGTACAGGGGTCGAGTTTTTCAAGAGTCTCTTCTGTACCACCGCGGAAACCAACGCGAATGAGGACTACCAGATTTCGAGCTTCATCGACCTCATCGAAACAAATCGCCGGGGCTTTGTCGGGCGACTCGGGGCACTTGATCGGCTGACGAACGCATTCGCAGACCCTCAGCGCCGGGTGGCCTGGGTCCATGGCCCAGCAGGCGTCGGAAAGTCTGCCCTGATGGCAGAGTTCACCTCACGAATCAAAGATAAACCGGCAAAAGAGAGCAGGACCATCATCCTGCCTTATGTCTTTGACGCGAATGACGCCAGGTGTTCGCTTGAGCAGTTTCGACGCTATACAATCGAACGCATTATTCAGCACCTTCCAAATATTGCTCATTCCACTGACGAGGGCGGGCGGCAATCTCGACACCTACGCCAAGAGTTCAAGACCACTTGTCCAATCTCTGGGACGCCTAGTGCCCATGCGAGCATCGTTACGAGGTTCTCGAGTGATGTGGGTGCATATCCGCAACTTCTCCACGACCAAAACCGATTGACAGGATACAAAGATCGTCTTCAACAATGTGTAAATGGCGATATGTTTCCCGGTGTGGCTGCCTGGAGTATTCGGAGGGCTATCCGGGCGGCAAAGCGTTCGTGAGATCTCTGGCTACCATTGTAATTCCAATAAGTTGACGGGTAGTGCTACCAAGAGCTGGTAAGGTGGCAATGATAGAGAGTTCGATCTGGAAAGATCTCGGTAGATCGAGCCCGAGAGGAACGGGCCGGCTTGAACGTGGCAGAGAACTTCTCTAACCTCATCCCGGAAATGGGTCGGGGACGAAAAGATGGCCCTCGTGGGCCACGAGACAAAGAACGGGATCTGAGTCCGCTGCGAGTTGCAAGCCCGGGGAAACGGACGAGAGTGCAGGCAAGGTATGGAGGCCCAGGACAGAAGAGCCCCAGTACTCCGTCAGCTGATCCATCGTCGCCCGTACAGCGATCCACGGGCTCCAGCGATGAATACGATTGGAATAACGATCCCAACATGCTGGCGGCGTATGGATTCTGCCCGCTAGAGCCAGAAAGCGATGAGCAGAGCCATGAGCCTTTCCACTCGCCGACATCGTCAGTATCGATCGATTCGCCTCAACCTGCCATCAATAAGCCCGGCTTCATCGACAACGACGATGGCTCCAATATTCGAACTGGTCCGGCAGAACTCGATGGCCAGGCTCTGACGGCCCAGCCGTTACCACCGGCAACAAGGGTTTTTGTCAGCGGTCAGCACCCCGAGGCACCCACCTGGTGGTATGTTAGTGCTCATCTGCCCGAGGCAATCGTCAGGGGTTATGTCCAAAATTTTCGGGTCAATACCGATCTACCTGAGCCCAGCGCCAAGCTCTACCAGATCAAATCCGGCGATACCGCCCGTGCACTTGCTCGAAGGGAGTTTTCGGCTTCTGTTCGAGACGGTCACGATCTTCGCTATTACGAAAACGTTCTTCTGGCCGTCAATCGAAACAAGAACCGAGCTGGTATCAAGGGCACATTTCAAGATCCGGGCATGTTTGGCGGTGGTGACAACAACATCCAGCTGGAAGCTGGTCGTCGAATTTGGCTGGTGAGCTCGGCCTATGCCCGCTCCCTGGAGGGAATGGTTCCCGATGGTTCTTTGACCAATGGCGGTTACGCCAAGGTCAAACGAGTTCTCGGGCATATCGATGACCTGGTCCAGAGCGTTACGGACTCACCACAGTACTTCGGTACCGTTGCTGGCGAGTACGCCGAAGCCATCAAAGATCATTTGCCCGAAATTATCGGGATCACGGCCGGCTTTATCCTTGCCGAATCTGCATCGGCCTTTTTGGCGGCTACTCCCACTGGGGTCGGGCAGCTCGCCGCTGTCGTGATCCAGCTCGGACTGGCCGCATTTGGTGCCTCGTTTGCCATTGATGCCGGCATTGAGGCCCTGAAACACGGCGAACAATGGCTCACCCTGGCCTGGACAGCAAAGGGAGACCCGAGCATGCTAACCAAGGCCAGCAAAGAGTTTTTGAAAATGTTGGTCAGCATTGCTACAGCAGCCCTGGCCATCTTGGGAGTCCGCGGCAACGTAGGCAAAGGGCTGAAAATCGCCGATGCCATCAAGATTCAGCCGCCAAAAGTCGGTTGGTCACCGGCAATGGTCACTCCTGAAGGTGTTGTTGTTCCTGGCGGCCCGGTATTCACCCCGGGCAGTATCGCAACGACTGGTCCAGTCGATATTGGCATCAGTGCAATGACCGGGGTTGGCTCGTCCGGGAGCAAGATCAAACCCGGCGAATCGAAAGCCAACACCAAGACTGGTGAAGAAGGCAGCAGCAAAACCGGCGACAAGAATAAGAAGGTAGCCAAGGGTGAAGTCACGGAGCTTAGCGCAAGCCTACGTAGTGGGGACGTCAAGCTACCGGATAGCGTCCTGTTCCGAACTGGCCGAATGGACGCCAAAGGGCGCCCCTTCGGCTCCCCTTCAAATCCAAATCCACCTCCGGTGTCCGTCTTCAACCCCCGTATTTACGAGATGGCGGCGGGCGATATTAAGATCGGTGCCACGCTACATCCAACAAACAAGATGCAAGGGGGCTCCGTATCCCAACTGTCGAATGCGGAACTCGTTCATTTTAGGCTGAGCGATCCCATTAGCTCAAAGGGGCTTTCAGGCGGAAGCCTAAACGTCACTGGTGGTCACCACCGGCTTGCCGAGATCCAACAGCGTGTGGCTGCCGGTACCTTGCCACCAGACACCCGTGTCAGGATTCTTCTCCATGACTGAACTCGCCGAATATATCGAACTTGCCCTGCGAGGCGAAACGATGGAGGTGGACTGGTCTCGTCCGCCTTGGGCGGCTGCGAAACCTGCACTGAACTGGTTGGGAATGGCACCCAAAGTCACCGACTTGTGCGCAACTACGTACCTGAGTGAGTCCGAAGCTAAGCTGCTCTGTGATCAAATGATTCTCCGCTTCATCGACGAATCTGGCAATCTGGCATGGTCCAGCCATATGCTGGACACAGCCCTGAAATCGACAGTCGCCAGTGTGGGGGGGCCTCCTGAACCTTTCGTGAGGAGCACGTGGGACCTTTTCTACTCCCGAAAACTAGAATCACTTGAATACGAATTTTCGCGAGCGCTCGGCAGGGCACTGCTTTCTCGACGAGGCGAAGATGCAGGCTGGGATTTGCGCTGGATATTGGGCTCGGCTTCTGCCAGTCAGGCATGCCTTCGATACTGGATGCTGGCAATAAAGCCGAGCTTGTGGACAAGTGAGGTAGAGCAAGAGACTTTGAGGATCCTGGCTGATTATCCGTTTCAGTTTTGAGTCCCAGTTCCTCTGTGTCGCCGTGTCTCGGCCAGCGGCTATCTCTCTGAGGTCAGAAGTTCCACTCCTGTGGGAGAGGAGTGTCGCAAACAGCGCAGAAGAACCAGTCGTCTTTGACAAGATTCCGTTCACCGCAAGCAGGACACCTCCGGAAAGTGCACGCAAATGTCAATTCTGGAGGACCAGGTATGCTCAGCTCACAAAGCGCCGATTTCGCAGCTTCCCAGCACGACGGCTCAGGACAGTATCCGGTCGATAGGTTGCTGGCGCCAACCACCTCCAACACTGGCGCCAAACGAGCTACAAGCTCGCCCGCAGCGAGGACATCTTCACCACGAGCGCATGCGACATGCTCCGATCGTCGGGGTGCTACACGGAGTTTTCTATCACCTGGTACAACGAACGTCATGGTGAGACAATCGTCGTCCCATTCATCCTGGTGCCGCATCCAGAGCGCCAGTTCGTCTTTGTTACGAATCGTCACCCCTGAATTGCTATCCGCCACCGAGTCCAAGATGGAGTCTGGACCGACGTATTTGTAGAATTTCGGCACCTGGAACAGCAGAAGGCTAGCATGTCAGGAGCTTCGTTTCGACTAGGTTGCCCCGTGCGGCGTTTTCGTCAGCTTGCCGCCCTCTTGAAGTTCTCGACGATCGTTGCCGCTATCTGTAACTCGGAGTCGTCGATCTCCTCCACCAAGAAGAGCTGAAGATGCTTGGTGGCGGCGTAGATGTCATCCCAGTTCGTGAATCCGTGCTCCACAAGTACATCCAGGGCGCCTCGTAGGGTGGTCTCGCTGCCGGTCGTGGCTGGGCTGTAGTGGTACGTGACCTGGCCGGTATGTACCTCGACCAGAAAGCCACCAAGGTATGGGCTCCAGCCGTTCGGTGAGATTCACGTCGGGGTGAACGGGGTGAACTTCATCGAGGTAGGCAGCCACCCGATCCTGACATGCTCAGATCGAAATCTGGAGTAGCCAGAACGGTGTCCGAAGCCACTTGCTTCTGGGCACCCTTCTGGTCCCAGGTTGTGGACCCGGTTTTGATGGTCTCACCAAGGGGAGGGTTCTGGACCCGAGCGATGCTCGGCCTACTCCCCGTCGGGATCGTCGTCATAGTCCCAGGCTCTCAGGATTCGTTTCCAATGAGGGATCGGATCCTCACCGATCAGATGCTCGACCTTCTTTCCGAGGCGACGGGCTTTCTGTTTCTCACCGAGAGCCATGAGTGTCGCTGCCAGCTGGGCCATTGCTCTGACATGTGCGCCGTCCTTCGATAACTCGATGGCTTTCTCGAAGGCTCGTCTGGCATCTTCAAGACGATGCAGGGCAATGAGGTTGTTTCCCGGGAGAACCAGTGATGTGAGTGGTCCCCGTGATAGGGCTCGGCTTCGGCAAAGGCCGCTTCGGCTTCCTCGCAACGGCGAATATTTGAAAGAATGATGCCGATCTCATTTCTGGCGTTGCCGAACTCGGGATCGATCTGAACGGCCATCCGGCACTCCAGTAGCGCTTCCTCGACCAGGGCCATGTCCACAAGCTCCGGGTTTCCTCGAAGGCCCAGCTGCCATAAGGCGCACCCCAGCTTGAAGTGAAGCGATGCATCGAGTGGCTGATGCTTGACGGCATGCCGGAGATGCTCCACGGACGTGGCAAAGTCGCCAATCGATGTTGCCAGCTGGGCCTGTGCCAGCCGGTTCATGGCCTTGCCAAATGGATCTGGGGAAATCCGGATCATCTGCCAATCGGACGGTGGACGAAAATCAAAGTTGGCCATGCGCAGCTGCATCTCAATGGCGACCCGGCCGACTTCCTCTACGTCGTCAGGAGGAGTTTTCCAATTTTCTCGAACGTAGTGGCGTAGGTACTCGATGGTCCTGGGAGCTGAGCCGAGCAACTGCATCCAGTGATGCACCCGACCAGCCCAGTCGCCCGAGAGACCCAGGAAGTCGGCAGATACCTCCTGGTTCAAGGCCGAAACTTCCGCCAGGAGAGACGTGACGGATGCTCCGGTCGGGCATCGGGCTCCATGGAAAACGAGATCCCATAGACGAGGTCGCATCTCGGCTTTGGTGGCCTCCATCTTCTCGTCCCAGTCGAACGGAGCGAACTGGGTGCGAAATACCGGGGGAGGTTCCTCTCGGACAGGGCCAATGAGCCCGTCATGGACGAGCTTGGCGGTGAGAAGCATGGCCTCGACCATGTCGCTGACTCGTTCTTCGCCGCAAAGGTTGATCAGGTGCCGATTGACGGCCTGGACACCGACGGCAAGACGAAGCTGATACTCGATGGTCGATCGGTCACCTGCCTTGCTTAGAGTCCTGGCGACTTCCTCAAGATGGCTGCTGGTAGGAAACGAGTGACCGCCCCGCCATGCCTCGATGGATTGCTCCGAGACCCCGACTTCATGAGCGAGATCTGCCACGGTCATGCTGACGTCATGGCGTCGCTTGTCGATCATGGCGCCGATGGTCATCG
>JAKSDA010000276.1 GCA_022360315.1 Pseudomonadota bacterium
AGTAAGTACCCATTATGGCCGACCAGCCCGCCGATGGCTGTGTTGCTCATCGGTCACGTAGGCCCACTATGCTCCCTCTTCGCGCCTTGCCCTCGACGCGCTGGACCGACCCTACTGGGCACTTACTTACGGGTCGCGGTACTTAGGTGGAGGATTACCGGCATCGAAGCCGTCGGAGATAAGCTATGAGCGACAAGACGATCGATCCGATCGATACTACTGATAACCAGGCGGACAGCCGGGCCGCAAAAAGCCCCCACCAACCGGTCGGCGATTCGTCCGAGCTCGCGGTTCGGCCGTCGCGGACGTTCAGTTTGCGGGTACTCTGGCAAGTGCTCCTGGCTGTGGTCCTGATCGCGGGAGCGGTCATGGGGTCCTGCCGGATGATGGCGAGCAAACCGGCGACCCGACGTCACCCTCCGCCACGTCGTGCGACCCTGGTCGAGGTCGCACAGGTCAAAAAGTCCACCGTGCCCGTGGTCATCGAGGCGAGCGGGATCGTGAAGCCCGCCCGCGAAGTCGCGATGCACCCGCGAGTACAGGGCGAAGTGGTTCAGGTAAGCGACCAGCTCGTGCCCGGAGGCCTGCTCTCGAAAGGGCAGGTGGCGTTGCGTATCGACCCCAGCAATTACCGGCTGGCCCAGCGGCAGGCCCAGGCGACCCTGGCCAGAGCTCGCGCCGATTTGCGCATCGAGCAGGGTCGCCAGGACATCGCCCGAGCCGAGCGCAACTTGCTCGGGGGCGATCTGGCCCGGGCAGACGAGGCCCTGGTGCTGCGCCAGCCGCAGCTGGAATCGGTAGAGGCATCCGTGGCCTCGGCCCAGGCTTCGCTGGAACGGGCCAGGCTCGACCTGACCCGGACCACCATTCGGATACCGTTCGACGCAGTGGTCCGGACGCGCTCTGTGGAGGTTGGCAGTCGGGTCACAGAGGCAACAGTGCTCGCGACCCTGGCTGGGACCGATACCTGGTGGATCGAGACCACCATTCCGGTCGACCAGGTGCGCTGGATTCAGGTCGCCCGGCACAGTGGACAGCCAGTCCGGGCAGCCCTTTCTGCGGTTGGTTCTTCGAGCGTCCGGGTCTTCCACGACGCTGCCTGGGGCGCCGAGAAATTTCGCACCGGGCAGGTGATTCAACTGACTGCGGACGTGGAGGAACAGGGCCGTCTCGCCCGCCTGCTCGTCGCGGTCGACGATCCGCTGGTGCTCGATGCCGAAAACGCGGGCCAGCCGCGCCTTTTCCTCGGGGCTTGGGTTCGACTCGAGATCGAGGCCGCGCAACTCGACTCGGTGGTCGCTCTCGACCGCGAACTCGTGCGCGATGGTGATCGGGTTTGGCTGATGACCCCGGAAGGGCGTCTGGATATCCGGCCGATCACCATCGCGTTTCGCAATCGACAGACAGTCCTGGTCTCGGCCGGGCTCGACAGCGGTGAACTGCTGGTGACCACGGCAATTTCGTCGCCCGTCCAGGGCATGCAACTGCGCACCCAGGCGTCTGCCGAATCGTCTGCCGGGACAGCGGGCAAGACGCCGACCGATGGACCGCCCAAAAGGGCGCGACAGCGAGCAATGCGAGGCGGAGCCATGCCGGGTGGAATGGCCCGGCGGCCGGGTTCGGCCCCGGGGGCGCAACAGGCGCCCGGGCCAGCCGGGCAGGACGGCCGAATGGGCTCGTACTCGCCAGCCAGGGAAGCAAAAAGATGACCGGCAAGCCGGTGACTGCAAATGGATCTGGCCAGAGGTTGCGCGGTCTCATCGCGTGGATGACCCGCAACCGAGTCACGCCGAATCTGTTGATGATTTTTTTTCTGGTCGGCGGGTTTTACACCACGTGTCAGATCAAACAGGAAGTCTTTCCCGAGTTCGAGCTGGACATGGTCTCGGTGCAGGTGCCCTATCCCGGGGCCGGGCCAGAGGAGGTCGAGCAGGGCATCATCTTGCCCATCGAGCAGGCTGTGCGCGGGCTGGACGGTGTCAAGGAAATCCGCGCCACGGCTTCGGAAGGGGTTGGAACGGTCACTCTCGAACTTCTGGTCGATGCCGACCAGCAGCGGGTCCACCAGGAGATCGAGCAGGCTGTGGACCGCATCCGCACGTTTCCGCGGGATGCCGAAGAGCCCCAGGTCACGCGGGTGGCGCGGCGACGGGAGGTGCTCGATCTGGTCCTTTACGGCGATGTGTCCGAGCGAGTTCTGCGCGATCTGGTCGAGCAGGTGCGCGATCAGCTCTTGCAGCACCCCGAGATCACGCAGACCGAAGTCGTGGGTGGGCGCAACTTCGAGATCCACGTCGAGATACCCCAGCAAACGCTGCGGTCGCACGGCCTCACTCTGCAACGCGTCGCGGCTGCGATCGGCGCTGCCTCGGTCGAAGTCCCGGGCGGGCAGATCGAGACCCGGGGGGGCGAGCTTCTGCTTCGAGTCATGGACCGCAAGGACTGGGCCCACGAGTTCGCCACCATTCCAGTATTGACCACGGCAAACGGTTCCGTTGTGCTGCTCGGCGACATTGCCGAAGTCCGGGAAGGCTTCGCGGACCAGGACCGTTCCAGCACCTATAACGGCAAGACAAGTATCGGGCTGGAAGTCTACCGGGTCGGCGATCAGACCCCGATCGGCGTGTCTGACGCCGTGCGCGTGGCAATGGCCGAGTTGCAATCGGATCTGCCGGACGGAGTCGACTGGGCCATCAACCGCGACCGTTCCACCATTTATCGGCAACGGCTCGAACTTCTGCTCAAAAATGCATTTCTCGGGCTGGCTCTGGTTCTTTTATTGCTCGGGCTTTTTCTCGAGTTCCGGGTGGCGTTTTGGGTCACCATGGGGATTCCCACCGCGTTTCTAGGGGCCCTGTTATTTCTGCCTAGCGCCGATGTCTCCATCAACATGATCTCCATGTTCGCGTTCATCGTGGCCTTGGGCATCGTGGTCGATGACGCCATCGTGGCCGGTGAGAACATCTACGAGTATCGAAGCCGCGGTATGAGTTCTCTGGCTGCGGCGATTCATGGCGCCCGCGACGTCGCGATTCCGATCAGCTTCAGCATTTTGACCAATATCGTGGCATTCCTGCCGCTTTACTTCGTGCCGGGCACCATGGGCAAGATCTGGCAAGTCATCCCGATCGTGGTGATCGTCGTCTTTCTCATCTCGTGGATCGAGTCCCTTTTTATCCTGCCCGCCCATCTCGCCCACGGCGACGGCGAAAAAAAGCCGACCCGCGCGGGGCCATTCCACCGCTTTCAGCGCCGATTCGCGGGCCTGGTCAACCGCTTTATCGAGGGCGTGTACGGGCCGCTGCTCGGTTTATTTCTCCGCTGGCGCATCGTCACCATCGCGGTCGGCATGGCCACGCTCATCGCTGTGCTCGGCTTTGTCGCCAGTGGCCGCATCGGCGTGATCCTGATGCCCCGCGTCGAATCGGATACCGCAGCAGCCACCGCCGTATTGCCACCCGGCAGCCCGCCCGAGCGAGTCGAGTCGGTTCGCGATGGGCTGGTCGATGCGGTCACCCGGGTGGCCCGGCAAGGTGGCGGAGACCGGCTTCTGGTCGGGACCTTCGCCCGCATTGACGGCAACAAGGTCGAGGTATTTGCCTACCTGACTACGCCGGAAATCCGGCCTCTATCGACCGCCCAGGTAACCCGTCGCTGGCGCAGGGAAGCCGGCCCGATTGCTGGACTGCAATCACTGCGTTTTCAATCCGACCGGGGTGGGCCCGGTTCCGGGGCATCGCTCACCATCGAGCTCAGTCACCGCGACATCGGGACATTGGACCGGGCTGGCACTGCCCTGGCCGAAGCGCTGGCTGGTTTTCCCAACGTCAAGGACATCGACGACGGGTCGGCACGGGGCAAGGAGCAACTCGACTTTCAGCTCACCCGGGCCGGGCAGAGCCTTGGCCTGACCTCCAGCGAGGTAGCGCGCCAGGTCAGAAATGCCTTCTACGGTGCAGAGGCGGTCCGCCAGCAGCGCCAGCGCCACGAGGTCAAGGTGCTGGTCCGGCGCCCGGCATCTGAACGCAGCAGCGAATATGACATCGAGTCTCTGTTCATTACCACACCGGCCGGTCGAACCGTGCCGCTGCGCGAGGTTGCGACCGTGATTCGAGGGCGGTCTTATAACAGCATCAACCGGCGCGATGCCCGGCGAACATTGACCGTGACCGCCGACGTCGATCCCATCGGGCAGACCAACCAGGTCATGACGACCTTGAACCGCACTGTTCTGCCATCGCTGGTCCGGGATTTTCCCGGTCTCGCCTACAGCTACCAGGGCCGCCGGTCCAGCATGCGGGAGAGCGCATCTGCCCTGCGCGGCGGTTTTCTCTTTGCCCTGGTGATCATCTATTTTTTGCTCGCCATCCCGTTCCGCAGCTATGCGCAGCCACTGATCGTCATGATCGCCATTCCGTTCGGTGTTGTGGGCGCCGTATTCGGTCATGTGCTGATGGGATACAACGTGAGCCTGATCAGCATGATGGGTATGGTGGCGTTGTCGGGCGTGGTGGTGAACGACTCGTTGGTGCTGGTCAACCACGCCAACCGCCAGCGCGCTGCCGGCGCCGATCCGATGCAGGCGATCCGCGCCGCCGGTATGCGCCGATTTCGGCCCGTTGTGCTGACCACTCTCACCACATTCGGTGGGCTCGCGCCCATGATCTTCGAGACTTCTCGTCAGGCCCGTTTTTTGATTCCCATGGCCCTATCGCTCGGATTTGGCATTCTCTTCGCCACGGCCATTGTCCTCATCCTGGTGCCCAGTCTCTACGTCTTGGTCGACGATGCACGCGCACTGGTACGCGCACTGGCCCGCCGCCTGCTGGGTTAACCAGATTAGCGCCGTCCTCGGCCTGGGCGGCGTGCGCGCAGCCCAAAATCTTTGCCGAGAATGACAGAATCTACCCGCTAAGAGACTAATAGTGTTCCATAACCCGCTGCCGAAAAGTTTCCCATCTAACATTTAGGCGGCCACATCGCCAACGACTTGATGCGCTTCGCAC
>JAKSDA010000604.1 GCA_022360315.1 Pseudomonadota bacterium
AACGCCGCTACCATTATTGGGCAAAGCCCTCCGGCGGACTCCCGCCGGGCGCCCCATGTGCCCGAAATCGGCTAATCGCCGCTCTCGGCCGGGACGCACGCAGATTCGGGAAAACGATTTTTCCCGAATGCTGCTAGTGTGTCGCGTCGCCCTCCGGGGTCAGTGACGTTACAGAAAACGCGGAGTTGGCGTGATTTGTCCATCGATTCTTGTGGTGCCGGTTGGCGAAGGCAGCGGGCAGCTCGGGCTCGACGAACGGCAACGGGCAGGCCATCGTGGCTCCTGCCGACAGCTTCTCGCGGCAGAAGGCCGAGGCCGACCTTGACCTCAAGCGCGCCAGGGCTGCCCGTGAGGCCCTCAAGCTGCGCCAGGAAGCCGATGAGCTGTACGAGGCCCCGACGTTGTCGAGGCGGCGTTCAAACGCCTGGCTGGCCTCGCCTGCTCGCTGCTGCGGCACTATGCGACCGCGATCCCGCTCCTGGTCGACGAGCACCTGCCCCAAGGGCTGTCGCCGGCCACGGCATCACGTATCAAGGCCGAGGTCTCGCGCCACGCCTTGGCCATGGTCGAACGCGATATCGCGGTGCTGGCCGAGCAGCCGATCGGCAAGCTGTAGTCCGACAGTGCCAGCTACGACCCGTTGAGCTTCTTGTCGAGAGCGGCGCGGAGTAGCCGGAGCTGCTCGGGGTCGAGACCGGCGAGCCGCTGCTCGGGGTCGAGACCGGTGAGCCGCTGCTCGGGAGTGACATGGCGGAGCAATTCGTCGGGGTCGAGGCCGGCGAGGCGCTGCTCTGGATCGTAGTGGCTGAGTATTTCGTTGGGGTCTACAAGGTTGAGTAGTCCCTCGACGCCGACTGTCTCGAGGAGTCCCTTGACGACATCCCGATATTCCTCTGTGTCTTTCAGCTCTTCCATGGTGCTGGCCTTCCTGATCCAGGCTTGAATCCACTGCAGGGACTTGGAATCTTTGACCTTGCCCCGGTCATCGGTGAACAGTCGGAGAAAATCATCGCGATCGGCATCGGCTACCTTGTCGAGGAGTGCGACCACTAGAGTATACCGACACCCGTCGAGACGCACATACCCGCCTTCAAGCTGCTCGGGTTCCACCTCGCATCGCTCGTATTCACGCCGCAGTGTCGGTGTCTCTTTGGGTACCACAAGCACGAGGCTCAGCTCGGACGGCTTCTGAATGGGGCACTCGCCCAACGACAAATACTCCGTACCGTAGCTGAGCAGCTTCATGAGATCGCGCTGGCGGAGACCACGGGTCGGGCCTTTGAATTCGAGAATGGCCACATCGGTCAACAGCGGCCAGAGACCGCGCATGACCTTTGCTTCGTGGTCTCGCCGCTCGGTGCTGTCCCGATATAGCAGCAACTGGTCGGCTGACCGCGGTGCGAGCGAAAGCACCTCCTCGACCTTGACCTCCCAGCCCGGCGGCTTCCGCTCTTTCATCAGGCTGGCGTAGGGATAGCGCCAGAACGTCTTGAGCGCGGGCTCTTTTCTTGTGTCGTTCTGGTTCCCATCGGGCGGGCTATTTTTGTGCGCCGTCACGGTTTGGGTACCGTAAACGATCAACACCTGCCGAGGGCAAGTGAGTGGCGCGTCAAATCGACGCGGTCGCG
Source organism: Pseudomonadota bacterium (assembly GCA_022360315.1). GTDB lineage: Bacteria > Myxococcota_A > Polyangia > Haliangiales > Haliangiaceae > JAKSDA01. The sequence continues at coordinate 1,629 of JAKSDA010000604.1, forward strand.
TCGAATCTTGGCGATGAGAGATCGCCTGCTAATGCGATCGCTACTGGCTCGTCGACCCAAAAAGCAGACCTTGCCTGTACTCGCTTGGGCCGAGGACGGGTACAGTACGATTCTCACCGCCGGCTCATGCGACCGCGGTCGCGCCGATGTTGCTCGATCGCCAAGCATTAGCGCGTCCATTTGAATTCGACTTCGTCGCAAGAATTAATGGCAAGGCGGATGTAGCTTGCATCCACTCCTCGCGCACCCGCTGGCGGCGCGCCTCGTCGCTCTGGCTCGGTCCGAGGTTTTTGGACCGGCTCTAAGTTAATTGCTTATACTGAATGTCTCAGGCTACGAGTACGATCTCACTTCTCTGTGCGAACATGGGATAAAACGCTACCTGCGATCCCGAATTACTCAATTAAGAGGAACGACGGCTACATGATGAAACAATCATGAGTGGTTAAGAATGCTCAAGAAGGGCGTCTTTGACACTAGAATTCTCAGGCTGAACAAGGTGTTCGCGCCGAACCGGCCGTCGAGAATATGCGTTTTCTATCCGGGAATCGATGTCCTACGAGGCGGGGAGATCGAAAAGACCGGAATCAGGACCTGATGCCGAGCATTGGGCTTCTCTGATTTCACTGGCCATCACTCACCATCACTCACCATCACTCACCCCAGATCGGTATTGCCGAGCAGGTCCAAAAACTGGCCCAGAATCTTGTACGTCAGTCCCCACACCACGTGGCCGTCGTAGCGCCAGCACGGCCACGTGGTCGGCAGCGGGCCAATCCGGTACGTATAATTGCCGGACAACTCGCCGGACGCAACGCGGTCCACGGGCAGCCAAAACGCAGTTTCGGCTTCATGGCCAAGGGACAGCTTGCCCTTTTTTGTCTGGACAAAAACAAATGGCGTGACCGTGAGCGGCAGGAGGCGGGCGCGGGCGCGGGTGTGAATCGTATCCAGGCGTCCGATCGGTCGAGCGGTGGCCAAAAGGTCGAGCCCTACTTCCTCGCGCGTCTCGCGTACCGCCGTTGCGCGCAGATCGATATCGCCCTGCGACGCCCGGCCGCCCGGCAGGCAGACTTGACCGGACCAGCGATCGCCTTCGCGCTCACTGCGCTTCATGAGCAGAATATCGGGACTCTCGCGTCGATAGCGCAAAAGCACAGCGACCGCCGAGCGAGACAGCCCACGCTTTGAGATCAGCGCCGGCTGGTAGGCAGCCAGCCGGCGCTCGACATGCGGTAGTGAGAGATCCAATGTGCATCAAGAGTAGCCCGGATCATTGCCCGCGACACCTGCTGCAGTTGCATCTGCTGCTCGGTTTATTTCGCCAGAGTCTGCGCCGCCTGGACCAGTTCGTGACCGATCGTGTACAGGCGTTCGCCCAGCCGCTGGTCATGCGGCACGCCTTGCTCGTCAAACGCGGCGTCGGCACGCGAGATCGGTGCCGTCAGAGGTAGGGTCCATCCGCGCAGCGCGCGCACGATGAACTCCATTGTGTTGATGGCCTGTAGCGCTTGATCGCCACCCGCAGTGGCCACGAGAGCGATGACCTTGCCGCTCAAATACGGCGGATCGTCGTTGCTGAGCAATTGCAACCAGTCGATGGCGTTCTTGAACGCACCGCTGATCGAGCCGTGATAGAGCGGACTGCACCACACCATGCCGTGCGCAGAGCGAACCGCATCGACCAATGGCTCGACCTCGGACGGAGTAGGCCCGTATTCGTACATCGGCAGGGCCAGGGTTTGCACATCCATACTCACGACTGCCGCACCGGCATTGCGAGCCCCGGCCAGAACATTCTCGATGGCCAAGGTGCTCGAAGAACGGCGGCTGGCTGAACCGCCCAGGCCAACAATTTTGATCTGCGTCGTCACCGGATGGATTATTCATCACCGCGCCCACCACCCGCTACGGGCACAACCGCCAACCCGGCATCACCCGACTCGGAACAGAAGCGAGGGACCCGGAACAGAAGCGCGGCGGCACATGTAGTACAGAAACGGAACATTTTCTTGGTGGGACCACTGCACGCGCTAGACTAGCCCGCATTGCCTCTCACTGCGGGTTATCCTGCTGTGCGACTGGCCGTCCACGAGGTGCTGCGAGTTGACTCGTCAAAAAACGTTCGACAGCGAAGAAATAGAGGGAATGCGAGGGCTTACCTCGCTCACCGAGCCAGGTGAAGAGGATCGGGTCGGAGCCGTGGTCGACGTCGCGGTCATCGGCGCGAGAGGCGATGGCAAAACCCAGTTCATCGTTCACGCCATCCGCACCCTGCGCGCCTATGCACCCCCACTTGAAGGCGTAGAACATCAATATAATCGAGATGTTCTTCAAGTAGTAATGAGTGCGCGCGAGCCTCGCCCAGAAGCCACGCCGCCCGGCGTGGTACCGCATTACGTATTTCGGATCCGCCCCGATTCACTGCTCTCTCAAGTGGGCCTACCTGGACGTTTGACTCTGTACGCCCGTGTGGCAGGTCTGTGGTTCTACGGTTTGTTGTCGTTGCTCAACGCCAGTCTGGTCGGGGTACTGTTGAGCTGGCTGCGCGGTGGCCCCGACGCTGCTTCGATCGGTTCGGCGGTGGGTTTGTTCGCCGTGGGGGTGCTGGTGGGTGCTTTTCTGTCCCGCCGCCAGTTCATGCGCCGCGGCGATATCGAGATCGTCTTCTGGGACGTGGCTGGCGAGCACGTGTACAGCGCCAGCGCCGCGGACTATTATTCGTTTTTGAGCGCATTGGTACGCCAGCGCCGCGAGCGGGCATCGGAAGCGCGATCGTATGCATTTGCTCCGGTGCTCCTGTGCAACCCGCTGTCGCTGGGCACGCGCATCGAGGGGTCGCCATACGCGCGGCTGCGCCAGCTCATGCCGCTCTTTGCATCGCTCAACGAGCCGCTCCCCCGCGCCATGGTGGCGATCAATCGCTGGACCGTGGTCAAAGAAGTGTGTACGCCAGATGCCAACCGCGACGACGTCGTGGCCGTGGCAGCACGCGCGCGAATCGCACATGCTGAGCTCGACGACGCCGAACTCGACGGCGCTGGAGTCGGAAGCGCCAAACCCGAAGGCAGCGAGCTCGGCGGTGCTCGAGCCGATAGCGCCAAACCCGGTAGCACCAGGCCCGAAAGCAGCGAGCTCGACAGTGCCAGACCCGACAGCGCCCAGCCCCCCGATGGCCAAGCCGAACAGAATCGCGCCGAATCCCTTAACACATCCGAAACTCAGTCCCCGACTTCGAATGGCCAGACTGCCGGTACCGACCGGGCTAGTGCGCGAAATGCCCTTCCCGTAGTCGAGCGCGACGTGGTGCGCAAACACTGCCTCGACGCTGAGGACGGCGCTGGAGACGGCGACGACCGGGATATTCACTTTTCGTATCTGCGCTACGACGCGGGCATTCAATGTGAGTTTCGCGAGCGCAAATGGGATCGCTGGGATAGTCTGCCCGGACCGATCAAAACTCGCTGGCGGGCGCCCACCCGGGCCAATCCCGACACATTGCTCGAGTACATCTACGAAGATGGCCCGGGCTCGTTTCGCGGCGAGGTGCGCAGGTCGTTCCTCAACTGGCTGGCCGGGCTGGCGTTTCATCCGGCCTCGTACGGCCAGGCCAGGACGCGGCAACCTGCCCATATTGTCGCCCCCCTCATGGCCGACCCCGATATGGCCGACCCCGAGCAACCGACCTGGCCAGTGGCGATGAAAAGCCCGGTGGCCCGGGTGAGCGCGGAGCACAACGGGCATGTGGCGCACGGTGCAGAGGACACGCGCGAACCCATCGGCGCGGAGCATGATCCGGCCCCATCGGAGCGCCCCGAGCTCGTGATCGTCGACCAAGAGCCCGGCGACGTGCAGGGCGATATGTGGACGCCGCGGCCACTCAGCGCCGAAGGTCTCGAGGAGTTTGCCCGGGGTACCATCGCGCCGGTCAGCCCGTACGGAGAGCCAGCGCCGATTCGGGCCGGATCTCTGGCCGAGGCGGTAGAGCAGGAAGGCTGGCAGGCAGAGCCAAACAGGCCGACCGATCGGTCGCCGGGCGGAGCCGACCAGAGCGCGGAAACGCTGCCCGAGGTGGCCGCGGAACCCCTGCCCGAGGTGGCCGGCGACGTGGCACCTCGAGCCCCAAATGAGCCACCTTCTGAACCCGCTGACGGCGGACAGGACTTTGTCCGCGAGAGCACAGCTCCGGGCATCGGGCCGGGCGATTCCGGGCCCCACAGCGAGGTGGACAGCGCAGATGATGCCGCGCAGGGCAAATCGCGGGCCAGACGCCAGGGCGATACGATCCCGGTCTCGGGTGGTTTTGGCAGCAGTGGAACCTGATGCCATGCGGGTCGTTTTCCGCCACGCCTGGATGCAAAAGCACCCCACGCCGAGCAATCGAGGCGGCGATTTTCACTGGCATCCGTCCGGGGCCATTCCTCCGGCGATCCGCAGCACCCTCGGCGAGCTGACCACGCGTGAGCGCGGCCAGAAAGCCAGCTTGTGGATCATCGACCCGTCCTACGTGGCGTGGGCCCGCACATTCGCCGCAGTCTCACCCGGCGATCAGCGCCGCTACACCGGGCTCGCTGCGACCATCGCTCAGCCTGCCGGCGACCGGGCCATGAGCGGGTCGACGTGGAGCCGGTCTCTGCCCGGAGTATTCGCCGCCCTGCCGCTGGTTCCTGCTGTACCGCTCGACGGATCGAATGATCGAATCGTCGGCCGCCCGGCCGCTCCGCTCGGTGACGGCTACGCTTTGCATTGCACCCTGGAAGGTCCGGCCGACGCGGCCGAAAAATCGGGCCCACAGGCGGTCGAGCCGGACCTTTTGCGCCGCCTCTTTGACGATGGCGAGCGCCGCCTGGCCGGCGCTCTGTACCGCGGTGGACCGGCGACCAGTCGCGATGCCCACTCCGAGCACCTGCCCGGCACGGTTGGCAAACTGCTGTCCTGGTTTCCGCCAAACGAGCGGATCCGGCCGCGCACCGGAGTGTTTACCGCCCGATCCGTGGGCGTGGAAAAGCTCGGGCAGAGCGACGGCGTGGCCAACTTTTTTCACTACTTGACCCGGGCGTGGTTCTGCCCCGCAGCGATTTCCCGGCGCCGGCCCGGCTATGCGCTCGATTGCTGGCAGCTGGTCCTGGATCTCTCGGCCAGGGCGCTGCCCGAGTTGTTTGCCGACCTGACTCGCATGGCCACGGCCTGGGATACAGCGGAAAACCTGTATCGCTATCTGGTCGACTGCGGTGCGCTATCGCCCGACGAGCTCGCTGCCTGCGAGGCCCGTGCACCTCGTCCACTGTACAACGACGCGGTGTCGGACGCCGGCTGGCTGTGGAATCGACTTCTTCACTACTGGGGACGCGGATTTTTGCCCGAGCGCCTGCTGCCGCAGTTGGCCGATTTACTGGCCCGACGAATCGCCATCGACCATCTCTTCCATCTCGACGCGCCGGACGACGATTCTCTGCCCGGGCGGTACCTGCGCCGGCTGCGCTACGAGGCGCTCTTGCCGCAAGAGCGGGTGGCGGCCATGATGGGCGCGGTGTCGCAGACTCTGCCCAGTCTTTCCCCCCATTCAGAGGTCTACCTTGGCTGAACGCAAATCCCGGGGCACTGCCCCCGACTCGGTGTCCAGCGATGCGCTCGCGACGATGAACGATCACCTGGCCCGCTTTTTCCAGCACGCCGACTCCCTGTTGCAAGAGTGGCAGGCGTACGGCGACAAGCTGCAGGGTTCCATCGACGCCCAGGTGAATCAGCTCAACCAGACCGTGGCCAGTGCGGTCACCGAAGCGGGCAAGACTGCAGTGCACAAGATCGACGCCCAACTCGAACAGAGTATGGCCGAAAGTCTGGCCAGTGTACGGCGCGAGATCGACAGCATTGCCCGCCTGGCCAATCAAACTGCCGCGCGCATGCAGGGAACGTCCCCGGCCGCGCGCGCCGGCGCCACCGGATCGGCCAGTGCCGTGCAATCGGGCGCCCGGCGACCCGGTGGCACCCGACCCGGTGGCACCAATCTACCGCCGGCCCGAGCCGGTGCCGGTTTTGCGAGCCCGATTTTTTGGGCCCTCATCACGGCCAATATCATGCTCGCCGTACTGATCGGCATGGGCATCGACAGCTGTGAAAAGGCCGAGACCTCGACCGGAGTGAGCGCGTCGCGGCCGCCGGAGGTCCGCTCGCCGATCGCGCCGGGCAGCCAGAACCCGGGCGCCACCGATGGCGCCGGCGGGCAAAATGCACCTCGAGCCAAGCTGGCCAGCGACGCCGGGATCGCCGGTGCTGGCCACAGCTCGATGCGGCTCGCCGCTGACCAGGCCGGGCACGTATGCGCTGTTCTGGCCCGGGCATACGACTCCGAGGCCGCGCAAACACTGATCACGGCCTCGGTTGCCGCAACCTGCACCACCGCTGAGGCAGCGGCGGTCGCCGACAGGCTGCTGGCCCGGCTGGCCACCCCGCCGGCCAGGACCAGCCCACAACCCGGCAACAAGTCCAAAAAGAGCAAAGGACAGTCGAATGCGGGCCGCAAGCGGAGCTCGGGCAAGGGCAAGAGCTCGACGCAAAAGGGCAAGGGCTCGAGTGGAAAGAGCAAGAAGGCCGGCTCGAGCAAAAACAAGGGCAAGTAAAGGGCCAAAGTGGCCCCGGGGATGAATACGCAATGATCGCTCCGCTCAGTTGGTTGGTCGGTATTGCCCTGATGCTGATCTGGCTTTTCGGTTTGGCCACCCGGGTTCGCCCGACCGAAGGCGATACCGTTTCCCGCGCCACCGTGATCGCTGCGGCCGGGCTGGTCGCGATCCTCGGCTTCAGCAGCGCCTACGTGTGGGGGATCGACGTCGCCCGGCGCGGTATGGACAAAATTTCGTCCCTATCGCAGCAGGCAGCGTCGCAATCCCAAGAGACAGCCGGGCCGGGCCGGGCCGAGCCGCCCCGTGCGCGTCTATTTTTGCGCCATGTCCAGCTCCTTCTCGGCCCTTTTGCCGGCTCTGCGGCGGGCGGTGATGACGATGGCAAAGCCGGGGATCGGGCCGAGTCGGCGGTGAGCCACCGGGCCGTGATCGGCTATTCGCCGGAGGCGTCATTGCGCCTGCCGCGCAGCTATGGCCTCGAGGAAGCCAAGCAGGGTTGGGATCTTTTACACGTCGGCGCGGCGGGACCGCAAGGCCTGCGGGTTGCGGCGATTGCCCACTCCGAGCCGACCAGTACTCGGGTCGTCATCCGCGCCCGGCGGCGAGCCATATCGGCCTCGCAGTTGCCATCGACAACGGCTCGCACGGCCAGGGATTTGCTCGGCCGTGGCGCCAATCGGTGCCGGTCCGGGCGACAAACCGGTCCGGCCGCTCCGCTCGGTGACAGCTCTGCCCCGCAGGCCACATCGGCAAGTCCGGGCGAGTCGGCCGACGGGGGCGCTGTACTCGACGGCCCCGGAGCCATTTACGCTTTTTTGTGCACCGGCCAGCGACCGCGAGCAGCCCTGGTATTCGAGCGCGATCTCACCGCGCGCAACGCGAGTGCGGCCGATATCGCGGTGCGGGTCACACCGCTGGTGTGGCGCGGCAGCCGCTGGCGGCACCATCACATCCAGATCACCAGCGGCTCGTTGGTCCAGATCGGCGCCATGGACGACGCCATTCCCGGTATCACCCTGTGGGAGGTTCCGGCACCGTCGGGCCGGGCCGAGCTGTTTTTTCCGCCAGCCGATTTGTTGGCCTCGTGTCCCGAATGGCTGTCGGGCGAACGCGGCGAGGGATTTTTCTCCAACCCACACTCGAGCCGTACGCCCTCAGATCTGATCGAGCCAGCTGCGGCGCGACCGTCCGGGCAGGCTCGGGCCGGCGATTCGATCTGCGTGCTCCCGTTCACCCCGCCGTTTGGCCTCGAGGTCCGCCGTCTTTTGCCCGATTTGCCCGGGATTGCCGCGCGCTCGCTGTGGGCGGCTGGACTGATGGCCACGCCGGCGCTGCTCGTGTTGCTGCTTTTGTGCGCCCGTGCGCGCGGCGAGCTGTCTGCCCGCCGGTTTCATCGCCTTCTCACCATCGGCTGGGTGGCCGTTCTCTTTGCCGCGATCGCGGTGTGGCGCCTTTTGTGGGCCCATCGCATCGACATGTTGCGCGATTACCAGGCGGTCGGAGCGAGAGTCGTGCACAATCAAGTGCTTCTGGTCGCGGTCGGAGCAGCTGTGGCGGCGACGTGCGCCCTGAGCTGGAATACCGGCCCGCGGCGGCTGGGCGATTTGTGGCTGGGAATTCTGGCCTGGCTGACCTGGCTGGTGGTGGGCGGCTATGCGCTTGGCGGCGATCTCGCCGGTATCACGGTCAACCCGCGACTTGTCGGTCTGCTCGTGGTTTCGCTGGCGGTTGGAACCGCCAGCGTGTGGGTCCCCGAACTGGCTCGTCGGGCGCGCACTTGGCAGGTTTGGGGCAGCCGTGGTGGAGACGAGCAAACCTGGCTAGCCGCGGTCATCGGGCTGGCTATTGCAAGTGTGGTTGCCCTGGTCGCCGCGCTGTGGCTGCAGCGCCTGGTCGCGCTCAAGCTCAGCCTGGCCTGGGCACTGATTCTTCTCCTTTACACCGCTCTGCGCGCTGCTCTTACTGTACCCGACAAAACCCTGGCCCGCCTCGGCATCACCGGCCTTGCTGGCAGTGTGGCGGCAGCCGCGCTTTTCTGGCTCGATCCCGGGGTTACTGTAGCCATCGTCGGACCGGGTTTTGTGATCGCACTGCTTTTCATCAGTCACGATGCCCACTTTGCCGAGAGTGCGCTCAGGCAGATCGACAGCTACCGCCGGCATCACGTGCCTCTGCTCTCGGCCCATGCAGTGCTGCTCTTTGCCCTCGGCATCGCGATCGCGGTGTGGTCGGTCGGCGGACTCTGCGCCGCGGCCCAGGGCGAGTCCGACGCGGTGTTTGCCCGCGCGCTGACCCTGGGAGCCATTCACCTGATGCTCTTTGTGTCGGTGCTTTTTGTCCCCGCGGCAGCTCTTGCCTATATCCGGCGCGGCGCAGTGGCAGCAGTGCCGTGGCTGTTTTGCGCTGCGTTGTTTGCCAGTTTGTGGGCGCTGCGCGCGCCGCTTGTGGGTGCTGTGCTGGGCTCGTCGGGCCAGGCGTCCGACCGCGTCGCCATCGTGCTCGACCCGGGCTACGCGCTTTTGCGCAGCGAGAACAAGTTTTTGAGTGGAATCACTGCGTGGCGTGAAACCATCGTGCCGGCGGCGGGCGACCCTGCTCATACCGCCGGCCAACTGATCGACGGCCAGGGCTACTTCGGCGCCCAGCTCATTGATCCCGGCGTGTTGCTCAGCATCGAGAACGATTACTTTCCGGTATTGCTCCTGCGCGAAGCTGGAATTCGCGGAGTGGTCGCAACCACCTTGCTCCTGCTCGTCCTGGTGGTTGGACTGTGGCTTTTGTCGGGCACTCGTTTCCGCCACGGCAGCGCGGCCCAGCGAGCGCGCACGCTGGTCGCCGCAGTACTCGGCGTGGTGTGCATCTATCAACCGCTGGCCTCGCTGGGCACGTTGCCGCTGACCGGAATCGCCTGGCCGGGGTTCGGGCTCGACAGTCCGAGTGACTTCTGGCTGCTCGTGATCCTGGTCTTGTGGGTACTGATCTGGCGCCCCCAGGCCGATTCGAACGGCCACAAGCGTCTCGCTCGGTCATCTGGCAACAGCGACCCGCCGCTCGACCAGTTTGACAGTGAACTGCGCCGATCGGGTCTGTTTCGCCGTATGCGGGTCGCCATTGCGATCACCGCGAGTATGACTGTTTTGGCCGCATTGCTCCTTCTGAGCCGGTCGTCGGCCTTTGCTCTGCGCCGGCCCAACCCGGTCGATCCCCAGGGCCGGGCGGTCAAACCGTTCGACGATCTCGAACACGCGATCGACTACATCTATCGCCTGCAGTGTCCGTGGTCGCAAAAAGTAGCGCCGGCCGGTCCGGGCGCCGCTTCAACGCTGATCCCGGACGACCTGCTCGGCGATCCGGCAGGAGGTGGCATTGCGCGCTTTCACGCCGAGATGCGCGCGGCGTGGCAAATGCACCGCGGCCACGCGGTTTCTGTCGTCGACGCTTTTCTGTCCGGTCACAATCGATGCGACGGGGGTGGAGCTTTCGATAGGTCGCCCTGGACCATGGCGAAAAACCCCGAAAACCCCGATGAATGCCGCATGACATTCAAGACCGGCTGGCCCGAAGTGCACATCGCAGTGCACCGCAATGCCGGCAGAGAAACCGCAGACGAGCCCGGCGAAGAAAGCGAAACCGAGCCCGGTGATGACGCGGCAGATGACGGTCTGTACAGCGCCGGGCGCGGCGCCGCGATTCATTCGGCGCAGTGCCGGATCGACGTACGGGCCGGGGTGTTGCGCAAACTGCGTTTTCCGACCCGGCGGCCGTACCGCAATGCGCGTATCCGTCTGGTCAGTCGCGCTATGGGGGCAGCGGCACGCGACCGGGGCGAGTTGGTTTCCGGTCATCTGGCTGTCCGCCTGCGCCCCGATGCCGGCACGGTCGATGTCTCTCGCGCCCGGGCCGGGATGTATTTTGCCGACCAGGTGCGTATTTCCGATCAGCTCTCTGTGGTCATCACCGGCGACCGGACAGTGTTGCGCAAGACAGTCCAGGCGGACAGAAGCGGCGACCGCGATACCTGGCTCTTTGTCCGCGATCTGCCGGGCAGTCGGGTCCAGGTCCTCGAGGCGAGCGAGGGCAGCTGGACTCTTTTGTCAGCCGAACTCGACCAGGTCGAGCTATCCCGGCTCGCGCTCATTGTGGTGGGTGGTCCCGACACGCGCAGTTTGTGGCTGTTTCGGCCACCGACTCGGTGGCCTGGCGAGGCCCGGGCCGTGCATCCACTTCTGGCCGATGATGTGGCCACTGTGCTCGGCGAACGCCGGCGCCATTATTTATTTGGCGGGTTGATTCCCGAGATCGGCTGGGTCAATCCATATCACCGGCGAATGTCTCTCGGCCTCGACGGCTGGGTTCACGTGGCCATGACCGAGTATGAACGGGCCCGGCCGCAGCGTCGGGTTTGGCTCGACGGCGCCGAAGCAGTCGCCTACTGCGGCACTCTCGCGCCACCTGGTTCAGCCGAAAATCAGGCGCCAGAAAGCCTGCGGTCCGACCCGGGCACTCGGCCGGCCGGGTCGGGTCCAGCTGGTCGGCCAGCTGGCGCAGGTCGGTCTGAAAAAAAGCCCGATAGGGCGATCGGCCGGGTTTGTGCGCGCAGTCCTCTCGACGGCGTGCTCGAGTGTCGAGTATCGATACAGCCCGAACTGGCCATACGGTTGCGCCATCTCACCGAGCTGGTCAGTCTCGAGCCGACCCGATTTGGCGACAGGCGCAGCGTCCCGCCGGTGCGGTCCGGATTTGTTCTGCTCCGCGGCGATACCGGCGAGATCGCTGCCCAGGGCGAGTTTGTCCCCGGCCGGGCCAGTTCGGCCTATGCTCCGGCGAGTCCGGAGATCGAAAAATATCTCATTCGACTGCGCGAGGATCGCGATCCTCGGACCGGGCGCAAGCTGCCGGCACAGTCGCGCGGCGAGGCCAGTGCGGAAAAGGTCGAATGGGGTCAACCGGTTGCGGTGGGCTCGACCATAAAACCGCTACTGGCCCGTTCATTCGAGCTGGCCGACCCGTTGCTGGCCCGGGCTCTGGTACTGGAAGGTGCTCCGATGGCGGCAGCGCGCTGTCGGAACCGCAAGGCCCACGCCCTGTTTGGCCATTGCCCACCGACCGACAGTTTGTGGAACGTTCACGGCCGCACCGATATGACTCGTTTTCTGTCCAGGTCAGTCAACTGGTATCAGGCCGCGATCGGCTTACTCGGCACGGCTGTGCCGCGGGGTAGCTGGGGATTTGGCCTCCCCCGCGAGGTCGACCCGGCGTTCGATCCCGGGCCTGGCGATATGCCGTCGCGGTCCGGTGAAGTCACCCTGGTCGAGATCGAAGCCGAGAATGCCGGGGCGTATGTGCTCGATCGAGCCCTGTGGACCCGCCATCGCGGTGTACCGGTCATTTCGGCAGACCGTCGGGTAACTGTGGAAGCGCTGCGCAAGACCCGCATGTGGCAGCATTTCGAGCAGATTTTGGGCCGTCCGCTGTGCACTGCGGGCAACAAATCGCGCTGTCGCAGGCGCAGTGCCCGCCGCGACCTGTGTGCGGCGCGGGCACTTCCGATTCAAAATCCCACCCGCGATCTTCGCCATCTGGTCGCAGTGGGGCCGAGTTCTTTCGATTTCTACCCGCGCCTGGCCGATCCGACCAGGCTTGTCGGGCCCGAGGTCGACACGCGCGAGTATTTGCAATTTTTGCGCGGCTCGGGGCTTCATCCGCTCGGCTCGCTGGCTCAGCTGGCCGATGCGTTCAACCGGGTGATCTACGCGCACGCTCACGACCCGGAGAGAGACGGTGGTTATCGACTGGCCGCGTCGTGGTTTCCGGTAGCGGCGAGCGGCACCTTGCCCGACTGGGACTGTTCCGTGGCCAGCGGGCAGAATCGGGTGAGAGACGGCCTTTGTGACGTTCTGCGCCGCGGCACTGCATCGGGCCCGATGGGCCCGCTTTTGGGCGATTCGCGTTTTGTCCTGTACGGGGCCAAGACCGGCACCATCGACTCGCTGGCCGATATTGCCGAGAACCGCGCCGCCTGCGAGCATTTTCGCACCGGTCACACCATTGCCGACCGCCCGGCAACCGACAAGGCGCAGCCGTACTGGCTGCCCTGTGGCAGGCGCCGTTCGCCGCCCCGGGTCAACGACAGCTTGTTTGTCATCAGTTTTGCGATTCGTACCGATGACTCGGTGTTGCCGTTTACCCTTGCCCTGCGTTTTCAGCGCAGCGGCACCGGTTTTGCGACTCTGGTTGCCCGCCACTACCTGGACGCCATCCAGGCTTATTTTCGATGAATATACTCGGGCAGCCGTCAAATGGGAGACCCGATCAGGCGCGAGAGATGCTGATCCGGCAAATTGACTCGGACTCTTGCCGCAACTTCGAAACGCGCTCTTGCACGGTTATGCTACTTGGGCTCAGCGCTGTGCAGACCGCGGCCGCCGACCACCACCGCCACGCCGGGGATCTTCCGCAGTGCGATCGTCGCGCCCCAGCTCAGCAGCAGGGCAGCCAGGAACACCAGCGTCGCCTTCGTCCCTGCCGACAACGGCCGGTCCAACAGAGCGAATTGAGTCCAGCTGGCGAACACGTAGTGCACAACGTAGATGCCAAAGGCGTTGCGGCCGAAACTGCGCCACAGCGAGCCCGTCCTGTCGCCAAAGCGGAGAAAGACGGACAGGCACATGAAGCTCGAGGCAGCGCACGAGAGGGTGAAGCCGAAATTCGCAGCGCGCCGGAGTGTTTCGTTGGGCGTGCCGCTCTTGAGGCTGCCGAAGAAAGCCATGGCGCAGGCGACAAGGGCGACGAAGGAGATGACGGCAAGCCCTGTCCACAGCGGCCAACCACGCGCGAGTTTCCCCTCCGACGAGAATAGGCCTGCGCGCCCTGTGCCGCCATCTCCTTCGAGAGCCCAGCCCCCCAACCCGACTCCGAAAACGAAGTAGAGGGCGTAATGGAGGGCCCGACTGGTCTGCACGGAGAACGGTCCCAACTCGAACCAACTCTGCGGAGCGACGAGCATGGTCACCGGCATGTAGATGGCTGCCGAGATCGCGAGCAGCAATCCGAACAGGGCGCCGGGTCGATCACCTGCCCAGCGCAGGCGCTCTCCCAATCGCGAGCCCCAGCCCGGAGCGACTCGGTAGACGAGCGCGGCTAGGCCTGACAAAGCCAGCAGAACCCACAGGAACCAAGCCGGGCCTGCGGGCCATGCATCGAGAGAGAGCCAGGCGCCGAGGTATGACCAAAGCCCGGGCTGCCCCCCGTGCTGAAGGTAGGCGGGATAGTAGGCCACCTGGGCCAGAACAGCGGCGCTCAGCGCAAAGGGCACACCCAGCCGGAGTACTCTGCGTTTCAGATAACCAATGGCGCCCTTGGCCACGAGCCCACGCCAGGTGAAAAGGCCGGCGACGAGGAAGAAGAGGCTCATGAAGAAGGCGTCATTGAAGCCGACCAGAAGATCGAGCGCCGGTGCTCGCACGGTGTCGACCACAGGGAATGCCCGCCAGGCCATGGGCTCTTCACCCCAACCCGCGAAGGGAAGCGGTGCGTAGGACACGTAGGCGAGGACTGCGTGGTGCGCGACGACCAGCACAGTGAGAAAGGAGCGCAGATTGTCGATCGCCACCAAACGGACTCGCTCTGGATGGGACGGCTCGGATAGTGGTGCTTGAGACATGATCTCTTCTCCTGTCGACTGCAAAAAATAGACCCCGGCGAGTTGATCGTACGGATTATCCGGTACGCGTATTTGCTGGCCGATCCCGTGGTTTTTGCCGATAACCAGGTGCCTGTGGCCCGACAACGCCCCGAGAGGTATGCGCAGACGATGCGTTCCATGTTGGCGCGCGCGCACTCGATGCGTAGTTTCCCGCTCCTCCCGAGCCGAGCATTGCGGGAGTTCGGGCGCATGCGCCATGCGGGGCTCCCACCCCTGCAATGACAGCGCTGGAATCAAGGCACAGGCGTGGAGGGGAGTGACTCGGCGCCTGGAGGCGCGGTTCCCGTATGGGCCACGTTTGACGGCCGGGGCCGCGCGGTGCTCAGGATTGTGCGCCTGCGTTTACCAGGCTACGCAGGTTCGCTCACAAGCTGCACAACGTGGGGCTTAAAAGCAGCAACCGGCAATTCGGTGCGATTGCAAGATGTACCCAAGAATAGAATAAAGTGGCATACATAGACGATTCTATATGTCGTCGGATGCGCCCCGACACCATGACTGCAATTGGGTACGGCTCCTGCATACTAAGGTCATACAGAGTCAACAAATACGATTCATCAGAACAGGGGAAATACGAAATGAACAAGTTACATCTGAAAAAGTCTGTTATCAAAAACCTGGGAGCGGAACAGATCTCCCTTGCTCAGGGAGGGGGGTCGTCGTTGATTGATATCGAAATAAGCCAATTCCAAAACGTGAATAATACGAACAACGGCAATGTGCAGCAGCGAAACAATCAAAGAATTGACATCGGACCTCTGATACGCCAGGGCAAGGAGTGGCTACGCCGGAGCGCCAGGTTTTTCTCGATCCGATAACCTCGATTGCAACCATTTAACCTCGATTGCAACCATTGCTCGGGGAAACAGCCCTCACCATACAATATCCAAGCCTCTGCGACCTGGGCTGGCCGAGAGGCTCCAGCCTGCGACGGAGGCGTCAATACAGGTCACGAGACCATCAACTCGTTTTTGAACTCATTACAATCAGCATTGACGGTGATGGCCAAAATCAGCTGAAGTGATGCGCTGTTGCGACCAGTTTGCATAACCATGGCCTATCGCATGAATCGGACAGTGCTGTCTGAATACCTCGACCCCCAAGTTTCATTAGATGGAATGCGAGTTTTTTGGCTCTTTATCGTAGTACCCAGTTGCTCATGCACTCTGTGGTCAAATTCGCGTATGAATATAAATTCAGGGAAGATGCCCTCCTGGGAGTTTTTTCCCAGGAGGGCAATCGGCCCTATATTGATCAGGCTACTCGCTGTAATTTAACCTGTGTTCAGGATTCCTTGTTTCCGTTCCCTACTTGGTTATTATTCTGATTGATTACATCACCTTGATTCGCATTATTGATATTTTGCTCTTGGTGAAACTTTCCCTTGAACTTTTGCTGTACCCGATCCATACGATTCCGGACCCGAACGATGGTAAACCAGATTCCTCCCTGAGCAAGCGAGGCCTGGCTGGGGGCTAGGTTCTTGATAACGGATGCTTTCAAATTGAGTTTTTTCATTTCTTTCCTTTCCTTTCCTTCCTTGCGAGTTGTTCGGTAGAGTTGCTATGCAGAACGCGTACCAAAGTTACAGTCGTGGGATGTGAGAGCATCCCACGACACAGAGAATCGTATATACATGCTAATTCACGCTATTTTCGAGCGTATTCTCTCAATTAAAGAGACTCATGAAGTTAATGATGTTAATCTCGAAGTTGTGTAGTTTGTGGTAGCTTGTGAATGAAACAGCATGGCTTGGTAAACCAGGCTGCACAGCCGGCCGGCGTGGATTAAAAGAGCATTGCCTTGTGGTCCAATGCTGTTTAAAGGACAGGCATGAGAATCGAAGCAAGTAGCGTACCTGGTTAGCTTGTTCCCGGCCCCAACCCTACTTGATTAGACGTGATGAATCGCAGCCAACTGGATTCAAGTACTATCTATCGTCACTTTCTGGGGCGACCTCTCTGCGTAAGCTGGTGGCTACGGTCAAGCTGCGTTGGAGGATCGAACGTGACTACCCAGGACATGAAGCAAAAACTGGGTCTCGATTCTTACGAGGGACGGACCTGGGGAGGATTCCATCGTCACTTCGCCATGGTGGCACTTGTCCACGCCTTCGTCTCCCTCTACCGGGAGACTTTTTCCCACTCAGGACAGGGCGCAAACATGGAGCTGGGCCGATTTCTACCGCGTTTTGATCGAGGTCCTTATGCTGTGGGTCGGCCGTTGTCCTTCCTGTCGCCGTCCATTCGATGAACCAGGTTGGAGGAGGCTGATCAGGTAGGACTACGATCTCGGCTATAGGGCCATCATGGCCCGCCTCGAGGCGAAAACCAGCTACTGTTTGACATATGAGCAGCTGCAACCGAGCCCTGTTGCGGGCCTGCCTACCGGCCTTCGGCGATCGCCGCTCGGCCCTTTTCTGTCAGCCGATAACGACCGTCTTCGCGCTCCATGTACCGGCCCATGATAAACTCGCGCCGGATGGTGCAGAAGTCGGGGTGAATCGCCTCGATAAAGCGACTCAATTGCTTTTCTTCGTACTCCTTGCGACGGGGCAGGCGGCGCAGCAGTTCCTCGAATACGATCTCTTTCTTGCGCCGCTGGGCCGGAATCGAGATAAGCCGCGGACCGTCGAAAAAATTGCGCAGCACTTTGCGTTTTTCTTCCGGCAACCCCGAACCCGCCGCGATCTCCTGCACCTTCTCGGTGTCGACCATGTCGCGAACCGCGTCCTGCAACACCCTGTGGTCCAGAGCGTAAAACGTATACGGCTGCTTGCGCGATTCGGCGACCAGACCGGCTCGACGCAAGAGCTTGAGATGATGCGATACGGTCGCTGGCGACACATGCAGAACACTGGCCAGATCACGCCCACAGCGCTCCCGTTCCGCCAATAATCCGACCATGCGCAAGCGGGTGGGATCCGCAAGTGCCTTGAAAAGAGTAACCAACTGGTCCAGTGATTCGTTCATCGTTCGCTCCTCACACCGTTTCTCTCGATCGAATAGCCGGCCACCCGGCCGTTCCGCTCCGCAAAACTCCGCGTCGCATTCCCCGCCGGGACCTCGCCTGATCCGTTGTGTTGACAATCATTGATTAGATAGCTATCTAATCAATGATTGTCAATGCATATCGTGAGCGATCGCGTTGGTCCAACTACACACAATCACGTTGGAAAGGTCCCGTGACCCTGCGCGACTCGACCGCCTTGCGCTCGGCGAGTGATTTTTGGGCAGATCCTGGACGACCGGGATCCCGGTGGTCCCGGCTGTTGGTCTCGCAACCGAAACGCATTACTTGCGTTCACAGCGAATGGGGTCTGCTTAACTACTCGCAGTATGGAACTCGGCGGCGTATGATCCCTCCGACGCTTTCGTCACCCTCCATAAAGGTCTGGAATTGTTGGATTTCATTCTTTGGTATCGGTCAATTGCCCGATCGGCCCGACTGTTGCCAAAACCGGCCATTGCACCGGCGTGCGCATATGGCTACCTTCCGCGGTCTGTCGAGAGATGGAAATGAGTGACACGCCCCCGTTTGATCCTGTTCCCTTACTGGCCAACGAATTGGAGATGCCCGCGGCGCGCGTAGCAGCTGTGGTCAAACTCCTCGCCGATGGCAACACGGTGCCATTTATCGCCCGCTATCGCAAAGAGGTTACCGGTGGCCTCGATGAGGTCCAGATACGGACCATCGAGGAGAGGCACGCCTATCTCGTCGAGCTCGAGGAGCGGCGCCAGGCCATTCTGACTTCGATCGCCGAGCAGGATAAGCTCACCGACGAGCTCAAAGCCAAAATATTGGCCTGTACGACCAAGGCAGCGCTCGAGGATCTCTACTTGCCGTACAAGCCCAAGCGTCGGACGCGGGCCACGGTAGCCCGCGAAAAAGGCCTCGAGCCGCTGGCCGAGCGCATCCTGGCCCAGCCGGCCGATGGCGACCCCGCAGCCGAGGCAGCTCGGTTCATCGACGAAGAAAAAGGGGTCAAGAGCGCCGAGGAGGCCCTGCAGGGAGGGCGCGACATCGTCGCCGAGATCGTCGCGGAAAACGCCGATGTGCGGGCCTACATACGGCAGACCTTTGCCGACGAGGGCATGGTGGTGTCGCAGGCAGTGGAGGAGAAGAAGGAGGAGCGGACCAAATTCGAGCAGTACTACGAATTCCGCGAGCCGGCCCGCGACATTCCTTCCCACCGTTTTCTGGCCATTCGCCGCGGCGAGGGCGAGGGTGTATTGCGCGCCCACATCGAGATCGACGCCGAGGCCATCACGGCGCGGGTCGAGGACATGATGCAGCTGGCCTCGTCATCGCCATTTGCCGACGAGCTTCGCCAGGCCATTGCCGACAGCTACAAGCGGCTGCTCGCGCCCAGCGTGGAGAACGATGTCCGGGCCGATCTCAAGATGCGCTCGGATCGCGGCGCTGTGGATGTATTCGCCGACAATCTGCGCAACTTGCTGCTCGCTGCACCGCTCGGCACCAAGGCGGTGATCGGCATCGATCCGGGTCAGCGCACTGGCTGCAAATGCGCTGCAGTGGACAATACCGGCAAATTCCTCGGCCACGTGACCATTCATCTGGCCAAGGGCGAGGCCGCCAAGGAGCAGGCTCGTACCGACCTCTCGGCGTTCATCGCCGCTCACGAGCCGGTCGGCATTGCGGTCGGCAATGGAACCGGCGGGCGCGAAACCGAAGCCTTTGTGCGCAAGCTCCTGGCCGATACTGGACAAAAAAATCTCTTTGTCATCATGGTCAACGAGGCGGGCGCCAGTGTGTACAGTGCCTCGGACGAGGCGCGCGAGGAATTTGCCGACCTCGATCTCACCATACGCGGCGCCATATCCATTGCCCGGCGGTTGCAGGACCCCCTGGCCGAGCTGGTCAAGATCGAGCCCAAGGCCATTGGTGTGGGTCAGTATCAGCACGATGTACACCAGCCGCTCATGCAGAAGAAGCTCGGCGAGGTGGTCGAAAGCTGCGTCAACCACGTGGGCGTAGAGCTCAATACAGCCAGTGCGCCGCTCCTGTCGTACGTGGCTGGCATCGGCAAGTCGCTGGCCAAAAAAATCGTCGCTCACCGCGAGGACACGGGCCGGTTTCGCACCCGGCAGCAGCTGATGGAGGTGTCCGGGCTGGGGCCGCGGGCATTCGAGCAAGCAGCGGGGTTTTTGCGCATCCGCAGCGGCGAAAACGTGCTCGATAACTCGGCTGTCCATCCCGAGCGCTACGACCTGGTTCTGCGTATTGCCGCCGAGCTCGGGGTGAGCATCGAGGAGTTGATCGGAAAACCCGAGCTCATCGACACGATCGACATTCAGAAATATATCGGCGATGGCGTTGGCGAGCCGACCTTGCGCGATATCATGGCCGAGCTGAAGAAACCGGGTCGAGATCCGCGCGACACGTTCGAGGCCCCGTCGTTCCGCGATGACGTCAACACACTCGAGGATCTCAAGGCCGATATGGTGCTCAACGGCGTGGTCACCAATGTCACCGCATTCGGCGCGTTCGTCGACGTCGGTGTGCATCAGGACGGCCTCGTCCACGTATCCGAGCTGGCCGATCACTTTGTCAAAGATCCCAAAGATGTGGTCAAGGTTGGCGACAAGATCAAGGTTCGAGTTCTCGACGTCGATCTCGAGCGCAAGCGCATCGCGCTCAGCGCGCGTTCGGGTTCGGGTAGCAAGGGCGCGGGCAGAAAAGACGAACGGGCTGGCCGGGGCGAGCGCGGAAAACGCGAGGGCAACAGACGCGGAGATGGCAACCGCGGAGATGGCAACCGCGGAGATGGCAATCGCGGAGATGGCAATCGCGGAGAGGGCAACGACCGCGGTCGTTCTGGCGGGCGCCATGGCGGCAACCGCCAGCGCGGTGACCGCCAGCAGGGCGAGCGGCAGAGGGGCGAGCGGCAGAGGGGCGAGCGCCAGCGCGGCGATGGCCAGGGAGGTGGCGAGCGGCAGAGGGGCGACCGTAGAGGCGGTCCCGGCGGCCGACAAAAGGGCAAGAAGGGCGAGCGGAGAAAAGACGAGCGCAAGCCCAACAAGTTCACCAACAACCCGTTCGCCAAGCTGGCTGATCTGGACAAGGGTTGAGGACCAGGGCTTCAAGATCACCCCGGCCGGACTGGCAAAGCCAGCGGTGAAGCTCCAAATATGGACTCTCGGCGGTACGCCTGGCTACTTGCGGGCCGTACTCAGTTCGGTATTCACGGCCAGTGAGATGGCTTCGGCGCCAACCCCCTTGATGGTGTCCATCACACTCACTGCATCACCATAGGTCACGGTGTCGGAGACATCGACCAGCACGATCTTGCCTGTTGCTCGCTTTTCGAGCACGGGGAACAGCGTGCGGGCCAGATTGACGCGATAGGTCTTTACCTCTGTTGCGCCGTCGCGAATGACGATCGAGCCGTCGGCAAAAAAATTCACCCGTACCGGCTCGATTGTTGGCGCACTCGGATCTGGCTCGGGCACAGTGGCTTGCGCGGTGAGATATGACAGCGAGAGAGGTGCAGTGACCAGGAAAATAATGAGGAGTACCAGGACGACGTCGACCAGTGGGGTCACGTCGAGCCGGCTGCGATGTCCGCGTTGCGATGCACTGAACGAAAATCCCATAGGTCTGCTTCCGACTCTAGCAAACCCGTGAGAGAGACCAAGACGCCCGCATCTCACCAGAGCTGACAATTCATCGCGATCGGCCTGCCCGCTGAGAGTTCTCGGCCTGCTCTGCCACGCTGCAGATCGCTGCGGCGATCTCGTCCGGTACCTCTTCTTGCAAGAAATGGCCAGCCTGCGTGGAAGTCACCCGGGCGTGTGGCAAAAATCGCTCGGCGCGGCGGCGCAGGCGGCCGAGAATGGGATCACGCTCGCCCCATACGATTGCGGCTGGCCGGTCGAACGCGGTGACAAAATCGCGACATTGCTGGAGGACTGCAACCGACGGATGGTCGAGCGAGTCTGGCACCATGCGAGCCATGGCCAGGGGCGCGGCTCGATCGCGCAGCCGACGCAGGGGATATCGATACGCGCGAGCCACTCGGCCGGCAACGCTACGGCGGTCGCCCTGGGCCAGGGCGAGGACATTCTGCGGAAATCCGCCGATGCGAAACAGCGCATCGCTGACCACGGGCAGCCGGCTCGAGCGGTGAAACAGGGTGGGCCGAAATCCCGGCCTGGGTGGACCGAGCACAGTGTTGAGAATGACCGTGCCGGCCACTCGCTCGGCCCGAGTACTCAGCGCGTGCAGTCCGATCGGGCCACCCCAATCCTGGCCGACAAATACCAGGCGGTCGAGCCCGAGCGCGTCGATCAGCTGGCCGAGCCACCGGCTGTGTGCCAGGAGCGTGTGCTGTCCGAGATCGCGCGGCTTGTCGGAAAACCCCAGGCCGATGAGATCGGGCATGATCAACCGCAGCGGCTCGCCGGTGAGGGCGCTGGCCACTTTGCGGTACAGAAAGCTCCAGGTCGGATTGCCGTGAAGCATGAGCACCGGGCGACCCTCGCCCAGTTCCATGACATGCATGCGCAAAGAGCCGAGGCGAACTGCATAGCGGATCGTGCCAGGAGCCAGCATGGCGGAGATCCATTCCGGTATCTCAGGAGCTTGCAGGCGTCCGGCTGTGCCGTGGTCGGGCATTTCATTCACTGGCAATTTGCACCACTGTGCGGCCTTGTACCTCGCCGCGAAGATACCCGTCGAATATCGGGGCCAGCTCGTCGAGTGTGACTTTGCGGGTGACGATGTGGTCGAGGTGGCGGGGCATGAGGTCGCTGGCCAGGCGGCGCCAGATCCGCTCCTTGAAGTCATGCGACACCACCACCGAGTTGATGCCGAGCAGGTTGATGCCGCGCAGAATGAACGGCATAACCGTGGTCTTCAACTCCGCCCCCTGGGCCAGGCCGATGCTGGCGATGTTGCCATTCGACGTCATGGTGCGGGTGAGCCAGGCCAGCGTCTCGCCGCCCAGGCTGTCGATCGCGCCGGCCCATCGGCCCTTTTCGAGCGCTCGCTGGCCCATTTGCAACTCGTCGCGATAGACCACGTCGGCCGCGCCGAGATGTTTCAGATACTCGGCTGCCGAGCGCTTGCCGGTCAGCGCGACGACCTGGTAGCCCAGCCCGGACAACATATCGATGGCAAAGCTGCCCACCCCGCCGGTGGCGCCATTGACCAGAATCGGACCGCTGTCGCTTTTTTGTCCATTGCGTTCCATTCGATCGATGGCCATCGCCGCGGTAAAGCCTGCCGTGCCCAGTGCCATCGACTGATAGAGCGAGACACCGTCTGGCAGAACCACCGGAAAGTCGGCCGAAACGCGCACATATTCGGCATAGCCACCGTCGTGGCTTTCGCTCAATCCACAGCCGATCACCGCCACGGCGTCGCCCGCGCGAAAGCGATCGTCGGTCGAAGAATGCACCCGCCCGGCCACGTCGATGCCGCCGACCATGGGGTATCGCCGCATGATCTTGCCCTTGCCCGTGGCGGCCAGCGCATCCTTGTAGTTGACATCGGAATACGCGGCCCGGATGACCACCTCGCCCGGCGACAGATCATCGAGACCGATCGTGTCCAGGCGCCCGCCCACCATGCCGTCCTCGTCGTGTACGCGATAAGCGCGAAATGATTCCATAATATGTCCTCCTGACGTCAGATTACAGGTCGGCCCATTCTACACCCGATCAGGCCGGAAAAAGTCCAAGGTGACCGTGCGCGGCCCAACCGCTCGGCGCTCAAGCTATCATTTTTCGGCAAAATTATTCGATTGGTCGGCCACTGACGAGCTCGTCAAACACCGGTTTGAGTGCGGCTGGATCGTCGGTCATGATGCCATCGGCGC
The DNA here is from genome assembly GCA_022360315.1 of Pseudomonadota bacterium. GTDB lineage: Bacteria > Myxococcota_A > Polyangia > Haliangiales > Haliangiaceae > JAKSDA01. Next base: position 24,799 of record JAKSDA010000604.1, read on the forward strand.
CCAGCTCAAGCAGTCGCCTGGCCTGGTCTGGTCGGTTGATGGTCCAGTAATCGATGCGCATGTCCAGGGCGTGACACTTGTCGACTAGCGAACGCGTGTCCAGTCGCAATCCGGCGGCGCCGATGGGGATCTGCACGGCCAGGCCAGCGCCGCCGAGTCGGCGCCAAATGCCGCGCCACAGTCGCCCGGGGGTGGCCAGGAGCGTGGCCACTTCAGCACGCGACAGGGCGGTAGGGCCGTCGTATCCGTTCCGGCGGACTGTGAGCATCACATTTGTGTGAAAACTGGCCAGCGTCACCCGCTCACAGCTGCCAGTGCGGCGAAGCAATGCGATGACCTGTGACACCATTGAAGGACGCGATTGCTTGATGTCCACGTTGAGCGGCACGCCGGGAAACTCGGCCAGCACTGCTTCCAGCGTGACAAAGCGGTAGCCTCTGGCCACAAATTGCCGCTGGCCAGAAACGTCGACAAACCCGTAGCCGGCGTCCCAGGTCCGCACCTCGGCCAAGGCGACATCGCGAAACAACGCATCGACTCCAGCCATGCGCAGAGCCGAGGGATCGTGGGAAACCACGATGTGGCCGTCTGCCGTCATGTGGACATCCAACTCGAGAGCGTCGGCTCCGATCTCGAGAGCGCGTGCAAACGACGGCAGCGTATTCTCCGGCTGCTCGGCAGCTGCACCGCGGTGGGCATAGAGAAGTGGACGGCTCGGCACGTACGACACGGCCGAGAATCGCCCGTTCTGGCCCTCGATTTCAACCACACCCGGGCATTGGGGACGATGTCTGCGTTTCAGGGAATTGGGGACGATGTCTGCGTTTCAGCTTGGCGCCAATGTAGGTATCGGTCATCAGGCGGATCGGGTACCAGTGGCGCAGTGAACCCATCAAAAGAGCTTTGCCAGCCAGATCATGGTCGATGACAGAGAGTTTGACGCCATGTTGGAGGGGACCTTGTCGAGGGACTTGGTCTGGATGATGTGGCGATCGATGTGAATCGATCGATTGCCGGCGATTACCTGATTGCTCCGAGGATTCGAGCAGTGTAGCCCGTGATTGCGCCCGGCGGGTCGCAGTACTACGCCGCAGCTCGGTGGCAATCGAGGCACAGTTCGCACGCATCCTGTCGCTGCGGATGGACACAGACACCGCGCCGACTGCCGCAACGCGAGCACGCTCTGGCGCCGAGCCACTCCTCTTCGACACCGGCTCGGCGAAGATCGCCACGAGTCACCACACCGCGCAACTTGTCTCCCTGCAACACCGGCAGACAACCCACACCGTACTCGGCCATGAGCGCCGCTGCAGCGCCCATACTGGTCTCGGGCTCGACGACGAGAACTCGCCTCGTCATATGTCGAGCCACTGTATCTTCGCGCCCGGCGCCCACGAAATCACACCGACACACCAGTCCGATAAATGATCCATTGGACTCGACCATCAAATGGCGCACGCCGCGGGTGCGAGCAAACTCGTCGGCGACACTCACCGAGGCAAAAGGCTCGATGGTCAGCACCGAATTTGCCAAACTCATCACGCTCTTGACCGGATCGCTGCTCCGCGCAGCACACCGGACGGTCACGAAAGACCGATCTCGGGACGGCACGAAGTTAACAAACCGATCACAATCCAGACATTGGTAGGCCGATTGTAGATAGCCACCTTTTTGGCAGGTCAAAAGCGATGCTCTCAACAGTTTGGCCGGATCACGCCCTGCCGCACCACAGACCGGCGCATTTTTTTCGCGAACTACCTCGAAATCCGACTTCTGCCTACTGGTGAGTTCTGTGAGCTGGTAGCCAAAAATATGCAGTGTCATCGTGCGTATCCTTCTCAGTACATGGGTCCGCCAGCGGATCCACGACTCTGCAATTGCCCCCTTGGATGGGGATTGCAACCGATATGCCGACTGCCAAAACCGACACTCGGGCACGTCAGGCTTTTCCCACGGAGCAATGAAGCGTTGCAGAGTAGATCACGATGAGTCTCCCCCGGGTGAATTGGTATCACTATGATGACTGGCACCCCCACGGTCCAGTCGGGTGCAGAACTCACCACGGGAACCGGTGGCAGATTGCGAGCGGGCTGATCCAACTCGCCAGCCAGGCACGCGACCGACCGCGGACGCGGAGAAACGCGTAATATCTGCGTCGCCACCGCTGGACCGAGCCAAAACGTCGCAGAATGCTCCGCTGGCAGGAGCATCGAGCCATCTACACGGTTTTAAAGCAGAGCCTCGCAAAGGGCCCTTATGTTGGAGCTACTCCTCGGTCCCTGCCCCGCGCTCGGCCTTGGCCTCTTCGCTGAACCAGTTTTCGATCGCCGCGACAATCTGACGGGCCTGCTTTTCACTCGAGATGTTAAACCCCGATTGCTTGCGGTAGGCGCCGTTCCATTTCTTGTAGCGAACGATCGCAACTTTGGGCATGCGCCACTCGTCGGTTTTGCGATCCAACTCTTCGTACAAGAACATGATCGTCGACCATGCCCCTTTGGAGAGCACTTCGCGTTTTAGTTCGCGCCGTACCAGACGGCCGTCTTCTTCATAATCGTAGCTGATATCTTCAATCGTCTCGGCCATGATCGATCCCCTCGGCGACATCAGGTCGCCAAATTCTGTTCAACCTCTTGTTGCTGCGCTTGTCCATGCCTCGATGAGCGCGCGGTCGCCATCGCTGAGTTGCAAGAATTCGACCGCCATGCCGGGAATATCGCCGTACTCCAGGGCCACGACTCGAGCACGCGCTCGGAGCGAAACATCGCGCAATGACAATTCCACTGTGAACTCCTCGTGTAGCTCGAGGAACAACGAGCCGGCAAAAAATGCCCCGCCCGTGGATATATTGCGCACTTCAAACATGGAATACGCCGCTTCTCCACCACCGTGCTCGGCGACGATACTGGCGGTGACCGCTGCGTTACTAGCGTCCTCGTTGCCAGTGTCTTCGTTACCAGCGTCTTCGTTACCAGCGTCCTCGTTGCCAGCGTCTTCTCGACTGGCCAGATCGCTCTTGGCTCGCTCCGTACTTTCGGGGGTCATGGGTTCATCACCTGGCGGCGCACTCGCAGCTGAGCCAGTTAACACGGTGGCAAGGAAATGCTCAAGTGTGCGCGGCTCCAGATCAATAGAGCTTAAAATAGAATTATAAATTACACTTAGTGTGTTAATTGTAAGATCAGAAAGAGAATAGTGAAGGAACTCTGTCGAAAGTTGGTCCTCGACTTGGCCCGACCACACAACCGCGGTAATCTCAGCGCTCTTTGTAACTATGCTCAAACCGGTAGAAAAACAGCGAGTTGCCGAAGAGATTGTTGAGCAGCTTCGGGAACTTATCCTTACTGGACAGTATCCGCCCGGGGCCAAGCTGCCTCCTGAGCGCGAGTTAGCCAAGCGTCTCGGTGTCAATCGTGCATCGTTACGCGAAGCGCTGAAAAAGCTCGAGCACCTTGGATTGGTGCGAATTCGCCAGGGAGACGGCACCAGGGTGCAGAATTTCATGGAGACTGGCGGCATCGAGCTGGTCTCTCATCTGCTGCCTCTTGCCGCCACGTCCCATCCCGAGCTCATTCGCGACATGCTCGAGTTTCGGCGGATCTTTGCCCGTGAAGCGGCTCGTCTGGCAGCCCAGCGAGCTACTCCGGAGCAGCTCGGCCGTCTCCGTGAATTAGCGGATCGAGCCAAGAAAGAGATCGAGGCGACGGAGCTTTTCCATCTCGACTTCGAGTTCTATGTGGCGCTCACTGCCGGGACCGGCAATCGCGTCATGGGCTTGCTCATCAACACAGTGCGTGATGCGGTCAAGTCGTATACGTCTGTGCTGGTTCATCTGACCGCGCCAGCGGAAACGGTGATGCAGCACGACCAGCTCATCGCGGCGCTGGAGGCGCATGACAGCGAGCGTGCTGCGCAGATTGTCGACGATTATCTCGAGCGAGGTGCTTCGCGCGTGCTTGAAATGATGTCGCGCGGTGAACTTCCCCCGCCTGCCGAAGGGGCCGAGGAAGGCGAAGAAGACGGCGAGGGCGAGGCCGACGGCGACAGGGCAAGCGAAAGCTCGAGCGAAGAAGCCTGATACCGCGCTGCTGCGCCATTGGATCGACGCCATGGCCGCATCAGTTAACACATTGCTCACCAGGTCAGTCGTTTCCTGGCCCACTGGAGGCCGTTTGTGCCGTCTAATGCCCAATGCGGGCCAGGATTCGATCGCGCGGTACATATGATGAATATCGAGCAGCTGCACAGGCTGATCGCAGATCACGACATACGCCTGATCCGTGCCATGTACGTCGGGCCGGATGGCATCTCCCGCGGCAAAGCAGTGACCCCGAGCGGGGTCGACAGCATGCTGGCCAGTGGGCTGGGTCTCACCCAGGCCCAGGCCTCGGTCACGGTATTCGACGTCCTGCCGCCGACCAGCCACTACCAGCCGATCGGCGAGGTCCGGCTCGTACCGGATCCGCAGACGTTTCAAATCATGCCGTATCTGCCCGGCCATGCCCGATTGCTCGCCGACCTCTATACCCTGGGAGGGCAGCCCTGGGAGCTGTGTCCGCGCAGCCTGCTGCGCCGCGTGGTCGGCTCTTTGACCGAGCGCGGCTTTACCATCCGCGCCGCATTTGAAAACGAGTTCACTCTCTACGCGCAACCCGGCGATCGCTGGGTTCCCTTTGCCGATTACAACTGCTTCGGCTCGGCGGGAATCGACCAGGCCAGTCCGTTTGCCCTGGCCGCCATCGAGGCCCTGGAAGCGCAAGACGTGCACGTCGAAAAATTCTTCACCGAGGCCGGGCCCGGCCAGCTCGAAATCCCGGTACGACACCAGCCGGGCATGCGCGCTGCCGATCAACAGGTGGTTTTTCGCGAAACGGTAAGGGGTGTTGCCCTGGCCCAGGGCTATCGGCTCTCGTTCATGCCCAAGGCGTATCCCGACAGCGCGGGCAACGGGTGTCACATTCATCTCAGTTTGTGGGACCAGGACAGTCGCAACGTATTTTACGCTCAGGCGCAGGAGTACGAGTTATCCTCCATCGGCCGACAATTTGTAGCTGGAATATTGGCCCATACAGACGGTTTACTGGCCTTTACTGCACCGACGTGCAACTCGTACAAACGCTTCGTCGAGCGCAGCTGGAGCTCGTGTTACACCGGCTGGGGCCCCGACAATCGAGAGGCGACCGTCCGGGTGGTGTCGAGCTTTGCCCACGATCGCGAGGCCACGCTGAATCTCGAGTACAGGCCGGCAGATCCGACGTGCAACCCCTATCTGGCTCTCTCGGCCCTGATCATCGCCGGGCTTGACGGCATCGATCGGGAGCTCGACCCGGGGCCGGCCACGCTCACCGACCCTGCGCTGCTATCTCCCGACGAGCGCAAGAAGCACGGCCTCTTGCCCTATCCGACTGACCTGTCGGCCGCACTCGCCGCACTGGAACGCGACGAGCTTCTCTGCGCCGAAATGGGAGCTGCGCGGGTTCGCGACTATCTCACCATGAAGCGAGCCGAGATCGATGCCATTGCGGCCCTCGGTCGGGACGGCGAACGGCTGGCCTATCAATTTCGGTTCTGATTGCCCGGTTGTGATTCTCCGATTGCGATCGCGATGACCGGATCAGCCGACCAACTCCTGTTCACGGGCGACCTCGACATCATCGACGGGCATGTCCACCCCTGCCTTTACCGCGCCCAGGTCTCGGCGTCCGACGTGATATCGTCCTTCACCGAAGCCGACGACGAGATCTATGTGGCCAGACATGCCGGCAACACGGTCACGGCCGCGGCTGGAGTGCGGTATTTGGCCGGCGTGCTCGGCGTGCCGGCGACTGCGGAAGGGCTGGCCGCAGCGCGAAACCAGCTCGGTCTGGCCGGCTATACTCGCAAACTACTCGCCGGTCATCAGCTGCGTGGTCTGATTCTGGACACTGGTTACCCGGCGGGCGGACTGTCGCTGGCCGACTGCGAGCGTGTCTTTGCCGTGCCCTGTCGCGAAGTGGTCCGGGTCGAGAGCGTGGCAGAGTCGCTCATTGGCGCAGCCCCTTCGGCACGCGAATTGATCGATCAACTCATGCAAACGCTGGCCGCGGTCGATCGCGAGCGAGTGGTTGCGTTCAAGACCATCGCCGCTTACCGCGGTGGTCTGCAGCTCGGCCGCCCCAATCGGGCCGAACTGCGCGCCGCATTCGACGCCGAGCGACGAGCCATCGATCAACGAGCCGGCCGAATTCGTCTGACCCAGCCAGCGCTGATCGCGGCCATTGTGTACGCCGCGTTCGAGGTCGCGCAATCCCTGCGCATGCCGGTTCAGATTCACACTGGCTTTGGCGACCGCGATCTCACTCTGGCCAAGAGCGACCCGTGGCTCCTTCAGCCACTCCTCGATTCGGGCCAGTTTTCCGGGGTTCCCATCGCGATCCTCCACGCCGGTTATCCCCATGTAAAAAAGGCCGGTATCCTGGCCGGCCTGTACCAGCAGGTACAGGTCGATATCTCGCTGGCGGTTCCCCTGGTCGGTCACGGCTGCCGCAACGTGATCCTCGATCTTCTCGAGCAGGCTCCCATCTCGAAGCTGCTATACGGCTCCGACGGCAGTGTCGGTCCCGAACTCGTCGCCTGGGCCGCTCGGGTTGCCAGCCGAGAAGTGGACGCCGCGCTGCGCGAGCTGGTGTCGAACGCGTGGCTTACCGAGGCCGAGGCCAGATCCTGGGCCCGACATCTATTTGCCGACAACGCGCGGAAGCTGTATGGCCTGGACGGGGTCATGTGAGAAAACGATTATGCATCGATGCCTATGAAGCCAAGAGGTATATGGCTACCAGACCTAGACCGATACCGGCCCACTGTCGCATGGACAGGCTCTCACCAAAAAAACAGTATACGAGTCCAATAGTCACAATAGGATACAGGGCAGTTATCACAATAACAGTCGAGGCTTTTCCGAGGCTTACCCCTTTAACGAGGAAAAAATTTGCAGCCATCCCGGTCGTCCCAAGAAGAAGCGAATAGATGATCCCTTTGGCAGACGCCTGCGGTTTAAAACCAATTTGTGCCAGCACATAGATACCCACCACCAATGCCCCAACCGTCTGGTAAACAAGAATTGAAGCCGGGTCCATGTACCGACTTGCCAGTTTGGACAGAAATCCCCAAAGCCCATACAGCCCAACTGAAATGAGAGTATAGATCAACCACTCCAACGTGATCTCCTCCTTTTTTGCCTATCCTCACTGTATCGGACGAGTATCTACGGATGAGACCAGCAGCGTCAGGCTCCACTGGGCCGCCTCGGCCGATACCAATTCTCTCACCCGACCGGCAGCAGCGTTCCGTATTACCAAAAGATTTTCGGCAGCAGCGCATGAAGAAACCCGCCTACTAGCAAGCGTGGGGTGCCACTGAAAGTCGACTCGCTGTTCACCTCGACTAAGTACCGCGACCCGTAAGTAAGTGCCCAGTAGGGTCGGTCCAGCGCGTCGAGGGCAAGGCGCGAAGAGGGAGCATAGTGGGCCTACGTGACCGATGAGCAACACAGCCATCGGCGGGCTGGTCGGCCGTAATGGGTACTT
>JAKSDA010000104.1 GCA_022360315.1 Pseudomonadota bacterium
GATCAAAAAACAACCGGGAAAAACGCAGCGGTGAGCACCGAAGTCCGGCTCAAAAGGCCGATTTGATCGAGCAGGCCGGTCATTGCCCGCCGCTCGCTATGGCTCAAAAACTGGCTGATATCATCCAACACGTGGGCAGCCTGGGCGGATAGGGTCATCGCCTGCGAGGACCGGACAAATGAGTTCACAAGGTCGAACAAGGTCGGCTCGGGCGGGTAGATCTCGAGCTCGACGTCGGCGGCCACATTGCCCAGTTTGCGCGCCTCGGCAATCGCGTCGGCCAGCCCGCCAATGCGATCAACCAGGCCGTTTCGCCGGGCTTCAGCTCCGGTCCAAACCCGGCCCTGCGCGACAGCTTCGACGGTTTTTTGACTCTTCTTGCGCCCACTGGCGACCCGGGTGACAAATGCGCGGTAGATACTTTCCATGATCGATTTGACGGCAAGGCGCTCGTCGGCTGTCCACAGGTCGAACGGCGAGCCGATACCTGCCCGTTTGCCGCGGCTCATGGCAAATACCCCGACGCCGATCTCATCGAGTACACCGCGCAGCGCGAGCTTGCCGCCAACCACGCCGATCGAGCCGGTCAGAGTGTTGTCCAGGGCGAATATTTGATCGGCACCGCACGCGATGTAGTACCCGCCGGACGCAGCCACTCCAGCCATGGACACAACCACCGGCTTTGTGGCCCTGGCCTCGGCGACGGCATGCCAGATCGACTCGGACGCCAATGCGCTACCACCCGGGGAATCGATGCGGAGTACGATGGCCTTGACCTTGTCGTCGGCGGCCAGCGTGCGCAATGCCGCGACCAGGGTGCGCGAAGCGATTTCCTGCCGCGCCCCTACCAGGCCGCCTCCCTTGCCATCGATCACCATGCCGACAGCGTAGACCAGGGCGACGTGCGGCTCACCGGGCCGAACCCGGGGCACCAGACCCAAAAAACCCATCAGTTGGCCGATATCGGGCTGCCCCGATCCGCCCGGCACGACCGTGGTCCACTGCGCAAGGCCGAGCGCGGAAGCGCGGTATTCTTGGTATACTGCTTCTCGATCGACCAGTTTGGCTCGCACCGCGTCAGCACTGCTGAACAGACCCCGGTCGACCAGCTCGACCACAATGTTGCGATCCATTCCGCGACCAGTGGCGATCCCGCTGACCAGTGTCTCGTAGCCCTGGTCGAGAATGGCGTCGATGGTCTCGGTCAGCTGCCGCGAAGGACGGTCGCGGGTGAGCGGTTCGGCAGCGCCCTTATACGCGCCAATGTGCAGGAAATCGGCGCGCACTCCGAGCTTGTCGAGCATCTTTTTGACATGGATGAGTGCCGCTGTCACCCCGGAGACAACAATCTGGCCATTGGGAGCCAGCCCGATGGAGTCACAGGCGGCGAGCACGTAATAGGAGAAGTTCGCCACCCCTTCGGTGTGACAGTAGAGCTTGCGCTTGCCACCGTCTTTGAAACGTTCCATGGCCAGGCGAAGCTCCTGGGCCGTGGCTGCGTTCATGGCCATATCGCCGGCGCGGAGAAGAATTCCGGCGATCCGCGGGTTGGCGGCCAGTTTGTCCAGCGTATCGGTCACCGTACGGAGTTCCAGTCCGCCCATACCGGTCATCCACGAAAACGATGATAGCTCGACGATGGGGCCGTTTAGCTCGATGACCGCAAAGTGGTCTTTGCCGCGGTCGAATCCCGGCGAGTGGCGCACTTCGTCATAGGGACCGGGCTCGTCGAGCTGTCTGGATAAAAGGGCGCCCAGAAAATCCATATTGCCCATCTGATTGGCCACAGGGCTGTGCGAGGGCGTGCCAGGGTCGTTCGATGCCTCGGCTGCAGTGGATGCTCTGTCACCCGGCGATTCCCGATCGCCGGGCTCGGCCTCTTTGGCACCGCACGCGCAGAGAACAACGCACAGGGCAAATCGATAACCGAGCTTACTCATCGCGACCTCCAACCGGTGCGAAGCGCTTACGGATTTGACACGCTTCCCGGCAGTTGATTCGGGCTAGTCCCCGACGATGATTTGTCATCGCCCGCATGACTGTCGCCGGAACCGGGCTGGGGCGACGAACCGGCCGGCTCGTCGCCAGCTCCGGTCGTTCCGCTGCTGTCGGGCGCCTTGTCGCGGTTCGACGGCGGCGGTTGGCCCGGTTCAGACGACGCGCCGGTACTCGACGGCTGCTCAGATCCGCCGCCGCGATCATTGCCCGAGGGCGGTCCCGATGGTCCCGATGTGGGCTTTGACCCGGCCGGCTCGGAGGCGCTGCCGCCGAGCTTTTCGATATGTTGCCTGGCGCGATCTGCGCGCGGGGTATTCGGATGCTCTTCAATGAAGAGTTTGTAGGCCGCGATGGCCTGCGGCTTCAATCCCTGTTGCTGGTAGGCCTCTGCGATTCCCCACAGCGCTTCCTGATAGCGTGGCGATACCGCGAGCGCCGCCTTGAACTTTCCGTGCGCGCTGGCGAATTCCTTGCGATCGACGTGACAGTAGCCCATACCCGTGAGCGCGGGCACGCTGGTCGGTTGCATGTCGACGGCCCGTTCGTAAAGATCCAGCGCCCCGCTGCAGTCGCCGTTTTCGGCCCTGCGGTGGGCCCGTTCCAGGATCGAGTCATAGGATTCATCCCGTGACGATCGAGAATCCTCCTCGCGCGGCAGGGGGTCGTCGGTGTTCACCGCGGTCGCTGCATCGATGCGGGCAATGAGCCCCTGGGCGCCCGGATGATCGGGTTTGACCGCCGTGATGGCATCGGCTCGGCGGCGCGCATCGCGGTAGTTCTTGTCGGCCAAATCGATCAGCGCAAGCCGATAGAGTGGGCGAATGTCGCCTGTCTTGATCGGATCTCCAGCTCCGCTGGCCAGTCTCTCGAGCAGCTTGCGCGCCTTGCGTGGGCGGTTATGGCGCAGATGGGACAATGCCCGCACGAGCAGGGCGTCGCGGTTGGCGGCATCCTGTTTCAGCGCTTTTTTGACGTAGCGCTCGACCTCGCTGGCACGCTTGTTCTGCAGCCTGGAAACGTCGGCCAGGATTACCAGGGCGGCCGGATTCTTGCTGTCCTTTTGCCGGACCTTCTTGGTCAAAGTGACCGCGTCGAGAACACGCTGCTGGGCTGTGCGGTTGAGCTGGTTTCGCCTGCGCTTGCTCTCTTTCCCTCTGCCCATCGCCTGGACCTCGTCGAACAGGTGCTGGGCGAGCGCAGTGTGTATGCGAGCCCGGGCGACCAGGATCTCGGGATCCGAATCCGCACCATCGAGCCCGGCGAGTACAGCCTCGGCGTCGGCGATGGCATTGCGATCGTCGGCCAGCAGATGCTGGTACGTATCAGCCAAAATTTCGGCTGTAGAGGGAGTTGGTGGGCGCGGCTCTGGCACTTCTTTCGCTGCAGGCGGAGCAGCGGCAACGGCGGCATCGGGCCCCACTCGCTGCACGACCGGGGCCGCATCTCGGCCTGGCGCGGCCAACAGAGCGTCACCGACAGGCTGGCGAAATACCATGAAATAAACCACGACTGCGGCACCGGCCATGAGAAATAGCGACAGCACGACAATCCAGCGCGCAGCACTGCTGCGTGCCGGATTGTAGTCATCTTCTTCGTCCGCGAACACACTGCGCGCAGAGCGGTCAGCATCTGCTCGGTTGTTGACAACGGGCTGTCCGTCGGTGAATGCGAATTCACCGGAAGTCGTTCCGCGAGCCTGGCCTGTGACCGGGCCGGTTGGGCCGCTCCCCTCGACGTTGTGCAGGTGACCCGACCAGCCGCCTGATTGCGAGGGAGCGATTCTCTCCGGCGAATGTTCAGCCGGCGGAACGGTATATGGCGACGACTCCGCTGGATTGTTCGGGTCGTGTGCTCGCAGCTCCGATGGAGCTTCGTACAGCTCCTCATGCGCTCGTCCGATCCCCTCGGCAGGAAGCGGAAAACGGCCGTGTGGAGCGGAGCCCGGCCCTTCGTGAAACCCGTGTGGGACGGGCACAGACGGTTCTGGAGGTGCGGGCTGCTCGACCACGGCAGGGGGTGGAAGCCGTCCACTCGATTCGATCATACCCATCGGCTGGGTTGGGCCGCTGTCGAGATGGTCGTGGGACTCGTACCCGCCCGGTATCGCACCGTGCGGCCCAGACGGCGATGAGACATCCGGCTCGGGCAGAGGTGACACCCGCGACGCGGCGCGTTCTCTGCGCACCTGTTCGGCCTCGTCCGCAATATCGAAAAATGAGCTCAACTCGGCGATTTCACCCAGTGCCTTCCATGTATTGCCAGTACGCGAGATGCCCGACGAGCGCGTGACCCTGCCCGAGATGATCCACTGTTGCAGAGTGGCCAGCTCGCGACACGTCTCGATCTCTCCATCGGGTAGCATGACCAGCCAAAGCCTCTCCTTGCCCGCCTGCGATGTACCGGGCCGATCGGTTGGACCCGAACTCAACCTGTCTCGCCTTGTCGGTACGGCTTCGAGCGCGTGGGGCATCGGGCTCGGATGGGCCGGATGCCGCAACTCGGGGCTCGGCCTGGCCCGGGCCGCGGGACCCGACTCTGTGTGGGCCCGTACGTGCGGCTGCAGTCGATCGCCGGGGATGGCCGCAGCCATGGGCTCCGACGATCCGGAGATTATCGGCAACGGAATGGTTTCCACTCCCTGCGAAGAGGTGCGCGGCACTTTCGACACAACTCGCCGATCGGTCTCGGCACGCCTGCGAACCTTGAACATGTGGCCGCAATGCGTGCACTTGACAGTAACGCCGCCCGGCCTCAGCCTGGCGTCTTCAAGTTCGTACTCTGTCCCGCAGTTCTCGCAGCGAACGTCCATCGGTTTCCAGTCGGCGATTATGCTGGCTATACCACGATGGTGCCTATACCGCGATGAGGCCTATACCACGCGCTTTCTCGTGTCGACACCGAAATTCGCCCCGAGTAAGAATCCGCGGAGTAGATTTCTGAGGTTCACTTGCACATTTTGCTTTAACATAGCTCTTCAAAAATGTATCCTGTACACTAGTTTTTTGGGGCATCGATATCTTCATCAGGTGAGCTTGGGATTGGAACAGCAGAATCGCCAGGATACAGACGTTCTAGCAAATCGTGCGGCCAAACAACTTCGCGTCGATGCGATTGTCGAGGTGCTGGGGACCGGTCGAGAGTTTGTTTTTCGAACGCGTGACATATCATGCAAAGGGTTGTTTTTGTACACGCAGGTAGCCAAGAGCTACCCATTTGGGGTGGGCTCCGAGCTGACGCTCGAGCTATATGACCGCAAGGACACAGCATCGTGCCGTGCGGTTGTTGTTCGGGTGGTCCAACCAAGCAGCCCCGAGGCTAAAAACTATCCCACTGGTTTCGGCCTGCGCGTCACGCGCATCGACGAGGGAAATCAGCGCGCATTGAAGTCCATGAGTGCGCAGTGAAGCCCCTGGGTGACGATCGAGCAGCCCGGGCCACGTGTAGTCCCGGATCGTAAATCTTCGGTCTGGGTGATGGAAAAATTCGGGTGAGTACAAGAATCCGGACGCCTGAGTTCGGTTTTCTTCGAAGCCGCGGTGAATCGGCACAGCCGCGTTGCAATTCGGGAACATCTCCGCGACCATCGCAGAATGGCCGAGAATAATCAGCCGTTGTGCAATGACAGAGTTATGACCCAGCCATGACAGCCGGGGATTGGAGGATGCGGTAGACCGACAGATATGAATCCCATCGAGGCTGCGCAGAGCCAAAAATGGTATCGCATCTATTTTAATCCGGTCGCGAGCATGTACTGGGGGGTGCATGTAACAGCCGTGGTGGGGCTCATCATACTGGGCTGGTCGTGGTCGGGATTCGCGTGGGCGGTCGGGATGTACTTTTCGCGCATGTTCATGGTGACCGGAGTCCTGCACCGCTACTTTTCGCACCGCACCTACAAGACCTCGCGCTTCATGCAGTTTTTGCTGGGACTGGGCTGCGCGACCATAGCGCAAAAGGGACCGCTTTGGTGGGCCCATCACCATCGCCATCACCACCGCCGGTCGGACATGGCCGACGACCTCCACTCCCCGTCGCAGGGCGGGTTCTGGTGGTCGCACATGGGCTGGTTTTTGGCCTTCGACTTCGAGAGAACCGACTACGACAAGATCAAAGATTTTGCCAAATACCCCGAGCTGCGCTGGCTCAACCGGTACCATGTACCCCTGGTGGCCGGCTTTGCCGTGCTCCTCTTTCTCATCGGTGGAACCGAAGCGCTCATGTGGGGATTTTTTGTATCCACCGTATTTCTGTGGCACGGGACCTTTACCATCAATTCTCTCTCCCATGTGATTGGCCGCAGGCGCTACGACACCAGCGACAAGTCGCGCAACCACTGGTTGCTCGCACTCATCACCATGGGTGAGGGCTGGCACAACAACCACCATCACTATCAGTCGTCGTGCCGACAGGGTTTCCGCTGGTACGAGATCGACATGACCTACTATATTCTGCGCCTCCTGGCTGCATTCCGACTGATCTGGGACATTCGCACTCCACCCGAACACATCGTGGCCAATCGGCGCAAACCCCTTTTGGTCGAGACAGAAATCAAGCCTGTGCAGTCGACGCGCCAGGCGCGTAGCCGACCGGGGTATCCGTTTGAATAGCCGACCGCCGGCCACTCCGCTCGGCAAAAACTCCACTTCGTATCCCTGACCGGACGGCGGGCCGGCAATGGCGGTGACCTGTCCCATCCAGGGCGGTGACCTGTCCCATCCAGCGTGTTACCCTGGAACGGTGCGTCATGCTCGGCCTGTCGTCGTCGCTGTGTGGGCGATTTGGATCGCCGGAGCGCAAGGAGCACGCGCGCAGGACGCCGGGCCAGACGCTTCTCGCGACGCCGCACCGAACCGCCCAGCGGAACCTGCCATTGCTGCGTCTCCGGTCGAGCCAGCCGAACTTTTGGCCTGGAAGCAGGACCGCAATCGCCGGCTCAGGGGCGAGATCGCCGCCCTCGAAGGGCGCACCTCTGCCATCGCCGAACTCTCGCCCGAAACAGTAAAGCCAGCCAGTGATCTGGCCGATCTATTTGCGGTCGATCTCGACAGTCCAGCTGCGGTTGCCCACTACCTGGTCGCCCTGAACGCCGCTCGCCGCTCGCTCGAGATTGCAGCGCGCGACCTCGCCCTGCTCGCAGACGCCCTGGCCAAAAAAGCAGTCGAACCGACCAGCGGCCGGCGGGGCCGGCGACAGGTGCGCGACAACCGCTCGGCCGAGGACATCGCACTGGCCGCTGCCCGGCTCGAAAACATCGCCCTGGAGCGTGCCAAACTCCGCGCTTTGATCGCTCTTGCCAGGGCCAAGGGCGATTTCCTCGACCGCAGTCAACCGGAAAGGCAGCGCCGGACCGAGCTGGCCCGAGATGACGGGCAGAAGGAAATCGCCGAACAGAGCGAACTGTCGCAAAAGATCCGCCGGGAAGCTGAGCGGGCCCGCGACGAGGCGCTGTCGGAACAGCGACAGGCACAATCCCGGGCCGCGGCGCTCATCAATGCCGAGCGCGCCCGACTCGAGGGCGTGCGGGGCGAGCTGGCCAGACAGCGCAACAATCCGCTGCTCAGTTATCGGAGCGAGATCCACACCGGTAGGAGTCGCCTGGAGGCGTTCTATCGCGAACTCCGCGGTGAGCTGGACGATCGTCTCCCCGGCAGCCCGGCCAATCGAGCGCGGTACTGGCGCATTGTTGGCGAGCAGACGCGGGTCGAGGACACACTGCTATCCTGCAGCCTGGACGCATTGCCCGGCCGCGAAGTGCCGTCGCCGGGGGCTCGCCTGAGCCGGGCCGTGCGCAATCTGCCCGACTCGTATGCGGCCAAGCGCGACGAACTCGACAGCCTGCGCCAGACACTCACCGATCAGGCCGCAAAACTCGCCCTGGAGCTGCCGTCCACAGCCTGGCAATGTGCCGAGCTATTCTCCGGACAGGCGAGTGAACTCAACGATTTGCGCCTCGCCGCCTTCGAACAGCTGAGTCGCGATGAACTCGACCGCCTGTCGGGACTGACCGGTGATGCAGCGGACGCGCTGTTGTCCGAGGCCGTGCATGTGGCGTCCAGGGCGGTGCACTGGGCCAACCGCCGATACCATCAGCTGCGCGATGCCGATTCGTTTTTCGGCGATCTCTCGGCAGTGGCCGCTGCCCTGTGGTGGCTGATCGAGATCGCGCTGGTGCTTTTGTTCCTGCGCTCTGTGCTTCGCCGCTGGGACCGCTGGATGCTCGTCTGCGTCGAGGCGGTCGGCACTTCCATGCATCTGGACAACTGGACCATGTTCCTGGTCCGCCTGGCCGATTCCGCGCGCAACTTCGGCCCCTCGCTCGTGGTCCTCGCGGCGGCCGTATTCGTCTTTCACCGACTCGGCGGCGAGTCTGCGCCGCCCGAAATCCAGCTCGTCTACGTCTTTGTGTTGTGGAGCGCAGTGTTTCGCTTTCAGCTGCGTCTGGTCCACAGCGCGGCGCACTACTTTGGCCTCCGGGCTGCCGAGCAATCAGCCGACTCGCGCGAAAATAGCGGCGATCCGCTCGACGCGTCGGATCCCGACAACCGTCCAGTCGGGGCCAGAGCAAAAGCGGCCCGGGTTGCCGACAGAGACGCCAAGGCGGCAATAAAAACCGACCCTTCCGCCGCCGTGACCCTCGAAGGCACGCTGCTACCTGGCCGGCGCGATCAGAACGAACCGACCGACCAAAGACGCAGCAGTCACAAGAGGCCGACTCCCCGCTGGTGGAGCATCGCGAAATCTCCCGCTGCCGATCATCGATATGACAACACTCCATACGATGACGATTTATACGACGACACTCCGCCGGCTCCAGTGTCCGAGCTTGCAGTGCGCACTTGGCGGATCGTATCGGGATATGCTGCCACCGTGGTCATACTGCTCGACCTGGCTCGACTCGCGATCGGTCCGGCGGTGCTTTTTCACTGGGTAGCGGGTTTGGCCTGGTGGGGCGCGCTATTGCTCGCTGTCTATTGCCTGCGTTTGTGGCGCACCCACATAGTCGATGCGTGCACCGAGAATTGGGCGGAAGACAGTCCGAGCACCCACATCGTACGCCGCCACTCATCGCGCTTTTACGGCGTGGTGGTGGTTGCCGTGGCTCTGGTCATCACGCTGGCGCGTCGCCTGGTCAGTGTCGGCAAGCGCATCGTATTGAATCTCGGTGCGACCAGGAGTGTTCTTTCGTTTGTATTTCGACGCCGGGTCGAGCGACACGCCGCGGAACATGGACGGGTACTCGACAAACCGCACTCGCTGCCCGACCAGATTGTCGACCAATTTCCCACCGGTCCGCTTGGGCCTGGCGATCGGCCCTTCAAGCCGGCTTTCCTCGACGACATCAGACAGGCGTTCACCACCTGGCAGGACGATCGCGTGGAGGGCACGGTGGTCCTTGTCGGCGGCGCGGGCATGGGCAAGAGCACCGGGCTCGATCTGCTCGAACGTGCCCTGGGTGAGCCGGTACTGAAGCTCAAACTGCGCGACAAATATACCGACGCAGAGGCCCTGGTCGCCGGGCTGGCCAGGCTCTTCGAAGTCTCCCAGCAGACCGCCGGACGTCCCGGCAAGGAAAGCGAAGCGGAGCTCTTACGAAGCGGAGCGGCTGGCCGGCCGGCTATTCGATCGGACGACGATTCGGCCAGCGGGCGACTCGACGAGTCCGAACTCATCACCCGGATCACCGCCAAACTGGCCAAAGAAGAGCGGTGTATCGTCGCGGTCGACAATTGTCACAACTTGTTTTTGCGCAAAGTGGGCGGTTTTGCCGCCTGGGAGGCGTTCACTCGGATTGTCAGCGCGAGTTGCGAAAACATTTTTTGGGTCCTCACGTTTGACAGCACGGCATGGGATTACCTATCCAATATTGCTGCCGGCGTATCGTATTTTCGCCGCGTCCTGCACATCCCGCCGTGGAATGATACCGATCTGCGCCGGATGATTCTCACCCGCATGCGTCGGGCCGGTTATCGGACCAACTTCACCGATCTTCTGGTCACTCGACTGGAAGGGGTGAATACCGCGACGCAGATCGTCCGCACGTCGCAGGGTTACTTTCGCCTGCTCTGTGATTTCACCGATGGCAATCCACGTCTGGCCTGTCACTTCTGGCTGCGATCACTGGTCCCGGACCCGCAAAAACGCCGAGTGCGGGTCCATCTCTTCGCCTCGCCGCGAATCGAGGAACTCGAAAAACTGCCCGACGATATCGCTTTTGTCCTGACCGCGGTTGTCGAGCACGAGAACATGACCGCCAGTGAATTGGTCACGGTGTCCAACCTGCCGGAGCAGTTTTGTCGCTTCGCCCTGCGCTACTGCCGCGACCGCGGCTACATGTGGCGCAGCCCGCGCACCGGGCGAACCAAGCTGAGCGTACACTGGCAACAGCCGATCATCCGTTATCTCAAACGCAAGAATTTACTTTATAGCTGATGGTGCGATCATGCGGAGATTCCTTGTTTCGCTCGTCGTGATATTTTTTAACCTCATCCCTGCGTCGGCGCTGGCCCAGGATATGGATGCGGCGGAAATCGTCAAATTCATCCGGCCGAGCGGCCTTGTCGCGGCGTTCGCGGCCATCGTTGTCGCCATGTTGGCCCTTCGCTTCATCAACGGAATGACCGACCGGTTCTCCGACCGATTTTCCGACCGGCGGCTATTGGCTCAGCAACTAAACACTATATTGCGATTTATAATTTATATTATCACAATTACCGTTGTTGTGAGTTCGGTAGTAAGATTGCAGCGCGAGGCCATCCTGGCCCTCAGTGGCGTCATCGCCGTGACAGTGGGGTTTGCCCTCAAGGATCTGGCCTCTTCGGTCTTGGCCGGGATCACCATCTTATTCGACCGCCCCTTTCAGGTCGGCGACCGGGTGACGGTTGCCGGCCAGTACGGTGAGATTACTGCCATCGGTCTGCGTTCGGTCCGCATGCTCACCCTGGACGACTCGGTGGTCACCATTCCCAACAATCGCTTTCTCACCGAAGTGGTCGTCTCTGGCAACGCCGGTGCCCTTGACATGCAGATCGTCATGGATTTCTACGTCGCCATCGACAGCGATATCGGCGCGGCCAAGCGGGTTATTTTCGAAGCAGTGCGGACCAGCCGCTTCGTGTATCTGGCCAAGCCGGTTGTGGTTCTGGTCAAGGATGTAATTCAGACCAGTTATCTGGCCACACGATTGCGGGCCAAGGCGTACGTGCTCGACGTCCACTACGAAAAGGCATTCGAAAGCGACGTGACCGAGCGGGTCAAACAGGCATTTCTCGACCAGTCCATCCGGCCACCCAGTGTGATGGCGCTTTTGTCCTCCGCCCTGCCCGGGGCAGCGGGCACAACCGAAGACAAAACCGAAAGCGGGTAGAGTCATCATTGGCCCCCGGGTTACAGTTGGGTTTTATCGGGGATCCGCGTCCCTTGCAGGCCGAGCATGACCAGACATCCAACACTGGACGAATTGTGGGACGGAGCGCCGGCCGCCACCGGCAGTTTCGACCCGGCCAAGCTGATCCATCTCCCCGAGTCGGCGCGCCGCTATCTCACCCATGCGATCGCGCCGGGAACACCGCTGTCCTCGGCCGTGCGGCTGTCGATGACCGGGGCGATCAAGCTGGGCAATGACTGGCACGCTTTCGATGCGGAACAGGTCATCTGCTGGGACCGGGGCATGATCTGGCGCGCCCGCGTCAAGATGGGTCATTTCACGGTCAAAGGCTCGGATCGCATTGTCGATGGCGAGGGCGCCATGGACTGGCGAATCTTTGGCCTCATTCCGGTGATGAGGGCAGACGGCCCCGACATCACCCGCTCGGCCATGGGGCGCCTCGAGATCGAATCGGTGTGGGTTCCGGCCGTGCTGCTCGACCAGTCGGTCGAGTGGACTGCCCCGGACGAGCAGCGTGCGGATGCGACCATCGCGCTGGCCGACGATCGAGTCGAGGTCCATCTGGACATCGAAAAGAGCGGACAGCTCCGCTCGGCACGGCTGGCCCGCTGGGGCAATCCCGAAGGCGGCGAGTTTCATCGCGTGGACTTCGGTGGCTGGCTGCAACGAGAGACGTCGTTCGGCGGGTACACCATCCCGACCCAGCTCCGTGTCGGCTGGTATTTCGGTTCAGATCGCTTCGATTCCGAAGGCGAATTCTTCCGCGCCAGCATTCACCAGGCTCGCTATCGATAAAATACCGGCGGAGCTGGGGAGTTCTCCCCAACGCTGCTAGAGAGAAAGGGCGGCTCTCAAGGCCCGGTCCACGTCGTGTGGCACGGCTTTGAACTGGACGCCAACCTCGACCTCGTCGCTGCCGTCGACGCGGGCAGCGTGGCGAATCTCGCTGCTCAACACGAACGTTCTGCCGTCGGGAAGGGTCAGCGCGACCACGGGGCTGGCCGGGAGTCGTACCGGCCGCGTGACCCGGAACATGAGCCCACCTCGACTGATATTCCTGGTGTAGACTTGCCGGACCTGGTGGTTGCCCGGCAGCGGTATCTCGAGCGGGAGCTCGGCCTGGACCCGGACGCTGTCCCGCTGCTCGTCTGGCAACAGCTCCCCATGGAGCGGTAGTTCTCGCTCGGTGACTGCGGTGACGCTGGCTAGCTGATGTGCGCTCATAATGCCTCCTCGATCAAAAATGAAAAACGTTGAAGCCCAGGTCCGGCAGGGTAGGCCGGTTTGATCGAGGGGGCGACTTTTGTGCAATTTTATCGCAGGCCGTTTGCTCAGTACCGCGACCCGTAAGTAAGTGCCCAGTAGGGTCGGTCCAGCGCGTCGAGGGCAAGGCGCGAAGAGGGAGCATAGTGGGCCTACGTGACCGATGAGCAACACAGCCATCGGCGGGCTGGTCGGCCGTAATGGGTACTTA
>JAKSDA010000614.1 GCA_022360315.1 Pseudomonadota bacterium
GAACGCGGTGAAATTCGCGAGTCCCTGGGACGCCTGAACCTTTGTGATGGCGGCGGTTAGCGTGGTTTTTCCGTGGTCGACGTGACCTATCGTTCCGATGTTGACGTGCGGCTTGTTCCTGACGAATTTTTCTTTGGCCATCTTGTTCTCCTTGCGCGAGGTGGGGGCGCGGCGGGTATAGGTCACTCGGCCTGGTACGTTCAGGCCCCCTGGGCTCTGGCCGTCCAGGCCCCCTGGACCTTAGCTATGATCTCCTCGCGGATCCCACTGGGTACTTCGACATAATCTCCAAACTGCATGGTGTACGTTGCTCGGCCTTGCGTCCGCGACCTGAGGTCCGTGGCATACCCGAACATCGTGGCGAGCGGAACCAGGCCGGCGATGACCTGTACACCACTCCGCGCTTTGATTCCAGTGATCTTTCCTCGTCTTGCACTCAAATCGCCGATTACCTCGCCCATGAACTGCTCGGGAGTGATTACCTCGATCTCCATCACAGGTTCGAGAAGAGTCATCTCCGCACCCTGGGCAGCCTGTAAAAATGCCTGTGATCCAGCAATCTTAAATGATATTGCAGAGGAGTCGACCGGATGCGAGCTGCCGCCCACCAGGGCGATTTTGACATCGACTACTGGAAATCCGGCCAGCACTCCGCGTTCCAGGACTTCGGCGATGCCGCTCTGGGTCGCGGCCACGAATTCTCTGGCGATCTCGCCGTCGGGAAGAGCATCTTCGAAGATGTAACCAGCCCCGCGCGGGGCCGGCTCGACCGTGATGCGGACATGGCCGTACTGTCCCGGGCAGCCGGCCTGGCGAATGTATCGCTTGTCGACTTCAACCGGCCGGGTCACGGTCTCGCGATACGCGACCTGGGGCTTGCCCAGGTGCAGGGCGACCCCGAACTCGCGGCGCAGCCGGTCGGTCAGGATATCGAGGTGCAACTCGCCCATGCCCGAAATAATGGTCTGTGACGAGTCGGGATCGATGCGCACCCGAAATGTTGGGTCCTCCGCTGCGAGCGAGAGCAGAGCATTGTGCAATCTGTCGACCTCTTCTTCGGTCTCGGGCTCGATGGCAACTCCGATGACCGGCTCGGGTACGTGAATCGAGTCGAGGACGATCGGCGCGCCAGCGTGGCACAGCGTATCGCCTGTCGTGACCGTGCGGAGTCCGACTGCCGCTCCGATGTCGCCGGCCGATACAGCTCTGATGTCCTCGCGCTCGTTGGCGTGCATGCGCACGATACGGCCGATGCGCTCGTGGGTCCCCTTGGTCGCGTTAAAAACCGAGTCGCCGGTCTCTATGCTGCCGGAGTACACGCGCAGATAGGTCAGCGAGCCGACCGCGGGGTCGACCATGATCTTGAATGCCAGCGCGCTCAGCAGCTCGTCCGATGAAGCCCGGCGCTCGAAAATGACTCCGGTGTCGGGATGAGTGCCGCGCACCGGTGGGATATCGATCGGGGAGGGCAGATAGTCGACGACTGCGTCGAGCAGATTGTGCACTCCTTTGTTCTTGAAGGCTGCGCCGATCAAAACCGGGACGGCTTCGAGCGACAGGGTGGCCCGCCGAATGGCGGCCGTGATGTCCGCGGGGGTGACATCCGGATCGGCCAGGAACGTATCCATGAATCGCTCGTCCACTTCGGCGAGTGCTTCGAGCATGGCCTCGCGGGCCAGCTGAGCCTCGTCGAGCAGCGATTCGGGCACCGGTCCGTCCTGAAAGCGAACCCCGAGTGAGCTGTCGTCCCACACCCGCGAGCGCATGGTGACCAGATCGACCACGCCGTCGAACCCTTCCTCGAGTGTGTGAGGGATCTGAATGAGAATCGGATTGGCGCCGAGGCGAGCTCGCATCTCGGCCACGACAGCATCGGGGTCGGCACCTACGCGGTCGCATTTGTTGATGAAAGCCACCCGAGGCACCTGATATCGATCGGCCTGGCGCCAAACTGCCTCGGACTGGGGCTCCACTCCGCTGACTGCGCAGAATACTGCGATCGCGCCGTCGAGCACGCGCAAGCAGCGCTCGACCTCGATGGTGAAATCGACATGGCCTGGCGTATCGATGAGGTTGACCTGGTGGTCGCGCCAGTGAAACGTCGTCGAGGCGGCGGTGATGCTGATGCCTCGCTCTTGTTCCTGTTCCATCCAGTCCATTACCGAGGCGCCGTCCTGGACCTCGCCGATCCGATGCGAGACCCCGGCATAGTAGAGGATCCGCTCGGTCGTGGTGGTCTTGCCGGCGTCGATATGAGCCATGATCCCGATGTTGCGGGTCTCGGCGATGGGGACTGTACGGGACACGTGTGAGCTCGCGGGCCCAGGGCCGAAAACAAACGGCGGCGCCAGATACGCCGCCGCATAGACTGTCTGTTCTTCTACCAGCGATAATGAGCAAACGCCTTGTTGGCGTCGGCCATCTTGTGCACGTCTTCGCGCTTTTTGACCGAGGTGCCGCGGTTTTGCGAGGCGTCGAGGATCTCGTTGGCCAGCCTTTCGACCATGGTCTTCTCGTTTCGCTTGCGGGCATACGAGGTCAGCCAGCGCATGCCCAGGGCCAGCGAGCGGTCGGGCCGGACATCGACCGGGACCTGATAGGTGCTGCCGCCGACCCGGCGCGATTTGACCTCGACTCGGGGGCGCACGTTGGACAACGCACGCTCCCACACCTTGAGAGGATCGTCCTTGGCGCGCTCGGCCACGATGTCGAACGCACCGTATACGATGCGCTCCGCGACTGACTTCTTACCGTCTTTCATCACGACATTGATGAACTTGGTAAGGCGACGGCGAGTCTCATTCGGCGCATCGATGAACTTGGGATCGGGCAGAACTTGACGCTTGGGAACTCCACCTTTGCGGGGCATCGTCTAGACCTCGTTGTTTTTATTTGGGCCGCTTGGTCCCGTATTTGGAGCGTCCCTGCTTGCGGTTGGCCACACCGGTGGTATCCAGCGTGCCGCGGACGATGTGATACCGGACGCCGGGCAGATCCTTGACGCGTCCACCGCGCAGCAGGACCACCGAGTGTTCCTGAAGGTTGTGTCCTTCGCCGGGAATATAGGACGTGACTTCCATACCGTTGGTCAGGCGTACCCGGGCCACTTTGCGCAGCGCCGAGTTGGGTTTCTTCGGCGTGGACGTGTAGACCCGGACACATACGCCACGCTTCTGCGGACACCCCTTGAGAGCCGGGGCGGTCCCTTTCTTGTTGACCTTCTTGCGGCCTTTGCGAACGAGTTGATTGATCGTGGGCATTGTCTCGACTACTCGGGTTGGCCGCCTCCTATCTATCAGGGTAGGCGGAAACGCGAGATTCTATTGATCCATGGTGGCAAGTCAAGCCTTTCCTTTGCCTGTTGTCAGCACGGTTGCAACGGGCCACCCGGCAATGTCGTTTCGGGTCTGTAATTGCTCTTTACCCTTCACGGGGTTGCGCTATGCTCAGCGCGGACATGCCGATTTCGCCCAAGCAGGCCTCGCCAGCGGCCGTGACAGTACCTTTTGAGAAGTTCTGGACGTGGCTGCAGGCCCATGCGAATTGTATCCTCCGCGCGGGCACTCCGGACGCACTTCTCTTCGACCACGACGACTATCACTGGCATCTGGCTGCCGAAGACGACGCCACACTCATCGTGCAACTGGTCAGGGGCAAGGAATTGGTCGGCGAAATCGTACTCATGGCCAGTGAAATCGCGTACGTGCTGTCCGAGCCAAACGAAAACGAAGAGTATATCTTCGAATGCGTAGTGGAGAGCGAGGCCGCTCGAGACGTCGCCTACCATTTTGTCATGGCCCACGGCTATGACGAAAGCGAGCTGCCCAACCTGCGCCGTTGGACGCACTGACCGACTTTCTGATCAATCGCTCGACCGACCGAACAGCCGGCCGCCCGACTGCGCCGCTTCGCAGGAACTCCGCTTCGTCATTTATCTCCAGGCATAGGCGCTGTCCTGGCGCGGCTCTCGGTTGGTAGAGCGAGCAAGAAGCGCTGGACAGACGGATCCCACGGTACAGCCGCGAGAGTAGCCCACAGGAGTTCGCCGGCCGACCGGCTCTGCCCCCGGCCGATGAAAATCTGCACGAGAAGCAATGCACGCGCTTTTTGTTCGCCCCAGTCGCCGGGGTGAAACCGAGTCAGTGCAGCCTCGGCACTGGCATAGCGCTGCTCGGCGATCAATGCGCGGACCCGGGTTAGGAGAGCCGGGTCCCCGGGCACAGACTCAGCGCGATGGCTCGGCCCGGGACGGTCTGTCTGCTCGAATAGATGGCCGTCCGGCCGCTCCTGGCTGTCCGGCCGCTCCCTTGCTGGGATGTCCGGGCGGCCAGCACCGGCGAGGCGCTCGAGCTCGCTGCGTGCCTTTTGCACAAACCCCGCTCGGGCAGAACTGCCTTCGAGCTCGATGTAGCGTCGAAATGCCGCTCCAGCGTCATCTGTTCGCCCGGCTTTTTTGTAGGACATGGCTAGGCCAAAGTAGGGCGCTGCCTCGTCGGGCCGCATCCCGATGTACAGTTCGTAAGCTGCGATAGCGCTGTGGGTTTGCCCGTCAAGCCGGTAGGCGTACGCCAGGGTATACCAGCCGAATGCGTAGTCGGGAAAACGCAGGGTGAGTCGCTCAAAGTGACCTATTACAGTCTTGTATTTGCCCCGGTCGAACCACATGGGCGCAGCCATCTCATGGGCGGGTAGATAGTCGGCATCTTGTGCGATTGCCCGCTCGCACAGACGCAGCGCTTCATCACTGGCACCACGCGCCCGGTATGTTCGTGCTCGTTCGACCAGATGGCGGGCCGACGCGCGATCGGCGCGAGCATCGCCGACCCACAGCACTGATGTGGCAATGACCAGCGCGATAGAGACCTTGCGGAGCACAGCTGACAGCTGATCGAATCGCCGCCCGCCCGGTCGCTCCACTCGGCAAGAACTCCGCTTCGCATTCCTTGCCGGGGCGTCTAGTCGGCCGGTCATTCGATCGATCACAATCCCTTCACACCTTGAGCAGGTTGCGCACTTCTTTGAGCAAGCGGGGGGCGCGAATGGGCTTGGTAATATACGACGTGGCGCCCAGTGCAATGGCACGCGCTTTATCGGCAGCAGCGTGCTCAGTGGTGATGATCACTATCGGAACTTTGGCCAGGCTCTCATTGGCACGCACATGCTTGAGCAGGGTCATTCCGTCCATGACCGGCATATTGATGTCAGTAAGAATGATATCCGGCTGGATACCTTCCAGCTTTTCGAGCGCCTCGACGCCGTGATTGGCCTCTATGGCTTCGAGACCAGGAATGCGCTTGAGCGCGATCACGATGAGCTCGCGTACCGACTTGTTGTCTTCCACTACGAGCGCTGTCAGAGCCTTCTCCATGTGGCGGTACTACTTCGGGCTGGCTAGAAAAGCCAGTTAGTCAGCAACGCCAACTCGCTGGCTTCCCCCCCTTGGCGAGTTATCCTATCACGGTTGGCGAAAATTTCATAAAAAATGAAATCCGTGAGCTGAGCGACGCGCATTACGCAGCCGGCCGATTGATCGAGCCCGAGCCTGTCGTCGGTGTGCCTTCGATCGCCAGCCATCTTGCTACTCGAGGTCGTTACCATTTTTACCGGCCCTGACCGGGTGTATCGATAGAGTTGCCTATAGTTCGAGCTGCAGGAGTTGATCGCGTTCGTCGGGCGACAGGACAGCGTCGAGGTCAATAGCGATGGCGATACGCTCATCTGATTTGATCACTCCTTTTACAAACCGTGATTGCGGTCCGATAACCGCGTCGGGCACCGGGCGAACATTGCCCATTGCGATGCGATGGACGTCGATCACGCGATCGACGATGAGTCCAAAATTTTGTCCTTTGGTGGTCACCACGATGTATTTGCGATCTCGGGCGAGCGGAGCCGGCTCGAGGCCAAAGCGTTTGCGCAGATCGATGACGGCCAAGAACGCGCCGCGCAGCTCGATCATCCCCTCGATGAAGGTGGGCGCGTTGGGCACCCGTGTAATCGGTACCGGATTGATGATTTCCTTGATGCGCATGATGTCGAGGGCGTATTCCTGCTCGCCGACAGAAAAGCGGGCGACTTGTAGAGTATCTCCCTCGCTGGCCTGGATGTCTCGTTGTTTGCGATCGTCCCACATGGCGCATTACAGGTAGAAGCCATGCTACCAGGCGCGGATTAACAGTTGGACGAGCCGTGGCTAGAAATCGACACGACGATACAGTCTCACCTACACCCGATCCCGTGGAAAGAATGCAACGTGTCAGTCATCGTGCTGATATTCGGTTGTATTCGACGACTGCGCGGAATGCTTCGACCAGGCCTAGTGTGGCTTCGCCCCGGGTTACCCGGGCGAGCGCCTTGACTTCGGCAGCTGCATTGGCCGGCGCAAATGGCATGGCGACCCGGGTGAGCGCGCTGATGTCGCCCTGGCTATCGCCCATATAGGCCACTTCGTCGAGGGAAAGACCCAGATGCTCGGCCAGCCATGCCACGCCTGCGCCCTTGTTGGCGGCGCGTGGAATCACGTTGACCGAGACCGGCGTGTCGTGGACTTCCAGCTCGGCGTCGGGATAGTCCGCGACCAGGGTTTCGACGGCCTGGCGCAAGTCACGGACCCGTTGCCGATCGGGATTGACCACGCCGACATCTATTCGCTTGGCGAATTCGGGCATGGTGCCGGGGTGGTGCTGGGCAACATCCCGATGGATGACGTGGCGCAGCTGGTCGAGTGCGCGTTTTGTGGCCCCGGTAATGCGCGGCGACCACGATACCTGGATGCGCGTCGGATCGTACATACCGCAGCCGCTCTCGAAGAGAATAGGCACTGTGACCGAAAGCCACTGGGCCACTGCCTCGGCGTAGGCCAACGGCCGCCCGGTACACAGAGTGAGTAGTGGCACCGCGGGATCGCTTTCGCGTCGGTTGTGCAGACTCACCAATTCCGATATCGCATCGAGAGGAGGCGGGCGAAACGGATAGCTGATGCATCCATCTAGATCGCTGACAAAAAGCCTGATCACCTGTGCACCCTCTCCAGGGGAGCAGACGCGGCGCCGAATTGTCAAGCTCGTGGACAGTATAGACTCATCGATGCTCGATACGGCGCAAGGCGGCTTCTGGGTCGAACGGAGCGAGGCGGGTTTGCGCGCCGTGGCAACCGGCGCAAAGAGCTGCGCGGCGCCTGCGAGTGGACAGATCGCGCAGGCCCAATAGGCGCGCCAATGTCGGGTTGCGCATGATGTCGTCTTCGGCGTAACCGGCACCTGGACCGTGGCAGGCCTCGCAGCCAATTCCGGCGAAGAAAGCGCGTCCCGCAGGGGCTTCTCCCGTGGTGTGACAGCCGAGGCAAGCCGGGTTGGGCGCGGGTCCGAGCCGCTGATCTGCCCGGGCATGAGCACTCTGCCGCCACACCTTGTAGGCCTCTTGATGGCAGGGTGCGCAGGCCTTGCTGCCCACATAATCCGATCGACTGGCCCGGGCACTGCCGGTGATCAGCCCGACAACACTCAGCCCGAGGGCAAAAATCACAACACGCGCTAGCAGTCCGCCGGAGGGCTTTGCCCAGCAATGGTAGCGGGGTTCGGGATTTCCCCCGAACCCCGCTAGAGCCCATCTCAAAAATCGGACCGAGCCAGGGTCGCCGGGCGCGCCGTTAGCAAGGCGCGAGCGAGGAGCCCGCGGACCGTGTTGGAACACGTGAGCAGGCACCGCTGAGAGCAACGCGGTTAGCGGTGATGGATCGCGGGCCTGGCGATGGCAGGTTTTTGAGATGGGCTTTACCCTTCGGGGCGTTCCGGTGAGGAATGCGAGGCCGAGGTACCATGAAGCGGAGCCGCTTTGCGACCGGATAACGCCTCGGATAACGGGCCAAATCGACTCACCAGCAATTCCACCAAGAGCTCTTTGTAGCCCTCGTCTCGACCTGTTCTGCGTCCTTCTTGGCGTCCGGCTTTGCGGCCCTGATCATGGCCGTCTTTGTAGACTTTCTGCTGCCATTCGGCGTAAAGGGCTTCCATCTCTGGCAAGAAATGCTGCATCTCTCTGTCCTCTTTTGCATTTTGAAAAATCTTGCGGCGCCAGGCAACCAGTGTCCCAACAGCTGCTTCTCGAACCCAAAAGGACGCGGGCTCGGTATACCTCGTGGCAGGGACGTGATAAGCATCAGCTGTGGTGCAAGTCATCGGACTCACTGGCGGGATCGCCAGCGGCAAAAGTACTGTGGCCAGTATGTTGCGCGATCTCGGCGCCCATGTCGTCGATGCCGATCAACTGGCCCACCGCGTGGTCGAGCCGGGTCAGCCAGCCCTGGCCGAAATCGCCGAACGCTTTGGCCCGGGCGTGCTCACCAAAGGCGGCACCCTCGATCGCAAAAAACTCGGCGCGATCGTATTTGCCGATGCAGATGCGCGCCGAGCATTGGAGGCGATCACCCATCCCCGCATCCGTGCGGCCAGCCAGGAGACCATCGCCGGACTCGCCGCCAGAGGAGCAGAGATCATCTTCTACGAAGCTGCGCTCATCGTCGAAAAACAACTCCACGAGCAGCCGTGGATGAGTGCTGTCGTCGTGGTCTCGGTACCGCCGCAGACCCAGCTGGACCGGCTCCTGGCCCGGGAAACCATCGGCGAGGACGAGGCCCGGGCACGCATTGCCGCACAACGACCGCTCGCCGACAAAATCGCAGTAGCCGCTCACGTCATCGACAATTCGCGCTCGCTCGATGAGACCCGAGCCCAGGTGCGCGAGCTATGGGATACCCTGCGAGAGGCGCAACCGTCATGAGCAAAGCCGATCAGCCGGACCATAACCGGGCCGGGAGTGAATCCATCGAAACCAGCGTGGCCGACCTGCAGCTGCCGGAAACCGTGCTTGTTACCGGCTTTCCGGGCTTCATCGCGCGTCGCCTGGTAGCCAAGATACTGGCCTCGGATACCATCGCTCGAGTCTACCTCGTATGCCAACCCGGCCCCGCCGAACAGGCCCGCGAGTTTCTCGCCGGGTTACCCGGACAACACGGCGAGCGCGCCGAGCTCGTGATCGGTGACGCCGCCGATATGGATCTGGGTCTGGCCGGGAGCGAATACTGCAATCTGGCCGGTGAAGTGACCACCATCCATCACCTGTCCGGCAGCGAGCCCGCCGTCAGCGATCGCCACCTCGCGCGCCGTCTCGACGTCGGGGGAACCCGGGGCATTATCGAGCTGGCCGAGGGATGCACCGGCCTGCGCCGCCTCTGCCACTGGTCCACTGCAGCGGTGTCGGGCAAGCGCAAGGGCATCATCCTCGAAGAAGAACTCGATGAGGGCCAGTCGTTCCACAGCATCCACGAGGAAACCAAGTTTCAGGCCGAGAAACTGGCCCAATTTGCCGGACGGCGTCTGCCGGTGACAGTTTTTCGACCCGGCATCGTGATCGGCGACAGCAAGTCCGGCGAGTTCGACAAGCTCGATGGGCCCCATTATTTGATGTTTCTCATCGCCACCAACCCCACCCAGGTCAGTCTGCCGCTGCCCGGCCGCGGCTCGCGGCCGCTCAACCTGACGCCGGTCGACTACGTCGTGGACGCCGCATACGCACTGTCGCGCGACGAGCGCGCAGCAGGCAAAACATTCCACCTCACCGACCCAAATCCGCTATCAGCCCGACGCATCTACGAGCTCGTGGCCGAGCACTCGCACACCAAACCACCGCGCGGATACATTCCAGGACGGATCACCCGCAGCTTGCTCCGGGTGCCAGGCCTGGAAGACTTGGCTCGCGGCCCCTTATCATTTCTGGACGCGCTCGACCACCACGCAGTCTACAACTGTCGCCTGACCCAGGAACTCCTCGCCGACTCGGGCTTGCGCTGCCCCCCATTCGATTCCTACGTCGACAAAATCATCCACCGCATCCGCGAACTGCAGGAAATCCAGCAGCAACCGAGCGAAGACGACGATTACGATGCACTCGACTAGTCAAATTGGTCGATCGATTGGGCCAATCGGCGATTCCTATTCTGACAATGCCGTGATGAGAGTTTTGCGTTCTGGCGATGCCCTGGTGAGAAATGCGGGATAGATGGCTGGAGTGTTGCTGCGATGCGAGTACTCTATGCTCTGAATTCCTCTGGACTGAAATGTGAGACAGGGATACTCACATTGGCGTGTGGGCTTCGCTGGCACCGCGTTCATGGTCGTCTCGGTGATTTCGTGCGGCGGTAGAGAATCTGGACTGCGCGATCCCGAGCCAGCGCCGCCGCCGTTTCCCAGCGATTTCCAGCCGCTGCCGCCGCTTTCCGAGCCCTTGCCGCCTCCTGCGGACAAGCCGGGCCTAGCCTATCTGAGGAGAATTCATACCTATCTCGCCAAGCCCTGGGCGACGTTTCTCGAAAACTGCCGCCTGCGCCTGCCGCCCGGTCACGCACTCAACGACAGCCTTCTCGCGACTCGCATCTCGCTTGCCATCGGTCGAGACGGCAGTCTGCAAGCGGCCAAATTCACCCTACAGAGTGGCGAACGCGATTTTGACCAGGCCGCTCTCGAGATCGTGCGAGACGCTGCGCCATTTCCCGAGCCACCGAGAGAATTTATCTCGGACGATGAAAATGTGTATATCGAGTGGTTTTTCGCCCGCGATCGTCGCCAGGCCGGAGTTGCCACGGCCGAGCTCCGCCGGATCGAGTGGGAGGCGCGCCGTGCTGTACCAAAATTTCTGGCTGCCGGCGACGTATCCACCGCGGCCCGGCGCCTGGCCAGAGATCTATCCAATGGCGTGGCCGGCAAGAGTGAACTCTATCTCGAGCTCGGTCGCGCCATTGCCGTTGCTGCGATTCGCGAGGCCTTGCGCGACCGGGACATCGGCACGCAGCGGATGGGAGTTGTGGCGGCGACTGTGGCCAGGGTTCTGGCTGCGGCGCCCGAGCTGCGTCAGATCATTCAGAGTTCGGTCGACGTCGCGCTGCGCGGCGAGGCCATCGCGGCGATCGGCGCGATCGGGGATCAAGGGGCCGGACCGTTGCTCGTCGAGATCATGGAGACAGCCAAGGGCAGTGGGGTTGGCGGCAGTGCCGACAACAGCGCGGCTGCGGCCAGGGCGCTGGCCGCCATCGGCAAGCGAGACATCGCCGAGGCGACTGTACTGGGCTGGCTCGAGGCGCCGGACCGCGAGTCGAAGTGGGCCGCGCTGGTGGTCATGGCGGAATTTTCCGTGCCCGCGGCCGTACCCATTCTGGCTGGCTTTATCGCCGATTCGTCCCAGCCCCGGCCGGTGAGGATCGCGTCGTGCGTGGCCCTGGGCACGAGCACGACAATCCAGGCGGCGAGTCGGGCGATGAAGGGTCTGCGCCGCGGCTTTTCCGAGTCGGATGCCGGAGTGCGCGCGGCCTGTGTCAGGGGTGTGGTCGCGGCAGCACAGGGCCGAGTTCGCAGCCGCATGACCTATTGGTCTGCCGTCGAGCTGATGAAGACCGATCGAGACGAGCGCGTTCGCGCTGCCGCGGTACTGGCCGCAGCGTACCTCGAGCCGGCCCGATTTTACAAGGAGCTGTACATTCTGCGCCGCGAAAAGAGCAAGCTGGTTCTCGCTGCACTGGCTCGATCTCTAGCTGTGGCTCACGGCGCGGAGGCGGTCAAGTTGCTCGTCCGGCTGAGCAGAGACGACGATCCGACAGTGCGTCGCTACGCGGCGGCATCTCTTCTCGAGCGCAAAGAAGCCTGGGCACAGGATGCCCTTGCCCAGCTAGTCATCGCCAGCGATCCCGAAGTTCGACTCGCCGCGGTCCGAGTTGTCGATGACGCGACAGCACTAGCCGCATTTCTCGACGATCCGTCACCGGTGGTGCGCAGCGCCGCGTTCGGTTCGATCGTCCGGGTACGCGGCCGGCTCGCGACCCTGCCGCAGCTCGCCAATATGATCAGCGAATCCACGCCGGGCAGTGCTGTTCGCCCGCTTTGGGCCATGAACTGGCTCAATCCGCGGGGACAGTAGAATCTTGTCAAGGCGATGTTAGATGCTAGGGTGAGCTCGGGTGCGCCCTAGTTATTTTGGGTTTTTGAGGGTCAAAACGAGCTTCCAGAGGCTCGCGACCCCAACAACTGGCGGACCTGAGACAGCAATTCTGCCGGCGAAAACGGTTTGGGCAGAAACGCCATTGCCGGATCGGTCCGCATACTCGGTGTCAGCTCATCTCTCATATAACCCGAAGTCAACAGCACGCGAAGTCGGGGCAGCCGCTTTCGCAACCGCTGACTGAGTTCGACGCCGCTCAGCCCGGGAAGCACCACGTCGGTCGCCAATAGCGCCAGATCCGTGCCGATCTCTTCGGCCAGTGACAGGGCCTCTTCGGCGGTACGCGCCTCGATCACGGTGAAACCGACACGGGCCAGAATACGAGATACCGTTCGCAAGATGGCCGGTTGATCCTCGACAATCAGAGCTGTCTGCCCCCTGGCCAGGAGCGACAACAACGGCGCCTCGGCTCGGCTAGTCCGAGCTATCGACCCGGCCGGCGCGAGCCCGGCCGAATCGGCAGAGTCCGCGGATTCTGTGGCGATCGGCATCATGACCTCGAACCGGGTTCCCAAGCCAACCTCGCTGCGCACCCGGATGTCGCCGCCAGCTTGTTTGACAATGCCGTAGCAAGTAGCCAGACCGAGGCCAGTACCCTGTTCTCCCTTGGTACTGAAAAACGGCTCGAAAATGTGCGGAAGGTCCTGTGGCGCAATGCCAACCCCACTATCTCCCACGGTAATTCGCGCATACTCGCCGGCGCCGGCCCGATCCCGGCCCATCGAAGAAGGTTCCGGCCCCATCGAATGGTCGGCCGCGCGGTCGCTCCGCTCTGTATGAACCCCGCTTCGCATTCCCGGCTGGGGCATCCGACCCACTTCCACGGTCAAGGTGCCACCACCGGGCATGGCGTCGCGGGCGTTCACCGCCAGATTGATGATGAGCTGATCGAAGCGACCGGGGTCGCACATCACGTGAAGGGGCCGGGTCGACCGGACCAGCACCAGCTCGATGGTCTCACCAAGGGTTCGGCGCAAGACTCTGTCGATATTGGTCAGTGATTCATTGACCTCGATCCGCCTGGGCTCGAACGGATGACGGCGGGCAAACGAGAGCAGCTGATGGGTAAGCTGCGATGCACTCTCGGTCGCTCGCAGGACTTCCGCCAGGTCCTCCCGACGCGGGTCACCCGCCGCCAGATCGTCGTAGACGAACCGGGTGAAGCTGATCATGGACGTGAGCAGATTGTTGAAGTCATGCGCAACGCCCCCGGCAAGGCGACCGATGGCCTCCATCTTCTGCGCCTCGACGAGCTGCTCTCGCGACTCTTCGAGTTTCGATTGGGCGTCGCGCAACGCCAGGTCGGCCAGTCTCAGCTCGGTGATGTCCTCGTGGGCAATCACTGCATACGATTGACCAGCATCGCGAAATCTGGTCGCTCTGGCCACGAACCAGCGTTTTTGCTCGGGCTCGTTGCAGGTGTAGTCGAAGGTGAATTCCGGCAGGTCGCCGCACATGACGCGCTCGACTCCCTCGGCCATCGACGCCTCGTCTTCGCATTGGGTCAGCTCATTGGCCGAGAAATACGACGATCCGACATAGTAGCCCGGGTGGGTCGATCCATTTCGGTCGGCAAATGACCGCCATGCTTGATTGACCGCCACGATGGTCATCGATTGGTCGACAATGGCAATATGCGCAGACAGAGCGTCTAACGTGTTGCGCAAAAACCGCTCCGACTCGCCAGCCTGGCGGGTTTTTTGGTCGACGAGTTCCTGCAAATCCGCGTTCTGGCCCTGCAACCTGTCGCCATAGGTTTTGAGTCGGCATAAATTGCGGATGCGCGTGACCAACTCCAGGCGATCGACCGGGCGGATCAAAAAATCCTCGGCACCGACTTCCAGGGCGCGCAATCGGGTCTGTTTGTCGTTCAGCGCAGTGACCACGACGATCGGTATCGAGCGTGTCTGGGCAGACGCCTTGAGTTGACGGGCGACGTCGATGCCGTCGATCTCGGGCATCATGAGGTCGAGAACAATGGTATCGATCGGGTACTCGGTGGCCGCACGCAGCGCCTCCGAGCCGTTTGTCGCCTCTCGTACCGCATAGCCCTCTCTGTGCAGCATCTCTCGCAACAGTTTGCGATTGATCGCCTCGTCGTCGGCGACCAGAATGGTCGATTGTACTTTGTCAGTCATCGCGTCCCCCCCAGGACACCGCGAACAATAGCTTGGAATTCTCTGTATTGAATTGGTTTGGCGATGTACCGCTCACAGCCGGCAGCGAGGATTCTCTGCTCGTCGCCCTGCATGGCGTAGGCTGTGACCGCGATGATCGGAATCGCCTGAGTTGCCGGATCTGCGCGCAAGATGCGGATAGCGGCCAGGCCGTCCATGCCGGGCAACTGAATGTCCATGATGATCAGCTCGGGACGTTTTGCCCGCGCACACGCGATACCGGCGTCGGCACTGGACGCCTCCAGGACCTGGTACCCGTCGAGGCGCAATAGATCGCGGACCAGCTTCCGGTTGGCTGCATGGTCCTCGACGACGAGAATATGGGTCACCGGGTCGGCTCCTCACCGGGACCCTGGGCAGTTCCACGCTCAACCATTTCCGGCCCGGATGTCTCTCGCCCGGACATCTCTCGCCCAGGCACGCCCAGGTCAGCCGATGGCTGTGACCCGGCCTCGCCCACTGCCGTCCAGTGGTCGTGGTCACTCTCGTCCGATGGCAGGGCGTGGCGAGGAATGCGTACCGTAAACCGACTTCCCTTGCCGACCTCGCTGGCCAGCTCGATCGTTCCGCCATGGAGTTCGGTGAGCTGTTTGACCAGAGCGAGACCGAGACCGGTGCCCTCGTAACTGCGCGCGGCAGAACTATCGAGTTGCGAGAAAGGCCGGAATAGCTTGTCGCGATCCCTTTCGGATATGCCGATTCCGGTATCGATGACCGAAAACTCGATGTTCTCCCCCGCCCGGTCCGGGCAGCTGCGACACTCGAGCCGTACGTCACCGCCCGTCGGCGTGAACTTTACCGCATTGGACAGCAAATTGTAGAGAATTTGCCGGATCTTGCGACCATCGGCTCGAAACGAGCCAATCGATTCGTCTATCTGGCTGGATAAGCGTACCCCCGCCGAAGCAGCCTTTTCCTTGACGATTGTCAGGGCACCGTAACAGACAACTGCGACATCGACGTCCTCGACAGTGAGGTCCATACGGCCGGCTTCGACCTTGGACAGGTCCAGGATATCGTTGATCAGCGACAGGAGATGGTGTCCACTGGTGAAGATCTCCCCGGCATAATCGGCCTGCTGCTCGTCGAGTGGCCCGACTGCTCCGTCTCTGAGCATCTCGGAAAATCCGATAATGGCGTTGAGCGGAGTGCGCAGCTCGTGCGACATCGTGGCCAGAAACTCGGACTTCATGCGATTGGCGCGCTCGAGCTCGCGGTTTTTTTTGGCGATCTCGCGCGCGGTTGCGTCGAGCTCGTTGGCCAGTTTGACGACCTGGAGATACTGTTTGTGATTGTGCAGGGCAATTGCCACCTGACTGGCCACGCGCTCGATGAACTCGCGCTCACGCGGTGTGAACGGACGGAGCGCAGCGAGGGTCAGCACGCCGAGTAGTTGCCCCTGAAAGGCGGTCGGGATGACCAGGATGTCCACAGCTTGCACAGCCCCGATTTCGGTCTGCAATTCGGAGGAGCGAATGGACAGCGGCTCCCGATTTGCCGCCACCTGTCCAACAGGCCCCTGTCCGAGCTCGAAATCGCGGCGATACGATCCGGGCATGCTGTTACTGGCAGCCAGTTCGAGCAGGTCAGTCGACTCGTCGTATACGTGCGCGGTGCAGTGGCGGAACTCGTGGTGACGAGCCAGGATGTTCAACACCTCTTGCAGCAATGTCGGCAATTGCTCGCAGCGGTTGAACACCGCCATGATCTCGCTCTCACTGCGGTTGAAGCGGGCCGTCGCCTCGAGCTCTCGGCTTTTCTCCGCCATGGCCCGGGCCGCTCTTTGTCGCGCTGAAATGTCCCGGACAATGCCGGTGAACAGTCTCCGATCTTCCAGCAGAGTCTCGCTCACCGCGAGTTCGGCGGGAAATAACGTGCCGTCTCGGCGCTTGCCCTCGACCTCCCGACCCACGCCGATGATCGAGGCCTTGCCGGTTTCGAGATAGGCCGTGATGTAGCTGTCGTGGCGGCGGTGGTGGAACTCCGGCATCAACATGCTCACATTGTTGCCAATGACCTCGGCGGCTTCATAGCCGAAGATGGTCTCGGCAGCTCGGTTGAACGATTCGACAATCCCAGTCTGGTCGATGGTAATGATGCCGTCGACCACATTGTCCAGGACCGCACGGCTCCTGGCCGCTGCTTCAGCTGTGGCGCGACTGACGTTGCCCTCGATGAGTTGACGTTCGCGGCCACGAGCGAGAACGGCCAGAGTGAGGCCCAAAACAATGGTGGCAGCAATCGCGGCCAGGTGGGCGCGCACGTCGCGGGTATAGAGTTCTTCCGCATGCCGCTTCAACTCGGCGACTACATGATGAGAAGGCTCCAGCGCCTCGCGAGCACGGTTGCTGAACTCGTTGAGAGCACCTGTTATATCCCGTCCATTCGAGATTTTCGATCGGATGGTTGGACCGACCTGTTGCAACTTTCTGAAGGCGATCGAAAACTCGCGCAGAGCGGCCGCCGCTTTCGGACTGCGGGCCGGGCGGATCGCCACAATCGGTACTATGTCGGGGAGGATGATGTCGAGGTCACTGCCGTGTTCGTATTCGTGCAGCTCACCGCCATCGAGCAAGACAGCAGTTGTCGCCTCGATCAGATCTGCTGTCTTTGCGATCGCCTCGGTCGAGATGTTCGGATCGAGAGTTTCCCGGGCAAAACGCCCGACCAGCGCATGATGGCGGCTGGCCAGATCCACTTCGATCTCCAGGCTGCGTCCCTCGGCCCGACCCGATATCCCATGCATCAAGAGGGCGACGATCGGGAGCAGGGCGAGACACGGCGCCAGCAAGGCGATCAGACTTCCCCGGGGCTTACGCGTTTTTTGTTTCACCACCCCTCCTGTTTCTTGATACCAAACGTGGACACAAAGCCTCGGCAACGAACGGAGGAGATTGTTCTCCGTTCCCGAACCGAGTATCAAGGGGAAGCAATGGCGCGGTGGGGTTTGCGTGTTGACCCAGGGACCGACGATTCCGGTGTAACATCGGGTCGAGCCGGCTGCAACCGTGAAGTAGGCTCGGGAGGTTGCCGGCCACCCCGTGGGCCGAGACGAACCGAAGTGGCAACGCACTTCGGCCGCAGCGGGTGTCTCAACCGAGGCATCCAAGCTGCAGACAGGACGGGTAGCGCTCGACAGCGCGAGAGGATTTCCCGCTCGCAGAACCGCACAGTGGTTGACACGGTGCAACGGCCAGTCGTATAAGCGGCGCGTCTCGAGACTGTCCCTTCAAGGTCATGATTTTCCAAGAGGTTGCCATGCAAAAACCCGTGCTCAGCACTCTCGCGGCCGGGAGCGAGCATCCCCTGATCGATATCGACGGAACCATGTTCCTCCAGTTCGGCCTATTTTTGATCATGGCCGTACTGGCGACACAGTGGCTGTTCAAGCCCTATCTGCGCATGAGAGAGGAGCGGCGTGCCGGCATCGAAGGCGCCCGCGACGACGCCGAAAATCTCGCCGCAGAGGCCGGGGCGCGCAAGGCCGAATACGACTCCCGCATGGCCGCGGCACGTGCCCGAGCTCACGCCGAGCAGCGCACGATCCGCAGCGAGGCCACTGCCTATCAGCGCGAGGTCACCGACAAGGCCCGCAGCGAAGCCAACCAAACTCTGGCCAGTGCTCGGGCCAAGATCCGCAAGGAAGCCGAGGCGGCCCGTGCCGAACTTCTGCCTAGGGCCGACAATCTGGCCAGAGATATCGCCAGCAAACTGCTGTCGCGAAAGGTGGCGTGACAGAATACTCGAAAAGTGGCGTGAAAAGTACGTCCACAGACCGGCCCGTTCACCCGCCGCGGTACGGAAGATGGCACAGAAAGGTTGCTGGAACCATGGCAGCACGTAGGACCAAAAAAACCGTTATAGGCACCGCGATCGCGTATTGTGCCCTGATCTTGCTCGCCTGTGGACTGGCCGGGGCTGCTGCGCCCAAATCCGGCGAGCACAGCGATCCCAATCCCGACCATTTCAACTGGACCGAACTCGACTACAAGGACAAAGACATCCACGGCGGAACGCTCGACCCCGGCGAGCAAGAGATGTCCCCGCCAGTGCTGCTCTTGTTCATGAACTTTGCCGTGGTCCTGTTCATTGTCGGCTGGAGACTCGCCCCGCCGGTAAAAGAATACGCCCGAAAGCGCCACACCAGTATCAAAGAGGCGCTCGAGGAGGCAGCCAGGCTGCGCGACGAGGCCCAGACCAAGCTCGACGAGTACACCGAGCAGGTCGCCAGGGCCGAGGCCGAAGTGGACAAACTGATCGAGGATATTCGGGCCAGTGCCGAGGCCGAGAAAAAGCGCATCGTGGCAGATGCCGAGGCGCAGGCCGAGGCCATGAAACGCGAGGCCGAGACCCGCATTGCTGCGGAGCTTTCTCGGGCCCGGCTGGAAATCGAGCGAGAAGTGGTCGCAAAGGCGGTCGCGGCGGCCGAAAAGCTGATCCGCGAAAACGCCACTGCCGGCGATCAAACCCAACTCGTCGACGTCTTCATCAGCGATATGCAAAAGCAAGCCGTCGCCACCCGCGAACAGGAAGGCGCATAAATGCCGCAAGGAAGCCTGGCTCGCCGATATGCCCGCGCCCTCATGGGCATTGGCATGGACAGCGACACGTACTCGTCGATCGGAAGTCAGCTCGACATCGTGGCCCGGGCCATGAAAACCTCCGACGAGCTGACCGAGACCCTGACCAATCCGGCATTTCCCCGCTCCGATCGGCAGAAGATCTTCGAGGCCATTCTCGATCGTATCGAGGCGTCCCCTGTGGTCAGAAACTTCATTTTGCTGCTGCTCGACCGGGAGCGAGTCGCGGCGCTGCCCGACATCTCGCGCGAGCTGAACGCCATGATCGACCAGCACATCGGTCGGGTAAAAGCCGAGGTCTCGTCGGCCGCTGCGCTCACGAAGGCTCAGCTGACCCAGCTCAAAACGATCCTGGAAACCATCAGCGGCAAGAGCGTGGAGCTCGAAAACAAAGAAGACCCCGAACTGTTGGGCGGCATGGTGGCCAAGGTCGGAGACGTGGTCTACGACGGCAGCTTGCGCACCCAGTTATCACAAATTCGCCATAGCCTGACCAAATAATGAGGATCTATACACCGATCGCAACTATACGATCCACCTACCGGCTCCCAACCGACGATCGAGCCGTGATCGCGCTCCGGCGGGCCAATCGGCCATATGCCGGCGGACGCGCCAGAACGCCAAAGAATCACAGCTAGGGACCACACGCAAGGGACCAACCAAATGGAAATCAGGGCTGCAGAGATCAGCGACATCATCCGCAAGCAGATCGAAGACTACGAAAAACGCGTCGAAGTCACCGAGACCGGCACGGTGCTCACCGCCGGAGATGGCATCGCTCGCGTGTACGGTCTATCCGGTGCCATGGCCGGTGAGCTTCTCGAGTTTACCGGGGTCGGCGGCGAAAGCGTACAGGGCATGGTGCTCAACCTCGAGGAAGACAACGTCGGCGTCGCTCTACTGGGCCATTTCGAGGCCATCCGAGAGGGCGATATAGCCAAGCGGACCGGCCGCATTGTCGAGGTTCCGGTCGGCGACGAGCTGCTCGGCCGCGTGGTCAACTCCATCGGGATTCCGATTGACGGTGGCAAGCCCATTACCGGACAGCAAACCCGCAAAGTCGAGATCAAGGCGCCGGGCATCATGGCTCGCAAGTCGGTGCACGAGCCGCTGCAGACCGGTATTAAGGCGATTGATTCGATGATCCCGATCGGGCGCGGCCAGCGCGAGCTCATCATCGGCGACCGCGGCACCGGCAAGACTGCCGTGGCCCTCGACACCATCATCAACCAAAAGGGCGAGGACGTGCAGTGCTTCTACGTGGCCATTGGCCAGAAGCAGTCCACGGTTGCCAGTGTGGTCGACAAGCTGAAAAAGTCGGGCGCTTTCGACTTCACCACGGTCATCGTGGCCGGTGCCTCGGAGCCGGCGCCGCTGCAATTCATCGCGCCCTATACCGGCGTGACCATGGCCGAGCACTATCGCGACAACGGCAAACACGCTCTCATCATCTACGACGACCTGTCCAAACAGGCGGTCGCCTACCGCCAGATGTCGCTGCTCTTGCGCCGCCCGCCCGGACGCGAAGCGTATCCCGGCGACGTTTTCTTTCTGCACAGCCGCCTGCTCGAACGCGCGGCCAAGATGAGCGACGAAGAGGGCGCCGGCAGCCTCACCGCTCTGCCCATCATCGAAACCCAGGCCGGCGACGTGTCGGCGTACATCCCGACCAACGTCATCTCGATCACTGATGGGCAGATTTTCCTCGAGACCGACCTGTTTTACTCGGGAATCCGCCCGGCGGTGAACGTCGGTATTTCGGTCAGTCGGGTCGGCGGCAACGCACAGGCCAAGGCGATGAGAAAGGTCGCCGGCAAGCTGCGCCTGGATCTGGCGTCATTTCGCGAAATGGCCGCATTTGCCCAGTTTGGCTCTGATCTCGACAAGGCGACCCGGCTCCAGCTAGCCCGCGGCGAGCGCATGACCGAGTTGCTCAAACAGGGCCAATACAGTCCGTTGCCCATGCAGGAACAGGTTGTAATCATCTTTGCTGGCATCAACGGCTTTGTCGACGACTACCCGATGGATGTGCTCGCCCGCTACGAGAAGGAACTGCTCTTATTCATGAAGGCGAATAAAGCGGACATTCTCGATGCCCTCAAGACTACCGGCAAACTCGACGAGGGATTGGAGAGCAATCTGCGCGACGCACTCACCGAGTTTGCCAAGACCTTCTCGGTCGAGGACAGCGGCGAATCGAACTGATCGAGCGCAATCTAATCGTCCCGGCGAGCACGCCGGAGCAAGAATCATCTAGAGGCACAAAGTCCAGGACGCGCCATGCCATCACTCAAGGCCATACGCAAGCGCATCACCACGGTGAAGAACACCCAGAAGATCACCCGGGCCATGAAGCTGGTGGCTGCGGCCAAGCTGCGCCGGGCCCAAGACGCCATCATCGCGGCCCGTCCCTACTCGCGCGCGCTGCGCCGGGTAGTCGCCGAGCTGGCCAGAACCGAACGCGATGCCCATCCGCTCTTTGCCGAGCGCACGGGCAAGAAGGCATCGATCGTCATGCTGACCAGCGATCGCGGTCTGGCCGGTGCATTTAACTCGACCATTATCCGCAAGGTCGAGAGTTTCGTCGATACTGAGCTGTCCGACTACACCGACGTATCGCTCCGTGCGGTGGGCCGCAAGGGCAACGATTATTTCAAGCGGCGCAATGCCAATATTGCCAGCTACGACCACGCTCCCACCTCGGATAGTGCCCTCGGCCTCTCGCACGACCTGGCCAACAAGGTGATCGACGATTTTCTCGAGGACCGGGTCGCCCAGGTATTCCTGATATTTAACGAGTTCAAGAGCGCCATCTCGCAGGGGGTCGTGGCCCATCAACTCCTGCCCATCGAGCCGCTCGAGACCGATGAAGACGGAGGGCTCAGCGGAGATTTTCTCTACGAGCCCGACAAGGAAGAGCTTTTGAGCCATCTGGCTCCGCTGTACATTCAAAACGGCATTTACACTGCGGCCCTCGAGTCGATCGCCTCCGAGTTCGGGGCCCGCATGACCGCCATGGACAACGCGACCCGCAACGCGGGCGAGATGATCGGCAACCTCACACTGCAATACAACCGGGCTCGCCAGGCGGCGATTACCAAAGAGCTCATGGAAATCATCGGCGGCGCAGAAGCCCTCAAGGGATAGAGAGACGCACATGGCTATTTCGCAAAACTCCATTGGCAGCATCGTTCAAGTCATCGGTCCGGTCGTGGACGTCGCTTTCGAGTCGGCCGAGCTTCCCGAGATCGGCACGGCCCTTACCATCAGCAATCCGGCCATCAACGACCAATCGGACAATCTCACCGTCGAGGTGGCACAACACCTCGGCGAAAAGCTCGTGCGCACCGTCGCAATGGATACAACAGACGGTCTGGTCCGGGGCATGGACGTGAAGAATACCAACGCGCCGATCAGCGTACCGGTGGGCCGCGGCGTGCTCGGCCGCATCCTCAATGTGGTCGGCGATCCGGTCGACGGCTTTGGCCCGGTCGAGTTCGAGCGCCGCGATCCCATCCATCGTCCACCGCCTTCCTTCACCCAGCAGAGCGTCGAAGTCGAGGCGTTCGAAACCGGTATCAAGGTCATCGATTTACTGGCTCCCTATCGACGAGGTGGAAAGATCGGCCTGTTTGGTGGTGCCGGGGTCGGCAAGACGGTCATCATCATGGAGCTCATCAACAATGTGGCCAAAAAACACGGTGGTTTCTCCGTGTTTGCTGGGGTTGGCGAGCGAACTCGTGAAGGCAACGATCTGTGGCACGAGATGAACGAATCCAAGCTGTCTGACGGCAGTACTGTGTTGCAGAACGCCGCGCTCATCTACGGCCAGAT
The DNA here is from genome assembly GCA_022360315.1 of Pseudomonadota bacterium. Lineage (GTDB taxonomy): Bacteria > Myxococcota_A > Polyangia > Haliangiales > Haliangiaceae > JAKSDA01. Next base: position 22,637 of record JAKSDA010000614.1, read on the forward strand.
GAACGAACCGCCGGGTGCCCGCGCCCGGGTCGGTCTGAGCGCCCTCACCGTGGCCGAATATTTCCGCGACGTCGAGAAGCAGGATGTGCTTCTTTTCGTGGACAACATTTTCCGCTTCACTCAGGCCGGTTCCGAGGTATCCGCACTGCTCGGCCGTATTCCCTCGGCGGTTGGGTACCAGCCCACTCTGTCCACCGAGATGGGCGAGTTGCAGGAGCGCATCACCTCGACCACAGAGGGCTCGATCACCTCGGTACAGGCCATTTACGTGCCGGCTGACGATCTCACCGACCCGGCCCCGGCCACGGCATTTGCCCATCTCGACGCGACCACGGTGCTCAACCGCGCCATCGCCGAGAAGGGAATTTATCCCGCCGTCGATCCGCTCGATTCGACCTCGACCATTCTTTCGCCGCAGGTCGTGGGTGACCGTCACTACCAGGTAGCCCGCGAAGTTCAGCGCGTCCTCCAGCGCTACAAAGATCTTCAGGACATCATTGCGATTCTCGGTATGGACGAGCTCAGCGAAGACGATAAACTCCTGGTCGAACGCGCCCGCAAGATCGAAAAATTCCTCGGCCAGCCGTTCCATGTCGCCGAGCAGTTCACCGGCCGTGCCGGGGTCTATGTATCGATCGACGACACCGTGCGCAGCTTTGAGGAAATCCTCGACGGCAAACACGACAGTGTACCCGAGCAGGCATTCTCAATGGTCGGCACAATTGAAGATGTGATCAAGCAGGCCGAGGAGTTGGCCAAGAGAGCTGCGTAGCCATGGCACCTCAATTTACCCTGTCTACATCTCTGAACGTCAACGTGGTCACGCCACGGGGACAAATCACCGAGATCGAGACCAATGCGGTGACTGCGCCGGGCGAACTGGGTGAATTCGAAATTTTGCCCGGCCATATTCCATTTCTCACCTCGCTTCATCCCGGGGTCATGATTATTGGCGAGGGTGAAGAAGCGTCCGTTTACGCGGTCAGTCGCGGTTATCTCCGAGTCGACCGCAGCGGTGCTGTCGAAGTACTGGTCGAGCGCGTGGTGGCAGGCCAAGACGTCGATGTAAAGACCGCCACCGAAGAACGCGACGAGGCCAGAGCCGCACTCGACGAGTGGAAGCTCAAGCCGCAAGACGCGGAGTGGAAAAACCTCAAAGACCGCTTCGAATGGGCGCAGGCTCGGCTAGATGCCCAAACACGGGCGTGATCGCCCGACCGAGGCAGCGCGGCCGGAGTCAGTATCAGGCGGCGGCCGAGCCCAGGATAGCGAGAGTGGCGAAGAACTGAAACAGCGCAGCGCTCTCGTCCCGGCAGCGGAGCAATGGCCGGTCCAAGGGGCGACCGTGCTGGCCATGCCGGGATCACACCGCGCCGACGCGCACAGCCCTATACGGCCACGTTGGAGAAGAATGCAACTTAACGCGTCTCTGCCCGGTCGATCGCCCTGGCACGTGCACTGGTCAAGAAGTAGTCACCGTATTCCATCCAGCAAGTTTCGACGGCAAGAGCAGGATCCGACACAAAGTGTATCGCAACCGCCGCGCTTCCGTTGTCTGCGGGCCAGACACTCACCTCGCGAAACCCGACATAGCGTTTCACGAACGGATCGATCGCCTTGTAGATGGCCTCTTTGAGCGAGAAGCGCAGGAGCACGGCTCGGCTTCGACCGGCCTCGGACAGACGATCGATTTCGTCCTTTTCCCGGGGTGTTAGCACCCGGCGAGCAATACCCTTCACCGGTGCGCTGTGGTCCTCGAGATCGACTCCCAGAGTCCAGCCCGCAGCCTCGGAAACCATGGCTACGGCAAGCGTTCGCTTGTGACTGATCGACCCCACCACTGTGGAGGGGAGAATCGGGGCTCCGCGGTCGTCGGGCAGGATCGAATCCGCTTTCACACCAAGTCGCTGCAATGCCCGCCGCATGGCGATCCGCCCGGCGACCCAGGTGCTCTGGCGACCCTGAGCCAGCGCGGTCGCATAACGCTGCTCTTCACCGCTGAGTCGACCGAGTGCCTCGTCGGGCAAAGCGCCTTGCCATGGCGGAATATGAACGCCAGAACACAGTCCATGAGCTAGCTGAAGGTCGAAAACGACGGAAAAGCCCGGGTTTGCCTGCATAGTTGCCAGTCGTCCGTCTATTATGGGCCCATCTCATCCTTGCAGCCTCTTGATCACAATGCAACTGCCCGGTTTTCTTGCGAGACCGACAAGGGCCTTTCTATAATCTGTAGCTTATGGCGTCGCCGCCGATAAGTATCAAACTCCGCTGCACTTCCTGGAAGCAGCTCGCTGCGATCTACGAGCGAGATCTCAGGCGCAGTTCCGTTTTTCTCAAATCGGCTGCCCCGCCGCCAGTTGGTACCCAGGTCCGTATCAACCTCACCCTGCCGACTCAAACACTCATCATTCTCAACGGCACGGTCGACCGCCACGTGGGCGCCGGAGAGCTCAATGGTCGCGGCCCGGGGGTCGATATCAAGCTGAACAGTGTGCCGCAGAGCGCGATGTGGATCATCGAATCCGCCCTCGACGCAGCTCGACGCGAGGAGGCAGCAAGCCAGCAAAAAACCGGAGTCCGCGAGCCCGAAGAGTCCGCGTCAGACGTCGAACTGGAGGCGGGCGAGAAGTATGTCGCGGCCGAGGAAGAACTCATCGCCGCACTGTCACAAGAACTCGAAGCACTGCGCAAGCTGAATGCATTTCAGGTGCTGGGGTTGAGCTATGGGGCTAGTGACGAAGAGATCCGGGCAGCGTTTGGGCAGCTCACCAAGCGCTATCATCCGGATCGCTTCGCGCGGTATGAGAGCAGTGAGGCCCGGCAGATGGCTGCCGAGATCTTCATTCACATCCGCGATGCCTACCAGCGCCTGGAGAATCCCGACAGCCGGGCCAAGCTCATCGCGCATCTCGACAGGCGTCGGGCAGCTCAGCGATCGGCCCGGGCGGTGGCGCCGCAGACCCCGCCCGATGTCGCTCCGGCGACCAGGCCTTACAGCGCGGAGCCGCCATCGGTTCCGGCGGCAAGCGCACAACCGCCGGTGGCAAAGCCTCAGCGTGCGCCCATGATCGCGGAGAGGCAGCCATCTTCTTCGGTGGTCCCGAACGAACCGCCACCACTTCCTCCACCACCTCCAGCGGCCAATGTGCCGCCTACTCCGGCGGTCGAAAGCACTGCCGAGCCAGCAGAGCGCGCTTCGGGCTCACAGCCGGCAATCCATTACAATCAGGCATACAGCCTGCTCGACAGCGGTCAGCACGCCGAGGCCCTCTCGGTATTCAAATTGGCTACTCGCCGCAACCCAAACGATCGCGAAGCGCGCATCGGTCTGGAGCTCGCCGAAGGACACAAAGCACTTTCTCTGCGCGATCGCCTCGAAGCAGCACAGCGTTTCGAGGCCGTGCTCGAGATGGATCCCAACAATGAACGCGCGGCCCGCCAACTCGCAGAGATGCGCCGGCAGGCTACTGCCGAGCGCAAGAACTTGTTGTCGCGACTGCTGAAGCAGAAGGAGTGAGCATGTCGCGCATCATCGGTATCGATCTCGGAACCACCAACTCGTGTGTTGCGGTCATCGCTGCAGGCGAAAAGCCCGAAGTATTGGCCGACGAGACCGGGCAACGCATCACGCCGTCGATCGTGGCCTATACCCCGGACGGAGAAATCCTGGTCGGCGTGCTGGCCCGGCGCCAGGCAATCCCCAATGCCGAAAACACCATTGCCGGCGCAAAGCGGTTGATCGGCCGCAAAGTCAACTCGGACGAAGTGGCCTGGTTTGCCAAAAGCGCCCCGTTTCGCATCGTGGCCGCGCCCAATGGCGATGCTTGGGTACGTATTGGCAAGGAGCCCAAATCACCCCAGGAGGTCGCCTCACACGTCCTGGCCAGACTGCGGGCGATCGCCGAAGCCGCGTCGGGCGAGCCGATTACCCGGGCGGTGGTCACAGTACCGGCCTATTTCAACGAAGCTCAGAGACAGGCGACCCGAGACGCGGGTGCCATTGCCGGCCTCGACATCGTGCGCATTCTCAACGAACCGACCGCGGCGGCGCTCGCCTATGGCGCCCATCGGGTAAAGCAAGGCCGCCGGGTCATAGCGGTTTTCGATCTCGGCGGTGGAACGTTCGATATTTCGATCATGGCGGTGGAAAACGGTATTTTCGAAGTACTGGCCACCGATGGCGATTCGGCCCTGGGCGGCGAGGACTGGGACCGCAAGCTGGTCGAGCGCCTGGCCGACGAGATCTTCGACCAGTATCGGATCGACGTGACCACAATACCAGTGGCCCTCGGCCGACTCAAAGAATCGGTCGAGCAGGCCAAGAAAGAGCTGTCCGAGGCGTCCATGGCGATCATACGCCTGCCCTATCTGGCGACCACCAGCTCCAATGAGCAGATTCATTTCGAGCGCGAACTCACTCGCGAGGAGCTCGAGTTGGTAACCGAAGATCTGCGCAAGCGACTGGCCGCTCCGTGCCAACGAGCCATGGAGGAGGCGGAATTGACCCCGCGCGACATCGAGGAGGTGCTTCTCGTCGGTGGCATGTCACGCAGTCCGGCCATTCAGGCCGTGGTGGAAAGCATTTTCGAGCGCAAACCGTCCAAGGGCGCCAACCCGGACGAAGTCGTTGCCCAGGGCGCTGCATCCTATGGTGGAATTCTGGCTGGAACCCTCGACGACGCCGCGCTATTGGATGTGACACCACACGATATAGGGATCAAAGTCGGCAATTCGAGTTTTGCCGTGATGATCAAACGCAATTCGATGCTGCCGGTGCGGGCTCGGCGTCTCTTCGCCACCACCCAGGACGATCAGAGCTACGTCAAGGTCGAGGTCTATCAGGGCACCTCCGACGACATTTCGGGCAATCGACGCCTGGGCAGCATCACGCTCGAGGAGTTGCCCCAGGGCAAGGCCGGCTCCGTGCGCATCGAGCTCATCATGACTCTCGATGTCGAGTCACTTTTGAGCGTCACGGCGCGCGAGCGGTCGACTGGCAAGCAGGCGCAGGTCGAAATTCGGCCCAGCGGCGGGCTCAGTCGCAAAGAGCTGGTCGAGATCATCACGCGGCGGCGCAAACAGCAGCGTGCGCCAGACGGAACGAATGAAACGCGATCCGGCCAAGCTGATGCGTAACCGGTCATCACCGGACATCGACGTGGTATTGCGAGTCGCCGACACCATCGGCGAGCTGATGGAGTTCTGGGGGTTCAAGCGCAACATGGGTCGCATGTGGACGCTCTTGTATCTCGAGTCCAAGCCGCTGTCTGCAGCCGAGCTGTGCCAGCGTTTGTCTCTTTCCAGTGGCGCGGTGTCCATGCACCTCTCGGAGCTGTCCAAATGGGGAGCGGTGCGCAAGGCCTGGGTGCCGGGTGAGAGACGAGACTATTACGAGCCCGAGACCAGCATCTGGAAGATGATCTCCCGGGTCCTTCGCGAGCGCGAGTTGCGCAAGATCAGCGAGGCCATTGCGGTTTTCGAGCGAGCTGCCAGCGCGTTGCGCGACAAACGCGACGCTGCAGAAAATGCCGAGAAAAGCCTTTTCGAGCCAGCTCTCGACCGCATCGAGGGCCTGCTCGGTCTGGCCCGGATCGGCCACCGGCTGCTCGATGCGGTTCTCTCAGGCCAGTCGATCGATGCATCTCCCCTCAAACTCTTCAACAGCGATCCGGGGAAATCTGACTGACTGACCCCGGATCTTCATCACACCGCCGTCCGCCGAAAACGAAAAAAACGAAAAACCGCATGGGCCAGGGCCATGCGGTTTGCAGGTCAATCGCGCGATCAAATCAGAAAATCAGGCGCATGCCAAAGGTCATTTCGAGCGGATTCTGGCGCTCGTTGATGTTGCCAAAGTTGGGGTTCTTGGCGACCGTGTTGTTGAGCATGACACTACCGGTGGCGCGATCGATGAGCTCTTTGGCGTGGTCCAGATCGCTCTGATCGCCGCCGACGATCGGATTGAGGATGTCGTCGGTATACTCTTCGTCGGTATCGATGCCAGGCTGCTGATTAAACACGTTGTACACCTGCAGGTATGCTTCGATGCGAGTATTTTTGGCCAGCTGGCGGCCATACGCGACTTGAATATCGAATTTGGTCGTGAACGGCGACCGCGGGGCAATGGCGCGGGGCAGGAGATAGCTCTCGCGGGCACCGTAGTCGATGTGCCGACCGAGAACGTTGTGAGGAATGCCCGACACAGCTCGAACGTTGGCGCCGAACACGAACTGTCCGAGCTCCCTGGCGTCGAGACGATAGTAGCCGGCCAGTTTGAAGTTGTGCGGCCGGTCGGCGGCAAGTCGCCCGGTCCGGTTGGCCATTAGCTCCGGCAGGTCGAACATCGAGGTCAAGTTGGGATCGAGCTGCCCGGTCTCGGGAGAGAAGAGGCCGGGGAAGTTGCCCTCGAGCCGCGAGTAGGTATACGACGCCTGAACCATGAGATTCCGGCTGAAACGCTTCTCGGCAGTGAGGACAACGGCATCATAGGCGCGGGTGGGGGTGTCGTAATCGGCTGCAGCCAGCAGGTTGTCTCGAGTGCGCTCGTCGATCTTGCCAGCCTCGAATTCGGCCTGAACAGCTGCCTCGTCGACCTCGCCGGGATTGGCAATGACATAGGTGGTACCGCCATCGATCGAAATATCCTCGATGACCCGGCCCAGACTGCGGTGAATGTAGGAGATGCCGACTTTGAAATCGTCGAGAAGTTCGTACTCGCCGCCGATCGCCCACTCGTCGAGATACTGACCGCCAATTCCGGGCACGACTTTCTCGGTTCCACCGCCGAATATGCGGGTCCGAAATGTACCCGGTTCGTTGGGATTGTTGGGATCGGTCACCGGTTTTTCGGTGCACGTGTAATTTGATGGATCAAAGTTGCTCTCGCACGAGACGGGGGTGAGAAAACGCCGAACCACGACCTCGCCGCCAAAGGCGCGCGAGTTGATGTCCATGGGGATGGACTCGTAAAAACGACCGTAGTGGGCAGACAGCTTGGAGCGCCCTTCCTGGGTCGGATCGTAAATGATACCGAGACGTGGGGCAAACATATCGCTGATCTTCATCGCCTCGTTCTCGATCGTCGACATCGAGTCCCAGTCAAACGAGTTTTTGATCTCGTCGGCGATGAGCAGGGACTGCTGCTCCCAGCGGAGACCGGCATTGAGGGTGAGATTGGGTAGAATGGCCCAGGAATCCTGGATAAACGCGCTGTAGTTGCGCGTGTTGGTGGTGGCGAACTGCCCGCCTGGCAAGTGCCGGCAGGGGACATCGATATCGAGGCCAATGTCGCATCCCTCGATCTCCACCCCGTCCTCGGTCATCTGGCCGATCCGGTCCAGGTCCTCCGGCTCCAGGATCTTGAACCACCGGTCGACCAATGTGATCCCCTGGTCGAGATAACGCCGGCCACTGGTGTACTCGCGGAAGTGGTCGTATCGATTGTCCTCGAAATCGACGCCTGCCTTGATCGAGTGATGTCCGGCCAGATTAAAACGCGCGGTCGCAGAAATTTGCCCGGTGAGACGAGTGGTGTCCTCGTTTTCGCGGAAGCCGAGTCCGCCGACATTATAGAAGTTGACCGGGCAGTTCTCTATCGACTTAAACGGGTCGTTTTCGCTGCCGTCAATGCACGCGGCAGGCACGGAACCGTAGTCGCGCTCCTCGAATGTCGAAAAGTCCTCGAGCTTGCGGTCGGACAAGTGGAGCAGCATGAAGTCGTTGCCGCCCGGCTCGCGCGCCTTCCTGCGGTCGACCTGGCTATGATAACCGACCACGGCGTCGACCTGTACCTTGTTGTTGAGAAACTTGGACGTCCACTTGCCAGAGATGTCGATCGAGCCCTCTTCGTCTTTCACAGACTGACCGGCATCGACACCGGGACGGGTGTCGATATAGGTATCAGCGGTTTCCGGGTTGCCGAGAAACGAGATCGACCCCTGGTGGTTCGGAGTCACAGCACCGGTGAGCTTGGCAGTAAAATACATCCAGCGACGGTCGATATCGCGGGTCGTGCGGTCCACTTCGTTGGTGACCAGAAAGCCGTTGGCATTCGCGTCGGGCACGCCATCATCGTTGGCGTCCACCCGCGATTTGATGAGGCGATGAAATTTGGTGTTGCGGAACGACGGGCTGAATCCGACGTGAAACCACAGCTTGTCCTTGATGATGGGCCCGCCGAGCTCGGCGCCGACGTCCCATCGATAGCCGAGCTCGGGCTCGTGGTTGATCGAGCTGTCGGCGCGCGGAGTTTCGAGCTCGGCGGCGACCAGCTGACCGGGTGTATAACGGCTAAATACCGAACCGTGAAACTCATTGCTGCCCGATTTGGTGACAACATTGATCACGGCACCGGTGGCGCGACCGTACTCGGCATTGTAACCGCCGGTGATGACCTCGGTCTCCTGGATGAACTCGTTGGGCAAATCGGTCGAGCTCACGCCGTAGGCCGGGTCGGTCGTGTTGAGGCCCTCGACAATATAGGTGTTTTCAGCCGAGGTCGAGCCGCCAAACGAAACCCCGTAGAGGTCGTCCTGTGATCCGGCAGCAGCTCCCAACACCTCACCGAATGTCCGGCCAGTCGGAATATTCTGCGTATAATCGGGGGTGATAGTCCGACCGGTTTTGGTCGACCCCTGATCGATGAGCGGAGCCCGTCCCTCGATTGGAATGATCTCGCCCTGACCGGCGTTGAGATCGATTTTGACGTTGATCAGCGCGGTCTTGCCCAGTCTGACTAGCACATTCGATCGCTCGAACTGGGCGTTGGCGTAGTATACAGTGATGAGATAGGTGCCGGGCGGCACATTGCCAATCCGGTAGCTGCCCGAGGCATCGGTAATTTCGACCTGGGTACCCTGCAGATTGGGCCCCGAGATCACCACCGTGGCTCCAGCCACGGGATTGCCGTTTGCCTGGTCGGAAACCACTCCTTTGACCGCACCACTGAAATTGTCCTGGGCCAGGACCGGCGATGTCGCCAAGAGCAAACCGCCGGTGACCAGAGCAAGCAGAATTGACTTTTGTGTCATCGATCGTTCTTTCATCGTGCTCTCTCGCATCAAGCTCTCCTTTTCTCTAGGGCCAGCACCACTGGTCAGCCACAGCCCGGATCCCCGATCTCCCCGGTCTCGAAAAATGTGTCGAACGTGCCCGTGAACTCACCGCCGCCGACTGTTTCGGCGATTCCCGAGTCGATTTTGAGGCTGTACAGCGTCTCGGGCTTGAAGTCGATCTCTTTGCTCGCGTCGATCGGATCGACCAGCTTGACCAAAACATTGTTCACGCTCGCCGATGCCTTGAAGGGAACAACCGTATCGCCCGGCTGCTCCAGCAGAGTGACCTTGTCGGCAATCGTGGACGCATCGAGCAAACCGGTAAAACTGACCGTAAATGCCTCGTCCACACAGTGCTCCTTGACCGGCTTATCGGCCGGCGCGGATGCAGTTCTGATCCCGAACGGGGTAAGAGAAAATTCAAACACGGGGGAGCTGTCGATCTGATTCTGGTCCTTGTCGCGTACCACGTCGGACTTGAGCGTGAGTTCGCAGTCGGACAACGTGCTCACATACTCCAGCGCCTGCACGATGAGGGCCGGCCCGGGCGGATCAGTGAGATGGTTGCCCTGGGGGTCGTACCAGCCGTCGTATTGGATTTCGGCCCCGGCACATTTCAGGTTTGCCGGCTGGGTGGCGGCCAAACTGCCGTAGGTGTTGTCCTGCTCTTCTCCGCTGTCGCACTCGCCGTTGTGGTTACGGTCGTTGCACGGGATCAGCGTTTCGACCCGATCGGCATCGAGCAGTTCGTTAAACACGATGCGCACGTACCAATCGTTGGCACCGTTGGGCAGGGGCACTACACCCACTGCCACCGCATCTGTGACCTTGCTCGCTGCCCCGTCACAGTACGTCGGGTTGAGCTTATCGTCGTCAGAGGTCGAGCAAAAGGTAGCTGCCTCGGGAAGAAACTTGCCAGACCCGCCATTGGCCACTTCCGACTCGGTGATGACAGAGACCATGACGACGCGAGGATTGCCCTCTGTGTTGAGGTTAGAACCTATTTCTTCATCTTCGCAGCCAGACAGGGCGAGGCCAGACACGGCAAATATCAACCCGGCTACGAACAACCAGTGCGAACGGCAAAATTTTGGCATCCATATCTCCCTATAAATTAGCTGCACTCGCGGTGGAGAAACATCCCCCCGAACCGCGTTTAAACCGGATTAACGCGCATTGTTTTGGTAATAGCAACCAATGGAAACACGTTTTCTCTGATTTCGAATTGCATTTGACCTGCCACCGACCAGCGACCGCAATAATTGCCGCCGACACGTCTGCTGCGCGATGCTCGAGATAGAACCAGAATCCCCGTGTGCCCGACAATCCTCAGAGTCCTCACTCCATGTAGTAAAAAATACAGTACTACACTGTCAGTAACGAACAAAACCAAATACTTCTGACAACGTATCACCGTTCTGACAGGACAGACGCTCGGGTGTATGGCCCGGTCCTGCCCCTGGCAGCCCTGGAGAGAATCCCGGAAGCGGGTAGCCGGTACAGAAATCGAACAGGCAGTATGTGAGGGCTTTGGGCCCGGCTGTTTCGACCCGGCTCTGGTCAGGCGCTGGGCCGGCGCCCATTAGCTCGCGCAGACTGGGCTTTGCGCCCGGACGAACCACTGCCAGGACCGCGCGCTTCGCCGCCCGAGCGAGTCGAACCGGTGCCGCCGGAGCTGGCCTTCGGCGACCCCGTATCAGGTAGAGAAGAGCCGTCTGCGCTGTCGGGCACCTCGACACCGATTCGCCGAATATTGTAGTGAGACAGCAGCTTGGCTTCAATCGCGTTGTACACATCCGGGTGCTGGCGCAAGAACTCCTTGCTGTTCTCCCGCCCCTGCCCGATGCGCTCGCCACCGTACGAATACCAGGCGCCGCTTTTTTCGACGATGTCGACCTCCACGCCCAGGTCGAGCAGATCGCCTTCGCGGGAGATGCCCTCACCGTAGAGGACGTCGAACTCGACCTCGCGAAACGGCGGTGCGAGCTTGTTCTTGACCACTTTGACCCGTGTCCGGTTGCCGATGGCCCGGCTGTCTTTCTTGATGGCGCCGATGCGGCGGATATCCAGTCTGATCGAACTGTAGAACTTGAGGGCATTGCCGCCAGTCGTGGTCTCGGGATTGCCAAACATGACGCCAATTTTGAGACGGATCTGATTGATAAAGACCACCGTGGTATTCGATTTTGAGATAGCCCCGGTGAGTTTGCGCAGCGCCTGGCTCATCAGACGAGCCTGCAGACCGACGTGAGAGTCTCCCATCTCGCCCTCGAGTTCGGCCCGCGGGGTGAGTGCGGCGACCGAGTCGATGACAATGATGTCGAGAGCATTGGATCGCACCAGCATGTCGGCGATCTCGAGAGCCTGCTCGCCGTAGTCGGGTTGCGAGACCAAAAGTTCGTCGGTCTTGACGCCGAGCTTCTTGGCGTAACCCACGTCGAGGGCGTGCTCGGCGTCGATGAACGCTGCCACTCCGCCGCGCTTCTGAGCTTCTGCAATGACGTGCAATGTGAGGGTGGTCTTGCCGCTCGATTCGGGACCGTAGATCTCGACCACCCGACCGCGCGGCAAGCCGCCGATACCGAGGGCGAGGTCCAGTCCGAGTGAACCGGTCGGGATGACCCGCACATCGGCCGCGATGGGCTCCTTGCCGAGCCGCATGATCGAACCCTTGCCGAACTGTTTCTCGATGGCACCGACGGCCAGATCAATTGCCTTGCCGCGCTGGCTCTCATTGGTGGTTTCTTTTTGGGCCATTCGTCTCTACTCCTGAAAACTGCTTGGATACGCCTTGATGCTGCGGGTCGTCGTCCGGCTCGAGCTCACCCCTCGTCGTCCGACACCGGTACAGCATGATCGTTTGGAGATTGCATTTCAGCCGCCGGCTCCGATCGGATATCCGGCCGCTCGGCCGGCCCGTCAGAGTCCGCCCGAGTCGGCTCCTCGTCCGGCTCGACTCGGCCCGGCTCCGCTCCCCTGGAATCTTCGGCCGCCCGACCGCTCCGCTCCGCATGAACTTCGCCTTGCATTGCTTGCCGAGGCGTCCGACCGACTGCAGCGGGTTTCGCCTCGGCCCCCAAGCTCGCGACCTCCCCGTCGACTGATGATGCGTGCTGTGCACTCGACACTTTTAGTGGTTCGGTCTGACGTTGGGACTCGTCCGGACCCCGTAAAAGCGGCAACTCGGCCTGAATCATATATTCAGAACCAATTGATTTTATTACGCTTTCAAATAAGATTACGCGATCGACGCGGGTTGTGCTGAATTTTCGTTCAGATGCCTGGGAAAGCAGTGAAGACACATCGTCGGTTCTCTTGACCCGGCCGAGAGTCACGTGGGGATGAAAGGGTCGTCGCTCTTTTTGGAAACCCAAGTTGGTGACTTTGTCCTCGATGACCGACGCGAGTGCTTCGAGGTGGCCGGCGGGATCGTCGACGCCCGCCCAGATGACGCGGGCGTTGCGGTCGCTGGGAAACGCTCCCACCCCCTCGGTAGTGAAATCAAAACAGGGTTTTTCGGCCAGAAGCGGGGCCAGGTCATCGCACAGGGCGGTGACGATCTCCGGCTGGCTCCAGCCCAAAAATTTGAGCGTGACGTGATACGTCGCCGGGGTTACCCATCGGATCTGGTAGCCAGCATCGTAGGCGCTGCGGCGCAGGGATTCGGCGACCCGGGCCAGCGACTCGACCGTGGCCATGGCGACCTTGACGCCGAAAAATAGGCGAATTTTGCCCCGATTACTATTCATTTTCCGCGCCTGCTCCGGCCCCGCCGGGTCGCTCTGCTGTTTGGCTGGCTTTTTGGCCCGCTCGAGGGTCGTCCTGTGCGCGGTCCACGCTGTCGTCTCGCAGCGCGCCGAGGATCATGCGAAGAGCCCAGTGAGCGGTCAGCCGGCGGATTCGCTGCCGGTCGCCAGGCCACTGCAGTCGCTTGGTAGCGCTGCCACGCGGGCCGACCACCGCTACCCATACCGTGCCCACCGGCTTTTCTGCAGTGCCTCCCTGAGGGCCGGCCACGCCACTCACGGCGACGGCGTAATCGACTCCGACACGGTCCCGCGCACCGCGGGCCATCTCGACCACGCAGGCCTCGCTGACCGCGCCATGCTCGACCAATGTCGCCTCGGAAACGCCCAATTGCCTTTTCTTCTCTTCGTTGGAGTAGGTGACCGCACCGCCGAGATAGTAGGCCGACGATCCGGCGACCTCGGTAATGAGAGCCCCGATCATTCCGCCGGTGCACGATTCTGCTGTGGCCATAGTGGCACCGACATTCATCAGCGCCCGGCCGAGTGCGGCTGGCAAGCTGTCGTCGTCGGTGCCGTAGAGATCGGGGGTCAGGCGCTCGCGGATCTCGCTATCCAGCGATTCGAGGCGCTCCATGGCGGCGCTCTGGTCGCGGTCGCGGATGACAAGCTTGACCAGGACTTCCGGAAACTTGGCTTGATAATGAATCGACGTGCCCGCGCTGTCGGCGCCCACGCCTTCGAGTCGAGTGGCGATATGCGACTCTCCGGCGCCAAAGGTCCGATAGATGCGCCGCGCGATGCGCTGCACTCGTTCCCCCCGGGACTCTCTGAGTGCGACCACCCGGTCTTTGACCGCGCTGGTGAAAATGGCCTTCAGCTCTCGGGGGACCCCGGGCATACACACGACAGGCGTACCGCTCATCGAGACTTCGAAACCGGGCGCCAAACCGACTGGATTGGCCAGCACAAAAGCTCCCTCGGGAACTTCTACCTGCCTGAGATTATTGGGGGTTAATCGAAATTTGGCGGCGGCAAAGCGCTCTTCCATGAGCTTTCTTGAAGGCTCGTGAATGACGGGCGCGACACCGAGCATCGCAGCGACCACGTCGACAGTCAGGTCGTCCTGTGTGGGCCCGAGCCCGCCAGATACCACTACCAGGTCGGCGCGTCCTGTGGCGTCGCGGAGCGCTCGTTCCATATCGGGCCGGTCGTCCCGGCAGCTAGACATCCAGGCGACAGTGACTTCAAGCTCCCACAGGGCCTGGGCCAGCCAGGAGGAGTTCGTGTCGACCACCTCGCCCCGACACAGTTCATCACCAATTGTAAGAATCTCTGCAAGCACAGTCGTGATGGTACACGCACATGCCGTCCCGCAAAACGTTGACGCGCCCTTTGACCCTCACCTATCATCCCGCAGCTATTGTAGTTTGACCTCGCCGAGGTGAATTGCGGATCGAGAAACAGGGCACAGGACCAGAACATACCGTGTCGATGAAAATCCGCTATGCCGCCAAGACTGATGTGGGAATGAAGCGCACCCACAACGAGGATTATTTTTCGCTCATCGAAGATGAGCAGCTATTCCTCGTGGCCGACGGGATGGGCGGACATGCGTCAGGAGAGGTCGCCTCGAAAATGGCGGCCGAAACAATCAGTGAATTCTATCAGCGCACGCGTGACGATGAAGACGCGACCTGGCCTTACAAGATGGACCGGTCGCTCTCGTATATCGAGAACCGGATGGTCTGCAGTATCAAGCTGGCCAATCTGCGCATCTTCGAGACCTCGATGCGCGATATCCGATACAAGGGAATGGGCACGACGATCGTCGCAGTGATGGTATGCGGCGACAAGATCTATGTCGGTCACGTCGGCGACTCGCGGGCGTATCGCATTCGCGATGGCGATATCGACCAGCTCACCCGGGATCATTCCCTGCTCGAGGACTACAAAGAAGCCAAGCCGGATATGACCGAGGAGGAAGAGCGCAACTTCCCCCACAAAAACGTCATCACTCGGGCCCTGGGCATGCGCGAAACCGTCCAGGTAGATATTCGCGCCCATCAGATCAAATCCGGTGATGTCTACGTGCTGTGCTCGGATGGACTGTCCGGCATGGTCACCGACCCTCAGATCAAGGACATCACACTCAACGCCAAGTCGCTGGAGCGCGCGGTAGCCGAGTTGGTGGACAGCGCCAATCGATCCGGCGGTACCGACAACATCACGACTCTGCTCTTGCAGTGTATCGCCGCCTGAACGGCCGATCGCCGCGCCGGTTTCAATGTAATCTCTGCCCAATCATATGCCAATCTATCGTGTCGACAGTCAACGTTCCGGTATCGTCGTGCGGGCGAGATCGAGCATTCACGATACCAATACGACCTGGGACACGCTGTCGGGGCGTGTCGAAGCCGATCCGGCCACATTGGATAGCGCCGGCGCCACCGCATCGCTGGTTGTGGACATGACCTCGTACGATGCCGGCGATTGGCTCAAAAACCGCAAGCTGAAAAAAGACCTCGACCTGGCTCGCCACCCGATTGCGACGTTTGACGTCACTGCGCTGCGCGACGTCCGGCAAAAGGACCGGGGTCAGTTCTCGGCCACCGCCGATGGCGTGCTGCGCTGGCGCGATCGCGAACTGTCTCTAACCGTCACCGGGCAGGGAATTATCGACAATACGCGCATCGAGGCCACCGGATCATTCGATATGGATATACGCGAGCTCGGTGTCCAGCCGCCGCGTTTTTTGATGTTCAAGGTCGCCAACGAGGTGACCGTCGAGGTCACCCTGCACGCGCGTGCAGAATAGCCCTACGGTGTCGAACCGCGAATGGCGGCAATGCGCTGCTTGTCGTCCGCCTTGACCGCTGTGACTTGACAGCGGGCCGGGCTCGATTCCTCGGCGGCGACAAATATCAACTTCTGCGCCCAATACGCGCGTTTTTGGCCCACGTTGCTAGCTTTGCCCAGCTTGTCTTCCAGCCACGAGGCGAGACTGTCGAAACGACAACCGGGAATGGTGAGGGTGATCTCGGCGACCGTGGACTGGAGAGTTTTGCCGTCGAAGTCGATCTGGACGTCGGGGACGCGTCCGGCGATCGACGTGGCCGGCCGGATGAAACACCGCTCTGTCGAGGTCTGCGGGTTTGTATAGCAACGCAGCGCCTTGCCCGAGACCACCGCAAGTGTGGTGGCACCTAGTTCAAAGCCAGCCAGTCCGTTGATGAGCGGTTTGGCCCGCTCGCAACCGGCAAGCCAGGCAAATGCGAGGGAGATGCCGAGCGCAGCAAGCGCGGCGAGGCGTCGGGGTTGGTTTCCAGTTGGGCGTCTCTGCACAGTCTGTGCTCCTGATCGTGATGCTCGAACAATCCAGACACCGGCCGCTCCACACTGTTTCCCCGTCCTGGCCAATACTTTTCCAGTGGGGCCGTTCCTCGATATTGCGAACCTACGTTTTGCTCATCGACAGACCCGGCCTACTGCCGAGTTCCAGCAAGGGGGCTCCATAGGTTGACTTACATTAACCTACATAAGTGGTGCAGTAAGGTATTTCCCATCAAAAACCTATAGTTTTCAAGCGTTTATGAGTAATAGAGCATACGGCAAAGTATGGCAAACGCGTTATACTTAGTAACTGTTCAAATGAGATAGCAAGAGCGCCGAGACGAACTGGTCGGAGCAATAGAACTCGACATCTAACAAAAATTTCACGATTCACTCACGGCTGGCTCACGTGCGCTGCGTTACTCCTTTTGAAAAAGACCAAAGGAGTCTTCCATGACACTTCACGCGCAGACGTTATTGGGAATCACTGGAGCACTGAGCCTGTTTGCCTGTGTCCCAAACGAGCTCGGCCACATCAGAGCCAAGAAGACCGGCGACATGGTGGCGGGTCCGGCGCCCCGTGCCGAATTCGATCACGAGCTCGAAGACGCCTGCGGAGATGGTGGCCCGACCATTGCGGGTGATAATCGAATTGTGCGCGCCCCGTATTTGCAGCAAGTTACCGAGCGCTCGGCTCGTATCTTGTGGACTGTCAACCAGCTCGCGCGTCCCCATGTTGCAGTGACCCCGGCTGCTGGCGGCGAACCGATTCAGACGGTGACGACGGTCGACGGATCTGCGGCGCGAGGAGCTACCGATCAGCTCATCGCTCGTATCGAGGGCCTCGAGCCGGCGACGATCTACTGTTACGAAATTCGCGATGAGAGCGGATTACTCTACACCTCGACCGGTTTCAGAACGGCTCCGGCCATTGGAGGTGACGCTCCGGTTCGATTTACTGCCTTTGCCGACCTGGGCAAGCAGACCACCGATCAGTTTGCGGTTTCCGATCAGCTCAACACGGTCAGCTATGATTTTGCACTGGTGCCCGGAGACATAGCGTACGGCTCGGGCACCATGGAGGCATTCGAACTCTACTATTTCGATGTCTACGCCGACAAATTGGATAAGATTCCATTTTACCCGGCAGTGGGCAACCACGACTATCGCACCGATCGTGCCGGACCGTTCCGTCAGGTCTATTCCCTGCCAGAGAATGGCTCCAACGAGCTCTATTATTCGTTTGATTGGGGCAACGTCCATATCGCGGTCATCGACACCGAGAACATCGACGACGCCCAGGTGAGCTGGCTCGACGCTGATCTCGCTGCCACGCGACAACCGTGGAAAGTGGTAATGGGTCACCATCCGCCGTATTCATCGGGTTACCACGGCGACGACCTGGAAGTACGGAGGAAATTTTCGCCCATTTTTGCCAGCCGCGGTGTTCAGCTGGCGCTATTTGGCCACGAGCACAACTACGAACGCACCAAAGACCTCGATGGCACGACCTATATCGTGACCGGCGGTGGCGGTGTCGGCACTCGTCCGGTTGGCACTTCGACGTACACCGATTTTTCCGAGCAGGTCGCTCACTTCACGTATGTCGAGGTTGCGGGCAACACGCTCACTTTGTGGGCTGTCGATGCCAGCGGCCAGACGTTCGATACCGCGGTGCTTCGCCTGTAACGGCCTCTTTTCTGCCATTGTCGGGCGATTGACCGCGGTGGATCATCATTCGCTCGCGGTCATCGACTCCGGCGCTGGCATGGGGCCTGAATCGGTCGACGCCTGCACCCAGTCGTACTGGCGCGGTGTCAGCAGCGAAGGCCACGGAATCGGCCTGTCGATCGTGCGTTCACTCAGCGAACGGTTCGGCTGGCGTTTGCGGATCGACAGCCGGGTGGGGGTGGGAACCAGCGCCCATCTGTACTTTTGACCGGGTCGATCGAGTTTTTTGTCTGGCCAGCGTGCCGGCGTGTATACAGATGGCATGTCCAAGCCGAAACTACTGTGGCGCGCCCACGAGATCGTCGAAAACCCGTTTCAGTTCTCCCACCCGTTTGACGACCAGGCCGAGGTCTGTATGTTTGGCCTGTCACGCCTGGCCGGGCTCAAACGTGCCGGAGTTTCCCTGTCCAAAGTAGCCCCGGGCAAGGTGTCGTTTCCGCTTCACCGCCATCATGGGGAAGAGGAGTGGATCTACATCCTTTCCGGCAACGGCGAGCTGACCCTCGACGATGAGGTCTCGCCGGTCGGCCCCGGTGACTTCGCCGCGTTTCCAGCGGGTGGCCCGGCCCACCAGCTGCGCAACTCGTCGTCGGAAGAGCTCGTCTATCTCATGGGCGGCGAATCGATGAGCGTCGAGGTCGCCGACTTCCCGGAGCAGAATCTCCGCATGGCCCGCATCGGCGACCCGTTCAATCCCGAAATTGCCCCGCTCGACAGTTTCAAGCGGATGAGCTTTTCCGGCAACAGCAGTGAGGACTGATTCAGTTCACTCCGGATGACATCGGCCATCGGCCATTGGATGTGGCGAAACCTGGACCGCTTGCCGTCGTGGCCATATACAGGCCTATTTTGCCGGCTCACGGCGAGCCGGTGAGATTGCGCAGTTCTATCGTTGCCGACAGGACGCGGCGGCGATAACCGTCCGGGGCTTCAGCGATCGCTCGATCTTCCACCGCGGGACGAATCCCGGTGGCTGCCTTGTTGGCCGGCTCGACCGACCGCGCGACCACTGTTACGCGATATGCTCGGGGTGGCTGCTCGGACATCTGTGGTAGGTCGCTATCGCCAGTTGCGTTGTAAAACCATTCATCGTCTCGGTTGCCCTGGTCGTCGACAACACCGTCCCGGTCGAGATCGACGCCGATGGCCACTTGCAGATCTTCCAGCCCGCGGGCGAGTGGCTCGGCGGGCTCATCGCCCTCGCTATCCGGATCCATCATCAGGGTCGGCACTCCGCCGACCTGGTCAGAATCGTCGATGAAGAATCGGCTGATCTGGGCCCGCACAACCACGCTGCCCGGCGGGTAGCCTCCGTCTGGAAATTCGACCCCGCGGCACAATCGCGATGGTTTTTTCGAGATCAGATACCACCCGTCGCGCCGCTCCTTCACATCGAGGATCGGGATCAAATGGCCGCGTTTCAGGTTGGACACGACCGCGTAGTCGCCGGCCTGAAACTCACTGCCGTCGACGACGATCAAGGAACGCGTCTTAACATCATAGGTCTGGCGCAGCGACGAGATGATTCCGCCGATCGGATACACAACCTCGATCTCGTCGGGCCCGTCGCTGCGATTCAGCACGCGCAATCCGCCCGCATCGGAGCATCCGATCAGGTCGTCGATATCGCCATTGGGCACGGCGGGACTGGCACTGCGAATGGCCTTGCTCAAAAACGCCATGGAACTGCGCGCCGTGCGCTCCAGCTTCACCATATCGCGATGCTCTCGGTATCCGTTCATGATACTCATGCCCAGAGAAAACGTCGCCGAGATCGCGATGCTCGCGATGACGAGCGAGATCATGAGCTCGATGAGCGTGACGCCAGCCTCGGAAAGCCTCTGCGTTTTCGAGCTGAATGGGCGACCGGCATGGGCCAAACTGCCGGCCTCGACAGCCGCAACAGCACGCCTGGTTCGAAAGGACTGTCCGGTTACAACACTCACAGTGTCCTCTCGGTCGTGAATACCAGAGCGTGGGGTTCGTCGCCTCGTTCGACCCAGCTGACCGTTAACGTGAGCAATGCTCTGTCGCCGTTCCATGCGATCGTCCAGGTGCGGGTAAAAATACCGTCGGGCTCGGGGCGCCCGCGGGCATTGACCCGTTCGCTGTTGTCTTCGATCTCGTCGAGCGGAATGGTGCGAAACGACTCCATCTTGTCCTCGCCCAGCACCGCTGCTTCGAGCGCGTGGCGCGAATATGAAGTGGCGCGGAACGCGGTGAGCTGGACCGAGAGGATACCGCTCACACCGATGATCGCGACGGTCATGGCGATGAGCAACTCGGACATGGTGAAGCCGCCCTGGCTGTAGTGGGGATTGTCGGAAGGGTGCAGGTTCGCGTCAGTTACTCGTCGGTTCACCAGCTATCCAATACGTAGGCAGTTCCAGTAGCGCGATAGACAATGACACGCGAATGGCGTGCATTGTGAGGATCGGAGATAAACACTGTTGCTGCAGTGCCGGATCCGTCGGGGCCAAAATCGATCTCTGCTGGAAGCCCCGCGCCGGGCAGGGGATCGCTGCGCCCTGTCGTGATCAGTGCGCGATTGTCGGCGGCCACCACGGTGATGTCGCGCGGGACGTCGAGGCGCTGGATCAAGCGCCACTCATCGGGCTGGCCCATACCCTCCGTCGCCGCCTGCCAGTGGGTGAGCTCGGTGGCGGTGATTTCCAGGTGCTGCCACCGCCGTGTGGCCACTGCGCGTTCCCGGGCCAAATCGCACACCGCGGCGATCTGTTCTGCGTAGGCCTTGACGCTCTGGCCGTACTCGGAGCGGCTGACACTGATCGTGGCGACCGCGGCCAAAACCCCGACAATACCAACTGTCACCATCAGCTCGAGCAGCGTGACGCCGTGCTCGTGTCGCCGACAAGGACGCAATATCGTCGGGCGGGAGATCAGTTGAGATGTCGCGAATTCTGGCATCGAGTGAGCAGCGTGACGACGCGCTCGAAACGTAGGTCAGCGCGCAGTATCGGGCGGGGGAGCAAGCGGGATGTCGCGGGGGCTGGCATCGAATGGCGCCACGTCGGGCGTGCTCCGGAAAGATTCGGATCGTTGCTCGCAACATTGACACAGTGTCACATCGAGAAGTCGCCCCCACGCCGAAGGGGTTGAAATCCGCGCGATCGGTGACAGCGAATCGGTGACGGAGCGCAGTTTCTAGCCGCGGCGCCAGAAGTGGCTGGTGAACAGGACCAGGACCGGGTAGATCTCGAGCCGGCCGAGCAGCATGCCAAAAGACAAAAGATAGAGCCCCGCGTCGGGCACACCGGAAAAGTTCTGGCTGGCGCCGACTGTGCCCAGACCGGGGCCGATCGAGCTCACCGCGCTGATCGAGGCCGTGGCCCCGCTGACAATGTCGAGACCGAGTGCGGTCAAGAACAGTCCACCGATAAAAAATGCGGCAAAGTAGAGCAAATAGTAGCCGAGAACGGCCTCGGTGGTCTCGGGTGGCACATCGTGATCGCCGATTTGCAGGGTCTGGACCAGACGCGGCCGGATGAGGAGTCGGAGCTGGATGAGCGCGTGCTTGGCCACGACGTAGAGACGTACCACCTTGGTCCCCCCGGCGGTCGACCCAGCACAGCCGCCGATGAGCATGAGAAAAACCAGACACAGCTGGGAAAACGCCGGCCAGCTCTCTGACGCGGCCGTGCCATAGCCAGTGGTCGTGATGATCGAGACGGTCTGGAAACTGCCATAACGCAGCGACGAGCCCAGGCTGTCATACGTCCCCTCGAAGTATAGATTCACCGAGATGAACAGACACGCCGCCAGGGTGATGAGGGTGTAGAGGCGAGCCTCGGGTGACTGCCACAGCTTATTGGGCAAACGGCCGGCACGGATGTCATTGATCGAGCGAAACAGGAGGGTGAAGCTCAGACCGGACAGAAACATGAACACGATGATCACGATCTCGATGTACAGACTGTCAAAACCGGCAATCGAGGCATTCTTGGTCGAAAATCCGGCAGTCGCGATGGTGGTCATGGCGTGGCTGATCGCGTCGAAAAGCGACATGCCGCCCAGCAGCAAAAAAACCACCTCGATTGCGGTGATCGCGACATAGAGGCCCCACAAGCGGCGCGCTGTGGCGGCAATGCGCGGAGCCAGTTTTTCCGACTCGATGCCAGTGGCCTCGGCAGCAAAGAGCTGCATACCACCGACGGCGAGTTCGGGCAGAATGGCCACGGACAGGACAATGATGCCCATGCCGCCGATCCATTGCGAGAATGAACGCATACACAGCACCGACCTGGGCAGTCCCTCGATGTCGTCGACCACCGATGCACCAGTGGTGGTAAAGCCGGACATCGATTCGAAAAAGGCCTCGGCAAAACCGACAAATGCACCGGTCAGATAAAACGCCACCGCGTTGAAACAGACCAGGATCACCCAGCCCAGTATCACCACCACAAATCCCTCGCGCCGGTGCAGAGAATCGGTGGACGCACACCTGGCTGCCGGCCGACGGGCAAAAAACTCGGCCGCGCCAGCAGCCAAAACGGCCGGAACCGCAAACGCCCACCACGACGACTCGCCGTACCCGATGCCCACGAGCATGGGCACGACGAGCGCGACAACGGTGAACCACAGCATCCGGCTCACAATTCGCTGGATAACGCCGGTACGCATCAGCTGAATAGATCTTCGACGTCGTGAACAGACTTGGAACTGGCCACGACCAGAAGATCATCCCCCTGCTCGAGTACTGTGTCGCCGCGGGCAATGGTGACTCGATCTGTACGGATCACGGCACCGAGCAGCACATCACTGGGAAACTCCACCTCCTTGAGCGCCCGGCCAACTAATTTGTGGTCCGGATCGTTGGGCACGCGCAGCTCCATGATCTCGCCGTCGTGATCGCCGAGCATGTGCGCGGCCTCGATTCGACCCCTTCGCACAAACCGCAGAATATCGTCGGCAACCGCACGCTTGGGGCTGATCAGCGCATCGACCCCGAGACTGTGGGCGATGTGATTGTAGGCCGGTGTATCCGAACGGACGATGACCTTCTTGGCGCCCAGGTGCTTGGCAAACAACCCGGCCAGTACGGCCTTTTCGTCATCTTCGAGCAAAACCACGACGGCATCGGCGCGCTCGTCGAGCTGCTCGCGGAGAAATTCAGGATCCGTGCCGTCGCCGCACAACACGATCGATTTGGTGAGCCGCTTGGAAACCCACTGAGCCCGGTCCCGATCGACCTCGACAATGGTCGGATAGAGCTGATTGGTCTCGAGTTCGCGGGCCAGGTGAAACCCGATCTGGCCGCAGCCGACGATCAATGCATGGCGTACGTGGTGCCATGGCTTGCCCGAGAGGATCCAGAACTCATTGGCATTCTCCGGCAAGGTCAGGATATAGGCCCGCTCGTCGGGAGAGATGGCATCCTGGCCGTGCGGAATGCGAAAGCCGCGCGGACCCGATACTGCAGCAACCAGGGATGGGTTGGGAAAGACGTCGGAAAGCTCGGCCAGTGTTTCGTTGGTCAGCGGCGAATCATTCGACAACGGCAGTTCGAGCAGGGCCACCCGGCCGCCAGCCAGGTAGTGCACATTGCCCGACCCCTCGTAGCTGAGCAGACTGACCACCTCGCGGGCAACCGAGCGCTCCGGTCCCACCAGCAGATCGAGACCGAGTTCTTCCGCACTGAGAGCCGAGCCGTCAGCCAGATATTCAGCTCGCCGAACCCGGGCCACAGTGCGCGGCTTTCGCTCGCACTTCATTGCAGTCATGCACGCGATCAAATTGACCTCGTCGATCTCGGTGACCGCAAGGACCAGATCGGCCTTGGCGATACCAGCATGCACGAACGCCTGCTGACTCACACCCGTGCCGTGCACCACCAGCGCATCGAGCGAAGCATCGAGATCACGAGCCAACTGCTCGCTACTTTCGATGATCGCCACGTCGTGATCCTCCTCTACCAAGATGCGCGCCAGATAGCTGCCGACCTCTCCTGCACCGACAATGATGATGTACACACAAACAATGTAACCCAGCAGATTGCCGGCGATCAGCAGAGGCGACACGCCGTCCACGCCACCTGGCGAAATATCGGTGGCCTGGCCCAGTACAGCGCATAAAATTATCCTACAAAAACCTACAACTAAGACAAATCGAGCCTGATTGGCAGGTCGTTCGATCGGGGTGCCGCCGGCCAAGGTGGGGCTAAAGACGCCGGATCCTGTCCCTGATGCAGGCCTCAAGAGGCTGAAAATATTTATATTCTACCAGGAACCCGACTTGCATAAGATGGTCGACGATCTTTTATCTCGCCGGGAGAAACCTACTATGATGACGAAACGAAGTTGGATCGTTATCGCGCTGGCCTCTGTGCTGATCCCTGCAGCGATGCCACAAATTGTGAGTGCGGACAAGCGGATCGTTGTGTTGGGTATCGAGGGCAGGCGGACCAACAAGCTGCGCCGGGCGGTCGAGAAGCTGGTACGTGCCGAGTTCAAAGTGATATCAGCGCGCCGGTATCGCAAGGCAGCCCGCCGCCTCGACGCCCAGTCGATGACGCCAAACAACATTGCCAGAGTCGCGACCAGGCTCAAGGCCGACGGCGTTCTGGCCGGAACCCTGGCCCAGGAAAGCGGCTCCTATATTTTGCGCCTGCGCCTACACGCGGCGACTGACGGCAAGTCGACAAAGCGCCGGCTCAAGATCA
The DNA here is from genome assembly GCA_022360315.1 of Pseudomonadota bacterium. Classification (GTDB taxonomy): domain Bacteria; phylum Myxococcota_A; class Polyangia; order Haliangiales; family Haliangiaceae; genus JAKSDA01. The sequence goes on from JAKSDA010000614.1 coordinate 47,179, forward strand.
AGCTCAACAAACCGCGGCTCACCAAGAAGCTTCAGGATGGGGTGGCGCAATGGCTGGCCAAAAAAGTCGCTGCGTTGCCCGAGCGAGAGCAAATCGACGAATCGATCGAGGAGGTGGACGACGAGGCCGACGACAGTGGGGCGGGAGCGCTGGTCAGTGCCGACGATGCGCCGGGTGAGAGCGAGCCGGATCCGGAAGAGGCCGGTCCCGGCGCAAAAGAAGTGGCTCTGCTGATCGGCGATCGGTCCGACAAAAATGCCAATGCCGACCCGGACCCGGGTACCGGCAATGTTGCGGCCAAGAGCAGGGGCTCTGGTGCCACAAATGCGGTTGCTACCGTCGATGATGACGACAACATTGGCGCGATCTCGACAGGCCTGGAGGACAAACGGGATCCTGAAGCGATGATCAATCTGGCGGTCGGGGCCAGTTTTTTCAGGCGCACCCTGGATTTTAGCTATCGCGCCAACTTTGCCCAGGCTCCTGACAAATACACCAGTCCACTGACCAGCGGTGTATATGCCACGGGCGAATTATATCCGCTGGCGCATTCGGGAGGATTCCTGGGCAAGTTCGGGATCGGTTTTGTATTCGACCGAGCCATTGGCCTCAAGACCGCGATTGGCGGCAATCAGATGAACCAGGTCGATACCACGGTGATGCGGTATGGAGGAGGACTTCGCTTCCGCTACCGCTTTGGCAGCAAGATCACCCGACCCACGGTCACGCTCGGGGTCGGGTTCGGCCAAAGCCTGTTCGAGATCGATCGGGCCGGCCTGGCCATGGGCACGGTGCTCGATGTGCCGGACACCAAGTACACGTATATAGATTCGGGTCTGTGGCTGCGTATCCCTATCGGCAGCCGGATCGCATTCAGCCTGGGCGGGAGTTATCTGGCGGTTTTATCGGCTGGTTCGATCACCGAAGCCGAGGAGTACGGTACTGCCACGATCACCGGTGGCGATGCTGGCGCCAGCCTCGAGGTCAGGCCAATCAAGGGTGTTCTGATCCGGGTCAGCGGCAGTGCGACAATCATCGGCTTTGATTTCACAGCCGATGCGGTCGGCGCGCAGTCCAACAATCGGGACGGTGATCCGATGACCAAAGACGTCGGCGGCGCCCTGGACCTGCAAATCGGCGGCAGCGCGACGCTGGGCTACATGTTTTAGCGCGGTACGGCCCGGCGTCGGCAATCGGCCGCGGATTGCCGGTCTCACTCACCGGGCAGCTGCAGACTCTTCAAGAACTCAAACAGCGTCTGATAGCGTTTCTCGAACGGAATATGGTGGCCTGTTTGCGACATGAATCGAGTCATGACCGGAGTGTTGACCGCTTTCATGCGTTCGGTCAGCTGCACGGCATAGGCGAGGGGAGCGATATCGTCGTCGCGGCCGTGCATGATCATGGTGGGCACGCGGATCGTCCTGTCGTGATGAACGACAGAGCGGGACCGCAAAGCCTGTTTGCTGGCACCGCCGGTTTCGCGCCTGATATTTTGCTTGAGGATGCTTTCATCGAGTTGTCGATACGTGGCATCGATATCGTAGTTGCCCGAGCTGAGGACCAGCCCTGCCAGCTCGCTGTCGAATAGCGCTACCTTACCCGGTAGCTGGTGACCGTGGACAAACACGATGGCCGGATGGCGGCTCTGCGGGGCAGAATATGCCCAGTAGAGCTCGGTTTGATCACCGCGTTCCGCCACGACAGTGCTTTTCTGCACGATTGACCGGTGGCTACTGCTGGTAGAACACGACAGAAACACCGCAAAAAGAATCGTATGAGTTCCTCGATGCGGTTTGCTTTCCGGCCACCCTGCGGACAACGGCAGCTTCCGGCAGAGCAAATGCGCTGTCACGTCAGCTTCCCGAAAGGTCGTCGAGGAGCGCGCGCTCGCGTTCTCGGGGCATACCGCTCTCGATCTGGACGCCGATTGTGCCATCGGTTGTAAAGCCCTCTGTCTGCATGGTTAACAGCGTGTCGCGCGCGGTCTCCTCGACCGGCCGGAAACGCAGACCAGCAGCGAGCGCCTTGTCGATGTTTGTTTGGAAGAAGCCGATGAACTCGTGCGGCATCCACAACGGCAGTCCGTCCAGCGGTGACACGCCGTGGCGGAAGAGAAATTCGTCGCCGGGCCAGACGAGCTCGGAACGGCCGCCCACCGCTTCGTTCACGCGTGACAAGAATTCGCCGATAGTCGCCGCGGTCGCAGGCCCAGTGAGATTGAATGCGCCGCCACGGCCGACCTCGGCGGCGTCGAGGTGCCACGCGGCCAGATCGCGCGCGTCGATCCACTGCACGGGCCGGCTCGGCTCGCCCGGGCCGAGGCATCGGCCGCCGTCGTGGAGGCGCTTGACCCAGTAGGGGAACCGGTTGATGCGATCGTGGGGGCCGACGATCAGGCCAGCGCGGCCGAGCAGCGCGCGCTCGCCGAAAACGCGTTCGACTTCGCGCTCGCACGCCACCTTGAGCGGGCCATAGTAGGTCTGCACATCCTCCTCTTCGGGCGGAGGCGGGTCGTGCAGTGGCGACCCCTCGTGACATCCCGATTCGAACCCGGCGTACACCGACATGCTCGAGACGAAGCTGTATTGCCCGGTCGCACCTGATAGGAGTTCGACCGACTGGCGAACCACGCGGGGAACGTAGCCACAGGTGTCAAACACCGCGTCAAAACGCTTGCCGCGAAGTGGCTCCAGCCCGCCGTCGCGGTCGCCAGTGAGGTGCTCCACCTCGGGAAAGAGCGCAGATCCGGTCACGCCGCGGTTGAAGAGCGTGACCTGCCAACCGCGCGCCAGTGCGGCTTCGATGATGTGGCGCCCCAAAAACAGTGTTCCGCCAATGACGAGAATCTTCAAAGCTCGTCAAGAATACTTCCGCCAGGCGGCCCTGGCAATGACGACTGCGATGGCGAAACTCATCTCGCCAGTCCGACACCGAGCCGCCAGCGGCCCGAGGTCCTACCGGATCTGTACGCAAGCAAAACGTCCCTCATTGTTGAGGGTGCCTCTATCCTTGTCGTTGGTGAAAACCAGCCGCATGGTGCCCGTATAGTTCTGCCCAATCGGGATCGAGTACGACTGGAACTCGCCGTTGCCACTGTACTTGGGCGACAGGTCGATCTTGCCAGTACCGGTCCAGTTCTGGGTGCCAAAGAACTGAAAGTGGCGCGGGGCATCGTTTAAGGTATCGTTCTCATCAAAGCCGATGGCGTGGATCTCGCCCTCGGCCTTCGAAGCAAACTGGAAGTCGAGCACCGTGTTGCGGGTGATGGTGAAGGTCCGCGTGGAGCGAACCCAGGTATTGCCCTTCAAGAGCAGGATGTCGCCATTATCTTCCACTGTCGTGCTATTGGTGACATTCTGGTTGGAATAGGAGGTCAGGGACAGTGAATTGAAATCTATCGAGCCAGCCGGGCAATCGATGCCCGGGCCCGGATTGGATGCGCCAATTGCGGTAAACAATGCCGAGTTAAAAAAGCTGGTTCCGTGATTGTTGCCACCCGAACCGCCGCAGCCGCCATGAGTGTGGATACCGACGGCCTCGCCGGTGGCCGCGTCGATGACCGGGCTACCCGAGTTGCCACCCCTGGTGTCCGCCCTGTACCGCATGGTGGTCCCGGAAGATCCAGCATTGGGTCCGACGTGGGTTTGATTGGTCTGATTGGTGGTGCCACTGTCAACGCCGAAACCTGTGATCCGTATATTGGCAGGGCCGAGATCCTGCTTGATGCGGAACGCTCCCTGAACATCGATGGGCTGTACACCGGTCGTTGCGTTGTCAAATACGGCAAAGATGCCCCAATCGTTGCCGATGCCACCATTCACAAATTCAAAGCTACTCTGATCGATCGAGTATTGATCTTCCGGTCCGGGGAACTGCACAGTCCCGTCGGGGAGAGAGGGTGGCGGGTTAAACGACAGTATGTTGTTGCCATTACCGGCCAGGCAGTGTCCGGCGGACAAGTGCTTGCCGTTGTCGATGATCCATCCCGTGCATCCAATGGGATCGATTCGGGCCACGCGGGGCTCATTGGAAGCAACTCGGTCGTCCACGCCGCAAATGCTCTCTGCCCGCACCGCCTGTTCACCGACCACAATCTCGAAAATCTCGACGAAAACTCCGCTATCCTGTGGCGAGACGAACACCTGTACCTCAACTGCGTCGCCGTTGAAAAAAGCGCTGCGGTGGCCCCATTGCTTCAGGGTCATGGCGTCGAGGCGTTGGGTGGCATTGTCAAAGAGCGACCGCATCTCGATATAGCTGCCACTGCCGAGAACGACATCGCGGAATTTGAGCTGCATCCACGGCGATCCCGGTATGGAGACTACTTCACGCGAGGCCAAAACGGCCGTGGCCAGAGCATTGCTGCCAGCAACACTGGCGCCGTCCAGAACTCCGGAGTTCCAGGTGTAGGGTTCGGCATGCCGCGGCAATTCTGCCGGCTTGGCAGCGAGCACGCTCTGCTGCTGCAGTTCGATATCTGACGATTCTCCCTGCGTGGAATCGCATGCCAATAGCGAAAAACTAAAGAAAACAGTAAGCGTAATGTATCTTATCATTATTTCCTCTCTCTTCTAATTATTCTCATATATTAATAATGATAATAGAATCATGAACGGCTGAGCTGATTATCCATCTTTTGCTATCGAGCCGATTGCTGAAGATGAAGTGCCTCGCACTGTACAGCAGATGCGAACGCCGCGCAGTTCGAATAAATCGAAGTTCTGTCCAGGCCATTCGCACAGCCGAAGCGGGCAAGCGGAGTGACCGGCCATCCGATCGCTCGAAGGCGAGCGGTTCAGGTAAGCCCTGCTACGTATTTATCGCATCAATCGACCGCAAAAGTGCCCCGCATCGTCCCTGCCGCAGGGGTTTCTGCACCTGTGGCATGCAGCTGACTGCCACAGGTGCAGAAATCAAGAATACCGTATTAAAAACAATCGAGTAACCGCTCGCCAGACAGTGCGTATCGCTCTCAGGTACTCAATTCGGCCGTATTGATAGAAAGCCAAATCACTCAAAATGTGTTCAGGAGAATGATATGAAATCTACCATCGGTATAATCAATCAGTGGAATGCTCGTGTACTTTTGACCGGTCTGACTCTTACCGTTGCGGCTGTCGGCTGTGTACATGGAGGCGAGATCGACGGCCTCGGCGACGAAGCTGCAACCCGCGGGGAGGATTCCGGGACCTCTGCCGGCGTGAAACTACCCGACCTCGCAATCGCTCAGCCGGTGTTTTATGAGAGCAACGAAAACGGCGAGGTCATTGGCGGTCCAGTCCCCGATGCGATCGATGACCTCGAAAGTTATAAAAACGCCGGATCGCGGCCCATTCACGTACAAAAGTACGGTCCGTTTGGCAACGGCGGTACATTGAGCACTGGCTTTCCGACTTCGAGCTGGGTGGCCGTTGTCGTCGGTATCGATACGACCGATGGCGACATCAATGAAGTGGGAGTTGGCAACCCGCTGCGGGCCTTTCCATTTCAGTCCAATGGCATCTGGAATGTCACGTTTGACCTGCGCTCGCATCGCGACAATGAGAGCTGGAGCATCTGGATCATGTATATCCAGCGCAGCATGGCCACAGCGACCAACTTCTGAAGCCCGATCCGGGCGAGGCCAGCCCGCCAGCGAATAATCCGGGTCAGTCCGAGCTGCCGCCAGATTTGCCTTGAAAGTCCGGCGAACGCAACGAGGGCCCCCGCGGGTGCGATGACGTTGATGCGCATAGCTGCAGGGTAAGTAAATGTAGGCGTCCATTTCGGGGGCATTTCGGCGGACGCCGAAGGCGCTCTCGACGTAGCTCGGGGTCAAAAATCTGCTACACCCAACCATCACAGATGAAGAGACTACTGCGAGGCGCTCTCATGGCCGCCGCTGTCGCGATCGTCTCGCACGGTTGCTCGGCGACCTGCGACAGCGAACTGCAGGGCCGGGGCTCGCCGCGAGCCCGACCGATAGAGACGGCGCCACCAACGAGCGCGTCGCTGCGCTCGAACAAGAAGGTGATCGCCTTGCAGATCAACGGGGAGCCCGAGCGCCGCTGGACCGTGGCTCCCGAGCTTTCGCCCGACACGCTGCGAGTCGAGTGCAGCGACCAGGCCGCCACCAAGGTTCGCTTCACCTCCGATGTCGACGAGAAGATCTTTACGGTCTCGGGCGATGAGCACCTTCAGTTCGAGGTCATCCTCTCCGACGGCACCAAAGCACTCACTGAAATCGAGTGCATCCCGTTGCGGATCCGCTATCGCGGCGACTACGGCGCCGGCAAGCCGTCGCCCGACAACTTCGCAGCCGACCTCAGCGCGGGCATCTTGGAGCGCCACCTCCAAGAGATGGTCGAAAAGCGAAAGATTCCTGGACTGGCGGTGGTTGTCGTTCAAGACCAGAAGATCATTTTTCAGAAGTCCTACGGCGTGAGTGACCGAAAAACCCGGCGCCCTTTCACCGGCGAGACCCCGGTCCGCCTGGCATCGGCGACCAAGGTGCTCACCGGCCTGTTGATGCTGTCTCTTGCCGAAGACGGCGTCATCGATCTCGAGTCACCCATCGAAACCTACTTGGCAAAGGCACCCGCGGCTTGGCGTGGCATCCCGGTGTGGCGGATGTTGAACCACACCACTGGGATTCCGCGCCTGTTGTCCCAGCCGGGCTTTGGAAAGCTGTCCAAACAAGAGCAAGCGGCGTTTACCTACCGCCAGGTGTTCGATCGAATCAAGGACCTACCACTCGATTTCCAGCCCGGCTCCGACATGCGCTATCAGCAGAGCGCCTACTCGGTCCTCGCAATGTTCACGACCGAGACCACCGGCAAAAGCTGGGACGAACTGCTCGAACTTCACGTATTCGGACCCGCCAACATGACCAGCACTCGGTATGGCGATTCGCTGGGAGATCATCCGCCGGGCTACGTGCTCGACAACGGCGCGCTGCGAAAAGAGGATTACTACTATCCCCGCGCTCTGAGCATGGGCGGCGGATACAATTCGTCAGCCAACGACATCGCGCGCTTGTTCAAGAGCTTCAGCGCCGGAGCGATCGTCTCGATGGACTATCTGAAGTCGCAAGTCTTTCGCGACGAACGAATCGCCGACGGCCGCGATCGCTACGGCATCGCGACGATCGTCAAGGAATTCGAGAACGGCGCCACCATCGGGCACAGCGGAGGCGGCGGGCTGGCCGACATTCGATACGCGCCCGACGCCAAGGTCGGCATCGCGGTTTTCTCCAATCGGTCGGGCAGCGACATCGCGTACGACATCACCGACGAGATCTCCGAGCTCTTGCTCGGCAAAAAGAAGACCAAAGCCGGCGCCGAGTGAGCCGAGCTGGTTCAATCGGCGTCATAGAGCGAGCGATATAGATCGCGGTTGCCGGCGACCTCTTGGACCGCAACGCTCTCGAGGTCTTCGGAGCCATCGCCGGCAGTAGTCTGGCCGGGGCTCTGTTCGTAGCCGGTAGAGGATCCCGGCAAAGATCGGGCGATCAGGTAGTCTGAACCGGCCACCACCGTGGCAGGTTTTAGCGGTAATGTGGAATGCGAGCATTGTCTACATGCCATCGGAGCCATACATTGCGAGGCATGTCCATCCCAACCGAGCCGATAGGCAGCGTTCCGCGCCCCCAATCCCTTATCGACGCCCTGACCTCAGGTTCAGATCCAGCAGAGCTCGCCGCCCAAATGCAGGCCGCGACTGAGGACACCATCGCGCGCTTTGAGGCCACCGGATCGCCGATCATCACCGACGGAGAGCAGAGCAAGCCGTCTTTCGCGACGTACTCCATTCACGGTCTGCAAAATCTTGCCCCGGACGGAGTGGTCATTCCCTTTGCGGATGGCCACTCACGGCAGCTCCCTCGGCTCACCGAGGGGCCGTTTCGGTACGCCACCTACGCGGGCAAGTACACCGCGGCAGCCAAGGAACTGACACGCACTCCGATCAAGCAGGCGGTCATTTCGGCCTCCGCGCTCAGTCTATTGTATCCGCAGGATGGGCTGGTTGACTACCCGCAGGAGCGCTTCTTGGACGATCTGGTTGAGGAAGCGGAGAGGGACATTCGGCGCTGTTTCGAGGCTGGCGCGGAGCGCGTTCAGATCGATTTCACGGAGGGGCGCCTATCCTTGAAGCTCGATCCCTCGGGTGGGCTCTTACGGCAATTTGTAGCGCTCAACAACCGCGTGCTGAGCCGGTTCTCGAACGAGGAGCGAGCGAAGATCGGCATTCACACCTGCCCGGGCGGGGACCACGACTCGACGCACAGCGCTGACGTTCCCTATACCGAGCTCCTGCCGGACCTGTTCGAAACCAAGGTGGGGAGCTTCTACGTGCAACTCGCGAGCGAGTCGGATCCCGAGCCCACCCTCGCGCTCTTAGGCAAGCTCGTGAAGGGCAACCAACGAGTGTTCGTCGGCGTTATCGATCCAATATCCCCCGAGGTCGAGTCTGCGGAGCAGGTCAAGGCCCGGATTCTGCGAGCCGTTCGGCACATACCCGTTTCGAACCTCGGTACGACTGACGACTGCGGCTTTGCTCCTTTCGCCGATGATACGGCGACGGCCCGGGACATCTCGTTTGCGAAGATCCGAGCTCGCGTCGAAGGCACACGGCTCGCAGAGGTGGAACTCGGCTGAGACGGAGCGCCCAAGCGTAGACCGGCAGGACCTCGGGGGCGCGACGCGTGGCGCGACCTATCGTTCGCCAAATCCGGGTGTTCGAGGAGCGGTGCCGGAGGTCATTCGACATGCTTGGTAAGATAGTAAGTATAACCCTCTACTCGCAGGTCGTGAGTACGATTTCCAATCAAAAAGGAGGTGTCGAGCGAGCCATCTGCTATATGCGCGATCGGACAAGTCCGACTTACGGGAGCAGCGCGAAAAACTCGCGCATGTCGAGTTCGACTCCGCCGAAGGGCTCGGCGTGAATCGCGTCGTCGGCCTTGGCCTGGAGGATCACCTGATAGCCGTCGTCGATGCGACGTAGGACAGTCAGCGCCCGTTTCTCCGGATGCAAGACCCAGTAGTGCCCGACACCTGCCAGGTGATAGTTGCGCTTTTTGGTGCCGAGGTCGCGTGACGCTGTGGAGGGCGACAGAACCTCGCAGACCCAGTCGGGTCGCTGATGACATGGGATTCCGCTGAACACTTGCAGATCGCTGGCCTCGAAGCTCTCGAGCCTCCATCCGGCCAGATCGGGTACGTAGCGTTGCCCTGATGCGAGCTGGACATCGATCTCGGTGCCGAACCACCAGCCTCCAGGCCTTGACCTTCCGGGTGGTCCGCGGAACGGCGCCAGAGCCTCGACGAGAGCCCACTGAAGCCCAGAATGTCGGCCACTGGGACTCGCCTTCTTGACGAGCACACCATCGACGATCTCGTGCCGCTCGGGCAGCTCGCGCCCTTCGTAGTCGAGTTGCGGTGAGATGGCTTCCATCGGTGCCAAGCGTAGCACACCTCGTTGGTTGTGTCGTCACTGGCCAACCTCGTGATCGAGCCACAGAAATTTGGAGCACTACGCAAATCGGCTGGATTGTCTCAGACGGAGTTGGGGCGAAAGGTAAATCGAGACAAGACAAGTGTTCCGCATGGGAGCGCGGGGTCGCGAGCCCAAATCTGCAGAGATGATCAGGGCGCTCGCCGACGCAATGGGCTGCACGTCATAGACGCCTACGGAATGGCGATTCCATGGTTACCAGAGCGAAAGTCGTGGTCATTGACGAGCACAAGGTCCTGATTCCAGGCTTGCCCGGGATTCTTGAATAGGCCGATCAACTCCCTGAAAGACCATGCGCTCCAATGTGATCGTGTGTAAACGGGTCATTGCACCACGATCCGCCTCGCAGAGTCTTTGGCGGCCCGAATCGGTATCTGTCATCCACTCGGTCAGAAAATCGAAAATTGCCAGTAACCGAGCACGAGGAGCGCGGCGGCCGCGGCGATTCCGGCAGGAGCCCAGTCGCCCGATGGTTTGACTGCAAGCACGGGTCTGCCCTATGGTACTGGGTCGGCAGCAGGACACAGTATGAACTATTCGGAGCTGATCCAGTTCGAGCCCATCGAGTCAGTCGTACAACTCCGAGATGCGGCGAAGGAGTGCCACGCTCGACGGCTTGTCGAGACCTTTGTCATTTCGAAGAAGATGGCCGAAACACTCGGCACGCTGGTCTTTCCCTGTCTGCAATTCGATACGCCCGCAGATAATCGGGGCCTGCTTATCGTCGGCGATTACGGTACGGGGAAATCCCATCTCATGGCCGTGCTCTCGGCAGTGGCCGAACGCACCGAGCTGGCCCCAAGGCTGGCAAATCCCGGCACAGCAGACAGAGCAGCTGTGATCGCAGGACGCTTCGAGGTGATTCGCGCCGAAATCGGAGCGACCACAATGCCGCTCCGGGACATTCTGTGCGCAGTACTCGAACAGGGCCTGGCCAATCTGGGGGTCGGCTACCAGTTCCCGGCCGCCAGCGCGCACCACGAAAACAAGAGCGCTGTCCAGGCGATGATGGCTGTGTTTGGCGAAAAGTACCCCGACAAGGGCCTGCTTCTCGTCCTCGATGAGCTGCTCGATTACTTGCGATCGCGCAACACCGGCGAGCTCAGCTTCGATCTGAGCTTTCTCCGCGAGCTCGGCGAGGTGTGCCGGACAACCCGTTTCCGTTTCGTGGCGGGCGTCCAGGACAGTCTGCTCGACAACCCGCGCTTTCAATCGGTGGCCGACACGCTGCAGCGTGTGAAAGATCGCTTTGAGCAGGTCCGTATCGCCCGCGAAGATATCGCTCACGTGGTTGCCGAGCGCCTGCTCGGCAAAACTCCCCAGCAGCAAGCCCTCATCCGCAGGCACCTGGAAAAATTCGCTCCGCTCTACGGATCGATGAACGAGCGCATGGACGAATTCGTCCGGCTCTTTCCCGTCCATCCGGCATATCTCGACAGGTTCGAACGGATCGCAGCGGCCGAAAAACGCGAAGTGCTAAAGACGCTGAGCGGTGCGATTGGCCGGCTCATAGGAGCGGAAGTCCCGGTGGACGAGCCGGGGCTCATCGCGTACGACTCGTACTGGCAAGCACTCAAAGACAACCCATCACAGCGCTCGGCGCCCGAGATCCGCAAAATCATCGACCGGAGTGATGTTCTCCGCGCGCGAATCGAGCGCGCGTTCACCCGGCCCCACTACCGGCCGGCCGCGTTGCGCATCGTCCACGCCCTGTCAGTCCATCGATTGACAACCGGCGATATCCGCGCACCGCTCGGGACCACGGCCGCAGAGCTACGCGATGACCTGTGCTTGATCCTGCCCTTGCCCGAATACGATGCTGAGTTTCTGCAAACGGTTGTCGAAGCAATCCTGCGCGAGATCGTCAAGACGGTCAACGGGCAGTTTCTCGGCTTTAATCGGGACAATGGTCAGTATTTCCTCGACCTCGACAAAAATATCGATTTCGATTCGCTGATCGAGAAAAAGGCCGAGTCGCTCGGTGATGACCAGCTCGACCGCTACTATTTCGACATTCTACGCCAGGTCGTGCTCGAGCATCCCGACGCGGCCCCATGTGTCGCTGGATATCGCATTTGGCAGCATGACATCGAATGGCGGGAACACCGGACCGGTCGCACTGGCTACGTGTTTTTTGGGCCGCCCGATCAACGCTGTACAGCACAGCTGCAGCGAGACTTCTATTTGAATTTCTTGTCGCCTTTTGACCCGCCGTCCGTGCCGGGTGATCCGCCGTCGCTGCCGGGCGAGAACAGGTCCAACGAGGTGTATTTTCGGCTCGCGCACCGCGACCAGGAGTTCGAGCGGGCATTGAGGCTATATGCCGGAGCCCGCGAGCAGGCGGCCACCGCGTCCGGCCGCAACAAAACTGTGTACGCGGACAGGGCGGGCGAGTACCTGCGAACCATGACAGCCTGGCTGCAACAGCACATGACAACTGTGTGCGAAGTTGCTTATCGGGGCCGACTGCAGACCCTGGCCGAGGTCGTCCAAGGCACCCTTCCCGGCGGGTATGGCCGGAAAACCGTGCGCGACTTGATCGAGTTGGCGGGATCGGTATGTCTCGCTGCCGAGTTTGCCGCCAGGAGCCCGGAGTATCCGGTGTTCAGCGCGACGATCACACGGCACAACCGTTCCCGGGCGGTGCGAGAGGCGCTGCGCTGGATCACCGGCGGGGTCAAGAGCAAACTCGCAACCGCAGTACTCGATGGGCTCGAGCTGCTCGATGGAGGTCAACTCCGGCCGCGCAGGTCGCGCTACGCGAAACACATCATCGAGCTATTGGCGCAGAAAGGACCGGGACAGGTGGTCAACCGCAGCGAGCTGATCGAGGATGAGGGCGGTATCGAGTACTGGGGCCGTTTCCGGCTCGAACCCGAATTTCTGGTCGTGATCGTGGCCAGTCTGGTACACAGCGGCGATCTGGTCGTGTGCATCTCGGGCCGAAACATCGATGCCGCCGCCTTCGACGAGCTGGCCGCGCTAAGCATGGATGACCTGGTATCATTCAAACACGTCCAACGACCAGGCGGACTGCCTTTCGGCCCGCTCAAGGTACTCTTCGACTTACTCGATATACCGACAGCCCTGCTGATCGATCCGGCACAGCGCGACCAAGGGGTGCGTCAGCTCCACAGCACGGTGGCCGAACGGGTGAAGCAGACGGTGCTCGCCCGATCCCGCCTCGCCGATCTGGTTCTGTGGGGCCAATTCATCCCGTCGGAAAAAGAACGGATTGAGTGGCAGCAGGGCCTCGATAGTCACAAAACCTTTCTCGAATCCATCCAGACCTGCAACACTGTGACCCGACTCGACCACTTTCCCCACGACGTCGCCACGGTTGAAGAGCAAAAAATCGGCGTCGACCTGGTGCGACGAGTCGCAGAGCTGATCGACTTCGTTCAGCAGCTTCTTCCGCTCACGTCGTACTTGAGCAGGGCAGACGCGGTGCTCAAACCCGGACATCCATGGGTCGAAAAGGTGCGAGAAAAGCGCGGCGAGTTGCTGGCCCGGGCGACAACTCGGCAACGACGCCCGAGCTCGTCACCCGATCCACTATTCGACCCGGCCTGGCGGCAGGCCGCGGCTCGACAGCTGGCTGAGTTGAAGGCAATGTATCAGGAGGTGTACCTGGACGCCCATCAAAATGCTCGGCTGAGCCCAGCCGACAGCGAAAAGAAACGCGCGCTCGCAGGGGACCCACGATTGCTACAGCTCCAGCAACTTTCCGGCCTCGAGGGTATGCCGGCGCAACAGCTGCGCGACTTCGAGCATCGTCTATCCGAACTGCAAACTTGTTCGCACTTAAAAAAAAACCAACTCGACGCCGATCCTGTGTGCCCTCATTGTCAGTTTCGGCCAGCCTGGGAAGGGTTGGAAAAGGCAGCTGAAATCGTCCCCCGTGCCGTCCCCTCATCACATGCCCTCGTCCAGCTCGACCATCGTCTCGACCAGCTGGTGCGGGACTGGACCGCGGCGTTGCTCGCCAACCTGGACGATCCAACCGTCGCCCGATCGATCGAGCAGCTGGGCGATTTGCGGGAAAAGCAGGCTGTCACGCAATTCATCAAACGGCGTGAACTGCCCCGGCCATTGCGCCCGACCTTGCTGAGGGCAGTCCAGCATGTACTGGCCGGGCTCGAAACTGTTGTTCTCACCCCGACCGACCTGCGATCGGCCCTGGTCAACGGGGGAATTCCCTGTACGATCGGCGAACTCAAAGACCGCTTTGATCGGTATATTGCCGATCTTACCGGGGACAGGGAACCCGCCAGGGTTCGCGTACTGGTCGAGTGAGCGCTGTCGGTCGCAGTGACATCACGCTGTGCATCATCTCTGTCAAGGGCCAGGGAGCATCGCCGTGAAAGAAGACAACAAAAAAACCGCTGCATGCCCGCTCGAGGGCGTTGCCGAGCTGGACCGGGCAAAACCCGAGACCGGGCCGATCGAGTGCCTGGGAATGACGTTTGACAGCGATGATTCACGACGTCGGCATTTTTCGGCACTACTGGCCAAAACGCTGAACGATCGCGAATTTGGCGCGACGCCGGGATTGCCCAGCGGGACCGATCAGGCCATCCTGAACCTGTCCAACCCGCCCTACTATACGGCCTGTCCAAACCCGTTCCTTGCCGACGCAGTGGCGGATTTTGCCCACAAGCATTCGTCGCGTCCACAAACCGAGCAGCGAGTCGTTCCGTTCGCCACCGACATCTCTGAAGGCAAGGGCGAGCACTTCTACAATATCCACACCTACCATACCAAGGTCCCTTATCGCGCGATTGCCCGCTTTCTGCTCCACTACACACGACCCGGCGATGTTGTCCTCGACGCGTTTTGCGGCAGTGGAATGGTGGGTCTGGCAGCCCAGGCGTGCGGTAATGCGCAGTTCGTCGCGCAGATCACGGGGGCTGGACAGACCGCCGCACCTGCCGGGGCAGACTCGACCGATATCGGAGCAGGCGAACGACTGGCGATTCTGGTCGACCTATCACCCGCCGCGACACATATCGCTGCCAACTATAATGACCATCCCGACATAGACCGGTTTTCTCGCCAGGCCTCGGCTATCCTGAATGAATTCCGTTCTGAACTCGGCTGGATGTTTACCACTCGAGACCCCGATACAGAGGAGCTTGCACCGGTCGATTACTACGTGTGGTCGGATATCTTTGCCTGTCCGGACTGCGGTCGGCACGTTTCGTTCTGGGATGCTGGTATCGATCGAAATACTGGCTACAAAACGTCGTCCGGACAGATGAGCTGCCCCGCATGCGGTGCGGTGAATGCTCGCGATCGCTATGAGCGAGTCATCGAGACCAGGTTTGACGACTTGCTCGGGCAAACAGCTCGACGCCAGAAAGAACGGCTGGTTCTGGTCGCCTATCGGCACAATGGTCAGAAAAAAACCAAAGCACCCGACGATTTTGATGCATTCGTGCTCGAACGCATCGCCACGGAGCCCATCGCAGACCCCGTTCCTGTCCGGCGCATGATGGATCGAGACGGTAGCTGGGGTGATATGTTCCGGTCCGGCTACCATGCCGGAATTACCCATGTTCACCACTTCTATTCCCGCCGATCCCTGCGCGCCATGGCGTGGCTGTGGCGACGGGTGGGTGAAGCACCGCGCGACCTCCGCATGCGTCTGCGCTGGTGGCTGCAATCGGTCGGCGTTGGCCACACCCGGTTAAATCGCTATTTCACGAGCAGTTACTCGCAAGTCAATCGATATCTGAAGGGCTTTCTCTATGTCGCGCAAGTCCGCTCCGAGGTGGCGCCGTGGTATTCACTCACAGGCAAGATCGACCGCATGGCGGCAGGCCCACCGGGTCGGTCTCCGGTATTCATCTCGACCGGCTCGGCGAACCGAATCGGATTAACCGATAAAACCGTCGATTATATTTTTACCGACCCACCATTTGGTGGAAATATCATATATTCTGAACTCAATTTCCTGTGGGAAGCGTGGTTGGGCGTGACCACCTGCCAGGACGAGGAAGCGATCGTCAGCGCGGCACAGAACAAAGGGCTGGCCGATTATGAACGTCTGATGGAAAACGCGTTTCGCGAGTATTTTCGCCTATTGAAACCGGGCAAATGGATATCGATTCTATTTCACAATTCTCGTAATTCGGTGTGGAGGTCCATTCAGAATGCATTGCAACGGGCTGGCTTTGTGGTTGCAGATGTGCGGGTCTTTGACAAAAAGCAACTGACCATGAAGCAACAGACCGCGGCCGGGACGGTACAGAAAGACCTTCTGTTGACAGCGTATCGCCCCGCCGAGGCCATCACCAGGGCGTTCGATGCCGGCTCGGGATGCGAAAAAGATGTCTGGCAGTTCGTGTCCGGCCACTTGAGTCTGCTCCCGGTCGCGGTGAAACGCGGCGACGACATCGAGCAGCTCGCCGAACGCATGAATTTCACGCTCTACGACCGGATGATCGCATTCTTTGTTGAGCGCGGAATCCCGGTACCGATGTCGGCAGGGGAGTTTTACGCCGGACTGACTGCGCGCTATCCACAGCGGGATGAAATGTACTTTCTGGCCGATCAGGTCGCGCACTACGATAGAGAGCGAGCTCGAGCCGATTCACTTGACCAGGTGATTATATCGGTGATCGACGAGGCGTCGGCAATTCGATGGCTGGGTCAGCAACTGCAGCAACGGCCGCAGAGTTTTCAGGAGCTACAGCCGATATTTTTGCGCGAAATTCAAACCTGGGCCGGGCACGAGCGAACGGTTGAACTCGGTGACATTCTCGAGCAGAACTTTCTCTGCTACGATGGCACCGGTCCGGTGCCGAGTCAGATACACAGTTATCTGTCGAGCAAATTCAAAGACATGCGCCGACGAAACAAAGACGATCAAGAGCTCAGAGGCCGGGCCAGCGGTCGCTGGTACATTCCCGATCCCGGCCAGCAAGCAGACCTTGCCAGGCTGCGCGAGCGAATGCTGTTGCGCGAATTCGAGCAGTACAAGGCACAGTCCAGGTCACAGGTGCCGGGCACGCTCGAACAGGTCCGCAGCGAGGCCCTCCGGGCTGGTTTCAAGGCAGCGTACAGCTGCAAGGACTATCAGACCATCGTCAGTGTAGCGGCGCGACTGCCGGAAAAAGTCATTCAGGACGACGACAAGCTGCTCATGTACCACGATGTGGCGAGCATGCGGCTCGGGCGTGCAGCAATGTAGATCGCGGCTCGACCAGCACTTGAGTGATCGACCGGCGACCAGCTCCATCGCCAGAAACACATCGCCATCGTGCATACCGACGTCGTAGACGTGGACCGCGTTGGGATGAGACAGCTTGGCCAGCGCGCGAGCCTCGCGGACCTGGCGCCGTCGTGCCGAGCTGGCCTGGCCATGAGTAAATCTGAGGGCTTGCGCTCGTCCTCTCAAGCATATAGACCAGGGGGACAGGTCTTCGAAACCCGCAACGCTGGTCAAGGCCTGCCTGACAATACCACGAATGCCAATCCCCACGACAATCCGGGCCACTCCAACCGATGTGCATATGTTTATACAAATTTATTGCATTTGTTTTTAGCGTGCATGTATGCTTTCGCCTGGATAGACTCCGTGTGGGAGAATGATTCGGTGTTGCACGCGTATCAGCTGTCGAAACGGTATCGCCAGATAACAGCTCTGGACCGTCTGGACCTGACGGTGGCCAGAGGCGAGATCTTTTGTCTGCTCGGAGCCAACGGTGCCGGAAAGACAACCACCATCAACCTATTTCTCGGCTTCATCAAACCGGACTCGGGTCATGCCAGCATCGATGGAATGAACGTGGCCCAGCATGCGCGGCGGACCAAGGCGCTCCTGGCCTATATTCCCGAGCAGGTGCAGCTCTATGGCGGTCTGACCGGATTGGAGAACCTCGACTACTTCTGCGCCTTGGCCGGGCATGTCGAGTACAATCGCGGCGACTATCTGGAGTTTCTCGATCGGGTCGGGTTGGAGCAAAAGGTTGCAGATCGAAGGCTCTCGACCTACTCAAAGGGCATGCGGCAAAAAGTCGGAATCGCCATCGCCCTGGCCAAGCGCGCCAAAGCGCTGTTGCTCGATGAGCCGACATCCGGCCTGGATCCCGCGGCGGCCAGCGAGTTCGGCGAGCTACTCGGCCAATTGCGCAATGACGGCACCGCCGTGCTGATGGCCACACATGACCTGTTTCGCGCCGCCGAGATCGGTACCCATGTCGGTATCATGAAGCACGGTCGCCTGGTCGAAACCGTGCCGACTTCCGGTCCCGGTCATCTCGACCTCGAGAAGATCTATCTCGAGCACATGCGGGCGTGACGACATCCGGCGAGCGGGACCCCCGACGGCGTGAGCCGCTCCGGAGGCTGCCCTGTCTGGATCATTCTTCAATTTATATGCATTTAAATTGCATTTGTATGTTGAGTGCTTCTGTCTCTTCATGTATGAATGAGCATACACGGTGATCCTTCCGCCGGTCGGTGGAGCAAACACGAAAGGAGCTTGGGCTCATGACATGCTGGCGGGCAATTTGTGCCACGATTGCACTCAACATCGCCATGGGCCAGGCATTGGCCAATCCGCAGCAGCCTGATGACGGGTCGAAAGAGACGGCAAAGCAAGCTCCGAGGGCACAGAGCGAGGGCCGCACAGACCCGGCCAACCGGGCCAAGGCGGAATCGAACGCTCTCTCGGAGCGCACTGCTACCGGCCGCGGAGTACACTTTACTGTGGGCGAGGTCATCGTCATTGATGACAAGAAGCACGGTCCGCTCGGTGCAATGGATGTCTTGACCTCCGTCGACATGATCGGCGCCGATCAGCTCCACAACGAGACTGTGAACGAACCACTCGAGATGCTCAAACGAGTCCCCGCGCTCTATGTCGAGACGTTCAACCAGGGAATCATCAGTGCTGATATCGGTATCCGCGGGTTCAACACCCAGGGCGATGTGGCCCATACCAAATTGCTGATCGACGGCATTCCGAGCAATCTTCACATCGGCTACCCCGATCTCAAATCCATTTTTCCTGTGCAAGTCGAACGAATTGAAGTGGTCAAGGGAACCAACGACGCCCGCTACGGCCTCAACAATGTCGCTGGCAACGTCAATGTGGTGACCAGGAGTGGCGGCAACAAGAGCACGGGGCGCATTCTATTTGGCAGCTTTGCAACCATTGAGCCACAAATGAGTGTCGCTATCGAACGCGGTGGGCTATCGCAAAATTACTCCGCCGCATACCGTCACAGCGGCGGATATCGCGATAATGCCACTGTGGACAGGGCCGCGGGCTCGGCCAAGTGGTCCTATCGACCAGTCGATGGGATCAGCGTGGCAGCCATCCTGCGCGGGTCGTATATGGACGCTGACGCTCCGGGGTATCTCAACGAAAACACGGCTCGCGACAATCCCAAGGATATCGTCGATTTCGCCTCGTTTGACGGCGGCAAGCAGCGCAATGGCCACGGCAGTCTGCATCTGGATTACCAGATCGCATCAACTCTATCTCTCGGTCTCAAGTCATATGCGCAAACATTTCGGCGTTCGCGCTGGGTTCGCTTCGATCAGGAGTTCGACCAGCAAGAGCGACTCGAGCACGAAAACCAGTATGGTGCAATTTCAGTGTTGACGTATCGGCCTACTGGGCTTCCCGTCGAGGCATTGGACTTCGAGTGGGGAGTCGACTATCAAATGCAGGAAAACCTCCATCAGCGCCATGCCAGCGACCAGCGGGTCCGTACCGGTGACATTTTGCGCGATCACGAGTTTACCTTTCATACCATGGGCTCGTATTTGCAGGCCCGAATACGCCCCATCTCGCCGCTCCAGGTCGTCGCCGGGCTGCGGGTGGACCGCGTGGCGGGTAGTTTCACCAACCGCATGACCGACACTGCGTTCGATATCAACGATTACGGGACAATCTGGCAGCCCAAGGTCAGCGCTCTGATCACTCCCATCGCCAATCACAGCATTTATGCCAATTATGGTCGCACGTTTCAGGTCGGAGTTGGTATCGGGGCCTATGAGATGCAGAGCACGGCTCTGGAACCATCGATCAACGATGGCATCGAGCTCGGGTACCGGACAACCCCGGTACCCTGGCTCAACGCGCGCATCGCGTACTGGCAACAGCGCGCCAGCAACGAAGTGAGGTTAAAATTCGATGACTCGGGCGAATCTGAAAATATCGGCGAGACCATGCGGCGGGGATTCGACATCGAGCTCGGAGCCCGGCCACTCGAAAATCTCTATGTTTGGGTCGCATACAGCCGGCACGGTTCGGAACAAATCGAGCCGGGTGCGCGCGCCCCGGAGCGCAAGGGAAAAGAACTGGACCACGTGCCCGCGTTCACCGCCAAAGGTGGCGTTGAGTATCGCGTCATCCCCCAGCTGCTTCTATCCCTATGGGCCTATACCCAGGGAGACTATTACCTGACCAAAGAGAATAATATCGGCAAATACGGTGACTACACGCTGGTCAACGTGGATGCTTCGTACGATATCTTGCCGTGGCTAGAGCTGGGCGGTCATATCAAGAACGCACTCGGAGCGTCCCATGATACAGCGGTTTGGTACAAAGATTATGGAATCTTGGGAACTCAGCATAATCCGGGCGATGGACGCGCATTCTACACGACTATCACCGCTTCTTTGTGATCCGTTCCCCACACCCGGGCGATGGCTATGATTGCAGCTCTCATTCGATTCGAGCTCCGGCGTTTGCGGCGCGAACGGATACTATGGTGGTTTTTTGGCGTTGTGGTCTGCTTGTTCATCGCTAGCATAGTGCTGGGAATGGTGCGCCACAACCGACAGGCGACGGCACAGAGCGATTTGCAGAGGCTGGTGCGTCAACAGTGGGTCAGTCAACCCGACCGCCATCCTCACCGCGTGGCTCATTATGGATCGTTTGCGTTCCGCCCACCGGATCCCCTATCGCTCATCGAACCCGGTGCCGAAGCCCACGCCGGTACCATGGTCTACCTCGAGGCGCATAGGCGCAATCCCGTGGTTGCCAGCGATACGGCGCAGCAGGGCTCGCTCATGCGTTTTGGCGAGTTGAGCGTGGCGTTGATATTGCAAATATTCGTCCCGCTATTCCTCATTCTTTTGGCTTTTGGCTCGATTGCCAGAGAGCGAGAGACCAGGACGTGGGAGTTGGTAATCAGTCAGGGCGTGTCACCCAGAGTTGTCGTCATGGCCAAGGGACTCGCCGTATTCATCGTTGCCCTGCTCGTCGCTACACTTGCTCTGGTGGTGGCGTCGGCGTTTGCGTTGTGGCATGCGGATAGCGCGGCACCCGATGTCGCGGCTCGCCTCGTCACGCTGTGGGTGGCTTATGTCGTTTTCTTTGCCATTTGCTCGTTTGGCGCAGTCGCACTCTCGTTCTTCGCCTCTACTGCGCGAGCTGCGTTGATCGCGCTCCTGGCGCTATGGATCGCCAGCGGCATGGTCCTGCCGCGGATGGCGGCGTTCGCGGCCGAAAAACTGTATCCGGCCCCGTCGCGAGCCGAACTCGACCTGGCCCTGGCGGAAAGTCTGCGCCAGATCGGTGACAGTCACAATCCCAGCGACCCGTACTTTGCCAGGCTCAAGGAGCGCTATCTTGCCAGGCATGAGGTCGAACGCGTTGAGGAGCTGCCCATCAACTTTGGCGGTATCGTCATGCGCGAGGCCGAGACGCTCACCAGCCAGGTATACCACCAGCATTACGAGCGGCTATTTGCCACCTGGCGCGAGCAAGAAAAACTCGTCCGGGCGATCAGCTTGTGGAGCCCGTTTATCGCGATCAAAGCGGTTTCGGCCGCGCTGGCCGCCACTGACACGGGCAGCTACGCCGGTTTTCAACAACAGGCCGAGGCCCATCGCTACGACATCATTCAACGTCTAAACGAGCTACACGCCCATCGCATCCACTGGCACAACGACCGGGCGCAACGACTCGACCGAAGCCTGTGGCGCCAGTTTCCGGCCTTTCACTATCAGTACCCGTCGCCGACACGAGCTCTCCATGACGTCCGCGATGCAGCGAGCGGTTTGGTCGTTTGGCTCATTCTGGTGATGGGGCTCATCTGGCTGGTCCCCAATCGATGGGAGCAACTCCGATGAAGGCAGTGTTGCGTCGCTTGCACTGTGAGTTCAGGCATGCAGCGCGCTCTCGCGCTGTGGTAATGGCGCTTGTGCTCGTCGTTGTGGCCGGCGCCGTTGCGGCCCATCTCGGCGCAGCCGATGTGGCTGATACGCAACGCGATCTGGCGGCGCTCGATGGCGAGATCGATGCGCAAGAGTTGAAACTGCGCTCAGTACATCGGGCGGACGCAGATGTCGGCCTGATCGGTTACTTTCTCACGTTTCCCACCAAACACGAGCCTTCGCCGTGGGCGGCTCTGTCTGCGGGGGTCAGCAGCGCATTTCCGTACAGCCAGCACCTGCGGCTTCTGGGGCTGGTGCCGCAACTGGACAGCGAGGCGACGGGCAGCCCGGGGATCGCGTCATTGGGCCGCTTCGACTTGTCGTTCGTGATCGTGTTTCTCGTGCCTCTTTTGATCATCGCTCTGGCTCACGATATCGCGACCCGTGACGACGAGTTGGGCATTGGGTCGCTGGTCGCAGCGCAGCCGTTGTCGACATTTCAGCTGGTCGTCGAGCGTCTTTTTGCGGTGGGCATTTTGCTTGCTGGGGTCATCGGGTTGCTCGTCGGGCTCGCCGCCGCGATCGCCGGTGTCAAATTCGACCATACCCTTGCGACCTGGCTCGGTCTCGCCTTGCTATATGCTGCCTTCTGGTTGGTGGCAGTTCTGGCGGTGGTTGCAGGATCAAAGACATCAATCAGCGCACTCCTGCGCCTCATCGGTTTGTGGATAACGCTTTGTATCGTCGTTCCGGCCGTGCTCAACGCGATCGTCCTGACATTTTTTCCGCTGCCCGGCGGTGTCTTGGCCACTGTTGAGCAGCGCCAGTTCATGAACGCCGGATGGGACAAGGCAAAAGCAGCGACGATGGAGCCTTTCTTGGCCCGGAGGACAGAGTACGCCGATGTGTCAATTCCCCAGGAGCGATTCTCGTGGCCCTGGTATTACGCAATGCACGAAGTTGGCGACCAGCAGGTAGCGGAGCAGATCGCATCTCACCGGGCGCAGCTGGAGAGGCGAGCCCAAACCCTCGAGCGATTGTCGGCCCTGGCACCACCAATTGCGCTACAGCTCGCGTTCGATCGACTCGCCCGAACCGATATGCTGACCTATCTGCGCCATGGCGACAGCATCGCGGCATACCACGAAGAATTGAAGGGATTTTTTTATCCACTCATCTTCGCCGAAGCCAAGCTGCATAGCCTCCGTTTCACGGATATTCCGCGACATCATTATAGCCCACCCAAGACCGGCACGATACCGGGATTCTTGGCTCTGAGCATCGTTGCTGCGACAGGTATTTTGGGGTTGGGGATTCCATGGTTCCGGCGGCGGCTCAATCGGAGCTCGATACACCATGACGATTGACCGTGCATCCTTTTTGCGCGACGGATTTGCCGTCGTGAAAAGCGTGTTATCAGGGGATGAGATTGCGACGTATACTGCGCTCGCGCGCAGGTGCCTCGGTCCCCAGGCCGAGGACAGCTATCGCCAGCGCCACATGTCCATTGGTAGCCTTTTCGATATTCTGGCCGAGCCCGGCTTTGTCGACTTGATCGCGCACCGGGGAATCGACGATGTGTTTCAGTGCCTACATTTTGACGACCCATACTTTCAACACGGCATCGTGTTCAACAAGCTCCCCCACACACCCCGTACGTTCTGGCATCAGGATGGCACCATCTGGTCACATCCAGCGGCCTACGGCGATGCGCCTCATGACGTGATTGTGATCTACTATCTATGCAATACTGGACCACACAATGGCTGCTTGCGTGTCATACCGGGTAGTCACCGCCATCGCCACACGCTCCATGATTACCTGGCTACCGCGACCACCGAAACCCTGCGCGCGATGGTCGATCCGACCTCGGCGGCCTACCAGACCATGAGCGATGAGGTTGCGGTTCCGGTCTCTGCAGGTGACCTGGTGCTCATCGACGCGCGCTTGCTTCACGCAGCACACTCCAACCGCAGCAACGACGATCGAA
The DNA here is from genome assembly GCA_022360315.1 of Pseudomonadota bacterium. Taxonomy (GTDB): domain Bacteria; phylum Myxococcota_A; class Polyangia; order Haliangiales; family Haliangiaceae; genus JAKSDA01. Next base: position 70,787 of record JAKSDA010000614.1, read on the forward strand.
TCGCGCTCAGCCTGTGGTATCTGCCGTCGTACAGCCAGTTGCCCGAACCGGTACAGGCGCGGTTCACAGGACGAGCGGGACCAAACGACCGATTACCATATATACCATCGAGCTGGCCGCCCGAACACGTACAACGGCTACGCAAGTACCTGCCGCCCACCTATGACGGAACCCGCGATCCACTGCCAATGTGCAACGTACCGGGGCCAGGGCTCCGGTGATCGAGCGGGGACAAGGCGAAAATCAGGTCAAAGACCCACAGGCATGACGAGAAAACACATGATGCAGTATTCCTGCGGCGGCGAGGTATCATCTCGACTCCATCGCATCTATCACGAGCTGGCTACAGCTTCCTCACTGGAGCCATGTGAGCGCGTCGACCAGCTGTTCAATCAGCTCGTCGGCTTGACTCTGGCCGGCGAGCATGTGGCCGAGCACGTGCTCGCCGACCCGATTGTCTGCGCAATTCGAGAAAATCTCTGGTGGGTGTGCTCTCGTGGCGAGTTTGCTCTCGAGTCGTATTGGTCGGCGCGGATCGCCGCAGCTGCCGAGCCCTGGGCCGAACTGCGACAATTTCCATACTACGGAAACTACGCGAAACTCGCCCGACTGGAGCTTTACGCGCTGCGCGGGGCGGGCACGGAAAACCGAGCTCGTATCCTGTTCATCGGCTGCGGACCCCTACCTCTCACATCCATCGTGATGAGCGCCGACTACAGCCTGGAAGTGGCCAACTTCGATATCGACGCATCGGCCTGCACGCGAGCCCGTGAAGTGGTCGATCGATTGGGTCTGCGACAACAGATCGCCATCGAGCAGCGCGACGCCTTTGTAGCCGATGATCTGTGTGAGTTTGATGTCGTATGCGTGGCCGCCCTCGTCGGTATGAACCGACGCGAGAAGAAGCGTTTATTCGACCACCTGGCCCGATGTATGCGACCGGGGGCAATTCTCCTGGCGCGCACCTCGCGCAGTCTACGAACCCTGCTTTATCCGTGTGTCGACTCGGATCACCTGGGCGCCTTCGAGTTGGTAGTCGAGATTCATCCCCACGACGAAATCATCAATTCAGTCTTGATTGCGCGCTGTATCGGCGATGGTCGGCAGCCACCTGAGGAATCATGGCAAATCTATTGATTATCGAAAGCTGGGTCCGTGCGGTCGGACTGGTATTGCCAGAAAAACTCGCTAGCCACGGTCACCGCTATACCTTTGTGAGTCGCAATCCAGGCCACTATACCTCCTGGGCCAGGGCAGCAGGTCTGGTTGGAGCTGCATCACATCCATTGCTGGCCGGAGCCGATGCGGTCATCGAAGCCAATACCAATGATGTGACTTCGCTTCTGCGCGCCGTGCGGCCGCTTCACGAGCGCACTCCATTCGATGGTGTGCTCACCACGTGCGATTATTATCTGGAAACGGCCGCCCGGGTTGCAGAGGATCTGGCGCTGCCGGGCTCGTCGGCCGCAGCGGTTGAAGTCGCCCGCCACAAGCATCTGATGCGGGAAGCGTGTCGGCGCGCGGGGCTGCCAGGGCCCAGGTTTCTGGCCGCTCGTACCGTCGAGGACGCCCTCGAGTTTGCCGATGCTGTGGGATACCCGGTTGTCGTCAAGGCGGTAGATCTGTGCAGCAGTGAAAGCGTGAACGCGGTGAAGGATCCGGTCGAGCTCGACCGATGCTACCGGGCTATCACCGGCGACCTGGAAAACATCCGCGGACAACTTCGTCCGCCGGTCGTCCTGGTCGAAGAGCTCCTCCGCGGCGATGAATTCAGCGTGGAAACGTATAGCTTTCGCGGCCGCACCACGGTCCTGGGCGTGACCGACAAGAGTCTGGTCGGGTATCCGCAGTTCATTGAATCTGGTCTGATGTTTCCAGCCGATATCTCGGTCCAGACCGAAAACCAGCTCGCGACCTTCGCCCGGTCGGCGCTGAACGCGGTCGGATACACTCATGGGCTCTCGCATACTGAAATCAAGCTCACTGCAGACGGGCCCCGAATCGTCGAAATCAACGCGCGCATGGGGGGTAGTTATCTCTTCGATGCGATTGAGCTGGTGACCGGACTCGATATGTTTTCGCTGCTGGTCGATCTGGCATTGGGCAGGCCGTCGAATGTCGAGGCGCAAGAGACGGGGATAAAAAGCGCTGCGCTCAAGTTCTTGCTGCCGCCGCGGGGTGGATTGCTCGGCGCGGTCCATGGGGTCGATGCGGTGCGCGAAGATCTGGCGATCTACCGACTGGTTATCGATGACGTGGTCGGCAAAGAGCTCCGCGAGCCGTATGACAACAACGATTTCATCGGCCACGTCCTAGCCATTGACCGCGAGCAGCGCGGCGCCCGGCGCAAGGCCGAGGCGGCGGCAGAGAGCCTCGAATTTGTCTTCCGATAGCAATCATGGCGCTGGCGCCCGCCCTGGCGAGCTCGCGGTACTTCGCTCGCTGCGCGAGGCGACGCCGGCGACTCGCTGGCTTCTGATCAGCGATTTCGGCTTCAACATGGGATTTTACAGCTTGATGCCGTTTCTCGCTGGTGAACTCGAGCAGCGCGGAGTAGCCGCCGCATCCATCGGGCTTGTGCTCGGCGTACGGACCTTGTGCCAGCAGGGGTTGTATCTGGTCGGCGGAGCCATCGCGGATCGCACCGAGTATCGCTCGATCATCACACTGGGCTGCTATTTGCGTTTTATCGCTTTTGGGCTCTTTGCTGTCACACTCCACCCGGTTGCATTGATCGCCGCCGCGGCGTTGACTGGAGTCGCGGCTGCTTTGTTTACGCCGGCCATGAAAGCGTATCTGGCTGAAAGTGCTACTGACAACCGTTCGCGAACCTTTGCGCTCTCGGCGGTGTTGTCCGAGGCCGGGGCGCTGACCGGTCCCATCCTCGGCATTGCACTGTTGTCGGTAGGGTTCTCCCTGGGCGCATTGGCGGCTGGCTGCCTCTTTCTGCTCTGGGGGCTGGTCCTGCGCGCGCGTTTGCCCCGACGGCGGGGTTCCGAGCATGGGTCGGATCGGACACCTTGGCGGGCCTGGCTCGATGTGCTCGGCGACCGCCGCTTCATGGCGTTTTCTGTTGCCCTGGCCGGGTATGCGGTGCTCTTCCAGCAGCTTTACTTGGCCCTACCGCTGATCCTCACCGATATCGCTGGGGGTCAGGCCGGCGTTGCACTAGCGTTTGTGCTTTCAGCTGTGACGGTGGTGTTTTTGCAGGCGCGTGTCACGTCGTGCAGCGAGCGGGTCATGTCCCCAGCCAGCGCCATGAGCGTCGGTTTGGCAGTCATGGGCGCGGCCTTTCTCGCCCCCGTGATCGCTGATTTGTTGGACCTGGGGCCTGCCCTCGGAACCGGTTGCGCGCTGGTTGCCACGGTATTACTCACGCTGGGTACCATGATCGCGTTTCCCTATATCATGAGTACGGTGGCGCAGCTCGCTGGCGAGCGGCAGCTGGGTACCTACTACGGAGTCTTTTATCTCGCTGGCGGGTTGGCGGCGACGGCCGGCAACGTGGCCGTGGGTGCCTTGATCGACAGCGCTGACGGTCGACCAGGAACCCCGGTATGGCTGCTTCTTTTCGCCACCGGTGTGGTATCAGCCGCCGGCATTAACGCGATGAAATCTCAGATATCTCGCCCGCGATGGTAAATACACAGGAACGGAACGCGATGCGCTGGACTGCTGTCATCCTTCATATGGTCTTTTTTGCCGGCCCAATCGTCCCCTCGGCGATAGCCTCTCCTATCGAGCTGGCCCGGCTCGATCAAGCGCCGGTCGTCGATGGAGTTGGCGACGAGCCCGCATGGCGAAACATCGAGCCGGTTACCACCATCGTTTATGGACCGGTGTACAACGATCCTCCATCCCAGCGCACCGAGATCCGTATCGCTTACTACGATGATGGGATTTACGTCTATGGTCATATGTTCGACAACCAGCCCCAGGACGTGCGCGCCAACTCGCTGTATCGCGATGAATACGCTGGCGACGATACTCTGGGTCTCATCATCGATGTGTACAACGATAACGATACAGCGCTGTGGTTTTATACGACACCGGCTGGAATGCGCGCAGATGGGGCGATTTGGGCCGATATGGCATCTGGTGAGCCGGATTGGAGCTGGGATGGTTACTGGGATGCGGCAGCCCGACAGACCGACAGCGGCTGGACCGCGGAGATGCGGATTCCGTTTTCGACCCTGGGGGCGCAAACCGGTGCCGAGAATGCGATCATGGGAGTGTCGGTGTACCGCTGGCTGGCCCGACACAACGAACGCCATGTTTGGCCCGTGATACCGCCCAAGTGGCCTCGTGCCTACGCCAAGCCTTCCAAGCTCAAGGACGTCGCGCTCGTGGCTACCAATGCTCCGCGGACCTTCTTCGTATCGCCGTACGGATTGACCGGGTATCGTGCGCCAGACGACCTGGATGGAGAATTCGAACTTGAAGCGGGGGTGGATGCCCGGTATAGCTTCTCGAATACAACCATTGATTTTACCATCAATACCGACTTTGCTCAGGTCGAAGCTGATGATGAGCGAATCAATTTGACCCGCTTCCCGCTGTTTTTTCCCGAAAAACGGCAATTTTTTCTCGATCGGGCGAGCGTTTTCGCATTCGACTTTTCCGGTAGCGATCGACTATTTCACAGCCGGCGCATCGGTTTGGTCGACGGTAGGCCCGTGCGCATACTGGCTGGCGCACGCGCTGCCGGCCGGATCGGGCGCTGGGACATCGGGGCCCTGGACATGCAGACTCAGGGCAGGGACTCGACGCCGGGCGAAAACTTTGCCGTCGTGCGGCTGCGCCGGCAGATCGGCGACGGGCTGTCGAGCGCTGGGGCAATGATTACCTCGCGAGTCGGCAGTGATGATACCTACAATTTCACCGCTGGCGCTGACTCTACCACGCGTGTGGTGGGTGATGAGTATATGCAACTCAAATGGGCCTATAGCCGAGGACGTCGATTCGACGGTAGCGCACAACTCGAACGCGCAGATGGCAATCGGGTAATGATCGCATGGCAGCGGCGGCGCCTGGACGGCTTGAGTTACCAGGCCGCGCTCGATTGGGCCCAGGCTGGCTTCGAGCCCGGCATCGGCTTCGAAGAGCGCGACGATACCAGAGCGCTCCGGGCTGTCGGCGGATATCAGTGGTTGCTCGAAGAAGGTCTACTGAGCCGCATATCCTTTGCCACCGCCGGCGATATCATTCAGCGCAACGGTGATAACCGCGTCGATAGTGCATTTGCCGAGCCCTCCGTGACTGCCGAGACCCGCCGTGGGCATACCATCTCGGCGGCGGCGATATACCGGTATGAGGATGTGGTCGAGCGCTTTACTTTGGCTGACGATATTGCAATCAAGCCGGGCACATACACGACGTATCTCGGTCGCCTCGAAGCCGGGCTGTCGAGTAGTCGACGCCTGCGGGGATCGATCGGCGTCGAATTCGGGCAATACTTTGACGGTAGTCGCGCCCTGGCCAGCGTGGCGCCTGCCTGGACTCCGTCTCGGCACCTCGACTTGGCCGCCGAATACGAAATCGGCCGCATCGACCTGCCCGACCGACCGCGGCTGTGGACTCATGTCGGGCGCTTGCGCCTGCGGCTGGCCCTTAATATCAGGATTTCGTTGAGCGCATTGGCTCAATACAGTAGTGAGGTCGATCGTCTTGGCGTCAATGCTCGCTTTCGCTGGCATCTCCGCGAGGGCAATGATCTTTGGCTGGTATATGACCATCGCGCCGCAACTGACGATATGGCGGGCTCAAATGGCGACGACCATGAGCTGCCGGGACGCACTGTACTCGTCAAATACACCCATAGCCTCTTACTGCCGGCATGGCGTTAGCTGAATTACTTGGGCTCGTACGTCGTTGCAATGGCTACCCGTGTTGGCCGAGATGATGCCAGGTGAAATCAAATCAGTTGACGAAAATGTTCAATTCAAAACAGCACGCCATCTTTGATTTGAACCACCATGGTGATCCCAAATGCTAATATCTGCTCCATCCCAGTTTCCGTTTGCATCAATAACCTTCTTACTATTCATACGTGATCGGAAGTATCCACCGTCATAATCCCACTGTTGATTAAAACCTCCGTGACAATCCCAAAGAATGATTGCATTATCATTCCGCGTACTCGCTGCTCGAAGATCGACACACTTATTCCAATCAAGGCCACTGCGAAGGCTTCCATCTTTGGGGTTGTAATACCATTGCTGATTATTGCCGCCATGGCACCGGCCGAGCTTCAAGGCCGTGCCGCGGGACGCGTCGGTTCCCGGAACTTCTAGACAGCGCCCGCCTTCGTGGGTGCGAAAGGTCGTCCACACATACACTTCGCGATCCGAGCGAAGTTCCCATGCTTGATTCTTTCCACCGTGAAACCTCCACAGCCCTATCTCATCACCGTTGGCCCTGGAGCCATACGCGTCGAGAACATAGTTCGAATTATTTGCACTGCGCAGCCAATAGCCGTCGTACGTCCAGCGTGAGTTGTCGCTATCCTCACACCAGCGAATACTGGCGTTTCCACCACTCCAAGGCTGTCGGCTATCCAGGCACAGGTCGGTATCGACGCTGTTCCGCAGCATTTGAGCGGATTCATCGTATATCCATCGTTGATCGGATGAGTGATGCTGACAATCCCATTGAATTACATTTTGCCCATCATACAAATCATCGTCATCACCGGGTATATCGGCACAGCGATTGCTCCGCCGATTGACCACTCGCACGTGTAAGGGCAATGGGTTTTGGTATGCGGTGCTCGTATTCGCCTCCGCTCGCTCCCACATTTGCAGGTATGCTTCAGCCGAGTTCATGATTGCCTCATAGATGCGAGCGGGAGCTCGTTCACGAATATCCTGCAAGTGATCAGCAACCATGCCAAAATGTGCCATTCCCTCCCGGTTGTAATCAAAAATTCGATTACCAGTCTTCTGCTTATCAAAAATCAGCCCAAACTCAGAGATATAGGGGTATTTTAAGGGCTTCTCTTGTACATCTCGACGTGGACCTGGCTGATTGCCAAGGCCACTCATATCCGTAGCGAAGCTGACCCCATTCAGATAGGGGGTCTTTTCCACTTCATCCAGATACTCGCTAATTGAATCAGCGATTGAATACGTCTCCCAGTTATAGGGTGTGACAAAACCGCCTGCCTGAATCAACCGCTTCATGTTGTTATGTAGCCCACCGTCCTTGGCTCGGGACATCCAGCTATGTGCAGAAATAACACCGCTGTAGTTGCGTGCTTCCACAATATCCAGGATATGCGATGCAGTTTTTGCACTTGCGTGATCGAGTTCGATCAGCATTTTCATATCAATCATCCGATTAACTAGATAAACCCCCAGCTCTGTCAGCCCTTGCTGATTGCAATGCTCGATATCCGGGTTGTATTGCGGATTACCGGCAATAAGGTTGAGTATGTCGCCCAACACGGGAATGTTCCCCAACTCCGGGAAGCCTGACCTCATATGCGGACCATGAGTTTCTGCATCACATTCTTCGGTATCAAAAAAGTACCCAGCGCTGAGCCAATGTCCTGCATTGATCAGGCCGTCCTCAACACGCGAGCCACCGAGCAAATTATCAAATTTATGGGCTGGATAAAGCGCGCGAACACCGCGATCATAGAGCTCTAGTAGACGCAGCTCAACATCGTAGCGAGTGCATCCATCTTGAACGCCGCAATTAAAAATCTCAGAAGCTTCAATGCCAATAATGACTGCCAGCTTACCGTCAGCAACTACTTGTCTTGCTTGTTGTGGCGAGGTGACGATTCTAAAAAAACCTTCATTCGGGCCACCTGCCTGCGCATCAATATAGTCCTGCATTTGGTATAGACGCTGAATTTGCAGTTGAATACTGTCCATTGTATTGCAACTATTCGGATTGATCCAGCTGGCTGGGTTGACAGTGGCCTGGATGTTGCACAACACCTCATTCTCCACGACGTGTGAAACCATCATCCTGAGCCCACCCAAGTAGGCACGCTCGATCCATTTATAATAATAGCCCATGTGGCTCATGTCTTTGTGAGTTGGCCAGTAAGGGAAATCCGGCCAGCCCCGTGTATCATAGCGGTAGTTCACATCGCCATGAGCATACACATTGCCGATTATGTCGAGCGAGCCCCATGGCCCGTGAATGCCGCTACTGTCGCTCAACGCGGTCTCAACGCCCCAGCGATGAAAAGGGGTGCCATGCATGAATTTTCCGCCCATAAATTCGTAGGAGGTGATATGGGTATGTGGATCAATAAAACCACGCACTGGCGCGTTAATATTGCCTTTGAGCTGATCGACGTCACCGGTAACGTTGACCTCGACTTCGGGGTATGGAAGGCAGTTGGCTGTGGGAACTAAAATAAAGTCCGTTTCGCTATTGCGATTATTTGGGTTCAGTAAATCGAAAAAATAAAAATGATGACTGTTGTAATTATGGCGTAATATCCGACCTAAACCGGTACCCCGAAAACGGTAGCGAAATTGGTTGCCTCCATGGGGTATCGCGGTAATCTTCCACTCTGCGTACTTGCCAGCTCTCACACCAGCCGTTGGTTCAGCAGGAAGACGCGTCGCCAGATAACGACCCGATTCGTTAGTCAACATAAAGTGTTTAAACGATGTCGGTTTAAAGTAAAATCGACTGGCACTGGTAAGGTCAGTGGCATAGAAGGCGAAATTTTGCCCATTATTGATGATGCCACCAGAGTGATACTCAGTTACGTAACGCCCAGAGGCTGGCGATTGAATCGCGTAGCAGCGCTGTGCCAGGTCATCCACGGCCTTGCTTGCCGAGGTGGCGAAAGCCTGCGAGGCTAGGCCCCACGGGCAAAATGCTAAAATAGCCATTAATCTCACATTCATTGTTTGGTCCTCACTACTTTATTCAGGGTATGAGGGATATAACACGCTCCACCTGATGCTCTGCCAGGAAAGAATGCAGGCACAGATGAGGCACATCTCGGTTCTGGCTAGGTCCATGGATAGACATGGTTCCAACACGGATCCAGATCACGGCAGTTGTCCAGCGAGACCCCACCGATGACGATTTCTCATCGGTCGGCGCTGGTCGTCTCGACAGCGATCGCCAAACGTAGCAAATATATGAAAATAATTAAACGTAGCAGATCTATAAATAATTTTAGGAAATCAAAGCAGACCCGCCCCGATAACGAAGTGCAATGGCGTGTTCGGTGAAGGGTGCTCTCACGTTGCATGCCTGCACTGGCCGCGGGGTGAGTGCAGTCTATCCGGCACTCGACCAGAATGCAATACCAGTATGATACCAGCCGAGAGCCAGAAAGCCGGCATCGATTGCTCGTAGCCAGACCAGGTGCGAACATTATTCCTTGTTGGCAGACACGTTGAGGACAGAACCTTCGTGCTTTCGAATTCGTCCGGCGAATAATCCATCTGGCATCGCACTGGTATCGTTCAAGATGGCAAATGGGCTGCTATTCGGCCTAGTGACCGAGTCATCGGGGCTGTGCGAAAGCTGAGCTAGCGCATGGCACGGATGGCGTAGGCGTGATTTTGCTTCGCCACTGTGAAAACAGGCCCGGGTCGGCCCGGCGATGGGTTTTGTCAAAGGCGATAGTTCCGGTCATTCCGGTGACTTTGCCCGCAGCTATGCGCTCGGCGAGTTGGGCGCGGGTCGCGGCGCCCGACCTGACCGCACTGCGCACCACCAACGCGGCGTCGTACGCATAAGCGTCGAGCGCAGTGGGCAGGCAACCAAACGATAGTTCGTAACACTCGGTAAAGTCGCCGATGAGCGAATCGGCTCGATCGGGGTAGATTTGGACTGGTCGGCTTGGACTGCTCAGTCAAGGTATATATTCGATGCCTTACCTGTAGCACAAGACACACCATCACGACAAGCCACCTCCGCCCGATGTCTCAACCCACCCACCGGCCAGCTAATACTCGCTCCATGGAGGGTCAAAACCCGACACTCGCATGGCGCCATCGCTGGTGATCACCGCTGTGATCGCGCCAACTCGATGAGTGCCCAGCACCCGAGTGCCGGCCTGGCGCCAGCGCTGTATCACCCCGGGGGCGGGATGGCCGAAGCGATTGCCCAGGCCGCACGAAATCACTGCCCAGCGCGGCCGGGTGGCGGCCAAGAGTTCGACTGTCGATGACGTGCTACTGCCGTGATGAGGTACTTTGACCAGATCGATATCAAATGCGCGATCAGTCCGTCCGAGGAGCAGAGCCTCGCCTTCGCGTTCAATATCACCAGCAAACAAAACCGAGCGCCCGGCAAAATCGAGCCTCACCACCAGGGAGTTGTCGTTGATCGTGGACACCGGGTCGGCGGTAGCAACGCCGTCGAGATAGTGTGGAGCTAGCACAGTGAGGGCGACGCCGCGGTGCAGGTAGGGCTGGTCGAGGTCGGGATGGACGAGGCGTACTCCATCGGCGATCAGGTCGCGGAGCAGAGCTCGATAGGTCGCTGGCGCTCGGTCGTATCCGCGCGCCACCCAAACCTCGGCAATGGTGACCTGATCCGCCACGGCGCGGATCCCCTCATAGTGATCGGGATGGGGATGAGAAATCACCAGGCGATCGATATGGCCAATGCGCTCGCTGGCCAAAAAACGGGCTACCGAGTGACGCCCGGGCAACTCGGCGAGACGCTTTTGTGTGGCGGGGTCGAGGTCGCCTGCGACAAACGGCAAACCGCCGCCGTCGATCATCCAGGTCGCACCGCCCGGTAGCTGGATCACCGCGGCATCACCCTGCCCGACGTCGAGAAACGTGATCTGTACATGGTCGCGCTGAGCCGGCAGCCAGCGCGAGGTGAACGCGTGGGACAGGGCCAGCAATAGGACCCCCGCCACGGCGACGGCAATGGCGATGCGCCGGGAAACAATGCCGCGGGCACGGCATATCGCAAAAGTCCAGATCACCGCACAAACGGCCAGCTCCAAGCCGTTCGGCGGATATACGGAGAGCGGGGGAATGGCGCCGGCGACCACATCGGCCAGCCGATCGAGCCAGCCCGCACAGACCACCGCCACGTCGATGAGCACGCCGGCAACCCGATCGCCCAAAAAGATCGATAGCACCCAGCCGAGTACGCCAGGCGGGACGATCGCGATCTCGGTGAGCGGCACAGCGACAAGATTGGTCAATACGCCAGCCACGGCAATACTGCCAAAGGCGAGGGCAGTAAACGGCGCGGTGGCCAGAGTTGCCCATAGCGAGGCCCGGGCCAGATCGGCAATCGCGCGGAGAACCCGGCGAATCGAGCTACAGGGACGCGGCCTGGCAATAATCGTCAGGGCCAGAGTGGCAGTGGCCGAAAACGACAGTTGAAACGATGGATCGAATAGATCGCCCGGCCGAGAGCTGAGCAGGATAAGAGCTGCAAAACCGAGTGCGTCGACCATGCGAACCCGGCGGCCAGTCGCTGCCGCAAACAATACCACCGCGACCACGAGAAATGCACGCAAGGTCGAGATGCGCGCTCCAGTCATCAGGGTGAAACCCAGGGCCGCGGCAGCCGCGACAACTGCGGCCGCGGCAGCCGGTTCGACCCGCAAGGCCAATGCCGGGATCGCAGCCCAAACTCGCCGTATTGCGGCAAACGCAAAGAGCGCGACCACTGCCAGATGTAGACCGCTCACTGCCAGTACATGGGCGATGCCCGCGGCGCGAAAGCGCTCTTCGATGTCCCGGTCGAGCCCGGAGCGATCGCCGGTTGTCATGGCCCGGACCAATGAGTTGCCGCTCGCCCCGCCACCTCGCCCGGCAATCCAGGCCGAGGCACGCTCGCGCGCCATGGCGGGATAACGCCACAGCGACCACTCGGCTGCCACCTCCCCCCGTTCAATATCCACCGCTGTCATGGTCAGGTCGGCACCTCGCGCACGTACGAGTCGCCTCAGATTCACAGCCCCGGGCACACGATAGCCACGGGGCGTGCGCAAGTATCCGGTCACAATGACGCGATCACCGGGCAGAACCCGCGTTCCCGCAGCCGTGACCAGAATACACGTATCGCTCGGACCACCGGCCAATGCACTTCCTGGATCCGATCGACTAGCCCGCCGCATCGCTTCGACCCGCCGCTTGCCAGTACAGACCACAAAGCGCTGCAAAACCTCTGCGCGACCGGACAACGAATACCTCGCCTCGCCACGCCCGGCAGACAGCCCAGATGACTGGATCTCCCGATCCGGTCGATGCTTCGTGCCCCGCCTTCTGTCCTCGATCGGTCCGCGTACGATACCTGAAATGACATCGCGAATGTGATCGTCGGGACGATTGTCAAACTCTCCTGGCACCCCGAGGTGGGGATGTGTATGGGGGAGTGGCTCGGCTGTGCGGTCGGCCGGACGATCTGCGGAGCGCTCTACCGACTCTCTGGCACCGCCCGCCAGCACGGCGACAGCGAGCAGAGCGAAGCCTCGCCTGGCCACGATGCGTGGTCCGAGCCAGGCTGACATCCCAACAAATGCCGAGATCCACAGAATAATCAAAAAATTGCGTGACACTACCTCAGCCATCTGTGAGCTGGCTAACACACCGGTAGCAAACGCCACAGCCAAACTGGCAACTCGGGTCGGCATGTGACAGTTTTCGAACAATCGGCAAAGAAGTTGCTCGCTATTTGTTGACTGCGATCGCTTGCCCGATAAAATCGTCATGGATCTTAATGAGTTACGTTAAATGGGGATCAGGAACGGGAAGATTACCGGGAAATCGCAGCAGGCTTTCGTCTCTGGCCTGGTAACAGCTGCATCACGTACACAGCGACCTCGGGTGTTCTGTATGCTCGCTGTGGTTGCGGCTCTCGGCGTCCTCGTAGTAAGTGTTCCAACCGCCCTGGCTGGATTTGTGCGCGGGCAGGTAAAGTTCGACGGTCAATTTGGCAAGCCTCCAAAACGCAATCAGGGTTTTATTGCGCGCATTGCCAATCCGATTCGACCGGTAAAACAGTTCGATCCCCGCCCCTATCTCGTCGTCGTGCTCGAGGGTGGTCCGGTCGTCCCGGGAGCCAAAAATCCGCCGGGACGAGCAGTGAGCTACAGCCTCCGGGGTGAGGCGTTCTCGACCCCAATTTTGCCCGTTGTCGTGAAAACCGAGGTCGAGATCCGCAATGCCGGTCCATCCCGGTCGGTACTTTCAACGCCGGGTCATCCCGATCTACTCGACCAGATCGTGTTGGAGCCGGCGGCGTCGAATTCGATCAAGGTCGAAAATCCCTTCGAGGCTATCATCATTCGATCTCCCCATCTGCCCCACCCCGAAGGGCGCGTGGTCGGTTTTCCGACTCGCTACTTTGCCAGGGTAGACCGGCGGGGCCGCTTTTACATCAGTAACGTGCCCGAGGGAACCTGGAAAATGCGCCTTTGGTATCGCGATGGTTGGGTCGAGGGAGTTGAACAAACTGTTGTCGTCACGCGCGCGCGGCGCCGCCCTGAGACCGTGCTGCGAGTACGGCCCAACCAGATCCCGAAAACCGCGGGCAACTAGGAGTACGCTCGCGTGTTCTGGTCCAAGATTTGGTTTTTTCTCACCGCGGTGATTGGCGCCGGAGCCATGACCGCCGCATTCGTCATGCCCAGGCCGGCAGAGCGGCAAACGCTCGACAACACCCGCCAGAATGTGGTCACGGCCTGTACGGTGGTAAACATTCTCCTCCGCACCCACGCCCGGCGCCGGGTCGACCTGGCCGGCGAATTCGCTCGATCCGAAATCGACGTATCGGCCATCCTGAGCCCGGCAACGGTGAGAAAGCAGATCAGCGTCGAGTCCAACAAAACCGCCCGGCCGGCGGCGGCTGCGCTCATGGAACAAACCAGCGATCAGATCCGGCCGCATTTCACTGTCCTTATCGATGGACGTGGCCGGGCAGTGGCCCGGGTCGGCCGCAACGATACGGTATACGGTGATTCCCTGGCCGGCTACGACCTGGTTGCCGACGCCCTCGACGGCTATTTGCGCGACGACCTGTGGGTGCTCGACAAAAACCTGTACCTGATAGCCGGCGCGCCGGTAATCAGCGGCGGCTACGTCGGTGCTGTGGTCATCGGACATACGCTGGACAAAGAGCTCGCCGAGAGGTTCGTATCCCGTCTCAACGGCATTGACGTCAACTTTTACGCTGACGGCCAGGTCATGGCTGCGAGCAATACCGTGGCCATTCACAAAGGGGTCCTCGCCGAGTTCCAGCGCCTTCGCGGCACCGATATACCCATTGCCGAAGACTGTATCAAACTCGAGCCATTTCCCATTGCGCTGTCCGAAGAAAGTTATATCGTGCAGCTGGCCAGGCTTCCCGGTGAGGCCGGCGATCACCAGGGGGCGTTCTACGCGGTCTATGCCAAACAGCCCCGCGCACTCGGCGTGATGGGGACCCTCGGACAGACCGCCCAGGGCGATCTATCGTTTGGCAACTTTCCCTGGCTGTTGCTGGCGTTCGGATTTATCGTGTGTGTGGCCGCGGGGATCGGGCTCATGATCTGGGAAACCGATCGTCCGCTGCGCCGCCTGTCCGCCGATGCCCTTGCGCTGGCCAATGGCGACCGCACTCGCCTCGACGAAGAGGCGAGTCGGGGCAAGTTCGCGTCCATCGCCCGATCGGTCAATATCCGGATCGACAAGATGGAACGCGAGGCCCAAAAACCCAGGAGCAATCTCGACGATTTGCTCGGACCGAGTCCCGTTTCGCGGTCGGGTACAAGTCAGAGCGGTTCGAGCTCTGCCATACAAGCACCGTCGGAGTTCAAGTTCAGCGACAGCGGCAGCTCCAGCATTCCATCGTCATACGACCAGGGAAACTCCTCGACAAATACCGGATTCGACATCTCCATCACCTCGCCCGGCATCTCCATACCGCCCGGGATGGCAACGTCCTCCTCGTCCGGGCTCTCGGTTCCGCCACCGACCCCGTCGCGGACTAGGATTCCCCTCGATCCCAACACAAAGCAGCCTCTGGTGGCCACTGGCTCGCAGAACGATAATCGGGTGTTTCGCCAGGTCTTCGAGCAGTTTCTGGCCATGAAGACCGAGTGCGGCGAATCCACGAGCAACTTGACCTTTGAGCGTTTTGCGCTGAAATTGAGTAAAAACCGCGATGCGCTCATGGCCAAGCACAGCTGTGACGAAGTCAGGTTCCAGGTATACGTAAAAGATGGCAGAGCGGCTCTCAAGGCGACGCCAATCAAGATCACTTCATCCGAGACCGTTGGCCACAATGAGTGAGTCGCCGGGCGGCCGAATCGATCATGCGAGCCATTGTCAGTCGATATAGTCGGAAATGACTATTCTCATCCCGGAACGAATTGGGTTCTGGACTTGTATGCCTGGTATCAGTGGAGGCTCGCGCGCAAGGAATACGGCCCAGTGAAAGCCCTTGGCCCGTCCGGACCATGCCATCTGCTATCGATTCCCGGCCCAACGGGGAAAAGCCATCAACACTGGTTGAGTCACACAGAGGTGTGATGGAATTCTGGCGGGATTGTCCATTTCGACTGATCGGCAACGGAGCGTATATTGTTTGTGATATTCAGGGGGAGACAATGGCGTCTTCGACGACGGCATCGAGGGCGCCAGCGGTGACCCGAAGTCAGACTCCGACGAAACGCTCGACAAGAGGAAAGCTACCCCGTCCTGCGCGGGCCTCTTCTAGGCAAACTCGCGCGGCTCTGACGCAGTCTACGAGCAAAGCAGTCCGGGCACGGTTTGCCCCGCTGGTTCCGAAGACGCCCAAACTGCGCACTCCAGAGGATGTGCGCAAGGCCGCCGAGGTATTGCGCGAGTCGGTGCGATCAATGTCGCGCGCGCTGCGGGCGCTCGGCTTATTAAGACTCATCGCGCGGTCCGCCCGACTCCATGGGCACATAAGCCAGCGGCACGTTGCAAGGCGCACGTGATTGTGTAGCGCCCATCGTACATCTGCGTCCGTGGTTGATCCCCCTGGACAGCGCGGGCCGAAACGTGGCAAGAGGAAGGTGTGCCCAACGCAACCGACCGGGGTACGCGCCGCGTGGATTCGGGCTACTCCGGCCGGTGCGTTGGGCACAAAGTGCCAATGCTCGGAGTGAGCGGTTGGTCGGTTGAGAGAGCAACACTCAAGCGCACTGGCGAACTGCGCTCGCTCAGCTTGCCCTGCGACGACGTATTACGATCGAGCGATCGAGCAAGGAAACAAAAACACTGACGAACGTCGGGCACTGATTATGAAGCCGTATCACCGCATCGATATCGGCAAGGTCGACATCTGCATTTAATGAATCTAAACTCTCTATCAGCTGAATGAAAAACGGCAATAGCGCGCGATTCTCCTGAACGAGTACAGCGATTCGATTCTGCAAGCTTGTGAGAAGATCCGTCCAGGAGGTGAATTTGGACATACTCCACCTGTTTGTAAACAGCTCAGCAAAATGGACACTGCTCAGAATGAATCCATATCACCCGACAGCAGTGAGTGAGTGAGTGAATTGCTGCGCTGTGAGATCTGGATACATCGCCGAGCGACTGTGGTCAATCAATGCGTACGGCCGGTAGTCGAATGCGTCACTATGACGCATTTTCGGATTTTTTGTAGATCACCTTACAAGAACAGCCCAGTACTCGTACATCGAGCGCCGGGCTGTCAGGCATGAGTCGGTGATCACGATGCTGGAATCAGCGATCACGATGAATCGGATTCGGGCGGGCTGGGATCGCAGGTGCCTGAGTTGTTGGAATGCGATCTCCGCCAGCCGCTCGTGATGGCTTTATAGTGCCAACCTGACCCATTGCGGAGGGAACAGCCCGCGCACCATCTTGGACGAGCTGGGCGCTATCCAAAGCGTCGATGTCGTTCTCCCCATTGCCACAACTCCCAAACGCGACCTGCGGCTTCGCTGCGTCGTCCGCCCCGACCGCGCCCAGGCTGCGCTCCTCGACCGCCTGGGCCTACACCTCCCCAAGCGTCTGCAGCCTTTACTGTCGGAAGGCAAAATGTAGTGCCAATTTTTCGACCTAACCTGCTGTTCATTTCCATTGGCGTCATTCAAGTGGAGGTCTAACACCTCCTGATCGACTGTCACGAACGCCTGAACTACTGGTCTCCAGCCCTCTTCGCCGGTCTCATCGTCTCGCGACCACACCCAGTCATCCACTGAGATTTCCTCTATGGGCTTATAGCCGTCGAACGTCTCCACCAAAGTGCCCTCTGCAAAGCACATCTTTGCGGCCCGCCTAGCCGCAAACCGCCCAGCGCCCTTGAGCAGTCCGGCGCCACCCATCACCATTTCGCCGGCGGTGGCGGTATAACCGCCGTAGCGGTAGGCGGCGCTGCAAGGGTTGGCCTGGTCGCCGAGGCCGGCTTTGTCGCGGAGCCAAGCGGTGGCGCCGCCGGTGACGGTGTCGACAGCGCCCATGACGAAGTTGCCGACGGGGTCGACCCAGTCGAAGTATTCGTACC
>JAKSDA010000199.1 GCA_022360315.1 Pseudomonadota bacterium
CATTTTCCGCTGAGCAGCAGCTTGCTGGGCGCTCACCCCTTTCAGGGGCCTTTGTATCCACCGGTCCTTTCCCGTGCGCGGATCCCGAAATTTGGCTGTGATCCGGTACGTCCGCGCATCGATGCGGTAAACGCCTGGGTATCGAGTTCTGGTGCCTTTTGCTTTCATCAGCACCACGTCCTTTCTCAGTCCCAGGCATGCCACGGCGAGACGCACTATACGTTGCGGCCCGTACCTGCGCAAACTGATCGAGTGCTTCCCTGGTGAATAGAAGCCTCCCGCGTGCTCCTCGGCCGAATACCTGCAGGTCTCCACGCCTGACTGCCTGGCGAATTCCGCTTGGCGTGCGATATCCCAGGTACGTGGCAGCTTGCTCCGTCGTGTAAAGGCGTGGGTCGTTGGCGCTCATGATCGCGTTGGTCCTTGTGGCGTTCTCAGCTGTCGCGGGTGGCTTGTCACAACGTAGATCGAACCCGCTCGTTAGTAAGAGCACTTTGCGGAGATGTGCTCTCAGAGCCTCACATCCGAGCCGTTACCCGAATCATTTGACTAACCATTCGGCGAATCGCTGGTGAGATAGCTCAGAAGGCGAGTATCGGGCTTCTACGCGGCTACACAGATCATTTGCCGAACGCTACGCTGTCAGTTGGCTGACAAAACTACTGAGAAAATGCGCGATTCACCAGCGAGACCGAGCGTCGGCGAGCATTCATCGGCGGGATGATCCGCCGCATTCACGTATCGACTCACCTCATTCCGGCTATTCGCGTCGCAGTTACGAGTTATTTGTCGTTCCGTCCGCGTCATTCGCTCGATTGACAAGCGCACTAAGGGAATCGAGCATCGCGAATCACGGATGCCAGGTGTATCCAAGGTGAATACCTGCCTGAAGCGAGCGAGAATTCGAGCTGATTAGATAGTCTGAGGACACCGCCAACCCAGCGACGACAGAGTCGCCCCAATGAACATCCATACCAAGCCCAAAGTACCACAAGCCATCAATATCAAACGACGATCCTGGCCCTTCTGCTTCAACTCCTGAGACAGTGAACCTCGAGTCATAGCTGGTCCCCTGTAACCCTACACCGAGACGGACATAGGGGAGATACTTTTCGGTTCGGAAGCGGAGCAATGCACCACCCACTATGCGGCCGACTGTTGCGGTGCGAATCAGCGTGCCTTCCCTACCATCAAACATGGCGCTCTCGAATCGAGCTTCCCCGCTGCTAGCTCCCATAGCCTCCCCTTCGAAGTGCAAGTGCTCTGTAAACCCATAGGTCGCGCCTAGCTGCAAACAGCTCATCAAGGGCCCGCCGCGTTCGGGGTGATGTGGCGACCCGCGCCAAGGTAGACCGTGCAGCGGTCATCGTCTGGGCTGATGGCACCTTGGCACGCGGCCCTCCGCGGCATTGAAGAATCAAAAGGCCGGTTCGCGCGACTCGAGCTTCTTCGTCGCCGAGTAACGCTCGAAGCTGTTCTTCGTTTTCGAGCAGAGGCTCGAGAATCGCCGATGCCGCGAGCTCCAGGATCTTCCCAGCGTGCAGCGCCGCCAAAAGGTGCGGGACGACCGCCGCTCCACCGATCGTGCCCAAGCCGTAGGCGGCTCCTTCGCGAATGTCTCGCGTACTTCCGTGCGAACGATAGCGGATAGGTCCGCTTGACGGTTTGCGCCTAGCTGTCTGACAGCTCGCACTGTGCCTCAAGCCTGGCGAGATTCTTGATGCGTTCGAGGCGCGCCGGTTCCGTGGGCGGGAACCAGGGGTCGTTGGAGAACCGTTCGTACGCAAGGCCGAACTGGGCAGTCGATTCGTCCTTCCTGCCTGCTGCCAGGAGACATTCAGCATACTCCTCGTACAGCCAGCCCTGGTCGAACCCCGACTTCGCGACCTCTTCGATGATGGTCATCGCCTCATCGAGGCGGCCGTCTAATCGATGTAATCTAGCGAGCAAACACCGCGCTGCCAGAACCTTGGTAGTCAGCCCAAGCTTTTCGGCCATGCCAATGCCCACGCTCACGCTGTCGATACCCTCGGCAAACCGACCGAGCGCCTCGTACTTGTCGCCGACGTTGATGTGCAGGGTCAAGAGCCACCGCTGAATCCGCTCATCGGTCAGGTGCTTTCTACAGAAGTCGATGGCCACGTTGTGCCAGCGAACGGCTTCCTCATCGTCTGCGACGACATAGGCGATCATGTGAAGAGCATCGGCAGTGAGACGATGTTCGCCAAGCTCTTCTCCGATGGCTCTGGCCCGGTCGGCTTGGGCGATTGACTCCTCGGTGCGTCCCGTGTCGTTGAGAATCCGAGAGCGTTCCAAGTGGCAGCGCATGCGCGGGCGACTAACTCCCTCGGCCAACAGGGCTTCGGCCTCGTCGAGAATGTTGTGGGCATCCTCATACCGGCGCTGCAAGCACACAGCTCGGGCAATCTGCGTTAGAAGTTCAACATGGTACGCGCGGTCGCTCTTCACCTGCGGTAGCAGCTGCCTGAAACGCCGCTCCGAACGCTTTGGATCCTGGTAGTCCCAGAGCGTTTCTAGGTTCGGCTGCATGTGTTCCTCGACGAAGCGGTGATCATCGTCGGTTATGCTACGCTAGCGACGAGTCGGAGGCCAGCATCAAACTCATCGAATTCGCGAAGATGGCCATACTTCGCGTCCCAGGTTCCCTTTGCAAGGTCTCGACCAACCGCAGCCACAACGCGGTTCGAATAACCACGTTTCGGCGATTTTCGGCGGCGTGGGATCGCTGTCTCCCCTCCTGAAGTTTGGGCCGCCCGACCTACGATGCGACTTGCTGAGCCTCGCGCGACGATCTCTCGCATGCTGGCCTCTGTGCTACGCTCGAATTATGAGCACAACGCCACAAATCCTCGGGGCTCTCAAAGCACGGTAGGAGCGCGAGGCATTGGAACAACTTGCGATGACGCTCAACGCGTATCTCGACGACGGCGATCGCACGCTGACCGAAGACCAGTGGAATCGAATCGATGACAGCCTAGCGGCTGTGGACCGCGGTGAAGGTGTTGTTGTCACTGACATTGACGCCTTCGTCGACGACCTGGATACGCCTCTGTGACCCGTACGCTCGTCGTCACGCCCAGGCCGCGCGAACAAATCCGCCAAGCACTCAAGTGGTGGCGAGAGAACCGCCCCACGCTCGGCGCCTGGCCATCGCCGGCCGCGAGTTGCCGCTCGCGGCCATCGTCTCGGCAACGACCGTGGTATGGGCCGTCAATCTGACGTAGCGAGCATGTTTCGCAACGACGAGCTCGAACAGGCGATCGTGGCCGACCCCGACAACGTCGAGCTGTTTCGCGTCTACAGCGATTGGTTGCTGGAGCGCGGCGATGCACGCGGTGAGCTCATCCGGGTCCAGCTGGAGCTCGAAAACGACGCACTCGACGACGACGCGCGCACACAGCTCGAGCATCGGCGTGGCGAGTTGATCGGTTTCCACGCAGCGAGCTGGCTGGGAGAGCACATCACGCGCCTCGTGGTCGCCAGTGAATTCTCACGCGGCTGGGTGCGTTCGCTGTTCCTCGCCGAAGCCACCTCCGACCGCGATTTGACGGTCTTGCCTCGGCTTTTCATGCTCAAGAGGCTCCGTCTGCGCAACACCGAGATCACCGACGCGGGGTTGGTGCACATATCGAAGCTGAAGTCGCTCCAATGGCTCAAGCGCCTAACCCGGTGTACGCACAGATCTCGAGCTCGTTGGCCGGAGCGCAGGAGTATGCGGCAATGGCCAAGCTGCAGGAGTTCGCCGAAGATGAGCAGTTCGAGCTCATCGTGGTGGACACCCCGCCCACCTCCCATGCTCTGGATTTTCTAGACGCCCCGGCGAAGCTCACTCAGGCAATCGACTCACCAGCAATCGAGTGGTTTCGCAAGTTGCACGGCCGCGATGAAGATAGCGGCTGGTCCGTGGTCGGCCGCACTGGCGCGTATTTTCTCAAGCGGCTCTCCAAGTTCGTAGGCCGGCGGTTTCTCGATGATCTGGCCGTGTTCTTCACCGAGTTTAACGACATACTCGGCGGCTTTCGCCAGCGTGCCGAGGAGACGTTTGCTCTGCTGCGGGCCGACGACGTCGGCTTTGTCCTGGTGGCCAGTCCCGAGCCGCTGGCAGTACAGGAGGCGCTGTTTTTTCACCAGCGCCTCCTGAGTTCGTCTATGCCGTTTGCCGGTTTCGTGGTCAACAAGGTTCACGAGGATCTTCCTCTCACTGGCGCCGACGGGACAAAACTGGACGACATCGCCCGCAGCATCGCGGCCGGACCCGCGGTGGCTGAGCTTAAATTTCAGCCCTCGACTCTGCGCATTGCCACCGAGGCATTTATGGATGTACACGCAGAGCTGCAAACCCTAGCCCGGGCCGATGACCAGGCCATAGGCCGCCTGTATGAAGCGGCCGGTGCCGATGCTCTGGTCAAACGCGTGCCGATCTTCCGCCAGGACGTCCACGACATCATGACACTGGTCGCACTGGGCCGATACCTCACCGATTGAAGGTCTGCGACCAGGGCCTGCGGTGGTCAAACCGGCTAGACTAGACTAGTTCCCGTCCCTAAATGCCCGTTTTGCCTCGTAAAACGGGACCGGAGAACGATATGGGAGCCACGTTGGGCGCGGGTTGCTGACCGCGA
>JAKSDA010000491.1 GCA_022360315.1 Pseudomonadota bacterium
CACACCCTGTCAAACTAATTGTGATGGCAGCAATCCCAACCATGATGGACGTCGCAAAACGCGCCAACACGACGGTCGCAACGGTCTCCCGAGTTGTCAACAATGTCGGCTATGTCAGTACCTCGTTACGAGAACGAGTCCAGGCGGCCATCGCGGAGGTTGGTTACGTTCCCAACGCCAACGCCCGCACACTCAGAACCAAGCGCTCGCGTACGATCGGTGTCGTCGTCGGCGACCTGATGAATCCGTATTCCGTCGAGTTGGCAAACGCCGTTACAGGAGCGGCTGTGGCCTACGGCTACACGACGTTTATTGCCGCTGCCACCGATGATGTGGACTGAGATATCTCTGTGATCGAAGCATTCCACCGCCAGCGGGTCGATGGCCTCGTCGTTGCTACGCTTCAAACCGACAGGTCCGATGCCGCCCTCCTGCGACTGGCCGAACACCGAATGCCGATCGTGTTGGTTGGCCGTGAACTCGAACATGATATGGCCGACTCGATCTCCGCTGGTTTTCGTCGCGGTGGACGCATTGCCACTCAACATCTCATCGACTTGGGGCATCGCCGTATTGCGTTTGTCGGGGCAGATCTCGACGAAGCCAGTCGCGTCACTCGCCTGCAAGGATACGTCGACGCTCTCAAAGCAGCGGGCTTTCGCGTTCGTCCTGAGTACGTGATCGGCAGCCGCCAAGCGGCGGATAGCCCGCGCTATTCTCGACGCGGAACTGGCTACCAGGCCACGCTTCAGTTGTTGAAGTTGCCGTCTCGGCCCACGGCCATTTTCGCGCGCAACGATCATACAGCCTTTGGCGTGACGCAGGCTCTAACAGAGATGGGCCTGAGCATACCGGAAGACATGTCGGTGGTCGGATTCGACAACATTCCAATGACTGGCCTGGTCACGCCGACCTTGACTTCGGTGAGTCAACCGACCAAGGACGAGGGCAGAATCGCCGTGGAGTGCTTATTGCGCAGGATTGAGCGCCCAGACGAAGACACAGAACGACGCAAGATCTTGCTCGAGTGTGCACTCGTCGTGCGCGCGTCTTCGGCCCAATTGCGATCACAGTCTAAAAAATTGCGCGGCAAAACGACGGCAAAGCGTGCCACTTCTAAATAATCGAACAGGCCAAACCCACCCTGACGGAAAGAAGCAGCATCATGAACAGTCTTGAAAATAAGCGAGCACTCGTAACCGGCACCAGCGGCGGGATCGGGCGGGCCACAGCGATCGAACTCGCGCGCAACGGGGCGCGTGTCGCCATACACGGATTCAGAAACCTCGAGGCGACGGAAGAGACTGCCTTGTTGGTGCGATCTGAGGCAGGGAGTTCGTACGAGGTTCCGGTTCTGGCTGGAGACCTATCCGACGCCGCGGCCGCGCACCAGGTTGTCGAAACCGCCGAGCGCGATTTGGGAGGTCTCGATATTTTAGTGAACAATGCGGGAGATCTGGTCCAACGCACGCCGTTGGCAGAAATGACGGCGGATTTCTTTTCGCGCGTGATGGGCGCCAATGTGCACAGTGCGCTGTTCTGCACCCAGGCTGCTGCCAAAAGCATGCTCGCATCAGAAAAGCGCGGATGCATCGTCAACATGGCATCGTTGGCGGCGTGGAATGGCGGTGGCCCCGGCTCGGCAGCCTACGCCACGGCCAAAGGCGCGATCGTCTCCCTGACCAAGGCTCTGGCCAAAGAGCTGGCTCCATACGGTATTCGCGTCAACTGCGTGTCACCAGGGCTCATTGGCAACACGGCCTTTCACGCTCGCTTCACGAAGCCGGCCGCATTCGAAGCGGACGTGCAGAGCATCCCGCTCGGACGAAGCGGCGAGCCGAGTGAGGTGGCGAGTGTCATCGCCTTCTTGGCCAGCGATGACTCGGCTTTTCTCGTCGGCGAAACGATCGAAATCAACGGTGGCATGTACATGCGCTAAGGCCCGAGCAGGAGCATGGCGCAGATTGTTGGCCTCCATCGGTGGATAATGAGCCTCGTCGCACTCGCGAGGTGAACTATATTGATCGCAGCGCACTGGCGATTATGTCGTGCTCTGCTGGGACTCGGTGAAGCCGACAATTGGCCAGGGCTGTGAAGTCCAACGCGGAGTGGTTTCCCATTCAGGAGCGGGCCTTTGCTCACGGCATCTTCAATTCTGGCGCGGACTTGGCTCAATTGTGTCACCTATGTTGGTCGCGCTGCTTTACGTGGCGCTCGGATGAAAGCTGCCATCCCTGACTCTCGGGGTTCGCGGCATTTTGTGGATCGTGCCGTACCTAGCGGAGTAACTCGTAAATGAAAGATTTCTCCACTTATCCGAGGGTTGAGATATGAAATTTGAAAGCAAGATTTTTATGTCAGGGAAAGAGATGGAAATAGAGGATCTTGGTCAAGGCGTTAAACGTCAGTTGCTTGGTTATAATGACGAAATTTTGATGGCTAAGGTTTGGTTTGAAGAAGGGAGTGAAGGCTATGTTCATAGCCATGTTCATTCGCAATCTTCTTATGTAGAAAGTGGTAAATTTGATGTGAATATTGCTGGTGAGATAAAAACACTAGTAGCAGGCGATGCGTTCTATATTCCTCCCCATGTTAGCCATGGCGCAGTATGTAAAAAAGCGGGTGTACTAATAGATGTTTTTAGTCCCATTAGAGAAGACTTTTTGAGGGGGGATAAAAAATGAATACATTAAGAGGACTGCGGTGGTACGTACTCGGTTTGGTGGCTATCGCAACAATCATCAATTATGTCGATCGTGGTGCGATGGGTATTATGTGGCCGAGTATTTCGGAGGATCTCGGTTTTACGAAAGTTGACTACGCGAATATTCTTAACTCTTTCATGTTAGCTTATGCGATTGGTCAGGGGGTATTTGGCAAGCTATTCGACAAGATCGGTACCCGGTTTGGTTTTGTGATTTCCATCGTGATTTGGTCGGTATCGATTGCTTTACATGCAATTGCTAAGACCGTAGGCCAATTTAGTCTTTTTCGAGGTACGATGGGTTTTGGTGAAGCGGGTAACTGGCCTGGTGCGACAAAAGCAAATGCCGAATGGTTTCCTATTAAAGAGCGGGCCTTGGCGCAGGGTATTTTTAATGCTGGTGCTTCGACAGGTGCGATCGTTTCACCGCTTCTTATTGCATGGTTATGGGCAATATGGGGCTGGCAGGCAACGTTTGTGGCAATTGCTGTAGTCGGGTTGATATGGATCCTGCCTTGGGTAATTTTATATAAATCAGGGCCGGAAACTCACCCTTGGCTATCTGACGAAGAAAGGGAATATATCTTATCCGGCCAGAAAAAACAGGAGGTTGCTGCAAGCGGCGGTAATGAGTTTGCGCCGGGTTGGTTTGAAATGTTGACCTACAAAGAGTCTTGGTCGGTCATTTTCTCGCGTTTCTTTTTGGATCCGGTGTGGTGGTTGTTTGTTGGTTGGTTGCCCATTTACTTGTCTGAGAAATATGGCTTTAATGTGAAGGAGATTGGTTTATATGCCTGGGTACCTTATGTCGGTTCAGCAATAGGTGCTGTATTTGGTGGCTGGCTATGTGGCCGCTGTCTTGGCTCGGGTTGGAGTGTTAACAGAGCCAGGAAGTTTGTCATTACATTGGGCGGCATCATTATGTTTCCCGCGTTGGTTTTAACGGCTTTTGCTGGAAGCCCACTAGTTGCTGTATTACTGATGGCGGTTATTTTATTCGGGTTTCAAACAGCAATAGGTAATATTCAGACCTTGCCTAGCGATTATTTCTCTGGCAAGTCGGTCGGCTCTTTGGCCGGTATCGGTGGAACCGCTGCGGTGCTTTCCGTCATAATTCTGAACTGGTTAGTGCCTTTGATCGTGGATAATTTTAGTTATGTGCCAGTTTTTCTATTGGGTGCTTCTTTAGTGCCTCTGTCGGTTTTATCTGTGTGGTTGCTTGGCGGGCATATTCAAGCGGTTAAGCAGCGTATGTAGATAAGCTCTGCAAGTGCTGCACTCACTACCGTGTAGCATTTGCAGAAAATTTACCATCGTTGTCAGCAATGGTGCAAAATGGCTGTGTTCGAGAAGCTGTTCGCGAAATCAGAAGATGGCTCTTATCTGACATGAACTTCACTCGATAGCGCAAGCGTCAAGGCTGCAAAAGGGGGATAAGACGGGCCGAGGCCCAACACGTCGTGGAAAATTGCCCGGTCAGACGATCGGGCAATCTGATAAACCGTCTATAAACACGCAAATGTCCACGACAATCATATGGCAGAGTAGGCCCTTGATGCGGTCGTCCTTCGCGCTCCCGAGGCCCAAGATGCTATTGGCCGGGTTGGCGGAAGACGGTCAACAGGGAATAATCGTCGAACTGGTCGACGCCGTCGGTGTGGGCGCGCAGTTGCTCGTCGACGGCCTCGAGCGCTTCCACGGCGCCGGGCGGCGGGTCGGACAGTAGCGAGAGCAGGCGTTTTTGGCCAAAATGCTGGCCCTGGGAATCGCGCGCGTCAATCACACCGTCGGTGTAGCCAACGACCAGTTCGCCCTTTTCGATCACGACCTGGGCGACGCCAAACTCGGCGCCCGGTATGATGCCCACAGCCGGTCCGGTCGCCTCGAGATGTTTGCGCACACCGTCTCGATTGCACAAAAAAAGCGGCGGATGGCCGCAATTGATGTACAGCATGCGCCCGCTCTCGGGGACCAGGGCGCCGAAAAACAAGGTGGCAAACATGTCGAGCTCGCGGTGGGTGTGCGCGACATAATCGTTGGTCAGACACACGCTGCGACGCAGGGCGATCTCGAGCCGCCACAGCAGGGCCTCGGCCGCGATCGGCTCGTCAACTGGCCCGGCCTCGGTGGACACCTCGGGCCGAGCTGACTCGTCACCGGCGCCGCTGTCGTCGCGCGTGTCGTGAGGGGCTGGCTGGGTGGCCCAGCTGGGTTGACGACACGGCGCAAAATTGGCCCGCTCGGCCGGGCTGTCCGGCCGGGGGGCGCGCTGGGTGGCATGCTCGGCAATCCAGTCGATCTGCGCAAATGCACGCAGCAAACTCCGGATCAATCCCATGAAAATGGCCGCGCCGACCCCCTTGTCGCAGACGTCGGCAATGACCAGACCGTAGCAACCGTCGCCGAGGTGAAATGCGTCGTAGAAATCTCCGCTGACCAGCCGGGCCGGGTGCACGCTCGCGGCCAGCTGCCAGTCCGGTATTCGCGGTAGCTGGCCGGGCAGAAAGTTGGCCTGAATATCCCGGCCAATGTGCATCTCCTGCTCGAGCCGCATGAGCTGGGCTCGCTGTCCGATCAGTGTCTGGTTGTACAGCGAAATGGTCGCCTGCGAGGCCAGCGATTCGGCGACTCGCTCCTGGTAGGGGTTGAACGGGACCACCTGGCCGGTCTCGGGATCCTGGGCGTTGAGCAATTGCAGCGCACCGACCGCGTCGCCGTTGGTGGCCAGCGGCACGGTCAAGCAGCTGATCGTGCGGTAGCCGAGGACACGGTCGAATTCTCTGGCCCGCGATACGTCAAAGCCAATCTTGGGATGGTAAATGTCGGGCACATTGATCGAACGGCGCTCGATGACCGCACAGGTCGTGATATTGCGGTAGTTGTACCGGCCGGTCTCGGCATCGCGAATCTGTAGCGATGGATAGGGCGCAGTCCGGCCCGAAGTGCCGCCAAAGACCAACCCCTTGGAATTGGTCCGCATTACCGCGAATCGCAGGGTGTTGTCGGGACCCCGCAGATACAGGGTGCCCGCATCGGCGTGACAGAGTTTCATGGCCTCGACCACGATCCGCTCCATCAGGCGCTCCTGGCTTTGTTCCTTGCTCAGCGCAATGCCCAGCGGCAAGACCACCTCGGTGAAATCATGGGCCAGGGCCTCGAGCTCGGTGTTTCGACTCTGCAACGCCGCCAACTCGCTCTTGAGACGTGTGCGACCGACGATCCGGCCGACTCGGGCATAGATCAGTCCCTCGGAGCCCTGCAAGGCCAGGATGTCGGCGATGTCTGGACCGAGGCAGCGCTCGAGCCTGGTCTCGCTCTCGCTCTCGGACTCGTAGACCAGGACCACCGGCGGAATGGTGATGTCGTGATCCGCGCGAAGGTCGCGCAGACAAACCTCGCCCAGCTGGCCGGGCAGATCCAGGCCCAAAAACAACACATCGAAGCGCCCGAAGTGCAACATCTGGCGGATCTGATGGCTGTCCTCGGCCCAGGTGATGTCGTGGCTCGCGCTCTTGAGTACCGCCTCGAGCACGGCCCGCGCCGAAGGACTCACCACGATGAGCAGACGCGCCCGCAGGCCGTCGCCGCCGCGCACCCGGTCGGGGGATAAATGGACGCGGAAGATGTTGCGGTTCTTGCCTCCCCGGTGCTCGTAGTCGAACTCGTCGACACTGCGCGAGGCGAGAAACAAGCCCAGGCCGCCCTCGCGGCGCTCGTCGAGCGATACCGCGCCAATTCCCTCATCGAGAGCGTTGCGCGGGTCGTAGGCCCGGGCCGTATCCTCGATGCAAATGGTCAGGACATCCTGGCCAATGTCAGCCGCGACCGTGAGCGAGCCGGCCTCGCCCAGGGCCTGATAGCCGTGCAATACGATGTTGGTTGCGACCTCGTCGACCGCGAGGCGCAAGCGGTACTGGGTATGGCGCTCGAGCCCGGCCGCCTTGCCGGCAGAAATCACGTACTCGGCAATGATGGTCAGAGACGAGAGATCGGCCGGCACGACCAGCGGGGGCAGGGTACTCATCGCATCCGTCCGGTCAAAACCACAACCGAGCGCGCCTTTACCGCAACCGCACGCTGGTCGGATAAACTCGGCTCGGAACCCGGTGGGCAGATATCATCGGGCGATGGGGCCGCTGTATCGGCGAAACCATGCCAGGCCAGCTCGGGAGCCAGACGCGGCAATTCGAAATCGTGGTCTTCCCAGTGCATGTTCATGGCCACGTAAATGATGTCGGCGACGGTTTGGCCGGGCCGGGCCGGCTGGCCGCACAGCATGAAAGCCAGAGTGCGGCTGCCGTATGAATGGTCCTGTTGCCAGGCCACCACGCCGTGCCAGGAGATGTCGGGAAAGCCGCTGCCCGTGGTATCGGTGCCGGTGAGATGCTGCGAGCTGCGCAGCACGGGATGGGCCTTGCGGAACGCGATGAAGTGCTTGAAGAAGCGAAAAAGGTCGCGATTGCGCTCGAGCAATGACCAGTCGAGCCACGAGACCTCGCTGTCGTGGCAGTAGGGGTTGTTGTTGCCGCCCTGGGTCCGGCCGACCTCGTCGCCCATGACCAGCATGGGCACGCCCTGGGACAGAAGCAGCATGGCGACCGCGTTTTTTGTCTGCTGGCGGCGCAGCGCCGTGATCACCGGATCGTCGGTCGGCCCTTCGTGGCCGCAATTCCAGCTCAGATTGTAGTCGTTGCCGTCGCGGCTGTACTCGGCGTTGGCCCAGTTGTGTTTTTGATTGTAGGAAAAAAGGTCGGCCAGGGTGAAGCCGTCGTGGGCGGTGACGAAGTTTATCGACGCGTTCGGGCCGCGCCACGAATAGAGGTCGGGCGAGCCGGCAATACGCCTGGCCATCTCCTCGGTCTGGCCCAGGTCGCCCTTCACAAAGCGCCGTACGGTGTCGCGAAAGCGGTCGTTCCACTCGGCCCACCGTTCGTTCTCGGAAAACTGGCCTACCTGGTACAGGCCGCCCGCATCCCATGCTTCGGCGATGAGCTTGCATTTGGCCAGGATCGGGTCGTAGGCCAGGGCCTCGATGAGCGGCGGGTTGGCCAGCGGAGCGCCGCTGGCGTCGCGGCCCAAGATGGCGGCCAGGTCGAAGCGAAAGCCGTCGATGTGATACTCGGCCGCCCAGTAGCGCAGGCAATCGAGCACGTGATTGCGCACAATGGGATTGTTGCAGTTGAGAGTGTTGCCGACTCCGCTGAAATTGAGGTAATCGCCGTCGGGCGACAGTATGTAGTAGGTCTTGTTGTCGATGCCGCGATACGAGATGGTCGGGCCATGCCCGGTCCCCTCGGCAGTGTGGTTAAACACCACGTCGAGGATCACTTCAATTCCGTGTTTGTGCAGGGTTTTGATCAGCGTCTTGAGCTCGTCCACCTGCATGCCAAAGCGGCCGGTCATGGCGTAGCCAGCCTTGGGGGCGAAGAATCCGATGGTGTTGTAACCCCAGTAATTCACCAGACGCTCACCGGTCTCGGGATTGATCCGCTGATTCTCGAGTTCGTTGAATTCAAAGATGGGCATGAGCTCGACGCAGTTGACGCCGAGCTCCTGTAGATAGGGGATTTTTTCCCGAATAGCGGCAAACGTGCCCGGATGCTTGACCCCCGAGGTGGGGTGCCGGGTAAACCCGCGCACGTGCATTTCGTAGATGATGAGGTCTTCGATGGGAATCTCGAGCGGACGGTCGCTCTCCCAGTCGAAGTCGTCGAATACGATGCGGCCGCGGTGGACGTAGACGTCGCTGTGGCTTTGACCGGCGCCCCAGGTGTCGCGGCCGCCAATGGCTTTGGCGTAGGGATCGAGCATGATGCGCCGCGCATCGAACCTGTGGCCGTGGTCGGGATCCCACGGGCCGTCCAGGCGATAGCCGTATTCGATGTCTTCGAAATCGAGGTCGAACACCACCATGGCAAACACGTTGCCGATGCGAAACTCATCGGGAAACGGAATTTCGATCAGGGGCTCGGAGGCGTGTCGCTCGAATAACACCAGAGTGCACGCCGTGGCATAGCGGGAAAAAATCGAGAAATTGGTCCCGTTGGGAACCCGGCTGGCGCCAAATGGCAGTGGTCGACCGGGTCGCAGTTTCCACCCCTCATGGTCGTGGGTGGCGTGAGAATCGATGCGGGCGATGTCGATCACGTCTCTACCTCGTACTCCGTTTGGCTCTACTCGGCGACAGCTCCCACTTTTTCCATGGCGTCCTGCATCGTGGCACAGGCGGTAAAGAAGTCGAGAAACCCCGTGACCTCCATGGTCTCGCGGATCTCGTCGGCCAGCCCGACCAGGATCAGAACGCCGTCCTGATTCGATGTATGCCGATAGAGCGATAGGAGAAAGCGAAGCCCGGCACTCGACATGTACGAAACCCGCGACAAGTCGATGATCATCTTGCCCCGGGCGGCGACCAGAGGCAGGACATTGGCCTGTACAGCACGCGATTTGTTGGTGTCCAGTTCGCCAGTGAGCACGACGATAGTCACGCCATCGACCGACTGGATCTCGATCTCGACGTTTTCCGGGTTGGTAATACGCGACGTCGGCATAACTCGCCGAGTATACCCGACCGGCAAAGCGGCGATCAGGCCCGCGATCAGATCCGCAGTGGCAGGTCCCCGGCCCGCCCTGCCGCGGCGTCGAGCGCCTGGATCAAGACCTGTACGGAATCGGCGTCGCGTACCCGCACTTTTGCGCTGGCCCGGCGTCGGGCCGTGGTCAGGCGATATTCGCGCAGAGGATATGGATACTGTGGGGCGCGAACCTGGATGGCCACTTCTCTGTATCCAGCCGACGCCGCATCGGCCAGAGCTGTGCGCAGCATGCGCACAGGAGCCGACGGCGGCAGATATACGCCGAGTACAGCGAGCTGCGCGCTGTCCGTTTCGGCCCGGCGCTTGTGCAATTCGCCGCGCAACTGGTTGGCCGCGATCTCGTCCCCGGCAATGGTTGCAACGCCCTCGCTGTCAATGACGAGAAGCAGGGATCCGGTCCACGGTTGGGCGTTTTGGCCCGCACTCGGCCAGCTCCGCGGATGGGCTCGATCCTCGGCCTGACCGGCCGCCATGGCAATGGCCCGTTCACGCCGGTCGATTCGGGACAGGGCCTCGCCGTACTCGGCCTGTACGCGGCACGTCGCGCATGCGTTGATGGCCTCGTGGGCCCGTTCCTCGACCGTGCGCCAGACCAACGCAGATAGCATCAATGGGCGGTATTCGGCCACAACCCGCTTGCATTCGCCGGCCAGCTCGGCAGCACAGGCGCGCCGGGTAAACGACGTCGCGTCCTCGCCCGCCCGCGGCTCGACCTCGAGAACGGTTGGCCACACGGTCAATGCCAGGTCGCGAAACTGCTCGTCGTGGGGTCGCTCGAAGCGAGCATCGAGCAGCGTGCTCGCCGTAAAAATCAGATGGCGATCGGCCTCGTTGGCCACGTCTTCGTCGAAACGCGGCCTCAGTTTGGCGATCTCGAGCGCCATCTGGCGATACCGGGCCGGCGAGCGGTCACTGTCGGAAAACCGGGCGAGCGCGGCGATCAGTTCGGCCCGGCCATACGACTGACCGGTCTGGCCGGACGATATGGACAGTTGCTTGGACTCGCAGCCCGCCGTCAACGCAGCGCATAGGGCGATCACGCCGACAAACAATGGGCTGGTTTTGCGTTCGGCCCGGCCGCTTCGCTCGATGAGACCCCCGCCTCGCATCCCTTGCCGGGACATGGGGCCGCGCACGGCCCAAAAACAGCGATCTCTGGAAAGAAACCTGTGTCGTGGTGTTCTCACTGCCACTGTAATCAGATGGCCAGCTTAGACAATTTGCGCAGTGTGGGCGGGTCAATGAACACAAAAACCGCATCGCCAAAACTCACATACGCCCCTGACCACACGGCCGCCGGGACTCCCGGGGTGAGCGCCTCGCCGTTAATGCACGTACCATTACGAGAGTTCTCATCGACAATGTAGTACTCGGCAGCCGCACGATCGAACATCACCGAGCCGTGAACTTTGCTCACCGAGTCGTTTTCGACCCGGACGTCGCAGCGGCGGCTGCGTCCGATTGTCACCGGTTGTTCCATACCGGCGGCGAGGGTGTTCGGCCCCAGGATCAAAAACGAATGCTGCGCGTATTCACGGCCGTACTGCTCTGCCCAATCGAGTGGCTTGCGCAGCGTCATGGTGCGATCGATGGTGGCATCTGGGGTCACGCGAGAACCGGGTTCCACTTCGATCAGGATGGGCTTGTGCAGTGTCCATCCCCTACGCAGCTCTACCAGTAGCTCGCGTAGCGTTTTTGCTTTGGTTCGTTCTTCCACAGGCAAGTGACGTATGCAAACCTACATGAGCTTCGGTCGTCGGTATTGTCCAGACTTCATCTTAGCTTTCCTTCTTGTGGACGCCTACCGTTCGTTGCTCCTCTCCGTGCTCAAGAGGCTTAAACCAGTCCCTCCTCGGAGGGTACCACGGAGGCATCCAAACATGCAGCCAAACGATCCCGATCCAGGTCGCGGCCGAGTGCGACCATCCGCATCGCAGCCCCACTTGCCAGAGTCTCGGACGACACTCGGGTTCCCACACGGTGGAAGGCAATCCATTGCGGCACAGGCGAACCCGTGCTCTCGTCAATGACCCGAGCGATTCCCTTGATGCGTACATAGTTGGCTGGCAACTCTTCCAGCTGAGAAGTCAATTCTTCGAAATCAATCATTTTTTCAATCGGTAACCAGACCACTTCGAAGCCGTGCCCCGGGCTGTGAGAATGGTCACTTACAGGAGAATCTGTCCCGGGAGCTTGTTGTTGTCGGGCGCTGCGCTGGGTACTCGGGCGTTCGGTGCGCGTCGTGAGATGGTGAGAAACGCCAGACCCGGTCAGGGGCAATGTCCGATCCATCGGGTATGGGGAACGGGAGGTGGAACTGGGTAAAGAGCCATGCGATTGGCCGGGGATCTCCTCGGGTAGGATCGGATCGGCGATCGCTCGCCACAGAAACTCGACAATGTCATCTGGATTACCAGCGATTCGCAGTGCTTCGGAGTTGAGTGAATCGAGTGTATTGACGAGTTGTGGGGATGGCTCGTCTGTCTCGATGAGATCCAGTTTGCTCAGGACCAGGATATCTGCGTACTCGACCTGGGCATCGACGGCCACGCTCAGGGCGCGGCTGTTGTCGAATTCGAGCGCGTCGACGACCGTCACGACAGCGGCCAGTCGCACTCGTTTGCCGAGTGGTTCGCGCGCGATCGTCCACGCGATGGGCAGGGGTTCGGCAACCCCGGTGGTTTCTATGATGATGAGCTCGATATCGTCGGTACTGTCGAGTAGTTCGCACAGAGTTTTGTCGAGATCCTCGTTGAGGACGCAGCAAATACACCCACCGGGCAGCTCGACCTGCCGGGTCATCTCGGACGGCAAAAGAGCGCCGTCAATACCGACTTCGCCGAATTCATTGACCACGATGGCCAGTTTGTTGCGGGACTGTGGCCGTGCTCGCATCAAGCGGTTGAGCAGTGTGGTCTTACCGCTGCCCAGGAAACCGGTGAGGAGCAGAATCGGCACTTGTGAAAGCGTTGCCATGGGCTGACTATTGTCGATGATTGAAGAAGCTGCACGGGATGAGCGGTCGCCAAACGGCGAGTTTATTTCCCGGTACGAGCGGGCCGGGCACGACGGGCACAGTTCGAGGTCCTATCAGGTGAAACCGGATCACCTGGCGCCGGCTGTTGCCCTGATCGCACCTTTCTGGACAGACACGGGGTGACGAGACGCGGATTTTCGGTACTGGCTCTGGTTCGCTCGACGGCTCGGCAGACATTGACAGGCACCATAGCATACCAGGCCGACAGCGGACGTCACCCCAGGTAGCGACTCCGTGATTCTGCGGATCAGGGGTTCTCTGCCTGGACCGCGGCGGCGCCGGATAGCTGGATGGTCACCGAGTCCGACGTCATACCGCCGCTGCCATCTGGAC
Source organism: Pseudomonadota bacterium (assembly GCA_022360315.1). Taxonomy (GTDB): domain Bacteria; phylum Myxococcota_A; class Polyangia; order Haliangiales; family Haliangiaceae; genus JAKSDA01. Next base: position 12,671 of record JAKSDA010000491.1, read on the forward strand.
ACATTCGCGTTCCGGGCACGGATCCGTCGAAGTGGACGGCGTAGCCGGACGGATCCGAGCCGTTGCCACAGTAACCGGAGAATTCGACCGTGCCGATGGGTGGCGAGGCGCGATCTTGGAGGAGAATACATCCATTGGCCAGTTCGGCGTTGATGTTGACGACTTCGATCAGATCATCGTTGTCGAGCGATACTCTGTTCTCGGAGATGCGAGCTGGTCTGGGCAAGCAAAATGTCATGTGAAATGGCATTCCCGGCCGGGGATCGGTCTGCAGGCCATCGAGGGTTAGACTGGTCGGGCCGCCTTCACTCGGTGGACAGTCGTTGTTGGGTGACGAGGTGAACGCACCAAACGTGATGACCTCGCCGGCAACCATTGCGGCGACGCCGGATTGCGGAGCGTCCTCAGGTCCACAGACACCATCGCTGCCACAGGCTGCCAGCGTGCATGAGAGTATCAGGGCCAGCGCTGTGGCCAGGCGTCGACGGCTCTGGCAGACAATCCGCGGGCTTTTCGTGCGGGCAAGAGCGGTCCAATACATGTTGTGCGGACCGTTTTTGTACTTACTTGCCGAATGGAATTGCCAGGCCGAGGTGGCCCACGACTGCGTTTCCGTAGCGATTGTTCTGCACCACATACTGCAAGAGTACGTCGGCGCGCGCGCTGGCCATATGACCGCTCACACCCAAGTTGGCCAGGGCCGTATCGACCTTGATTCCGATGGTGTGGGAATCAAACGGGCTCAGTTTCACGTCATTGGTGACAAAGGGTTCGACATTGTCGTAGGTGGCCTTAAAAAAGTGCGCGCCGGTTTGCCGGTGATATCGGTAGCGAAGGTGCAGGTCGAGATCGGACTTGAGCGCCTGGACGACGCGGATGCCGGGGGTATGCCCGGTGACGTCCCAGTCGTCCACATACAGGCGATATCCGGTGACGACGGTGGTCTGGGTGGCGGGCAAGAACCCGCGCACGCTGACAAAAAGCGCATGGCGCAGCCGACTGTCCGGGACAATTTCGGCGCGGGGCACGGCGCCAACCGGGACCATGCGATAGGGATTTTCGAGAAAGCCGTCCTGGTACATGAGATCGTAGGTCGCGTTGGCGACCATGCGGGACGAGAGCACCTGGGTGAGCGAGAGCGAAGCGAGCGCTGTCGTGAGCTCTCCCTCGATCGGCACGGTCTGGCCCATGCCGTTATTCTGTGCGCCTGCATTGCTGAGCTGGTCGATGCCAAAACCGAGCGCCATGCCCAGGGTGGTGTTTTTTCGTGCCAGCTCGGACGTGGAGCGGACGCCTGCGAAAATCGATTGGTAGTCGGGTTCGTTGCTGTAGCGGGCAAACAGTCCCACCTGGTAGGTATCGATTCGGTGGGACACGGACAGGCCGCCCTCGAGGCGGGTTTCGGTGAACTCCACCCCGGCGGCACCTGCGGCGGCCGACGCAGAGGTGATCGAGTCGATCAGAAAGTGACCTGCGATCTCGGTATCGGGCCCTATTTCGAGCCGGACGTCGGTCATGGGCTGGACAACGCGGGTGGCTTTCTCCTTGTAATACGCCCCGCGCACGATCACTTCGCCTCCGGCGTGTGCGCTGGCACTGATCGACAAAAGGAAGAAGAGGCCTGTCCGGGCCGGGTAGCTCGCCTGGTGGTGCCTGCGCTGCATCAGTTGCAACCGCAGCCTCCGCCGGGTTCTCCGGTACCACCGTCGGCCCCTTCGCGGGCGCCGGACTGGTGCTGCTCGAACCGCTTCTCGCCCGGCCCACGGTCGTCCACCATGGCCTGGCGAGACAGATACTCGCGCTCGTAGGGCTTGACGCGGACGCACCCTGCGCTGATACAAATGACCGAAACAATTAGTATAATGACTGCTCTCATGGACAATCCGGCGAAGTCTATCACGTCTTTTGCCGGATCGTAGCTGCGTCGAGCCGGGGGAGGGCGGTCTTGTGGCCGGCGAGAGTGTTGTCGATATCGTCCGTTGCGTGTCCGGGGCTACTGGAGATCGGTTTCTGCGATCGGTTGTCAGCAAGGAGCTGAGTTAGGGCGGTCGGTGCACTTTATGTTGCGGACCGCTCGTGTTATCTCACGTCCACTCGTAAGGCCGGGCACGGCCGCACGTTATCGTACCCAAAACCAGGGAGATCCAGGTGTTGAACGCAGAAAGAACCGTACACCAGTCCGCCACCCAATCCGCGCTCCGATCGCTGCTATGGGTCGCTGCCGCTGGCCTGGTTGGCGCGGCCGTCGCGTGTGCCCCTGCAACGGACCCGCAACAGCCCCAGCCGGCACAGACCAAGCCAGAGCCACCAAAGGCACAGGACTTCAAGTTCGACGATTTCGAGGACGTCAAGCTCACCGGGGTTCGCTTTGTCCCCGAGGGCTTCGGTTTTCCGGGCATGGTGCGCGTTGTACCCAGAAAGAAAGTCGATCTCGAAAAGCAGCGCAAGGTGTTTGCCAAGGCCAAGCCGGACCGGCAGCCCACCGAGGCCAAAATCCTGGTAACACTGTTATGGGATGAGTCCAAGAAGAGCGCGCAGACCGACAAGGACGCGGCCAAGGCGTTGCGCGAGGAGGCCCGCACCGCGCTGCAGGCCGTGCAGACCGCTCAGGCTGAGAAAACCGACGCCATCATCTTGCAGATGTTGTTCACGGCGCATCTATGGCTGGGCGACGATGCCGGGGCCATTGCGGCTGGAACCGAGCTATTGAACCGATATGGCGACTCCAAGAGCGCCCAGCAGCTGATGCCGTGGGTGGCGTTTTTGCACCTGAGAAACTGGCAAACTGCTGATGCGGCCAAATACACCCAGGGTTGGAAGCTCGACGACCCCAAGATGGATTATCTGCGCGCCTATGTCTTGGCCTGGGTCGGGTTCCGTCAGCGCAACTACGAGGCCGCGCGCAGTGCCATTGTCTGGGCGGCCAAAAACTGGCGGAGCAGGGCGACCCGGTTGGCCCTGGAGCGCGATCTAGTCCTCATTCTGGCCCGCAGCGGGGCGTCGGTCGATGATGCGACGGCACTTTTTGCCGAACTGGCGGCGGGCAAAATTCAGACGCAATACGTCTGGTCGTACAAGCTCTACGAGGCGTATGAGCTGGCCGGCTACCCCAAACGGGCCGCCAGGGCGCTTGACGCTGCGCTCGCACTCAAGGGCGACCAGGCAGCGCCCATGGAACGCATGGGCATGCTCCAGCGGCAATCCACCCAGTACTTGTACTCCGACGAGCCCGACCGGGCGGCAAGTGCTGCGATTGCCGCGTATCAGGGTCTGGCGACCTGCGGTGAGGCGTGCGCCAGCCAACCCGATCTGAGCAATGGCCTGGCCGAGCATATCGTCAAGCTATCGTCATTCTTCCACACGACGTTTTCGGTTACCCTGGACACTGATTATTATGGTGCAGCCAAAAAGCTCTACGACTTTTATTTGACCCTCAAGCGCGAGGATGTCGAAAAACTGCGCAGCTATCGCACCCGACTGGAAGAGACCAAACAGCGTTCTACTGCCGCGTCGGGCAAGCACGACAAGAAGACCATGGAACTGGCCATCGGGTTCCACAATCAGGCCATCAAGGCCTGCTACGAGTCGATTCTGCAGGGTGAGCCCGAGCTCAAGGGAGCGGTGAAATTGACGTTCAGCGTGGCCGACACCGGTGCCGTGACCGGTGCCGAGACCGAACCTGCCGGCGGGGCCGAGGGGCTCGCCGCGGTCGGCACGTGTTTGCAAGATCGGGCTCGTGCGTGGACTTTCCCGAGCCGCACAGTCAAGGGCACGACCGTGCTCTCGCGCAGCTATCAGCTTGAGCCGGCCCCGTAGCTGGCCCTGAATCGGGCCGAGGTGCCTGGGTCAGAACTCAAGCGAAGCGGCCTGGGTTGGGCATGAAACCAACACCCAAAGAAGCTATATCCACACGGCGGACACACCGGCACGAACGAGTTCGTCCCCTATCCCGTCGGTGGCGTCGATGAAAGCAGCCGCGTCTTCGAGTAGTTCGTTCGGATCGGCCTGCAAAACGGGGAGCTGGCCGACCTCATCGGGTCAGAAGTCGGCCAGGTGGGGGGCCGACCATGGCCCGTATACCGACCTCAGCGGCGGCGGCGACCGCCTCAGGCTGCGGACCACCGGCGTCGACCACGCCGGTGTATCCGGCTCGAAGCATGGCCCGAAGGGTCTGGCGAACGCGAGTGGCAGTCCGGAGCGGGTTTGGCGAGCGGGAGCGGGTTCGGCCCGTTTCCGACCGGATCAGCGCGCCGATTTAGCCTTGGTGCGCAAGACGTAGCGCAAAATCCCGCCGTGGTTGTAATACTCGATCTCTTGCGGAGTATCGAGTCGCGCGATCACCTTGAAGGTTTTTTTACCGGCGCGCACGGTGAGCTCTTTTTTGGCCGACAGGCCGTCGTTAATGCCGGTGATGTCGTAGGTCTCTTCACCGGTTAGGCCCAGCGACTCGCGACTCTCACCCGGAGCGAATTCCAGCGGCAAGACACCCATGCCGATCAAGTTCGATCGGTGGATGCGCTCAAAGCTGCCCGCTATGACGGCACTCACACCGAGGAGCAGAGTGCCCTTGGCGGCCCAGTCGCGCGACGATCCGGTGCCATACTCGACACCGGCCAATACGATCAGGGGAACGCCGTCGGCCTGGTACTTCATCGCCGCGTCGTAGATCGACATCTGGTCGCCGCCCGGCAGATGACGGGTGATTCCGCCCTCGGTACCCGGAGCGAGAAGATTGCGCAACCGGATATTGCCGAAAGTGCCCCGCATCATCACTTCGTGGTTGCCGCGCCGAGTGCCGTAGGAGTTGAAATCGGCCGGTTTCACGCCCTGCTCCTGCAAATAGCGCCCGGCCGGGCTGTCGGCGGCGATGGGGCCAGCAGGAGAGATGTGATCGGTGGTCACCGTGTCGCCCAACATGGCCAGGACACGCGCCCCCCGAATATCGCGGGGCGCATCTACCTCGGGCTTGATGTCGGCAAAAAATGGCGGCTTGCGCACGTAGGTCGAGGCGTTGTCCCAGGTGTAGGCATCGCCCTCGGGCACAGCCATGGCCCGCCACGACTCGGTACCCTCGAAGACATGGCCGTAGCGCTCCTCGAACATCTCGCTCTTGACCGCTGCGCGTATGCAGTCGGTGACCTCGTCCGGCGACGGCCAGACGTCGCGCAAATAGACCGACTTGCCGTCACTGTCGGTGCCGATCGGGTCGTTCTCGAGATCGATGTCGAGCGTGCCGGCCAGCGCATAAGCCACCACCAGCGGCGGTGAGGCCAGATAGTTGGCCCGAACGACAGGACTGATGCGGCCCTCGAAGTTGCGATTGCCCGACAAAACCGAGGTGACCACCAGATCGTTTTGTTTGACCGCTGCGGCGATGTTTTCGTGAACCGGGCCCGAGTTGCCGATGCACGTGGTGCAGCCGTAGCCGACCAGATGGAAGCCGAGCGATTCGAGATCCTCCATGAGGTCGACCTTTTTGAGGTATTCGGTGACCACCTGGGAACCCGGCGCCAGACTGGTCTTGACCCACGGCCGGGTGGTGAGGCCCCGGGCCCGTGCCTTGCGGGCCAAAAGGCCTGCAGCCACCATGACGCTGGGATTGGAGGTGTTGGTGCAACTGGTAATGGCCGCGATGATCACGTGTCCGTTGGCGAGTTCGAAATCACCCCGGTCGGTCTTCACCGCGGCACTGGCCCTGCGCTGCTCGTCGGTGGCCTCGGTCTGGCTGCCCAGGAGCGCTCCCAGGGCTTTTTTCCACGCCGGCCGGGCAGCGCTGAGCGGAATGCGATCCTGGGGCCGCTTGGGCCCGGCAATGGATGGAACGACTGTGGCCAGGTCGAGGGCCAGGGTGTCGGAAAAGCGCGGCTCGGGGGCGCCCGGCGTGCGGAACAGCCCCTGTTCTTTGAGATAGCGCTCGACCAGCTCGACATGGCTCGGATCGCGTCCGGTGAAGCGCAGGTAGTCGAGAGTTTCGTCGTCGATGGGAAAAAACCCCATGGTCGCGCCATACTCCGGCGCCATATTGGCAATGGTGGCGCGGTCTGGCAGGGATAGATGGTCGAGGCCGTTACCGTAGAATTCGACAAATTTGCCGACCACGCCCCGCTTTCGCAGCATCTCAACCACGGTGAGCACCAGGTCGGTTGCGGTTGCACCCTCGGGCAGTTTGCCCTCGAGCTTGAAGCCGACGACCTGGGGCACCAGCATGGGAATGGGCTGGCCGAGCATGGCCGCTTCGGCCTCGATGCCGCCGACTCCCCAGCCCATGACTCCGAGCCCGTTGATCATGGTAGTGTGCGAGTCGGTGCCCACCAGGGTATCCGGATAGGCCAGGGTGGTGCCGTCACGCTCTCGGGTAAAAACCACCTTGGCCAGGTATTCGAGATTGACTTGGTGGACAATACCGGTTCCCGGCGGCACCACGCGCATGTCCTTGAAGGCCTGCTGGCCCCAGCGCAAGAACACATAGCGCTCGCGGTTGCGCCGGTACTCGAGCTCAACATTCTTGCCAAATGAAGTCAGCGCACCGTATGAATCGACCTGCACCGAGTGGTCGATGACCAGATCGGAGGGCGCGACCGGATTGAGGTCACCGGCCGGGTGACCCATCTCGACCCAAGCGTCGCGCATGGCGGCCAGATCGAGCACGGCCGGGACGCCGGTAAAATCCTGCATAACCACCCGTGACGGCCGAAAGGCGACCTCTTGACTGGGAGTCGCCCCGGGGTCCCAGGTGGCCACCGCCTCGATGTCCGAGGGGGTCACCGTGATTCCGTCCTCGTTGCGCAAGAGGTTCTCCAGAAGGACGCGCAGCGAGTAGGGCAGCGTGGCGACGTCGCCGATGCCGGCCTTGCTCAGCGCATCGAGTCGATAGATCGCGATCTGCCTGTCGCCGATCGCGATCGTTGCCTTGCTGTGAAAACTATCTCTGCTGGATGCGCTCATGGGCCAAATGCTCCTTGCAATGAAAAAACCGGCGTCTCGTCCGCACCCGCCAACCCTTCAGGTCGGATGGGGTTCGCAGGCAGCGGCGCGCACTATATAGCACGCTGGGCCAAGGGCGCCAGCTCGGCTCCGGCAAAGTGCGCGCGATGAGGCCGCCACAGGGGTTGGCGGTGTGCGGACAGCGCGGCATAGTTCGGCCCGACCATGTCATCGTCCGGACCCGCGCGCAGAGCTCGCTGGCGGTTGCGCCTCCATCAGATCATCTTCGAGGCCGATACTCCCGGCGGCAAGGTCTTCGATGTCGTCCTGCTCTTGACCATCGTGATCAGCCTGATCGCGGTCATGCTCGAGAGCGTCGAGGCGATCGACCGGAGATATCACAGCACCCTGCGTTCGCTGGATCTGGTGATTACCGCCCTGTTCACCGTCGAATACGTGCTCAGGCTGATCTGCGTTGTCCGCCCGCTTCGCTACGCAACCAGCTTTTTCGGCGTGGTCGACCTTCTCGCCATCCTGCCCGGCTATGCATCGCTGTTTTTCGCCGGCACCCAGTCCCTGCTGGTCATTCGCGGGCTCAGGCTGCTGCGCGTGTTTCGAGTGTTCAAACTCAGCCACTATCTCGGCGAGGCCCGCGTGCTGGTCACGGCACTGCGCGCCAGCAAAAATAAAATCACGGTTTTTTTGGCCTCGGTAGTCATTGTCACGGTAAACATGGGGGCACTCATGTACCTGATAGAAGGGGACGAGGCCGGCTTTACCAGCATCCCCCGCGGCGTGTACTGGGCTGTGGTGACCATGACGACCGTGGGCTATGGTGATATCGCACCGCAGAGTCCGCTCGGCCAGGCCATTTCGGCCGTTCTGATGGTCTCCGGCTACGGCATCATCGCCGTGCCGACCGGAATCGTTACGGTCGAGCTGGCCAATGCGCGCCAGGCGATCACGACCCGAGTGTGCCAGGATTGCGCCCAGGAAGGACACGATTCCGACGCCACATACTGTAAGTTCTGCGGCGCCAAACTGTGACCCATGGTGAAAAGGAGAAGCGCGATCTCTGCCAGTAGAAATGCCGACGCAGTCGCCGCACCGATCACCGATCCCGCCCAGGTCGCGGCGATCGCCGAATCTATTGCCGAGCACGAGGTAATGGCGTTTGATATCGAATTCGTGTCAGCAGATCGGTTCATTCCCGAACTGAGCCTGATCCAGGTCGGCTGGGGGGATCCCGACCATCCCAGCCTGGCGATCATCGACTGTGTGGCTCTCGACCCGGCGCCGATTTGGGCCCTTGTCGCCAGCCCCGACGTGGCCACGGTGGTGCACGCCGGACGGCAGGATCTGGGCATTCTCGCGGTTCGCCATCATGTCGCTGCCAACGCGCTGTGGGATACCCAGATCGCCGCGGCGTTTGCCGGTCTGGGCGATCAGATCGGGTTTGCGAAACTGGTCGAACGCGTTCTCGGCGTCAAATTGGACAAGGGCATGCAGTTCACTGCCTGGCTCGAGCGGCCGCTCAGTCCCAGCCAGCTTCGCTACGCCCTCGATGACGTGCGCTACCTCCTGCCGCTGTGGACCGAGCTGAAACAACGACTCGTCGCCAGTGGCCGCCTGGACTGGGTGCGCGAGGAGTCGATCCGTCTGACTGAAAGCGTCGGACCGCTGCCTGCCGAAGACGATGCCTACCGCGATGTGAAAGGATGGCGCGGGCTGTCCGGCCAGGCACTGGGCTCGCTGCGAGCGCTCGCAGCCTGGCGCCTGCGCGAGGCCTTGGACCGAAACAAACCGCTGTCGTGGATCATGCCCGATCGCGCGATGATCGAGGTTTGCCAGGCCGGCGCTCGGTCAGACCGCGAGCTCTTCGCAGTGCGCGGCGTCGGTGAAGGGACTGTGCGCCGCTACGGCCGGGCCATCCTGCGGCACGTTGCCAGGGGAGCACGAAATCCGCCGCCCCGGCCCGAAAGCGTGAGCAGGCGCGCTCTATCGAGGCGGGCTCAGCTGTGGGCCGCAGTGATCGTCAATGTGATCCAGTCCCGCTGCATCGCCTCCGGGATCGCCCCTCGCTTCGTGGCCACTCGCCACGATGCCGAAACGTTGGTCGACTGGTTCGATCGCGTCGGCATGGCCGACAGCGACCGTATGTCCGACCGCCCGGCTACGTCGCCCGGTCAGAATTCTGAACCAGATGTTGCTCTGTTGCGCGGATGGCGGCGCGAACTCGCTGGCGAGTCAGTGCTGGCCTGGCTGCGCGGCCAGAGCGTGATTCGGGCCACCGACGATCCCGCCGGAATTGAACTCGTCGGTGTTCCCCCGCGCTCATTCGAATCCGAATGAACCGACGTCGCCCTGGGGAGCCAGTCATCAGATCGCGGAGCGCAGTCCCGGGCCGTGTCTCACGACACTATCTAACCGGCGATAAGCAATCTGTCTCTCTTCCTGGCACAGATCGTGTTACGGGTGGTATTGTGCTGATCCCGGTCGTTCGTGACGTCTCTGTCTGTCTGTTCGGGTCCGCCATTTTGCTGGCGTGTACAGCGTCTTTCGGCGACAGCGATATGTCCGGTATGAACAGTCCGGACGCCGGCAGCCCGCCTCCCGACAGCAACCAAAGTCCAGTGATCGACCTTCCGTTTGTTCCGTCGAACATTCTGGCCGAACACGTGGTCGCCGGACAGGCCCGCCTCGACCTGAGCAACCCCGATGGAGTCATCGAGATCGACACCGATACCGGTGCGATCCTGAGCAACGGCAGCGATGTTCGGCCCCAGGGGGTGGCATTCGTCAAGGTGGCCCAGACCGGCAAGGCCGGGCTTCCCGACCTCGGCGTCTTCTCGGCCACGGATCTGGTCATCACGAGCGGTACTCGGGTCCACGTGCGTGGCGCTGCCGGGCTGGTCCTAGCACTCAGCGGAAGTGCATCGATCGAAGGAGTGCTCTTTGCCGGTGGTGGATTCGACAATGCCCCCGGTCCAGGCGGTTTTCGCGGCGGCACCGGCGATGACGTCGACGGCGCTGGTCCCGGAGGCGGCAAATACGGTGGCCTCAACGATACCGGAGGCGGCGGAGGTGGCCATGCCGCTGTCGGTGGAAACGGCGGAAGCCGCGGCAATGCCCCCGATGGAGTCGATCCGGGTGGACCTGGTGGCGCGGTCTACGGCGGGCCAGAACTGGTGCCGCTGATGGGCGGCTCGGGCGGCGGTCGCGGCGGCAATACGGGCGGTGCTGGCGGCGGTGGTGGCGGAGCAATCCAGATCACGGCCCTCGGCAGCATTCAGATCGCCGCGGGAATCATCGATGTTGGCGGCGGCGGCGGCCGAACCAGCAACGACGATGACGGCGGCGGCGGCGGTGGCGCCGGCGGAGCCATTCTGCTGGAAGCGCCGACGGTGCAGCTCGCTGCCGGTGTCCTCGTGGCCAACGGCGGAGGTGGCGGCTCGGGCGGCAACGATCGACAACCGGGCAACAGCGGCGAGGCCGGTCGTGCTGACATCACGGCGGCAGCCGGTGGAGCCCGCGCCGGCGAAGGTGCTGCTGGAGGCAACGGCGGCGCTGGGGAGAATCTCGCCGGTCGGCCGGGACAAAACTCGGCCGGACAGGAAAACGTCGACGAAAATGCCGGCGGTGGCGGCGGCGCGTGCGGTCGCATCTATTTCCGCGCCGACGTGCTTCAGCTGGCCAGCCCAGTGCTGTCCCCTGGCGAGGTCAAAAACGGCGGCCTGCAGTATCCGGATGACAGCGTCATCCGGATACTGGAATCGCGGTCGCGCCAGGAGTAGGCTACCCGGGTGCAATCGACGATTCGCGTTGCCGGTAGACCCGGAGATGCCCGCGCCATTGCGCGTGTGCACGTGGACAGCTGGCACGCCACGTACGGACATGGACTGCTGCCGCGGCAGTATCTCGACCGCTTGACCGTGCCCGATTTGACCACTCGATGGCGCCGGCGGCTCGCCCGCCCGCACCACCAGACCGGCGTGTGGGTCGCCGAGATCGCACACGAGGTGATCGGATTTGCCGAATGCGGGCCGTGCGTGCAAGACCGCTCGCTGCTCGCTTTTGCCGGCGAGGTGTACATGCTCTACGTCCATCCCGACTGTCTCGGTCGGGGGATTGGCAGCGCGCTGCTCGACCGGTCCATGGCAGATCTGGCCAGCCGTCCATTTTACTGGATCGCGGTCTGGGTGGTCGAGGGCAATCGCCGGGCCCGGGCGTTTTACCGGGCACATGGCCTGCGCCCCGACGGCGCCCATCGCACCGACCACTTCACCGGTCAGCGCGTGCCCGTGGTCCGCTACGTCGGGCCGCTCAATCCAATTATCGATTTCGACCGATTGCTCGAGCCAAGCGCGTGATGCCGATCCAGGCCCAGACGCCTTCGCGGAGCGTTCTGTCCCACACAGATCGCGCCGAGCTCGTCGACCGCCTCGACGGCCAGGTGCGCTTCGATGAGCCCATGTCGCGCAGGACCACGCTGCGCATCGGCGGTCCGGCAGACGCGTTGTGCCTGCCGACATCGATCGCAGCGCTGCGCGCAGCGGTCGAATGGTGCACAGGGCAGGGCATTGCCATGATCGCGGTGGGCAGTGGATCGAATCTTCTGGTCCGCGACGGCGGCGTGCGCGGCGTGGTCATCGCCACACGCAATCTGCGCGATCTCGAAAAACTCGACGACAGACGGATCCGCGTCCAGGCCGGGGTGTCGACCGGCAAACTGCTCAGTGCTGCGACCCGGTGGCAACTCGGCGGTGTCGAATTTCTCGGTGGCGTGCCCGGATCGGTAGGGGGTGGCATGCGCATGAATGCGGGCACGTATCTGGGCGAATTCAAGGATGTCACCACTCAGGTGACCACGGTGCGCATGGACGACGGCGACATCGTGATCCGCCCCGCGTCAGAATGCGGATTTGCCTACCGCGAGTCGGCCATCCCGCGGCGCGAGATCGTCGTCGAGGCCGAACTCGCATTGCATGCCCGGCCGCGCGCTGATATCGAAGCCGATGTGCGTGCGCTGCGCTTGCGTCGCTTGGCGCGCGAGCCCAAAAAAGTCAGCAACGCGGGGTCGATTTTCAAGAACCCACCGGGCGATTACGCGGGTCGCTTGATCGAAGAGTGCGGTCTCAAGGGCACACGGATTGGCGGTGCAGAATGCTCGCCGGCACACGCCAACTGGCTGGTCAACACGGGCGGCGCAAGCGCCGGCGATATGCTGGCGCTGATCGAACTCGTACGCACACGGGTCGCCCAAAACTGCGCCATCACCCTCGAGCTGGAAGTGAAGGTCATCGGTGAAGACTGATCGCAAACGCACTGTAGACAGGCGCCGGGTCGGCGTACTCATGGGCGGCCTGTCGGCCGAACGCGATGTTTCGCTCGACACCGGCGCCGGTGTTCTGGCCGCGCTGCGAGAGTACGGCCACGACTGTGTCGCCATCGACTGGAAACGCGGTACATCGCTGCCCCGGCTTCTCATGGAGAGCCGCGTCGACGTGGTATGGAACGCTCTGCACGGCCCCTATGGCGAAGATGGAGCTGTCCAGGGAGCGCTTTCGTGCATGCATATCCCGTTTACCGGCTCGGGCATCCTGGCCAGCGCTCTGGCCATGGACAAGGTCGCATCCAAGCGGATTTTCGAGTCAAACGGTCTGGCGACCCCGCCCTGGACCGCGGTCCCGCACAGCATCGATGTCGAGGACGTCGCGGACCGCGTGACGCCCCGGCTCAGGACCCCTCCGCTGGTGGTCAAGCCGGGCTGCGAGGGTTCGTCCGTCGGGGTCACCATTGTCACCGAAAGCGGCACGGAAACGCTCGCCAGCGCGGTTGCTCGCGCTCGCGAGTATCGCGGACCAACTCTGGTCGAGACGTATATTGCCGGCGCAGAACTTCATATCAGCATACTCGGGGACGAGGTGCTCGGCTCGATCGAAGTCAGACCAGCGACCGAATTCTACGACTACCAGGCCAAGTACAAGCGCGACGACACGCAGTACCTCATCCCGCCCGAGCTCGAGCCGGGTCTGGTCGAGCGCGCCGAGGCGATGTCGCTGGCCGCCTATCGCGCGCTCGGATGTGCTGGATACGGCCGGGTCGACCTGCGGGTCGATGTCGCCGCCGGACGGCCGTATATCCTGGAAGTCAACACTCTGCCCGGTATGACCAGTCACAGTCTGTTGCCCAAAGCGGCTGCCCACGTGGGCATCGAATATGCCGAGCTGTGCCAGCGGATCCTGGACAGCGCCGGGCTGGGATGACACGGGTTGGGATGACAGCCGGGATGGAGTAGAGTCTGCCGATGAGTAATGCTCGAACGGTTTATCGGGTCTGCCCCCTGTGCGAGGCCACCTGTGGTATTGCCGTGCAGATCGAAGGCGACCGGATCACCGATATTCGCGGCGACCGCGACGATCCGTTCTCGCAGGGATATATCTGCCCCAAGGCCTACGGCCTCAAAGCGCTTCACGAGGATCCCGACCGACTGCGCAGACCGGTGCGCCGAGGGCAAGACGGTTGGCAGGAGATCGCCTGGGATGAGGCCGTGGGCGAGAGCGTCGCGCAGCTGCAGGCGATAAAGCAACGCCACGGCAACGACTCGGTCGCGGTGTACGTGGGCAATCCGGCCGTCCACAATCTGCACGTGATGACCTATTTGCCCGCGTTTTATCAGGCACTCGGGACCAGACAGCGCTACAGCGCCAGCTCGGTCGATCAGTTGCCCAAGATGGTCAGTGTCGGCCTCATGTTTGGCGGCGGACTGCTCATCCCCATACCGGATATCGATCGCACCAGCCACATGCTCATCCTGGGCGGCAACCCGGTGGTTTCCAACGGCAGCTTGATGACCGCGCCCAACGCGCGCAAGCGTCTCGACGCCATTGTGAAGCGGGGCGGCAAGGTCGTGGTCATCGACCCCCGGCGCACCGAAACTGCGCGCCGGGCCAGCGAGCATCATTTCATCCGACCGGGAACCGACGCGCTCTTGCTCCTGGCCATGGTCCACGTCATGTTCGACGAGGGCCTGGTCGAGCTGGGCCGCGCCGACGGCCTGGTTACCGACCCGGATCGCGTGCGGCCGCTGGTCGCCGGGTTTTCACCCGATCGGGTCGCCGACCGCTGCGGCATCGATCGCGCGACCATCGTGCGCCTGACGCGCGAGTTCTGTGCTGCCGATTCCGCCGTGTGCTACGGCCGCATTGGAACCACGGCCCAGGCCTTTGGTACCGTGGCGAGCTGGGCCGTGGACCTGGTCAATATCCTCAGCGGCAACCTCGATCGCCCGGGTGGGGCGATGTTCCCCCGCGCCGCTGCGGTGCGGGGCTCGCACCGAAAGCAGCACAAGAAAAAAAGCCTCCGCTTCGGCCGCTGGCACAGCCGGGTGCAGGGATTTGCCGAAATGTTCGGCGAGTTGCCCGTGGTCACCCTGGCCGACGAGATCCTTTCGCCCGGCGCGGATCGGGTCCGCGCCCTGGTCACCCTGGCCGGCAATCCGTTGCTCAGCGCTCCCAACGTCGGAAAGCTGCAGCGCGCGCTGGACTCGCTCGACTTCATGGTTTCGATCGATCTGTACCGCAACGAGACGACGCGATACGCAGATATCATCATACCGCCCCCGTCGCCGGCCGAGCGCTACAGCTACGACCTCGCTTTTTACCGACTCTCGGTCCGTGACGTGGCCAAGTTTTCGGCCCCGGCACTGGCCAAGCCGGCCGATCAGCCCGACGAGTGGGAGATCATGCTCGGTCTGACCAAGGGCCTGATGGGACAGGCCGATGTCCCGGTCGACGCCGCGGACGAGTTTTTCATCGGTCAGCTGGTCGGCGCTGAAGTCGGCGATGGCGGCCGGTGGGACGGACTGACTGCACAAGAAGCACTCGAGGCGCTGAGTCACCGCCGGGGGCCGGCCCGGATGCTCGATTTGCTGCTGCGCCTCGGTCCCTACGGCGACGGCTTTGGCCGCAACCCGGATGGACTGAGTTTGCGCAAACTGGAAGACAATCCCCACGGTATCGATCTCGGCCCTCTCAAACCCCAGCTGCCCGACATTCTGCGCAATCCCGATGGGTTGATCGACCTTCAGCCCGAGCTCATCGTCGCCGACCTCGACCGCCTGCGCGCGTCGATCGCCGAAGCGCCGAACTCCATCGTGATCATCGGTCGGCGTCATCTGCGCAGCAACAATTCGTGGATGCACAACCTCGAGCCCCTGGTCAAAGGGCCCGATCGCTGCACGCTGCTGATGAGTACGGCCGACGCAGAACGACTCGGTCTGTCCGACGCCGATCGCGTCCGGGTGTCCAGTCGCGTCGGCGCGGTGACCGCTTCGGTGCAAGTCACACCCGATCTCATGCCCGGGGTGGTGTCGCTACCGCACGGCTGGGGTCATGACGCCGAGGGGGCGTCCATGCGCGTGGCCAGAGAGTATTCGGGGGTCAACGTCAATGTACTGTCCGACGATCAGGCGTTCGACGTGCCGAGTGGCAATGCTGCCCTCAACGGGGTTCCTGTCACGATTGAACCGATTTCGGCGAGATAACGACAAGCAGCGCCGGACCGATGAACAGCGCGAGGCGAAGGTGGTGGGCAGGGAAAGGCGAAGACGGCTGCAGCGGGTTACGGACTGGTCTCGGGGCCAAGAACCTCGGCAGGGGCCGAGGAGTGCTGAGGATCGGGGCTGGTCTCGGGGCCAAGAACCGCTTCAGTGGCCGAGAAGTCGCGCGGAGCGGGGCTGGTTTCAGGACCTCTGAATCGCGGCTCGGGAGCGACGATCGAATCGATCTCGAATCGAACCGTGCCGAAAAGAGCAACGTCCAAACCAAAGGTCGCTGTGCCGGTGTCATCCGTGGTCTGCTGTGCAGATGCCGTCACGTCCCCGCTGAACGTTCCGCGCACGGCCAGGCCGGCCGCGGGCTGGCCACCCCGCCTCACGATCTGAACGATGACCGTATTGCCGATGAGGTCAAAATCGAGAACAACGTCGTGGACGCGAGCGTCTTGATCGTCCGCGGGCTGCCAAATACCTTCGGCATGCAGAATCGATTTGCTGTCTACAATCAGGCCCTCTGCTGATTCATCAGAATCGCTGACAGCTGTACAGCCGAATGCGAGCAAACCGATCAACAGTAGAGGAGTTACAGAAGAGCGGCGAGAGCTGGATCGTTTGGGGAGCATCGGAATTCCTCAGGCTACGTCTACAGAATAGCAAAGCCCGAGCCAACCCGTATCAGGGTTTCTTTTAGGTATCTAATGCTGGGTATTTTCGTATATTTGAACCTGAGCGAATAATCCCCCACCACGACCCGGCTTCGGTCAAATTCTTCAGAGTGAGGTATTATTACCTCATACCCAATTACATCTCTGTTTCGGCGGTCCGAATCTGCTGATTACAGTAAGGTCTCTCTTTGAAAGTCACTCCGAAAACTGAGGCAAAAATACCGCGCTCGATCCATTGCCAAACACTATCTGCACACCAGATCAGAGTCCGTGCGGCCACTGCAGGGAGAATTACCGAAGAGTTACCTACTTGAACGGCCCGTTGGTCGGACGATTCGGCTATATAGAGTGTGTAACATGAGTTTGCGGCGATACAAGAACGGTTAATTGGCCCGAGCAAATCGCCTACGGAGTGACGGAATCTGGACGAAGGCCAGCCACTCTCGGTTGCGGGCGCGTGTGCCTCGAGACATGAATTCCAGTCACCGGCCGGTTGGCTACTGTCGAAATGCTTTTGGGTCGATATCGTACTTTTTGGCCAGTGCCCACAAGTTCTTTCGATCCATGCCGGCCTGTCTGGATGCTGCTGCCACGTTGCCGTTGTGGAGGCGCAGAAGTTTCTGCACGTATTGGCGTTCGAATGCCTCGACGACTTCGCGTTTGAGGTCGCGAAACTTGCGTGTGAGGTCCAGGTGCGGTGCGCTGATCGAGCCGATCCCGGCGATGGGAACGTCGGCGGGCTGGATGTATCGACCCTGGGCCATGACCAGCGCGTGGTGGACTTTGTTTTCCAGCTCGCGAACATTGCCTGGAAAATCGTAGGAGCCCAGCTTGGCCAGAGCAGCTGGCGTGAAGCCCTCGACATTTTTGCTTGCCCGGGCGCGATGTTTGAGAAGGAAATGGTGGGCCAAGAGAGGCAGATCGTCGAGCCGTTCCCGCAGAGGTGGCAAGATGAGCGGAAAGACATTGATACGGTAGTAGAGATCCTGGCGAAAATCTCCGGCTTCTACGGCTTTTTCGAGATTCCGGTTGGTCGCGGTGATCAGTCGGATATCGACTCGGGTGTGGCTATCGTCGCCGATGCGCCGAAACTCCTGGGTTTGCAACACGCGGAGCAATTTGGCCTGCAGAGCCAGCGGCATCTCGCCGATCTCGTCGAGGAACAAGGTACCGGTATCAGCAGCGGCGAACAGGCCCTGGCGGTCGGCAGCTGCGTTGGTAAATGCTCCTTTGATGTGTCCGAACAGCTCGTCTTCGAGCAGTGGCTCGGGAATCGCGGCACAGTTGACCACCACGAAGGGGTTTTCATAGCGTTGCGACAGATTGTGAATGGTTCGCGCGACCAGTTCCTTGCCGGTACCGCTTTCGCCGAAGATGGCCACAGTCACGTCGGTTGGCGCCACCATGGAGATACGCTCGTAGAGCTCTTTGATCCAGGTACCGCCGCCGATAATGACGTCGCTCTTGCGCGGCCTGCGTGTGCCCTTGCCGCCGGTCCGGTCGGTTTTCATGGCGGCGCGGCGGTCGCGTAGCGCGCGTTTGACGCGAAGGCTGAGCTCGGCGCGATTGAGTGGCTTGGAGATAAAATCAAACGCGCCGATCCGCATCGCTTCCACGGCAACATCGGAAGGCTGGCGGCCCGACATCAGAATGATGCGCGCATCGATACCGCGCTGGACGAGCTCGTGCATGACGTCGACGCCGCGCATGTTGGGCATGTAGTAGTCGAGCAGAATGACATCGAACGGACGACTCCGTTCCACGGCAGAGGCCGAGAGGCGAACGGCCTCGTCGCCGGCGTAGCACGACTCGATTTCCAGCTGGCTCTTGCCGAGGATTTCTTTGACTTGCCTGGCAAGAAACGGCTCGTCGTCCACGACGAGTAGCCGAGCCGGCAACACGTAGCCCACCATAACAGAGCTCGCTCACCTCGGGTAGACCGCGAGGGGCTAGCCCTGAAATAAGCGAGATGGCCGAGCTCATCGAGATGGCCGAGCTCCTGTTGTTCTGTTGCGACGCGATGCAGACCTCTATGTAGGCAACCTGGCCTACTACACGACCGTACGAGCTCCTCTTGTCCTGTTGCGACGCGGTGCAGACCTGCCCGAGCCGGACCGATCTGTTGTGCGGCTGGTCTGTCTAGCCGCCGCTGGGGCGGAATGTGAAGGGGTAGCGAACTTGTACCAGACCACCGCCGCGCGGTTTGGGGAATTTGATCGTCTTGATCACCCCGGCAACGCAGCGCGCGACGTTGTCGTGTACGCCCTTGGCGGTGGAGTTGAGCACCCCGCCCTGCGGACTGATCTGGAACTGACTCACAACGGTACCTCCCAGCCCTGGCCGCACGTTGAGCTCTTTTTCGTAGCAGTAGCGGATCCGGTTGATCTGGCGCCGGATATAGCGACGGATGATGTTCTTGTCGAGATCGCCGCTCGCCGTTGCATTGCCGATGCGAACTGCCGGCACGGCAGCACGGCGACCGCGCATGCCACCGCGACCCGAGCCCACGCCAAATCCGCTGCCCGTCCCGCGGCCGTGCCCGATGGTTCCATAGCGTCCAGAGCCGATGGTTCCGTAGCCGGTACCTCCGCCACCGGGGCCAAAGCCCGAAACTCCACCGCCAAAGCCTCCTTCCATCTCACCGGCCTCGTCGCCCATCATGCCGCCGAAGACGTCGAGATCGCCGTCACCCGACGAGAAGTCGGCCAACCCGGTAAGTGCCGCGATGCCGCCGGAGTTGGCCCGCAATGCCCCGGCGATACCCTGTTCGCGAGCCAGGTCGCGAGCGTTTTGTCTGGCCAGTTGCGGCGAAACACCCCGATCCTGGATCTGATAGCGGCCGGACTTTCGGTCCGAGTCTTTCTTGCCCATCTTGCCCTCGTCCAGGGCCATCTTGGTTCCGGTGCCGCCGGATTGCTCGCTCGAGTCCTTCTTGAGCTGCTCGTCCTGTTTGGGATCCTCCTGGGCCTTGGACTGAACCCGGGTGAGACGGTTCTCGCCACCGCCGAGGTCGAGCTGCAGTGCGTGCGGATCGGGCGGGATGGTGCGCAGCAGGGCCCAAAGGCCGAGATGCACGATGGCAGACCCGGCGAAGAACGCCATGACGCGGCTTTCGATCGATGCAAAGAGCGGCGCGGCCTGGCGGCGCGGCTGCGGAACCGACGACACCAGGAAGGTGTTCTTGCCGACCCGAACCTTGATGCGCGCCTTGTGTGGGATGGTCAACTCCATTGCCCCGGACGTCTGAGACGACTTGCGAACGTTGCCCTGCTGGTGAAGGTCGATCAGCTTGGTGGTTTGTCCGTCGACCGAGAGCTCGCCTTCCATGCCTCTGGCGAAATTGAACACGAAATCGTCGCCCAGCGGAGCGACCAGGGGGAACGATGAGGCCGGTGCACCGGTGGTTGGAAACTCGACACCAGAATCAGTACCGATGCGGTAGTACGGCGATTGGCGCTCGCTGCGCAAACGGACCAGAGCAGAGGTCAGAGTGACCAGACCGGCGAGGGCGCCGCCGAACGCCATCCAGTCGAAGCCCAGGCTGATCCGGCGCGGCCGCCATTCGTAGGCCACGCGATTTTCACTGATCCAGGCGGCCCGCGACGCCTTGTTGAATTTGGCGTTCTCGACCGCCACGCCGAAGGCAATGGCAGCCAGCATCAACATGACGGCCCCGCCCGCGAACATTGCATAGGTCACCCAGGAGACCTTGCCACCGCGGGGATTCATCACGTGCTTGACGCCAACCACCGAGTCGCCCATCATGGCGGCAACTTCGACTGCGCGAGCACCGCCCATGTCGTTGACTGCATCCATACCGAAATTTGGCGGTGCAGTCGGAGAGGCTGCAGACGGCGGTCCGGCGACCGGGGCTGGTGCGGGCGCTGGACGGGGAACCGGGGTCGGAGTGGTCAGTCGGCCGATCGGCTGAGGCGTCGCTGCCCGGGCCGGGGGCGCAAGTCCCGGAGCCGGAACCGGAGTTGGTACGCGTCGAGCGGCGGCAGATTGTCGACTCAATGGAGAAGCCGGCTGCCCCGATGGAGCCGTGGCCTGCAACTGCGGCTGGATCCTGGTAGGTGTCTGGGCGTCTCTGTCGCCGCCGTCGATGACGATCTCGATCCGGGTATCGCCAACAACGATCTGATCACCAGACTGCAGCCTGGCCTTGTTGATCTTCTGGCCGTTGACATGGGTCCCCTTGGTCGAACCCAGGTCGATGATGCTTACATCGCCGGGGCCGGTTACCTCGATGACCGCATGCATGCGGCTCACCGTGTCGTCATCGAGGCGCAGATGGGAGGACGAGAGCTTGCCGACCTTGATGACCGGCTGGCTCAGCGTCTCCTCGCGTACGAAGGTATCGCCTTTGTAGATGCGAAACGTGAGAGGTACTTTGGCTCCGGCCATCTGAACACTCCGTGGTTGGAAACTGAGACATCTGTTTGTTGCTGAACGTTGCCAATCAGCCGGAGCAGATCGAGACCGGGTAGACCTAGCTGAGTTCTCTACAGGTCTTCAGCGGACTTCAGAATTTCTTTGATGAAGTTCTTGCGGATCCGAATCAGGCTGGTGTGGCTGGCAAATCGCCGGGTATCGACGATATCCCCGTCTGGCTTGAGCAGGTCGCCGTCGATGGTATCCCCTGAAAAATCGTAGGTTTTTACTTTCTTCTGGGCTGCGTCCGAGGTGCCCTGGTCACTGGATTGAGCGTGGGCAACACCGACAGGCACGGCGAAGCCAAGGGCCAGAGTGATGACGGCGACGGCCAGGGCAGTGATGAGCGAGGCAAACACAGTGCGCATGGTTTTAATGCTCCTACGGGTCTGCATTGGATTTCTGTGCGGCCGGATGCCCATCTGGTGCATTGCGACACCGGCCGTGGTTTCAAGTTCCGGAAAAATCGATAGAGCTGCCAGAGTAGCGCGATGGCCTCGCCGGGCCAAGCGCAGTGTATGCAATCATTTCAAGTGGTTATTAGTTTCCAGAGGCGGCGTCCTTGGCCATCGCCTCGATCACCTCGTCGAGCTGCCTGATGATCTTGCTGCAGTCGGAGATGTTGTCTTTGGCCTCTTTTTTCATGTCCTTGGTGGCGTCGGACTTCGACATGTAGGTGCGGAAGTAGCTGCGGGCCTGCTTGTAGGCATCGCGCGATTGCTTGATATCGTCTGCGCTGTTGGCTCGAAAATCCTTGTAGAGCACTCCCAGGTTGAAATACGCCGCGCCCCGCCCCGAGGAAAGCTGGGTGGCTTTTTTGTAGCTGGCCTCGGCCAGGTCCAGCTTGCCGAGGCCGCGCTGGGCAATACCCAGGCCGATGATCGCATCGTAGTTTTTCGGCTGGAGCTCGATCACCTTGGTGAATTGCTCCTCGGCAGTATCATACTTGCGGAATCCGAGCGTGATGTTGCCGACGTTCATTCGCGCCTCGACAAAATCGCGATTCAATTCGACTGCGCGCCGGAAGTTTTTGAGCGCTTCCCCCTGCCGGTTGCGCTTCATGTAAAGCAACCCGCGGGTGTTGTACAGCGGCGCGAATTTGTCGTCGCGCTTGGCCCCCTCGTCGAGCAGGAGCTTGGCGAGATCGAGCCTGGATCGGTTGCGCCGCCAGCCCTCCATGTAGACCAGGGCATAAAGGACATATGTCGATACGTTTTCGGTATTGACTGCCAGCGACGCCGAGAGCTGGTCGCGCGCCTGTTTTTCGATGCGCTTCCAGGTCGACCGACTCCTGGCCTTGCGCAGGTCTTGCAGGAGTAGCCAGGCCAGGTTGTTGCGCGCGGCGACGATCTTGCTGTCGGCCTGGAGCGCGCTATCCCAGTGTTTCTTGGCTCGTTTGACTTTGCCGCTCTGGAAATAGAGATCGCCCAGATTGGACAGCGACCGGGCGTGGGACGGGTCTACTTTTAGCGCGCGCCGGTAATTCTGCTCGGCCTCTTTCCGCATGCCACAACGGTGGTACGAAAGTGCGGCCATGAAGGGCGCCTCGACCAGTTTGGGATGGTTCGACGCCACTTGGACGAATCTGTCAGCGGCTGACTCGCAGGTATCCCTGCTCCATCCGCGGGCTTTTTGCTTTTCGAAATGCTCGAAAGCATCTGCGTAATCGCGCCGGGCGTCCCGCGAGATCTTGCGCGCTGGTTTTTTCTCGACTTCCGGCGCGATGCCGACCTGTGGGCTCGGTGGCAGGTCGGGCTCGACGGTCGCCGGAGCGCTGTCGGTCGGTGCGCTGGCCTTTTTGCCGGTCGATGCGCCACCGCAGCCGGCGAAAAGCAATGGGGAAGCGAGGGCCATGCAAAGGCCGGTCGCAGCGATCGAGAGGATGCCCGTCTTGGGGCCAAAAACAGCCGATTGGATTCGGTACACGTTCATGGTTGCCTCCTTGTTTGCCGGTAACTGGGCCGAGATGTCACTGCGGGGACTGCCGTCATTCCAGTTTCTTTACCGCCCCTTCGACAGTAATGACCGGGGCGCTGTTGTTCGGCTCGGAGCGCAGCTCGGCGGCGGTGGGGAATTCTTGCGGTCGAATCTGGCCCAGCTCTTTTTCGCACAGCCGCGACCAGGTGTTGAACCAGTTCAGTCGAGTGGACAGCTTGAGGCAGAAGCTATAGGCACTGACCGAGGTCTTTTCGAGCGGCTCGGCCTGGGTAGTGAGCTCGTCGCAATAGGCGTCGACCTTGTCCTCGGCGTACTTGCCCGAACGAACATCCCTGGGGATTTCGGCGGTATAGAGGGCATCGGAAAAGTTTTGCGAGACCTGACCGGCCCGTGCCGCAGCCGCGATGGCATAGTGGGCGTCGCGAGTCTTCTTGATGTCGTCGTAGGTTTTGAACAATTTGCTGGCCAGCTTCTTTTTGCTCTTCAGCCACTTGGTGAAGGCTTTCAGCGATTTCTTGCGCTTTCTCGCGTTGCGCTGGTCGAAGTCGAGCTTGGTGGGAAACTTGACCGCGAGGAATTTTTCGTACGAATCCTCGGCCATATAAAACTTGGCTGAGGCCAAATATTTGACCATGATGGCCTGACGACGGGTCTTTTCGGCGGCATCGGCGCCGGGTACTTTCCTGAGCGCAGAACCCCTCGAAAACAGCTTGAGTGCCTGCTTGAATTCGCGCTGCGCCGCGCGCACCTTGCGGCCGTCGCGGGCCACCGCGGTGATCTTGATCTTCGATTCCGGTCCGCATTGCTTGGGCAAATTGCGCCGTCTCTTGCGCTTCTTGCCGCGACGCACGATACTGCGCTCGCGTTTGACCTTGATGCACGCGCCATCGACTCCGCGCACCGGGCACGACTGCTCCCACAGGATCATGCCGATCTTGGCGTGGGCGACGATCTGACGGTCGATTCCGCCTTTGCGGCCGTAGGTCTTGAGATAGCGGCGCAGATGCTTGATCACCTTGTCCGAGTCGCCCTGTTTTTCGTAGATGCCGGTCATGCTGAACATGGCGGCCGACGCTTCTTTGACCTTGCGCTTGCCGTACTGCTTGATGAAGTACTCGGTATCCTTGATGGCCAGATCGTCCTCGCCCGCCCCCTTGCGGAAAAACACCGCGTCGTTCAGCGCCTTGTAGGCGTCTTTCTCGCCGCCAAATCGCCTGGCGTAGGTCTCGTAGCGCTCCGCGGCTTTGTCGTACCAGGCGATCTGGGCGTAGTTTTTGCCCAGCCGCACGATGGCCCGTTGGGTCTGTTTGGAGTCGGGAAAGAGTTTGCTCAAGCTGTTGAACATCCGGATGGCCGCACTGATCGACCGGCCCTGCTCGAAGCACACGCCGGCGTTGTACAAAACCACGTCGGCGTCGTCGGCCTCGGGGTTGTTGTTGTAGATCTCGAGATACTTCGACCCGCAGTCGACATATTTGCTGAAGTCGCCCGAGTCCTTGGCCACTTTTTCGAGCTTTTCGGCCGATTTGCGCATCGATTGCCGCTTGAGCAAGGTCAGTCGCTCGGCCAGGTCTTCCCGGTCGGCGAGAAAGTCTTTTTTGCCGATCAGCCAGTCCACCCACTTGAGCATCTCATCGTAGCGCTGGGCCCGGTTGAGGGTATCGAGCAAGAGATTTGCCGAGGCTTCGCCGGTCTCGTGATCGAGGTGGTTTTTGACCACGTCTTCAAATAGCGGGATGGCCTTGTCAAAGTGGTTGTAACGCCAGTAGATGCGCGCCTTGAGAAACTTCATCAGGACCAGCTCCTCGTCCTTGGGATCCTTGATGTAGTCGATGTACACGTCGAAGGCGGCGATCATCTTCATCTGGCGCGGGGCGATCTCCTTGGGAGGGGGCAGCCGGTCGGATTTGTCGTCGGTTTCGACGGGCGGCGCGTTGGTGCGCGGATCGACCGCAAGGGCGTTTTTCCAGCCCAGGACTGCGGCATAGGCGGCCTGCTTGAGCATCTCGCCCTTGAGCTTGCCCGACTTGACCACGTCGGTGAAGGCGACGGCGGCTTGCTCCCACAGCTCGGCGGCCAGGCGCTCGGCCTTTTCATTCTCGGCCCGGCTCCACATCAGCTCGGCGTAGTAGTACTGCATGGTGGCGTACTCCCGGGACTGCGGAAAGCTCTTGAGGTAGAGCTGGTAGAGCTTGTCGACGTAGGCCAGGGTTTCGGTGTTGAGCGTCTTGAGGGCCTCGTTGTGCCACAGTTTGGCCATTTCGCTGTTCATCGCCTCGGCGTTTTCGCCGCACTCGATGAGATTCTCCTCGGGCAGAATGCCCCTTTCCTTGTAGGTGACGTAGAGCTTGACCAGATTCTCGATCGACTGGACCTTCTGGTCCTGGTTGCCCACGGTGAGCATGGCGTGGGAGATGTTGTACTGCCAGTCGCATACGTGCTTGTGCTTGCGGTCGACTCGGATGAGTTCCCGGAAGGTGTAGATCGCCTTGGGCGCCTTGCCCTGCTCGAGATAGATGTCGCCCAGGATCTGCAGCATGTCGAATGCGTAGTTCTGGTCGACCCGCTTGAACGCCTTGAATGCCCGCTGCGGCTTGCCGATCTCGGCGTAGGCGCGGACAAAGTCCTTTTTGGCGGCGCGGTTGAGGTTCTGCAACTTCTTCTTGCGACGGGTCCGCTCGACCACGTTGAAGAACGTCTCGAGGGCGTCCTGGGCCTGTTTCAGGTTGAGGTAGACCCAGCCTTTTTTGTACAGGGCGAAATCGTACACGCTCGATTTGGGAAACTGCAGCACCTTGTCGTAAAAGCGCTCCGCATTGGCCAGCGAGTTTTGCGCGAAATAGTAGTCGGCGAAGACCAGATAGGCCTCGGGAATGAACTTGGAGTTGGGATAATCCTTGATGAGGCGGTGCAGGATCTTGCGCGCCTCCGAGGCGTATTTGGCGTTCTGTAGGGTATAGGCGTAGTAATAGAGCGCCATGTCCATACGCGGGTAGTTGCGAAAGTTGGGGTTGTCGGCCACCCGCTTGTACGCCTTGACCGCGCGCAGAAGCTCCTTTTTCGAGGCTGCCAGGTAATTCTTGTGCTTCTTCTCAAGATTTGACTTGTGCTGGGCCGAATCGACCTGATCGCGCTCGTTGAGCGCCTCCATGGCGCGGAAATGCCAGTATCGCTGTTGCTGGGCGTGCACTTCGGCCAGTCGAAATAAAAGGTCGGGCAACTCGGGATCGTCGGGGTCGGTGTCGCCGATCAAGAGCTCGTATTGCTGGACCTGGGCCTGCCGAATGTGGCGCACCTGGCCCTGGATGGCGATGAACTCGTCGGCCGTGATCGCGGGCCGCTGCTGCTTCGTTTTCACCGGCACGAGCTTCTTGGTCCGCTCAGTCTGCTTGACATCGACCTGGCGGATCAGATTCTTGCGCTGGTAGCGCTGGGCCAGAGCCGTGCCCGGTCCAACGTGAATCATCCCGGTGGCGGCCAGGACAGTGAGACATATGAGGTTTCGCCGCATGATCGAGTCCTTCCTCTCGGTCGTTCGCCGCGGGCGAGCCGCGGAGAAGCGCGAGAATCGACGTCTTTTTGTCATCACGTCGAGGTATTGTGCGTCCAGTGTGGGCCGGGGGCACGAGGAGGTGGACGCTGGCCTCCGCAATACAGAATCGGCCCAACTCGGCACGAGTTCGGCTCGGCGACCCGGCGAGCGACCCGGCTGCTCGGCCCGGTCAGAACCCCGCTTCACATCGCCTGCCGGGACCTGTGGCCAGTCGGGCGTCGCAGTACAGCCCTCTGGCAGTACGGATGCGGTACATCGTTCTGTAAAATTACAAACAGCCGTCATATCGAATGGGCAAGACGAGGCGCCGGCTGTATGGTGACGTTGAGTTGCTCTTGGTCGTTGGCGAACGTATCAGCTATGGTGCCGTCTGATCAGGAGCCGTGGGCTACTTTTTGGGGCAATTTGAGCGGATTCGGAACCGATAATAACCCAGTTCGTCTTTCCAGTACTCTCCGTTAAATTTCCACATGAAGTGTTCGTCGTCAACGATGATCCGTTCTTCCTTGTGGTCTCCGGTGATCCGCTCGCCCTTGGCCTGGGCTGAGATCTGCCCGGCCTGGGCGTTGAGGACCTCGATTTTGACCTTTACGCTGTCGCGGCTGAACTCGCGCAGCTCCTTGTACAGGCGTTCGATGCGCTCGCGGGCCAGTTTTCCCGCATCGGCCTCGGCGAGTGATTTTTGCAGGGTGAGCTCCTGCAGCACCTCGCCGGCGATTTTGGTGTTTTGCCACGCCTTGTCGGAGGCGGCCAGCCCTTTGAGTTCTGCGTCGAGTTCGTTGACCCAGTTGAACGTCTTTCTCAGTGTGCGATCGCCGAGCGCGCTGAGCACCAGGCGGCGACTATCGGCATCGAGTCCGGCGGTGCGGGATTGGATCTTCTTGACGTACTCGTAGAACTCGGCATTGTCCTCGTACTTGTCGAGCAGCTGTTTGAGGTTGTCGCGCAGCGGTTTGTACTTGAGCTGGAACTCTCCCACCGACTCGAGGGCCCGGTCATAGAGGCAGTATTTGTAGTAGATGACCGACTTGAGGATGGTCGACTCGGGGAAGTAGAAGTTCTCGAAGTACGGTGCGTTCAGGGTGTGGACGTTGCCCAGGGCCTTGGAGAAGTTTGTCTTCATGAAATAGGCCCACGACGACTCGAAGAGTGAATCCAGCCAATCTGGCGAGGACTGGGTGAGTCTCTCGTAGTACTTGATGGAGGTATCGAACTGCGAAGTCGAGTAGAACACCCGAGCCATGGATAGGATGGCCAGTTCTTCGTACTTCTTTATGTCTTCGAGCGAGTAGTAGGGCGGTTTTTCGCGGCCGATGACGAGGATTTCCTTGAACGCTTCGACGGCCGGTTTTCCCTCGTACTTGCGCACATGGGTGACGCCGGTGAAGAACTTTGCCTTGATGTAGAAGGGACTCTGGCGGTCGACCCCGCCAAACAGCCTGATCGCCTGCTCGAACTGGCCGCGCCGGTAGAAGTGTCGGCCGAGCAGGTAGTAGAGCTCGTCGCGGACTTCGTCCATGATCGGCTGTCCCAGCTCTTGCGGGTCGTACGAGCCGATTTTTTCCAGAATGCCCGAGGTCTCGGGCAGAACCCGCGACAGCGCGGCGAGCCATTTTAACGTGGCGCTGTGATAGCGGTGCGCATTCCCCAGCTGGGCGATCTTGTCGAAGTAGGACAGACCGGCGGCGTAGAACTTGAGCTGATAGAGGGTTTTGCCCATGAAGAACTCGGCGCGCTGGCGGTTTGCTTGCGAGTCTTCTGTCTCTCCGTCGAGCACTTTTTTGAACTCGATCGAGGCCGAGTAGTAGTCTCCCTTATCGTAGAGATTGGTCGCCCGGGCCAGTGTCTTGGACGGCGGAGTCCGCTTGACTTCGTCGGGCTGGAATTCGAGGTCGTCGTCGGAATTCTTGTCCTGAGCCCATGCAGGACCGGACAGGAGCCAGAGAGCTGCGACTGCGGTCAGGGTCGATGCGAGCCACCTGATGACAGCAGGTGTATTGCGACTCATGAAATCTCCTTGCCCCGGGCCGTGGCCAGGGCCGACTGTCTTACAAATTCTTGTAATGAATCCATGCAGCTAGGTGACAAATCATGGTCCTGTGGTCGCCTGGTTGTCAAGGGCGTATGCCCCGGCACGAAGTCGGCAGCCCGGCCGGGCGCAATCGCGGGTTTCAGGACAGCGCTCATCTGAGGATCGTTTTGGAGACACGGGCGATCCGGCTGCTGTTGCGGTCCCGGCGGCGCAGTCGGCTGGCGCGCTCGCCAACCGGACCGTGAAAGGTTCGCTGAAGGTCGATTCACGACCCAAAAAACTCAAATAAAATAAGTAAGTACAATACTTGACATCGCCCTTTGGCAGACTATCATCGAGCCTCCACACCCGGACCTGGGGCGGGCGTGGTGCCGCTTTTGGGCCCCGCGCTCGGGCCTCGGTCCCCGGCGTCATGGCCTTCGCAACCGAAGCCCACCAAATGGGTCAACCAGACATGGAAATAGGAGCTTCCCTCATGGAGCATCGGTGGGATTTTTCCCGAACGCTGCTGGGGTTGGCGGCGGTCGTCGCAATGACCGCAGCCTGCTCGGACAACCCGGTCGGGCGCGAATGCTTCCTCGGCACCGAAACCCCGAGCGATACTCAGGTTGTCGTCGCTTCCCCCGCGCTCGAGTGCTCGTCCCGCACCTGCATACAGATCCCGCTCGAGACCGGCGTGATCCTGCCCGAGGGAAGTCGCTACGCCAGTCTGTGCACCGCTGAATGCGAGGTCGACAGCGACTGCGACCGGGTTCCCGAATCGCCCTGCCAGACCGGATTCACCTGCGGTATTGCCACCGTTGTCGGCAAGTTCTGCTGCCGCAAGCTGTGTATGTGTCGCGATTACCTCCTCGTTCCCGACGCCGGCCTGTCGACTCCCACCGCGTGCGATCCAGACGACAGCACCAATCAGTGCTGCAACCTGCCGGGCCGGTGCGAGTAGACGCAGCCTGGCCTGGATCGGCGAGACCCAACCAAAGATGGTTGGATTTTAGCTGGTTGCAATAGATCCAGCCAGTTGTGTCGATCGGCTGATCGGGGCGGCCCGGCCCCAAAAAGACGGGTTTGCCCGTCCCTCCGCCATCGCTCCGACGATCTGGCTCCTGATTTGCGAGAACTCGGTCGATGCCGGGGTTGTATTGCCGACTGGAATCTGCTAGAAGAGCCCGCTCTGCCAGCTGGAGGCCAGATCATGGAAGCGAGAGCAGTTATAAGGCACATACAGATGTCACCACGCAAAATGCGCGTGGTGGCCAATATGGTTCGCGGCGAACCGGTGGGTGGGGCATTGGATCTGCTCCGGCTCATGCCCAAGAAGGCCGCGGGCATCATTGTTAAGGCCCTGGTGTCGGCCGCGGCCAATGCCGAGGACAAATCGGGCGGCGAGGTCGATCCGGACTCATTGCGGGTGAAGAGTATCTGGGTGGACGGTGGCCCGATCATCAAACGCTGGATGCCGCGAGCCATGGGTCGGGCCAATCGAATCAACCACCGAACCAGTCATCTCACAGTCGTCGTGTCCGACGACAATTCATGACGCTGCCGCAAAAGCAAACCGTCACACAGCGGACAGTCAAAAGAGAACTCATGGGTCAGAAAACGCATCCGATCGGCTTTCGCCTTGGCATCGTCAAGACGTGGTCCTCCAAGTGGTACGAGGAGAAGAACTACGCCAAGTGGCTCCACGAGGACCTGAAGCTCAAGAGGTTCATCAAGAGAAAGCTGCAGAATGCGGCGGTGAGCTACATCGATATCGAGCGGGCCGCCAACAAGGCCAAGATCAATATTTATACCGCTCGCCCGGGCTTTGTGATCGGCAAGCGGGGCGCCGGTGTCGAAACCCTCAAAAAAGAGGTCCAGGCGGTCACTGACAACGAGGTATTTCTCAACATCGTCGAGGTGCGCAAGGCAGAGACCAACGCTCAGCTGGTCGCCGAGAACATCGCCACCCAGCTCGAGCGTCGCATCGCGTTTCGCCGAGCCATGAAAAAAGCCGTCCAGACCGCCATGAAGTTCGGTTCAAAAGGTATCCGGGTCGCTTCGGCCGGTCGCCTGGGCGGGGCCGAAATGTCGCGTAGCGAGTGGTATCGCGAGGGTCGCGTGCCTCTGCACACGCTGCGCGCCGACATCGATTACGGGGTCACCGTGGCCAAGACCACCTACGGAACCATCGGTGTCAAATGCTGGATCTTCCACGGGGAGATCCTGCCCAAGCGAGATACTGCGCAGCAGGACGCGCGCTGAGGAAACAAGGGGTATGTCGCCATGTTAGCTCCCAAACGGACCAAATACCGAAAACGCCAGAAAGGCCGTTCTCGGGGCATGGCCAAGGGTGGCCACGAGGTCAGCTTTGGCGATTTCGGCCTGCAGGCACTCCAGCCCGGTCACATCACGGCCCGCCAGATCGAGGCTGCGCGCGTGTCCATCACCCGTATGGTCAAAAAGACCGGAAAGCTCTATATCCGCATCTTTCCCGACAAGCCCATCACCAAGAAGCCAGCCGAGACCCGCATGGGTAAGGGCAAGGGTGGCAACGAGGGCTTTGTCGCCGTGGTCAAGCCAGGCCGCGTGATGTTCGAGCTCGAGGGCGTGCCCGAGGAGCTGGCACGGAAAGCATTTCTCCGGGCTCACCACAAACTGCCCGTCAATACCCACATGATCTCTCGGGAGCCGCCGCTATGAGCAAGACGCAAGATGCCCTGGAACGCATCCGCGACCTGCCAGATGAAGAGCTCGACCAGGCTCTCGATCGCGCTCGTGACGAGTACTTTCGCCTCACGCTGCAACTCCACACCAACCAGGTCGATAACACGATGTCGGTGCGCGCCAAGAGACGGGAGGTCGCCCGCATTCTCACGGTACAACGGGCCCGGGCACTCGGTCTCGAGTCCCAGGCCCAGGGAACCAGCGCCGCTTCCGATTCTTCCGCGGAAGGAAAGGACGAGTAGCCATGTCCGGAAGATCAGATATTCCGGCCGCTACGGCGACCGGGCAAGAGCCGGCCGCCGCGGCGGCCGGGCAAAAGCGAGACGGTGGCGCGGCCGGGCGAGAGCGCGGGATTCGCCGCACGATTTCGGGAACCGTCACCTCCTCGGCCATGGATAAGACAGTCGTGGTCACCGTCGTCCGGCGTATTCGCGACCGGAGGTTCCACAAGTTCGTCACCCGCCGGGTCAAGTACAAGGCCCACGATGAGCGCAACAGCTGCTCGGTCGGCGATGTCGTCGAACTGGTCGAATCGCGGCCGTACTCGAAGACCAAGCGCTGGCGGGTGTCGAGGACCATCGAGAAGGCCAGAGAGGTGGTCAAATGATCCAGATGTCCTCGGTTCTCGACGTCGCCGACAACAGCGGGGCCAAGAAACTGTACTGCATCAAGGTGCTGGGCGGAAGCCGTCGCCGGTACGCCTCGGTCGGTGACGTGATCGTGGTGTCTGTCCGCGAGGCGATCCCCGGCTCCAAGGTCAAAAAAGGCGAGGTCGCCCGTGCGGTCATCGTGCGCACCGCCAAGGAGATTCCCCGCCCAGACGGCAGTTTTATCCGCTTCGATGAGAATTCGGCCGTGCTCATCAACAAGGAAAACGAGCCGATCGGTACGCGTATTTTCGGCCCGGTGGCGCGCGAACTCAGGGCCAAACGCTTCATGCGAATCGTATCGCTGGCACCGGAGGTGTTGTGATGGCCAGAGCAATCGGCAGGGCCAAATCGGGCCCCACACGAGCTCATGTCCGGCGCGGTGATGTGGTGGTCGTGACCAAGGGCCGGGAAAAGGGCAAACGCGGCAAGGTCAAGCGCCTGGTCGGCGGCGGCCGGGTCGAGGTCGAAAAGGTCATGATGATCAAGCGCCACACCAAGCCCACGCAGAAAAACCCGCGCGGCGGCATCGTCGACCAGGAAGGCTCCATCCCCCTGGCCAACGTCGCCATGTGGTGCGAGAAATGTGCTGCCGGCCGGCGATCGCGTAAGGTCGTCGACGACAGTGGGAGCAAAACCCGCGTTTGTGTCAAATGCGACAATCCATTTCCCACACCGGGAAGTTGACCGAGCATCGAGAGTAGACCATGGCAAAGGACGCCAAGAGCAAACAGGGCAAGGGTGGCGGCCAGAAAGGCAAGCCGGGCAAGGGCGGCGGCGGCAAGAAGAAAAAGCAGGAGTCCGGACCGCCTCCCGCCTACAAGCGCGAGCAACCGCCTCGCCTCAAGCGTCGCTACGACGAAGAGATCAAAGACAAGCTCATGAAGGAGTTCAGCTATACAAGCGTGATGCAGGTACCCCGCCTGGTCAAGATCACGCTCAACATGGGCCTGGGCCGCGCCAATCAGAATCCCAAGCTCCTCGAGAGCGCGGTTGAAGAACTCCGCGTGATCGCCGGTCAGGCCCCGGTGGTGACCGCGGCCAAGCGCGATATTGCCACGTTCAAGTTGCGCCGTGGCCACAAGATCGGCTGCATGGTCACCTTGCGGCGCGAGCGCATGTGGGAGTTTCTCGACCGCCTGATCAATATTGCTCTGCCCCGGGTGCGCGACTTTCGGGGAGTTTCACCCCGCGCCTTCGACGGCCGCGGCAACTACTCGCTCGGCGTGCGCGAGCAGATCATCTTTCCCGAGATCGACTACGATACCATCGACACGGTCCACGGGCTCAATATCAGCATCGTGACCACGGCGCTGACCGACGCCGAGGGGCGATCGCTGCTCAAATATCTCGGCATGCCGTTCCGGCAGAGCTCACAGTCCCAAGCACAAGGAGCTGCAGCATGAGTCGCCTGGCCAAAATGCTGCCCAAGAAGCACAAATTCAACGTCCGCTATCGCAACCGTTGTCCGATCTGCGGCCGGCCCCGCGGCTACATGCGCAAGTTCGACATGTGCCGCCTATGCTTCCGTTCACTGGCACTCAAGGGAGATATCCCCGGAGTGATCAAATCGAGTTGGTGAGGCTTTCATTATGTCGATGACAGATCCCGTCGCCGATTTTCTCACCCGAATCCGCAACGCCATCGGAGCGCACAAGAACTCGGTCGATTGTCCGCGTTCCAGGCTCAAAGAGCGCATGGCCGAGATTCTCCGCAAAGAGGGTTATATCGCGGCGGTGTCCACGCGCGACGAGCATTACCAGGGCGTGATCTCGATGACTCTCCGCTACGACAACAACAACGTCAATGCGATCTCGGGTTTGCGCCGCATATCGCGCCCCGGCCAGCGCAAGTACGTTCCGGCCAAAGAAGTGCCAATCGTGCGCAACGGCCTCGGGATCGCCATCATCTCCACCTCCCGCGGCGTGGTCACCGACCGCGAGGCGCGCAAGCTCGGCGTCGGCGGCGAAGTGCTGTGCGAGGTCTGGTAGCCATGTCGAGAATAGGCAAAAAACCCGTCGAAATTCCCAAGGGAGTGACCGTCACTCTCTCCGATGACACCATCTCGGTCAAGGGACCCAAGGGACAGCTTTCCATTGCCTCGAACCGCCTGGTCTCGGTGGAGCAGCGAGACGGCAAGCTGGTTTTTCAGCCCAACGACGGGTCCAAGCCGGCCCGGGCTGCGCACGGCCTGATGCGAGCTCTGTGTGCCAATATGGTGCACGGCGTCAGCAAGGGCTTCGAGCGGGTTCTCGAGATCAATGGCGTCGGCTATCGCGCTGAGGTCAGCGGGTCGAAGTTGGTGCTCCAGCTCGGCTACTCGCACCCCATCGAGTATGCGCTGCCCGACGGGGTGTCGGCCAAGGTCGAAAAAACCACTATTGTCCTGTCCGGCATCGACAAGCAAGTGCTCGGTCAAACCGCGGCCAATGTCCGCGGATTCCGTCCGCCCGAGCCGTACAAGGGCAAGGGCATCAAGTACCAAGAGGAACAGATTCTGCGCAAGGTCGGCAAAGCCGCCGGCTGAATGGCCGCACACCCGGCACAGCGAGAGGTATACGCAGATGGCTGGTCACATCAAGATCTCCAACAGCAAGGAACGCACGAGGCTGCGCCGCAAATCGGCCATTCGCAAGCGTATCGCCGGTACTGCGGAGCGGCCGCGACTGTCGGTGTTTCGCTCGGCCAAACACATCTACGTCCAGGCGATCGACGATGTGTCCAATCGCGTATTGGTTGCGGTGAGCGATCTTCACAAGGACATTGAAACCGAGGGCAAGAAAAAGAAAGAGCGAGCGCGGGTGGTCGGCCAGGAGCTCGGCAAGAAGCTCCTGGCTCAGAATGTCGAGCGCGCGATCTTCGACCGCAACGGTTACATCTATCACGGGCGGGTCAAAGAGGTAGCTGAAGGCGCCCGCGAAGCCGGTCTGAAATTCTAGCCCAAGGCACAGGGAACCGACTGAAATGGCGATAGATCTGGAACAAGTCGGCGAGATCGTCGATCGCGTCGTATACATCAACCGCGTGGCCAAGGTGGTCAAGGGCGGCCGGCGTTTCTCCTTTTCGGCACTGGTTGTCGTGGGCGATCAGAACGGCTACGTCGGCGCCGGGCTTGGCAAGGCCAACGAGGTGCCAGAAGCGATTCGCAAGGGCAACGAGAGGGCCAAGCGCAACCTTTTCCGCATACCGATGGTGGACGGAACCATTCCCCACGAAATCCTCGGGGTATTTGGTGCGGCGCGGGTGCTGCTCAAGCCGGCTGCGCCGGGAACAGGTGTCATCGCTGGAGGAGCGGTCAGACCTATTCTGGAAGTGGCTGGAATTACAGATATCCTGACAAAATCCATCGGCAGTGCCAACAAGCACAACGTCATTCATGCCACGGTGACTGCACTTCGAGAACTGCGCTCGATCGAGGACGTTGCGCGGATTCGCGGCAAGTCGATCGAGGAGATTCGAGGGTTGTAATGGCGATCAAACTCAAAGTCACCCAGGTACGCAGCGGGATAGGCCGCCCGGAACGGCAAAAGCGGATACTCAAGGGGCTTGGACTGACCCGGATGCACAGGTCGGTCACCTTGAAGGACACGCCTCCGATTCGGGGCATGATTCGAAAAATCAGTCATCTGGTCCGAGTCGAGCCAGTAGAGTAGACTGCAGCTCGCTCGTTTCCGCCACCAACCAGGACGAGATCATGGGTACGACGCTCCATACACTGGCTCCCAACCCCGGGGCGACGCACAAGAAAAAACGCGTCGGCCGCGGCCCGGGTTCGGGTTACGGCAAGACGGCAGGTCGCGGACAAAAAGGCCAAAAATCCAGAACCGGACACCACGGTGCCCGAGTCGGGTTTGAAGGTGGGCAGATGCCGATGCAGCGGCGTCTGCCCAAGCGCGGTTTCTCCAACCCGTTCCGCACCGAAGCCCATCCGGTCAATCTCGGTTTGATCGCGGCCAAATTCGCCGATCCTGGCCGGGTCGAGGGCGGCGTAATCGACCTCGCGGCTCTGCGCAATGCCGGCTTGGTTCCCAAGAAGGCCAAGATCGTCAAGATTCTCGGCAGCGGCGACTTCAACTTGAAGGTCACGCTTCGAGCCAACCGATTTTCCAAGAACGCCCTTGCCAAGATCGAAGCGGCAGGTGGCAAGGCCGAGATCGTCGCGCCTCAGAAGCGGACCAAAAAAGCCCGGCCAGAGGTATCAGAAGCGGCCGAGCCAGCAGCCGAAGCCAAGCCGGCGGCTGAAGCCGAGCCAGCAGCCGAAGCCGAGCCGGCGGCCGAAGCCGAGCCAGCAGCCGAAGCCAAGCCGGCGGCTGAAGCCGAGCCAGCAGCCGAAGCCAAGCCGGCGGCTGAAGCCAAGCCGGCGGCTGAAGCCGAGCCGGTGGCCGAAGCCGAGCCGGTGGCCGAAGCCGAGCCAGCCGACGAAGCCAAACCGGCGGCCGAAGCCGAGCCGGCGGCTGAAGCCGAGCCAGCAGCCGAAGCCGAGCCAGCAGCCGAGGCCGAGCCAGCCGACGAAGCCAAACCGGCGGCCGAAGCCGAGCCAGCCGACGAAGCCGAGCCGGCGGCCGAAGCCGAGCCGGTGGCCGAAGCCGAGCCAGCCGAAGAAGCTGAGCCAGCCGACGTCACATTATTGGCCGAACCAGAGCCAGCAGCTGCGGAGGCTTCCGAGCCAGCCGGCGGAGCCGAAGCAAGCGCGGCCGAGCCAGAGCCAGCTGGCCAAGAAGCGTCTGATGAGGCCAATCGCCCGGTCGATCTGGCTGATAAACCTGCTACAACAGACTCTCCGATCGACGAGGCCCAGGAGGGCCCCAGCGAATCGGGAGAAAAACCCACCGAATAGGGCTACAAGGGCACGACGTGGCCAGTTCTTTTGCAAATATCGGCAAGATCCCCGAGCTCAGAAAGCGCATCCTGTTCACGCTGGGGATGCTCGCGGTCTACCGGATCGGCATCTTTGTCACGGTTCCCGGCGTCAACCGGGTCGAGATGGAGAACTTCATCCAGCGCGGCGGGCAGGGGTCATTTCTGGGCATGTTCAACATGTTCTCCGGCGGTGCGCTGGAGTCCCTGTCGATCTTCGCGTTGGGCATCATGCCCTACATCAGTGCGTCGATCATTCTGCAGCTTCTCACTGTGGTGATCCCCAAGCTGGATCAGCTCAACAAAGAGGGCGAGCAGGGACGCCGCAAGGTCAATCAGTACACTCGCTACGGGACCGTCGGGCTTTCGCTGGTCCAGGCGGCGTTCATCGCGTGGTGGCTGGAGGGATTGGGCCGCGGCGGCGGCGGATTCTCCGCCGGCGAAGTCGTCAACGACCCGGGTTGGGGTTTCCGCCTGATGACGATTCTGACCCTGACCACGGGAACCTGTTTCCTGATGTGGCTGGGCGAGCAGATCACCGAACGCGGCATTGGCAATGGCATCTCGCTGCTCATTTTTGCCGGCATCGTGGCTGCCATGCCCGATGGCATCACCCAGCTGATCGGACGCAGCCGGACCGGAGATTTCGACGGCTTCATGCTGCTTCTCCTGTTCCTCATCGTGATGGGCACAGTGGCCGCCATCTGCTACTTCGAGCGCGCGCAGCGGCGAATTCCGGTTCAGTACACCAAGCGGCAGGTCGGTCGGAAGATGTACGCCGGCACGCAGACCCATCTCCCGCTCAAGATCAACGTGTCCGGCGTGATCCCGCCGATTTTCGCCTCGTCGATCATGCTGTTCCCGGCCCAGATCGCCAACATGGTCAACACCCCGTGGATGCAACAGATCGCCCAGGCGCTCAATCCCAATGATTGGCGGTACAACGTCGTCTACGTGCTCATGATCATTTTCTTCACCTTCTTCTACACCGCGGTTACATTCAACCCGGTCGATGTCGCCGACAATCTCAAGAAGGGCGGCGGCTTCATCCCGGGCATCCGACCAGGTAAGAAAACTGCTGAGTATATCGACTACGTACTCACTCGCATCACTGCGGCGGGCGCTGTCTACCTGTCGGCTGTGTGTCTGGTTCCAGTCCTTTTGCAAAACTGGATGCAGGTGCCGTTTTACTTCGGCGGAACCGGGCTACTCATCGTGGTCGGGGTGGCATTGGACACGGTCCAGCAGATCGAATCCCATTTAATAACAAGAAATTACGAAGGTTTTTCAGGGCCGAAGGGACCGCGTATCCGCGGCCGTACAACTGGTGGTCGCGGGCGTTAGCCGAGCTGGAAATCCATTGTGATCAGCGCCGCCCCGTAGTTGTGGGAGCGGCGTTTTGCTGTTTTGCACGCGTGAAGATTCGATACAAATCATTGGATGAGATCCACCGCATGCGGGAGGCGAACCTGGTTGTCGCCGAGATTCTCGACGTTCTTTGCGATGCTGTGAGACCGGGAATTTCAACCTGGGATCTCAACGAGGTCGCGGCCAGGGAGATCGAGCGCCACAAGGTCAAGAGCGCATTTTTGGGCTACCACGGATATCCCGCTGTGGTGTGTACCTCGGTCAACCATGTGGTCGTGCACGGAATCCCCCGGCGAGACGTCGTCCTCAAGGAGGGAGACATCATCGCGATCGATTTTGGCGTGTTCAAGGACGGCTACTGTGGCGACGCTGCGCGCAGCGTTCCGGTCGGAAGAATTTCCCCGACACACCAGCGACTCATTGATATCACGAGAGAATCGCTGGAATTCGCGATCGGCCGATGCCTGGTGGGCAAACGCCTGGGCGACATCGGCGCCACGGTTCAGTCCCATGTCGAGAGCAACGGTTACTCCGTGGTCAAGGACTTTGTCGGCCACGGCATTGGCCGGGCGATGCACGAAGATCCCCCGGTCCCCAACTACGCCCGACCCGGAACCGGTAAGCGCCTGAAACGCGGGCTTGTGATCGCTATCGAACCTATGGTAAACGCGGGGGCCCCGGAGGTCAAGGTACTCGACGACGATTGGACCGCGGTAACCCGAGACCGGAGCATGTCTGCACATTTCGAACATTCGGTTGCAATCACGGACGAGGGCCCCTGGGTTCTGAGTCGGGCCTCGTCAAAGCCGGGAGAATTCACGGTCTGAGAGTCGCAGCAAATGCCACCGCATCAAGCACGGGAATTGGTAGTCAACGCAGTGGCGAAACGGTAATTGGTCATGAAAGTAAGAGCCTCGATAAAACCTATTTGTCCCAAGTGCAAGATCATCAAGCGCAGAGGCGTGGTGCGGATCATCTGCAGCAACCCACGGCACAAGCAGCGTCAGGGCTAGTGTTCTGCTGCTGCGGGCAGGCGTCGAATCACCTGCCTGCCGGCTGAATATCAATATGGCTTGAAAGACCACGACGAAGAGTACGGAGAAAGCGCATGGCTCGTATTGCTGGTGTCGACCTTCCCCGCAATAAGCGGATCGAGATCGCGTTGACCTATATTTTTGGAATCGGGCGCAAGAAGTCCCAGGAAGTGCTGGGCTCGGCCGGAGTATCCCCCGACAAGCGCACCGTCGACCTCGACGAAAACGATGTGCGCCGAATTCGCGACGTTATCGAGGCTCACCACAAGGTCGAAGGCGACCTGCGACGCGAAGTCAACATGAACATCAAGCGTCTCATGGACCTGGGCTGTTATCGCGGTCTTCGCCACCGGCGCAATTTGCCGGTGCGGGGCCAGCGGACCAGTACCAACGCGCGCACCCGCAAGGGGCCGCGGCGCCTGGCGGTCAAGAAAAAGGGAACGCCCGGCAAGAAGTAGCAAAGTGGTAGACCGATGCCGCCCGGTTGCACCTGACAGCGGGGCAGCTTCTCACGTTGGGAACCAGCGATGGCACAGCCAAAACGTCAAACCAAAAAGAAAGTCCGCAAGAATATTCAGAGCGGAGTCGCCCACATCACGGCGACATTCAACAACACGATCGTGAGTATCACCGACGTGTCGGGCAACGTGATTTCGTGGTCGTCGGCCGGC
The DNA here is from genome assembly GCA_022360315.1 of Pseudomonadota bacterium. GTDB lineage: Bacteria > Myxococcota_A > Polyangia > Haliangiales > Haliangiaceae > JAKSDA01. The sequence continues at coordinate 52,057 of JAKSDA010000491.1, forward strand.
ACCTGTGGGTTCAAGGGTTCGCGGAAGTCGACCCCATTTGCCGCCCAGCTGGCCGCCGAGGATGCGGCCAAAAAAGCCATGGAGCACGGGATGCGCAACATCGTCGTGTATGTGAAAGGGCCCGGGGCTGGCCGCGAGTCGGCGCTGCGCGCACTCAACGCCGCCGGGTTCAAGATCAGTCTCATTCGCGACGTCACGCCGGTGCCCCACAACGGCTGCCGGCCGCGCAAGAGGCGCCGGGTGTAGTCCGGGCAATTGTAGTCAATTACACACGCGACCGGTTTGCCGATGTCGTTTCGACAGCATCGGGCAAATCCAATCAGCACCACACGAAGCAAACACCGAATCGAGGAATAGAGATGGCCAGGTATACAGGTCCCGTTTGTCGGCTCTGCCGGCGCGAAGACATGAAGCTCTTCTTGAAAGGAGAGCGCTGCTATACCGACAAGTGCGGCTACGAACGCCGATCGTATCCACCCGGTCAACACGGCCAGGCCCGGCGACGCAAGCGTTCCGACTATGGCGAGCAGCTTCGCGAAAAGCAGAAGGTCAAGCGCATCTACGGAATTGCCGAGCGGCAATTCCGCGGTTACTACCACCGAGCTGCGCGCATGAAAGGTGTGACTGGCGAGAATCTCATTCAACTCCTGGAGCGGCGTCTGGACAACGTCGTGTACCGCATGGGGTTTGTCAGTGACCACGCCGAGGGGCGCCAGCTGGTCCGACATGGCCATTTCAAGGTGAATGGCCAGCGAGTCGATATTCCGTCATATCTGGTGCGATCGGGCGATGTTGTCGAGGTCAGAGACAAATCGCGGACCATCGGGCGTATTGTTGAGGCGCTCGGTGCAGTGGAGCGTCGCGGCGTTCCGGAGTGGATCACCCTGGACAAGGACGCGTTCAAGGGGACGGTCAAGACGCTACCGACTCGTGCCGATGTCACCCTTCCCATCCGCGAGCAGCTCATTGTCGAGCTTTATTCGAAATAGACGATCCAATGCCGGACGCTTCACCGTTCCACACTGCTAGGCCAACTACTTCGCTCGGCTCGGAGACAGCTGTCGACGGGTCCTCGGAGGAACTCGCAATGTCCGAGACTGCTGAGATCACTACCAACAACGCGCAAAGCCCAGGCGAGATGCCGGCCCGAGAGGCGCTCAGAGAGCAGACGCCGTTCATGGCCAAAAACTGGCGTGACCTGATTCGGCCGCGCATGCTCGAGATCGAAGAGAGGACCGACACCTACGGCAAATTCAGCTGCGAGCCGCTGGAGCGCGGCTTTGGCACCACGCTTGGCAATGCCCTGCGGCGCGTGTTGTTGTCGTCGCTGCAGGGGGCCTCGATCACCCACGTCAAGATCGAGGGAGCCCTGCACGAGTTCACCTCGTTGGCCGGGGTGGTCGAGGACGTCACTGACGTCATCCTCAATCTCAAAGAGACTCTGATCCGGGTCGAGGACGACAAGACCATCACCATTCGGCTGAACAAGGAGGGCGAGGGTCCGGTCACGGCAGGGGATATCGATGCTGCGTACGGGGTGTCGATCCTCAATCCGGATCATCACATTGCCACGCTGGCTCGCGACGGCAAGCTCCAGATGGAGATGACCGTTGCCACCGGTCGCGGCTATGTTCCTGCCGAGCGCCACAACGGAGCTGCCGGAGTCGGGTACATACCGATCGACGCGCTGTTTTCGCCCATCAAGAAGGTCAATTTCACGGTCACCAACGCGCGTGTCGGCCAGCAGACCGATTACGACAAGCTGACGTTGGAAGTGTGGACCAACGGCGCGGTGGCGCCCGAGGACGCGGTCGCGTTCGCGGCCAAAATTCTCAAAGAGCAGCTCAACATCTTCATCAACTTTGAAGAGAAGGCCGAGCCGGTTGCCGAGCCGGTCGATGAAGAGCAGGAGAAGCTCAACGAGAATCTATGGCGCACTGTGGACGAACTCGAGCTCTCGGTGCGCTCGGCCAACTGCCTGCAGAACGCCAATATCAAGTACATTGGCGAACTGGTGCAAAAGACCGAATCCGAGATGCTCAAGACCAAGAACTTCGGCCGCAAATCGCTCAAGGAGATCAAGGAGATCTTGGCTGAGATGGGGCTGAGTTTGGGCATGAAGCTCGACAACTGGCCTGGACCGACTCCGCTCAACAAGAAGTAGCGCGCGGGCATCCCGAGCGCAGTGAAAGGACAGAATAGCGATGCGCCACCGCAAGACAGGACGCCGGCTGGGCCGCAGTTCCAGCCATCGCAAGGCACTTTTCTCCAACATGGTCGCGGCCCTGGTCAAGGCCGGCCGAATTCACACCACCGAGGCCAAGGCCAAAGAGCTCCGTGGCATTGCCGAACGCACCATCAACTGGGGCGTCTCGGTGAGCGAACTTCTGGCCAAGGAGCCCGACAAGCTCAGCCAGATCGAGCGTGCCCGGCTTGTCCACGCCAGGCGGATGGCTCAGCGTGTCCTCAAAGATCAGGACGCCCTCGAAAAATTATTTGCCGAGATCGCCCCCCAGGTGGCCGATCGTCCGGGCGGCTACACCCGCGTGCTCAAGACCCGAAACCGCCGCGGCGACGCCGCACCCATGGCGTTTATCGAGATCGTCGGACTGGACGCGTAGCCCCGGTCGACAGCTCGCCCGGCACCTGTATGGGCGGGAAATGTTGGTCCGGTATGGTAGGTTGTCGGCGCTGTGATAGAGACTGCTCCGACAAATGGCCTGCCGGGAGGCTACGGCGAATTTCTGCTCACCTCGTTGCTGGTTTTGGCGTTGGTGTGCATTCTGGCCTGGGCAGCCGTCCGTTTTGGGACGAACAGGCTGCGCACGATGGCTCGAGCCGGCCAGTTTGGCCCGATTCGCATCGTGGCCCGAGCTCCACTCGAATTCGGTCACACCCTGTATGTCGCCGAGGTCGCCGGCAAGGTCGTGCTGCTCGCGACCGGGGAGAGCGGTGTGAACCTGTTGGCCGAGCTCGACAGCCATGCTGTGGACAGCGCGCTGGCCGGGGCTGCCGAGAGTCCTGCCAGGGGATTTGCCGCGCTCGTTTGCGGTGCACTCGGCCGGCCGTTGCGCGCCCGTCACACCTGCCAGCCTGCGACTGACCAGCCACTCGAAGGCACCGGCCGGGACTCGCGCCAGGTGAGGAGTGACTGATGGCCGATATCTCGATGGGGGACGGCGCAGTGCCCACCGGAGCGCTGGTCCTGGGCATGGCTCTGCTTCCATTTGCCCTGGTGATGCTGACCTGTTTCACCAAACTGGTCGTGGTTCTGTCGCTTTTGCGTCATGCCCTGGGTGTGCCCAGCGTGCCGCCCAATGTGGTGGTGACCGGCCTGGCTCTGGCTCTCACCGGGTTTGTCCTGGCCCCTCTGGGCAGCGAGATCGCCGGTGCCGTGGCGCCTGCGCTCGAATCTCGAGCCGACTCGAGTTCTCGGCGCCAGGCCGATGAGGCGATTGTGGCCGAGGTCATCGACCGAGCCCGCGAGCCTGTGCGCAGATTTCTGGCCCAACAGACCCGGGCGGGCGACCGCGCCATGTTTGCCGCAGTGGCCCGGGACCTCGGCTGGGCGGGCGAGCCCAGCGGGCAGGGTGATTTTGCCGTTCTCATTCCCGCCTTCTTGACCAGCGAACTACACAGCGCCTTTGCCGCCGCTTTTCTCCTGTTCTTGCCGTTTCTGGTCATCGATCTCGTGGTTGCCAGTACTCTGCTCGCGCTCGGCATGTCCACCATGTCGCCCACGGCAGTATCCCTGCCGCTCAAGTTGCTGCTCTTTGTCCTGGCCGATGGATGGCAGCTGGTGGCGCGTGGTCTTGCCCTGGGATACGCGTGATGCAGCCGGCGTTTCCAACCGCGACCGAGGTGCTGATCGAGGTGGCGCGCGAAGGTCTGTATCTGGCGGCTCTGCTGTCGGCTCCGGCTGTGCTGGCCGGGCTCGCTGTCGGGTTGATGGTCGGAGCCGTCCAGGCCGCCACACACATCCAGGAGCCCATTATCGGCCTGGTGCCCAGAGCGATCGCTGTGGTTGCGGCGCTTTCGGTATGTTTGCCGTGGATGGCGCGCCATCTTGTCGAGTTTACCGCCCAGCTCTTCGAACTCCTGCCCGCCGTGGCCGGAGCGTGACATTGCACTGGACCGCCATCGAGCCGAGCACCGCCGATCTCGTCCGATCGGCAGGGCCTCTGGCCCTCGATGCACTACTGATCTCGGCCCGGCTGATTCCGATTGCGTTTCTCGTGCCGATGTTTGGCTGGTCGCGCTCCGTGCTGGTGCGCCTCACAGTGGCCGCTGCCATGACCGCAGCGCTGCTTCCCGCCCTATCACCTGGTTTCTCCGTTGCCCTTTTGCCATCGACTGTGCGATCGGCGACTGCTCTGGCCGCTATCCCGGCCAATATCGCCTGGTCGACCATCGCGCTGGTGGCCGCCAAAGAGGTCGCCCTCGGAGCTGTGCTCGGTTTCGTGGCTGGGTTGCCGTTTTACGCCGCAATTGCCTGTGGTTTGCTCATGGATTCGGCGTGTGGACTGAACCTTGCCGACACCGGCCGATCGCGTCCGAAACCAGCGTCCTCCTCGCCGCTCAGCCAATTTGCACTGCTCGTCGCAGTGGTGATGTTCTTTGGTACAGGCGGACACCGGATCGTTTTGCGCGCCGTGGCGGCCAGCTATGAAGCCTGGCCCCTGGCCGCCATGCCCGGTGGTCAGGCTTTGTGGCAGGCTGGAGCCGAGCACGTGATCGGGCATCTCATCGCCGCCACGGCCGGTCTATTGGTCTCTGCCGTGGGTATGGCCGCGCCGGTCCTGGCCGCCAGTTTTTTGTCTGAATTGGCATTTGCACTGGCCGACCGGGCCGGCTCTCGACCCGCCCGGTCCACCGCCCGATTGCCGGTGCGTGCCCTGTTCGCCATCATTGTGCTGGCTCTGGCTGTGCCGGCATTGACCGCGGCGATCGCCGGCCACGGCCACGAGCTCGACCGCTCGCTGCGACAACTAGTCGGTGAGGTCACTGCCACGCTGCCATGATGCGAGCCACGGCGAGGTGAAGATGGTCGGGAATCGCGGCGCCGATCGGAAGTGCGTTCACAGCGTCGGCCACCAGCCGGTCGTGAACGACCGGAATCCCCGTCCGGCGGGCAAGGTCTGCGATGTGCCGGCCGACAAGGTGCGCACCGTGTGCCGCGACGCGCGGCGCGGTCATGGAGCGCGGATCACGGGCCAGGGCGACGGGGGTCTGGTCTCCGGTGATGACCAGACACGATCGCTGCACAGCCGCGGCAACTGCAGCAGGATCGATCGAATAGCCGGCTGACCGGCCGCTCTGCTCGGTGACAGCTCCGCCTCGCACGGCTTGCCGCGACCTCGGAACCGAATGGCCGGCGGCGACAATCTCCGCGTGAACTTGTCTGCGATGCGAACGGCGCACTGGATCCCGGCCGCTTTCCCGCTCTTCGCGGCGAGCTTCTTGCCGCGACATCATGAGTGCGCGCCGGTGTTGTCGTCGCTGCAAAACCCAGTCGATCAGGCCGAAAGCGAAAAGGGCCAGGCCGATACGCATGACCAGGAGCGCTGCCACCACACCGGTGACTCGCCCGGCCCGAGCCACAGGCAGGCCAGCCAGATTGGCCAGATCACCGGCGTGGCGCATCAACAGCTCGCCGACCAATACAGCGATGACCACACCCTTCGCCGCAACCGCCGCCAATGCGAGGATTGTTTCGACCGACCAAAGTCGGACCAATGCGTTGCCGGGTTTCAGGCGTTGCCAGGCCGGCAAGCAACGTGCTGGCGCGATCATGGCCCGGGTCTGTATCAGCCCGACAACGATCGAAATTCCGGCACCGGCAGCAAACACCCATATCGAGACATGTAGCCAGGACAGTAAAGAGGGCGGAAACTCGGCCGCGATTGCGAGTAGCTGGCCGGGATCGTGGGTTATTCTGGCTGTTGCCGCGCGGTGGAGACCGTTCTGAATTGTGGTCACCAGGGGGGGGAAGAGTTGCGATGCCAGCGCGACGAGAACCAGGATTGCGGCGGCCAAGCCACCTGCACTGGTGAGTTCGCTGCTGGCGGCCGCGATACCGTGTTGGCGAGCCCGACGCAAACGGCGTTTACTCGGCGGTTTCGACGTTTCGGCCATGGTTTGATCGGAGCCGGCGAATTTGCCTATCGGCCGTCCTGGTCTGGTAAAATGCCTATATGCCATCGGTGCGTAAAGCAATAATTCCTGCGGCGGGGCTGGGAACTCGATTTCTCCCGGCGACCAAGGCGATCCCCAAGGAAATGTTGCCCATCGTCGATACCCCGACCATACAGCTCGTGGTCGATGAGGCTGTACGTGCCGGAATCACCGACATAGTCGTGGTCAACGGGCGCCACAAAGTGGCTATCGAGGATCATTTCGATCACGCATTTGAACTCGAGCACACGCTGCGCGAGCGCCAGCACGAAGAGCTTCTCGCCTCGGTCGAGCGGGTCTCGGCCATGGCGCGGTTGATCTCGGTCCGGCAAAAATCTCCACTGGGTCTGGGCCACGCCGTGCTCTGTGCTCGCGAGGTGATCGGCGACGAACCCTTTGCCGTGTTGCTCGGCGACGATCTCATAGACAACGACGAGCGGCCGGGAATCGGCCAATTGTGTCAAGTGTATGACGAGACCGAGTCGGGCACGATCGCGGTAATGGAAGTGCCGCCGGGCGACGAACATCTCTATGGGATTATCGACGGCGAACGGGTAAGGTCGGACGGTCAACCATCGGACGCATTTGTATCGAATTCACCGCAGGTGGGAGCGCGATATCGAGTTCGCGACATGGTTGAGAAACCGGCGCCGGGCACGGCGCCATCGCGGCTTGCCGTGGTTGGTCGCTATGTATTACCGCCTGCGGTCTGGCCTTTGTTGGCGGCCACGAAACCGGGTCGGGGCGGCGAAATCCAGTTGACCGACGCCTTGCGCGAGCTGGCTCAGCGCCCATCGCCCGGGCTTCTCGGTGTTGTTCTGGACGGACTGCGGCACGACGCTGGCCACAAGTTGGGTTATTTGCGCGCCAATATTGCATATGCGCTCAAGCGATCCGAGATGCGACAACCCATTTTGGCCATGCTGCGCGAATTCCTGGCTGACCCGGCCCAGTCAGACCCCTGAGTCGAGTACATTCGGGCCAAATGAATCAAGCTGTTGCAGTATCCACTAATCTACTCCCATCGACGGACGACGAAGGAGAAATCGATCCAGAACGGTTTCATCTCACCACCCACCTCGAATCAATTCCCATAAACACCCTCGCCCAGGATGTCCTGAGCGGCTTTGCTCAGGCGCCCAAGTCCATACCGTCCAAGTACTTCTACGACCAGCGCGGGGCGGAATTATTTGACGCTATCTGCGGTACCGAGGAGTACTATCAGACCAGAACGGAGAAGGCTTTGCTCGAGCGGGTTGCCGGCGACATTGTCACCGACACCAGGCCCACCGACTTGGTCGAGCTCGGCAGCGGAGCCGGCCACAAGACACGTGTTTTACTGGACCACCTCACCGATCGAGTGGCCGATCCGCGTTACGTATCGGTGGATATCAGCGAACAGATGCTGATCAGCAGTGCTGGGTCTTTGTTGCGTGATTATCCGAATTTGACCGTGCATGGGGTGATTGCCGACTACGATCATCACCTGCATCTTTTGCCCGACGGCGTTCGCCGGCTGATCGCGTTTTTGGGCAGCACCCTGGGCAACTTTACCCACCTGGAGGCCATTGCGTTTCTGGCCGATATTGCCCGGGGGATGAAGCCTGGTGACCGGGTGCTTCTCGGGCTCGATCTGGTCAAGTCGCCAGCTGTGCTTCATGCTGCGTACAACGATGCCGAGGGCGTTACGGCCGAGTTCAACCGCAATGTACTGCATGTTATCAACCGCGAGCTCGGGGCGGACTTCGAGCCGGCCAATTTCGAGCATATTGCGCGATATTCGCCCGGGCGAGAGCGGATAGAGATGTCGCTTCGCGCCCGCCACAATCATGTGGTTCGCATCGGCGAGCTGGCTCTCGATGTTCCGTTTGGCGATGGGGAACATCTGCACACCGAGATCAGTCGAAAATTCACCCGGGCCAGCGCAATCGCCATGATTCGGGCTGCTGGACTCGAGCTGGCCAACTGGTACGTCGCCGAGAACGACTATTTTGCTCTCGCTGTGGTGGCTCTGCCAGGAGACCGTTCGCTCGGCTGAGCAGCCGGCCCGTCCGGGTTTGCCATGCAGACCAAGTACGCCGACGTCGCAGTCTGGCTTCCGCTTTATCGCACCTATACCTATCGCGTGCCCGATCACCTGGTCGAATTTGATCTTGTGGGTGCGCGCGTGGTGGTCCCATTTGGCGCTCAAAACGTGACCGGTGTGGTGCTTGCTGTCATGGATGAGCTGGCCACGGCCGGACTTTCCGGCGAGCAATCCGGCGGGCAATCTTCGCGGAGCGGAGCGGGCGAATCGGGCGTGACCGGGTCGGGCAATGGGCAACCGAGTAGAGCAGTGGTGACTGATGCGGTTGCAACGATCCGGCCGCTCGACACGATCATCGACTCCGAGTTTCGTTATAGCGGCGAGCTCATCGGTTTATGCCAGTGGATCGCCTCGTATTACGAGGCGCCGATCGGTGAGGTATTGCGCACCGCCATGCCGGCGGGGACAGCGGTCAAGGTGCGCATACGAGTCGAGTTGACCCCCGATGGCGAGGTGGCGTTTGAGCGAGGCGGTGCGCTCGCCCGTCGGGCACGCGACATTCTCGGCGTGCTTCATCAGGCTGGCGGCACAGTGCTGCGCAGCGAGCTTTTGCGTGGATCGGTGCGCCGGGCTGATGTCGACCAGCTGATCGAGGCGGGTTTGGTGCGCTACAGTCAGAGTGCGCCCGAGGCTCGTGCCAGGCCGCGCACAGTGCGCACGGCTGTACTGGTTCGCCCGATTGCCGACCAGGACAGTGTCGACTTTGCCCGGGCGCCCAAAAAACTGGCTGCTTTGCGCGTTCTGTCGGGTGCTGGTGGTGCTGCTGCGGTGGCCGATCTCAAGCGAAAAGAGCCCCGTATTGCCGATCATTTGCGCGCCCTGGCCAGGGCCGGACTGGTTCGGTTTGAGGATCGCCAGGCTCCGCCGCGGGCAGTTCGGGCCGGTTTGTTGTCGGCGGCTGGGACCGGCGAGAGCCCGCCGGCGTTAAACGAGCGCCAGCGTGCGGCGCTGGCTTCGATTCGGGCGGGGCTTCGGCAGGGCAGATTTGCGTCGTATTTGCTGCACGGCATCACCGGCAGTGGCAAGACCGAGGTATATCTCAATGCGATTGCCGATGTGCTCGAGGAGGGGGGTTCTGCCATCGTGTTGGTTCCCGAAATTTCGCTCACTCCGCAGCTGGCCGCGCGATTTCGGGCTCGTTTTGGCGATCTGGTCGCGGTATTGCATAGTGGTTTGAGCAACCGGCAGCGTTTCGACGAGTGGCATCGGTTGCAGACCGGCCACGCGTGCATTGCACTGGGGGCGCGTTCGGCGGTATTTGCCCCGGTATCCAATCTTCGTATGATCGCGGTGGACGAGGAGCACGATTCATCGTTTAAACAGGATGAGGGCGTGCGTTATCACGGTCGCGATGTTGCGCTGGTCAGGGCTCAGCGCGCCGGTGCGGTGTGTGTGCTCGGTTCTGCCACGCCGTCGCTCGAGACCTATCACGGCGCCCGGCGTGGCCGCAGCCAGCTTCTGGAATTGCCCGAGCGGGCCACACCGCGGCCATTGCCCGAGGTGGGCCTTATCGATTTGCGGACCTATATGCCGGAGACCGACGCCATGCTGACCGCGCCTCTGGCTGGAGCCATTGCCGAGACACTCGAGCGTGGCGAGCAGATCATTTTATTTCTCAACCGGCGTGGATTTGCCACATTTGTATTATGCGTGGCCTGTGGCCATTCATTTCGCTGTGAGCACTGCTCGGTCTCGCTCACCTATCACCGGGCGATCGATCGCTTGCTTTGCCACTACTGCGGCTATTCCCGGCCGGTCCCGGGTGATTGTCCGACCTGTAAAACCGCCGGTTCGATCGTGCGCAAGGGACTGGGTACGGAAAAAGTGGCGGCAGCGGTGGCCGATCGTTTTGCCGGGGCGGTGGTTGCCCGGCTTGATCGCGACGTTGCGTCGGGTGCGCGGCTGGGCCAGATTCTCGATCGAGTGGCCCGGCACGAGATCGACATCCTGGTTGGGACGCAGATGGTGACCAAGGGTCACGACTTTCCCGGGGTTACTCTGGTGGGGGTATTATGCGCCGATATCGGGCTTTCTGTGCCGGATTTTCGCGCTTCTGAGCGGACGTTTCAGTTGCTGACCCAGGTCGCGGGTCGAGCTGGTCGTGGCGATCGGCCGGGCCGGGTGCTCATTCAGAGTTATCGCATCGACGTGCCGGCGATTGCGCGAGCGGCCGAGCACGATTACGCGGGTTTTTTCGCCGAGGAGAGTGTGGCGCGGCAAGAGCTGGGATATCCGCCATTCGGTCATCTGGTCGCCCTGCGCATCGACGGGCGCGACCCTGGGGCAGTCGAGCGGACAGCCTGTCAGCTGGCCGATCAGGCCCACGGCATACGCGAGCAATTCGGCCCCGGTGCACGGGTTCAGGGCGCCAGCGAGGCTCCGCTGGTTCGCCTCAAAGACCGCACGCGCTGGCACGTATGGCTGCGTGCACCCGAGCGCAAGATCCTGCGCGGTTTTCTCCGCGCGGTTCTCGCCTCCGCCATCCAGGTGTCGGGCGACACCCGTATCAGCGTTGATGTCGATCCCATGTCGGCCCTGTAAATGGCAGGACTGAGACTGAGACCGAGACCGAATCCCGGGTAGGAGCGGCGATTGTGCATCGGTCGAGCAGCGCATGAAGCTACTCGGTGTCGCCGAGGAACTCGCTGTCGCAGAGCGGGAACGTTGCCTCCGACCTGTAGCCGCTGTCAGAGCCAATAACCTGGGAGGCATACAATAGGTCATCTTCCGGAGATAGCGGCATGGCAGCTCGGCTACCACCTCGACGGAGAGACCGACCGAGAGTCGCAACCGACCGACTGAACAGGACTCCGAGGTTGCCAGAAGCCGTGCCACAGGACCTTCGCGAATTGGTCCTCGGGATCTTCGGCGGGGGTGTCGATTACCGTTTTAGCGAGCACCTTATTGGTGGGGTCGCTCTGTCACTAGTCGCCGCCGAGGAAATCCAAAGTTTCGAAGCGGGTGTCCGGCTCGGGTACGGTTGGAATCCGTGAGGCAGTCATGTACACCGCGTATCGCGTTGAATTGCGTCGTGAGAATGGTCTGCACATCCGTGCGTGTATTTCCGCGTCGGTCATAGCACTACGAATGCGCTAAATCCGTATGGTTTGTAGGACTAATCGCGGCGGTTCATCGGCGTTGGTCATCTGCCACGCCACGCTACTCGTTGCGATCGTAGAGCCAGGCGAAGCCGTAGCCGCGTCCGATGGCGTTTTGCAACGCGGCCCGAAAGCTGTGATAGGTCTCTCGGATCAGGTCACGCGTCCAGTGCAGTTCCATCTCCCATATCGACTCGATCAGCTCGTCTTCGTCGCGCTCCTCCAATAGCTGATCAAGCTCGAGCGCTTGCTCAGGGGTGCATACTGCGCGCGGTTGCTGGTTCGTATCCCATGGGAGCTCCATCTGGAGCCAGGCGTGGACTCGCACCGGGCCTTCTTTGACCTCGACCACCGGGTTGAGCAGCGCTGCTTCGATGTGGGGCACAACGTCGTCGTTCATCATTGCCAGCCCGGCCAGGATTTTGCCGTCCGATAGGAGCGCCCTGGCTGCACAATACTCGCCGTCGAGTTTGGCTACCCGCTCAGG
>JAKSDA010000099.1 GCA_022360315.1 Pseudomonadota bacterium
CTACTGGAGCTGGATCGGGGGCGCGTGGCGCCCGGCTCGGCGGGGGCGCGTCGGAGGTGCGGTCGCCAGGCGATCGAGGCGGCGCTCTCGGGGCTGGGGTATCAGGCGGCGATCATCAAGGTGCCAAGCCACTCCAAAACCCTCAAGGCGACCAAGACCGCGATCGAATACCTGCGGCACGGGTGCGAGGAGGTGGAGAACGAGCTGGGCGAGAGGCGCACGATCGACGAGGCCAAGGCCGACGTGGATGAGCGCTCGGTTGCGAGCGGCCGAACACGCCTCTCATATCGCGGGCCACAACGCCAGGAAGGAAGGCAATGCGACCCCGTGGGGGAGACGAGTCCGGCCGCTCGCCCATTGCGAAAACAGAGCGATCGACGGCGACTTTGCTGCCCCCTCGGCCCATGCGAAAATTGTCACTGCGCCGAAAGTTGACATAACCGCGCTTATGCGACGCAGTGGCGAGCGAGTTCCTCTCGGGAGGTGAAGTAGGCGCCACGTGCACGAACTATTCCTCGTCCCAGCAGCGATGCTCGAGGAGATAGGTACGCAGGGCATGCAATCCGTCGGGGTCCAGCGAATCAATGCGCTGTTGCCGTTTGGGGGTCAATTTGATTGCCAATACTCGGCATAAGTCGCGTACCGCTTGCTGGCGCTCACCGCGTACCGAACGCTGGTGCTCTTGAGCGATCAGCTCGGCTTCTCGTTGGGCGATGACGGGGTTATGTTTATCGATGAGGGCCCGAGCCACGGCGTTATCGGCTTGGACGGCGTCGAGCAATGAGCGCACTTCGATCGGCTGCCGCAGGCAAGGGTCCTTGATCAGGTAGTCATCATCGAGTTTTTCCCAGTCGTTTTTGTCACGCGACCACTCCTTGACGGGCCCGGCCTTAACGCTCTCGACCCCGTCGTGATATTCGATGCGGACGTAGACCGCAAAGACGCGGCGGACGCCACGGCGAACGAGCATGCGGGCGCGTTTTTTGAGGGAGCTCTCGCTCTGCGTGTGTTTGACCTCGAAGGACAATTCTTCCAGATGTCGATGACCCTGAGCGTCGGTACCGGCCTTGCGGATGCAGGCATCAGTGGCGAAGTCATTTTCGTCTGAGACACGGGTAAGCAGATCAGCCGATGCGACATAGTTGGGGGCGACATTGGCGCGCAGGACATAGCTGATGTCGACGGTTCGGTCGGCATGGGGTGGATTGGCCGGAGACACCTGGATGATCTGACCGTCGATCATTTCGCGATCGGTCTCGGGTTCGACTAGGTGCTCGTCCGGGGGGGGAAACGATTCGCCAGGCAAATCCATGCGATGTGCGCTTTCGGCGCCGGGAGCGAGATACATTTCATCAGAGTGGGTTGGGTGCCTCATGGAGTCCCTCTAAGGTAGCACAGATGGCCAGATGGGCGAAATTAGGACGATCAGTAAGCTCTCAGAGGGATCCTTCTGGCGGGATGACGAATCGATGTCCTCTACGGCTGAGTAACGCCAAAACTCTGTCCGTTGTGGGTCGCGGGAGTCGAGCTGGTCAAAACCATAGAGACGTATGCTGCTGAAATGATCGAATAAGTACTGGAACGGCCTTCCAGCGACTCTGCAATGATTGCGGACACGTGCGCCGCTCGCCAGTTGTCTTGGAGTCGCCGGCCTCACAGGCCGGCGACTCCCCTTTGAACTTCTACAAACGTTACCATTTGCCTGTGGATGTTGGCGATGCGGTCTCTTTCGCTGAGTGAGGGCAAGGTGTCCGACTATGAAGGCTCAGCTGCGGCTGCTCCCGATCCACCCAATACATCGGATCACGACGCTGGTGAGCTATTGCGAGAATGTGGATGTAATCGCCTTCGATGCTGTAGAGCAGGTTGTATGGGAATTTGGTAAGGACGGCGCGACGAATCGGGCCACGAATACAGGGGGCTGATTTGGGGAAGCGGCGAAGGCGAAGAATCGTACCGCGAACATGCTGGAGTAGCGCGTTGCCACGCCCTGACTCGCCGTAGAATCGGATGGCCTCTACAAGCTCGCGTTTCGCCAGCTTGTGAAACGTGACTCTCTTCATCGGAGAGAGTCATCAAGTTCGTGAAAGACATCCTCGGCGGGGATGCCTTCATCCCCATCCCGAAGCATAGTCTGATGACGGCGTTCAGCTTCTTCGGCCCAGGTCTGTTCGGTTTGTGATTCGAGCGATGCAGCTAGACTCTGGAGTAGAGTCTCCGCTAATCGCGCGCGGTCTTCTTCGGGCAGTTTGAGAGCCTCGGCTTCAATTTGCTCAATGGGGAGATTCACTGTGTACTCCTTAATTGACTGACAGGCTAGCATCATCGTGCCCGCGGCGTCACGGTCGCTTCGTCGTCGAGTTCCGGCAACCAGCCACGAGACGAGGGTGGAGGTCCAAGCAAACCTCTACGCGACCGCGCGTGGGCCGTCCCGATGCAAGTTTGACCAGCAGTGCGCAGTGTCAGCCCGCTCGATTTGGCCTCATCCCTTCGAAGCCACCTCTATTGCCGCCACCCAGTTGCTTCGCCACGCCGACCTTGAGCAGGGTCTCAGCGGCCTGGATCCCGCTGAACTCAAACGACTACAGGCCGTCTTCGAGAAAAGATGACAAACTCCTAGAACAACTGCTGTTGCAATGACGTCATCGCCGTCAGTGAAGCTAATTTGCTCGCTGTGTGCCTGCTCAGCACGACTGACCTCGCCTCTCGCTCAGGTACACGCCGCCCGCACTTTCCATCGCTGTGGACAAATAACCAGTCGAGTTTATAGCTGCAGAGATTTCTGCAGTATCGAGGGTGCGATCCAGCCAGCTGCTGGCATAGTGGCTTGCATACCTGCATGCATTTGTAATTTATGGACAGTTCGGTCTCCATTGGCAGAGCGAAAACCCAGTTGAATCTACTCCTCGAATTCGGCGTCAGCGGGACCAGAACAACGCGGTCAGGGCTATGGAGCAAAACAGGTACTGACTCCTTTCATTCAGTAAGTCCATCAGAACATCTCGGACGCACCCCCCCAGCCCCCAAGAGCTCCGAGCTGTGTTGACCCGCTCAGCTAACGCTGAATCTCAGCGCGTTGTGTCGTTAGTGCTTTAACCCGTCTTGAGCTGGGTCAGGTGGTGACCGGCGGAAAAGCGTCATAGGGCTGAATCTAGACTGGATTTGGCGGCGAAACAGGTGGGCCGGATGAGTCTCCGATCGAGGACATATTGGCCGTAGAGCGGGGCGTGTACTTTGGACTGCCGAGACAGCTCTTGGGGCGCGCTTTGCGAACAATCGTTCAAATTGGCTTGGATGGAACTCGTCTTATTTGTTTGTCATTCGCGACAAGGTCGAATTGTCAATTGCCCCATGTGTTCAATTTGGCACTATACGCGCCCTGTTTGCTGCATGAACCGCAGATAGGAAGAAGTGAAACACGTAATGCAATACACGATCATCCAGGGCGGAATAAACAGGGTGCTGGGCAAGCGCGCAACCGAGTACGCGACGGATCCACGTCGCCGAACGGCCCGGATCGCGGTTCTCGGGTTGTTGGTATACGCGCTGCTGAATGGATGTGGCGGCCCCCATGACGGCGTTCCAGACGGTTCGGGCATCCAGCCCGATGCCATGTTCGACGCGGGGGACACGCCCACGCCCGGGCCACTCGACCCGGCGGACATGGCCCCGGCTCTATCGCCGGTAGAGGAAACACCGTTTATCGATGCGGTCAAATTTCTGTGGGAGAACGACCCGCCGCTGCAGATCGGCGTCGTCCCCGGCAGCCTGGAGCCTCATCGCCTGGCCGTCGTGCGCGGCCTGGTGACCGACACCGGGGGAAAGCCGCTCACTGGCGCGCGCATTGCGGTTCACCGCCATCCGCAGCTGGGTCATACCTACAGTCGCGAGGACGGCGCGTTTGACCTGGCGGTCAACGGTGGCGGCACGCTGACACTCACCTATGCGATGGACGGCTACCTGCCCGTGCAGCGGCAGGTGTACGCCCCCTGGCGCGACTACGTATCGGCCCCGGACGTGATTTTGACAGCACTGGATCCGGCGGTGACCGATATCGCCATCGACCATCCCGAACTGCAAGTCGCCCGGGGCAGCATGCAATCCGATGCCGATGGCAGCCGCCAGGCGACTCTTCTGGTCCCGGCGCATACCACGGCTATGATGCATACTTCCGATGGAGACACGGTGCCGCTGGATGCCCTGGCGGTTCGCGC
Organism: Pseudomonadota bacterium; assembly: GCA_022360315.1. Lineage (GTDB taxonomy): Bacteria > Myxococcota_A > Polyangia > Haliangiales > Haliangiaceae > JAKSDA01. Next base: position 4,215 of record JAKSDA010000099.1, read on the forward strand.
GACCGAGTATACGGTGGGAGAACGCGGCTCGGCGGCCATGCCGGGCAGCTTGCCAGCAACGAGCGGCTATACGTACGCGGTCGAGCTGAGTGTCGACGAAGCGCTGCAGGCCGGGGCCACCCGGGTCGAGTTCAGTCAGCCGCTGCCCTTTTACGTGGACAACTACCTCGACTTTCCCACCGGGGAGATTGTTCCGGTCGGCTACTATGATCGCGAACGCGCGCAGTGGATCGCTGGAGACAACGGCCGCATTGTCGAGATTCTGGATATTGTCGAGGATGTGGATGACCAGAGTCAGCGGGCTATTCTGGACATCGACGGCAGCGGCACAGCAGCAAACGCCGCCGCACTTGAAGCCCTGGGTATCATCGCCGCGGAGCTGCGCCAGCTGGCAGCGCTGTACGAACCGGGGCAGCGCCTGTGGCGGGTACCGTTGCGCCATTTTACTCCCTGGGACTGCAACTGGCCCTACGGTCCGCCCGAGGACGCCATTGCGCCGCCGGTCTTGGCCGGGAATCCGGGCCTGGACAGCGGTGATGGCGACTGCGCGGCTGGCTGCGTGATCGAAGCGCAGCGCCAGGTAGTCGGCGAAAACATCTCCATTCTCGGGGTACCCTTTGTGCTGCACTATCGCAGCCACACGGCGCGCGGATACCTGGTCGACAAGATTGTGGACATCCCCGTGTCTGGCGAGCAGGTGCCGGACAGCTTGCAATACATCGACCTGTCCATCTCGATTGCCGGTCGACGAATCCGCAAGCGCTACCCACCGCTGCCCAATCTGACCCATCGATTCGCCTGGGACGGTCGCGACGCCTACGGCCGTTTTTTACCCGGCAACACCGTGGCGACCATCGAGATCACCTATCAGTATCCGCTTGCATACTACGCCGCGCAGAGCGACTTTAACCGCAGTTTTGCCCAGTTCGGACGCAGCAGCGGCGGCCGCGTGCAGATCATCGGCCAGCGGCAGCGCGTGCAGCCCGTGGGCCTGCGCAGAACCTATCGTCGAATCGTGCGCGCCAGCCCGGGACCACTCTACGGCCTCGGTGCCTGGACGCCCTCGATCTACCATCGTTATCAACCCAGCACCGACACCGTGTGGCTGGGCAACGGCGCCATGCGCCGCGGCGTCAAGGCGTTGTTCTCTCGGGTCATCGAGACCGTGGCCGGCAACGGCCAGAACGGTCATAACGGCGACGGCGGACCGGCCACCGAGGCCTCACTCAGACCCGCCGATGTCGCCGTGGCCCCCGACGGCAGCCTGTACATTGCCGCTCCCTCTCAGCATCGCGTTCGCAAAATGGCCCGAGACGGCATCATCACCACCGTTGTCGGTACAGGACGCAATGGCTCGGGAGGCGACGGCGGGCCGGCTACTGAGGCGCAGATTTCAGCCATGGGGCAAATCGCCCTGAGCGCCGATGGCAGTCTGTACATCGCCGATACAGAGAATCACCGCATTCGCCGGGTGGACCCGGATGGCATCATCACAACCATCGCCGGTACTGGCACTCTTGGACACGATGGGGACGGCGGCCCTGCCACGCGGGCCCGACTGACCCATCCGCGAGCCGTGGCGGTCACGTCCGATGGTGTCGTGTATTTGAGCAGCGCCCATCGCATTCGCCGGGTGGGCCCGGATGGCATCATCACCACCATCGCCGGCCGCGGCGGTTCGGGACGATTTTCTGGCGACGGCGGCCCTGCCCGGGACGCCGCTCTGTCATTTCCACGCCACCTGGCCCTGGACGCCGATGGCAGTCTGTACATCGTCGACAGCGGCAATCACCGCGTCCGCAAGATCGCCCCGAGCGGCATCATCACCACCGCGGCCGGCGACGGCACCAGCGTGCACAGCGGCGACGGCGGACCTGCCACCGAGGCCGGCTTTGCCCAGATGCTCAGCGTATCGATCGCGCCGGACGGCAGCCTGTACATCGCCGAATACCGCGGCAACCGGATTCGCCGGGTCAGCCCCGACGGCATCGTCACAACTGTGGCCGGCGCGGGTCATAACGGCTTCTCTGGCGACACCGGACCGGCCACTAGCGCGCATTTTTCGTTTCCGCTGGGCAGCGCTGTGGGTCCCGACGGCAGCCTGTACATCGCCGACACCTACAATTTGCGGGTGCGCCGCATCCGGCCGCTATTGCCCGACCCTCCGTATGGCGAAGTGCGCATCGCCGCCACCGACGGCGCCAGCTTCTACGTCTTTGACAGGCGAGGACGGCACCTGCGCACCGTGGACGTACATACCATGGCCGCGCTCTACACCTTTGCCCATGACGACCGCGGCCGCCTCACGACCATCACCGATACCGATGGCGACGTGGTCACCATCGAGCGCAACCCGGGCACCGGAAAGCCCACAGCCATCGTATCCGCATACGGCCAGCGCACAGCACTCGACCTGGATAGGGATGGCTATCTCCAGACCGTCACCAGCCCTGCAAACGACGTGGTTCGCATCGAATATGACACAGACGGCTCGGGGCTGATGACCGCATTTATCGACCCCAACCAGCACAGGACGAGCTTTACCTACGACGAGCTGGGCCGCCTGCATACCGACTCCGACGCCGACCGCGGCGGCTGGACTTTGACCCGCAGCGAATCCGACAATGGCTACACAGTCACCATGACCTCGGCCGAGGGCCGGGCCAGCACATACCAGGTGTCCACACTGCCCACCGGCGACCGCCGCCTGCTCGTCCGTGCCGCCGATGGCACCCAGACCGTCCGCCTTACCCGCAACGACGGCACCAGCGTACACACCAGCGCCGACGGCAGCACCGCGACCCGCGTGCAGGTTCCCGACCCGCGCCTGGGCATGCAGGCTCCGCTCCTGGCCAGCCAGACCGTCGTCTTGCCCAGTGGATTGACGACCACCACGCAAACCTCGCGCAGCGTCGACGTGAATCACGATGGCGCCCTGATTCGCCAGACCGACCAGATCACCGTCAACGGGCGCATCCTCACCACCGTATACGACGCAACCACTCGGACGACCACCATAACCACGCCGGAAGGCCGCACGATCACCACCACCAGCGATCAAATCGGCCGACCGCTCCGTCTCGCCATCCCTGGCCTGGCTCTTAGCAGCTATCACTACGATCGCCGCGGCCGCCTGGAAACGTTGACCCGGGGAACGGCTCCGAACACCCGCACCACATCCCTCGCCTATGAACCGACCGGCCTGGCCCGCGGCTTTCTGCACTCCATCACCGATCCGCTACAGGACACGCTGACGTTCACGTACGATCTGCGCAATCACACAGTCGAGACGCGCGGGCCCCACGAGGAGCAAATCGGCTACCCGGTCCGGACCGAATACGACAGCGCCGGCAACCTCATTGCCGTGACTCCACCGGGCCAGCCCACACACCGCTTCGCCTACACCGACGTGGACCTGGCCAAGAATTATTCACCGCCCGAGGTCCCCGGCGTTGCCCAGCCCGCAACCCACTACACATACAACCGAGATCGCCAGGTCGAATCGATCACCTTTCCCGACGGCCAAGCAATCGACCCGGTCTATCTGCCCAGCGGCCGCCTCGACAAAGTGATCACGGCGGATGGCACATACGCCATCACATATCAAGACCAGCCCAACTCGGGCCTCGTCGAGTCGCTCTCGACCCCCGCCGGCGACATCCTGACGTACGAATACGACGGCCCCTTGCTCACTCGCCAGACCTGGTCGGGAACCGCTCCTGACGCCATCACTGGCTCCGTCGCCTATACCCACGACGAAAACATCTGGCTCACACATCTCGACATTGCCGGAACAACCATCGCGTACGACCGCGATGACGACGGCATGCTCACCGGCGCCGGCCCGATGGTCCTGACTCGCAACCCCCAGCATGGCGCACTCGAACAAACCGATCTCGGCGTGGTCTCCGATCGCTGGACGCCATCTCCCTGGGGCATTCCCGAAGACTACCGGGTCACCGTGGCCGGTTCCGACGTGTAGCGAGTCCAGTACGTCGCCGATGCAATCGGCCGCATTACCCAGAAAACCGAGACCCTGGCCGGCACAACCATCACCGACCACCTCGGCTCGGTGCGCCTGGTCATCGACAGCGCCACCGGCGCCATCGCCCAGCGCATCGACTAAGACCCCTGGGGCAACATCCTCGCCGACACCAACCCCGACTTTCAGCCCTTCGCCTTTGCCGGCGGACTCCACGACCCTCACACCGGCCTGACCCACTTCGGCGCCCGCGAATACGACCCCATCACCGCCCGCTGGACGACCAAGGACCCCATCGGCTTCGCCGGCGGCGACACCAATCTCTACGCCTACGTGGCCAACGACCCCATCAACCTGCTCGATCCCTCTGGCCTGGCCTGGTACGAGTATTTCGACTGGGTCGACCCGGTCGGCAATTTCTTCATGGGCGCTGCCGACACCGTCACCATGGGCGCCACCGGCTGGATCCGCGACAAGGCCGGCCTCTCCGACCAGGTCAACCCCTGCAGCGGCGCCTACCGCTACGGCGGCCACGCCGCCACCGTCGCTGAATTCGCCTTCGGCGTCGGCGCCGCCGCCCTGGCCAAGGGCCTCGGCCGCTTCGCAGCCCGACGCATGGCCAAGCGGCTGTGCAGAACCAGCTTCGCCGGCGGCACATTGATCGAGACCAAACAGGGCTACAAGCCCATCGAGGACATCGCCGTCGGCGACGAAGTCTGGTCCCGTGACGACCGCACTGGCGCCGAAGGCTGGGCGCGGGTAGTCCGGGTCTTCGCGAGACACAAGGCCGAAGTGCTGGAAGTCGTGCTGCTAGAAGCTGACGGCGATGCGCAGAAACTGGTCGTCACGCCAGAGCATCCGCTGATGACCAGGAATGGCTGGACGGCCGTGGGTAGGCTGGAACTCGGCGAACGCGTGTCGGCGGGAGATGACTGGGCTGAGGTGGTGTCAATGGTGAGCTCGAAGGAGCGACAGACAGTCTATAATTTCGAGGTAGAGGGGACGCATAACTACTTTGTTGAGTCAGGCGGGGTTTGGGCGCATAATGGGTGCGCCGCAGGTAGTGACATCCTTGTAACGAAGGCTGTGAACTCTAAGCTCCCCCACGCTATTGATCAGGGCGTGGCGAGGGGAGTTTTCTCGAACGCCAACGAGGCAGGATCTGCCCTTAGAGAGCTAACAAAACAGATTAGCAACACTGGAGCATTCCCCAAGGGCACTCTTGTGGATACTGCACGAGCAAACAGCTTTCTTGTGCCGGTAGGCAACAATGGCTTGGCTGTATACCGTCTCGGCCGTAACGGCACTGCTATACTCAAGACTGTCTTGGTTGCAAAGTAGCGGATGAATTATGGGTAAAATCGAGTTAAAGGTCTGCGAAAACACCGATGACGACGATAGCGATGACGAGCTGGTCGCGTACTTGCGACTTCCTGGACATCCCGGACCTGGTGCTGCCGGATGTGTCGCTAAGACGATCAGGCTCTTTGAACTAATAGGAGAATATTCGGGCCCCGAAATCAACCTGGATTTCGACGAGAATAATCAGTTGATCGGTATAGAAATACTCGAATAGCTCCCACCCCAACATATCCCAACGCAGCATTACTCAGCTCCACTGAGAACTGCATCAACACATCGACGCTTTGTGGCGAGCTCTCAAGCCTCATGCTGACTATCCTCGGGGTTTGAAGTCATACGCGACGGTTGGCGTGTTTCTTGGATACTCGGGTAATATTGAACACGCTGGCATCAGAGTTCCATCTCAATCTCTTGAGATGTTCTCTGCCCTCGACCTAGACTTTGAGCTAAGTATCGTTGTACTTGTTGACGACGATGTTTAACTGTACTCGAATGACAAATAGGTTTGTCGCACCGAACCCATATCGATCGCAGCAGAACGGGCCAATATTCGCAGATCACTATGTGCCAGATAGTCTATACACTATTTGGCAGATCCTGGGCTGTGGTTGTTTGCCTGTACAGCAGTGATCTGCAGAGGCTTGATGTGACCACCCTATTTGTCAGTCACTATTCTTCCATCGCACGCTGGCCAGGAACTCAACTGCGACGCTAGGCAAAATTGACCCACCCCTGCTCATCAAAATGGATCCACTCTCAGCGGGGTAGCAGCGCCGCTGCGGAGGTCAAGGTCAGGCCAGCTTCGCTGGTCGCCGAAGGCGACCCTTGACCTCCGCAGACTTGGCGCTGCTGGGATTGCTGGTTAAGGGGCGAGGCTGTGCCTCGCCCCCTTTGGCGCGCGCCAATCCACTGGATCCGTTTTGGCGAGCAGAGGTGGGTCCGTTTTGGTTAGCGTTGGGGAACTCAATGAGTTCTGCCTGCTCTCGCCCACTGCGTCGCATAAGCGCGGTTATGTCAACTTTCGATGCTGATCAGTGGCGAGATCACAGACCTCCGCGATCAGTCATCATCTCGTCAAGGTTCCGGAAGCTCCTCCAGCGCGAGCGATTTGGGCGGGCGACCTTTGCGAAAATCGATCCCGGCTTCCTGGAGCTGCTGAACTTTGCTCCCGGGCAATCGGCCAAGGATTGGCCTGTCGATGGGTTCTTGCCCTTTCGCCCATCGGCGTAGCTTCCATCCTTCTTTCTCCAGCTGGAGCAGCTTGGCGCCGAGAAGCCCGGCGGCTTTGTCTCGCAGAGTGGTTCGTTTCTTCTTGGGCATGGCGTTGGCCTTTCAGTCGAGGCGGGGGGCTGGGGGCGGGCGAGCCCCAGGTGGCAGCGTCTGTTCAGCAGGCAAGAGGTCGCCGCCGAGCTGCCACCACCTCAAGAGGAGAAGCAAACGCCCCCCGCTCCCCTCGTCAGCCGAGTCCGGGGGCATGCGCTGCCGTCGCGCGGGACTAGGAGTCTCTGAGATTCTTGCGGATGCGTTCTTGGACCTCCGGAGGAAGAGAGCGAAGCGCGCGTGTGAGTTGCTCGGGGTCCAAGCCGGCCAGACGCTGCTCGGGGGTCACCCGCCGCAGTAGTTCGTCGGGGTCCAGACCGGCCAGACGCTGCTCGGGGGTCACCCGCCGCAGTAGTTCGTCGACGCCGAGGGAGTCGATGAACTCCTGGACTAGGTCGTCAAATCCTTCCAAGTGCTTCAGGTCTTCCATGGTCCTGGCTTTCCTAATCCATGCCTGAGCCCAGCGCAATGCGAGTGGATCGTTGACC
>JAKSDA010000616.1 GCA_022360315.1 Pseudomonadota bacterium
GGACACCATACCCGCCCCACACACAGGCTCTGCGTGCTCCGGGCGCGTCGACGTCTCGGCCGCAGATCCAGAGCCCGCTGCACCTGGAACCACACGGATTCATCGATAATGGCGGGCACGGCGATCGTCAGGCCCTCTTGCCTGTGCTCCCCGCGATAGGCCGGCATACGCAGCATCTTGACGACTGTTGATTGATGCCAGCGCTTGCCCTGCTGCGTGGGCACGCTGCGCGCATTCAGCTCACTGGCGATGGTCCCTGCACCTTGCCCGTTCAGGCAACGCTGATACACATCGCGGACGATCGCCGCGCGGGAGTCGTCGATACTCCACTCGCGCCTGTCGCGATCCCAACGCAGCCCATAGGGGACAAAGCCCGCCCCCGCATAGCCGCCGTCCGCCGCAATCCGCTTGCGTCCCGCCTGGGTGCGTTGCGCGATCTTGCGCCGCTCCTGCGCAGCAAAGAACGTGCGCAAGTAATAGTCGAGTTCGCCGAGCTCTTTGCTCGGGTCGATTACCCGGCCGTTACAATCGACAATCGCAGCGTCCGCCTCCCGAGCAATGCCAAAGATCGCCAGCCGATCGCGGGGATCGTCGGCACGTGCTCCCAGTCCCCGATCGATATCCCACAGCCGCAGCTCATCGAATCCATTATCGGCGAGCGCCAGCAGCTCCTTGCCCTGCGTCGTTTGCTCCAGCGGAATTGCTGCCGATACCGCCAGCGCCTCAATCCGCGCAACGCGAATTCCTGGCCGCCGCCGAGCCAACTGATCCAGTGATCGGCGCTGAGACTCTGGCGTCTCCCGCTCTACCTGGCCACGACCACTGACACGTACCAGCTCTACGTATCGCGGCCCATTTGTTTGGGACTGACCAGAATCCGCAGAACTCTGAGAAACCGCCCGGGATTGTGCAATTGTCCCAGCGGCGTCCATGTCGCCCGATACGCCAATCTGTCTTTCTTTTTGCATGTCTTGCCTCGCGCCGCATCTGCAGCAGATGGAAGGTCCCTGCAGTGCTGTGAGCTGCCGGACCGATTCATCGTGGCCTCTGCCCGGCAGTCTCGTCAAGCCGAGCCCGACGGGGGCGGTGTTGAGAGTCTTTTGGCAACATCGAGATGCTACTGAGCATGGTGTTCTCCTCTCGTACCCGTAGTAATGCCAAAGCTCGGGAACATGGAGCCCAACGTGACTCTCAACTGGCCGTAGCGAAAGAGCACCTGTTGCCGATGTGCCCTCAAGGGCGTATCTGCGACCCATTCATCGAATGGTTTGCCAAACCATTACGCGAATGCCGGCTCAGACTGCGTGAACGCGTAGTAGAGGCCCAATGGACGCTACGGCGAATCATTCGTCGATCCACAGCGTGGTGCGCTCGCCCTGGATTGCCCCATCACGACACCCGATTCCGCATTCCATTGACAAAACGCCTGCGCGTTTACGTCGTTTCGGGCGGGGATTCGTTGATCTGGATCGTCGATCGAACGGTAGCGCGGCCTCGATTCGCCATGCCACGCGCGTAACCAACCTGGCTCTCGGTACGCGACGGGTTCATTCGCTTTGCGTGTCACCAGCGACCCACCGGGACGACGGCGCCGGCGGCGGCGATCTGCCCATCGACGGCGACTGGCGACTGCGTTACTGCGTGGCCAACAGATGCAGCATGTGCAGGTAGAAGTTCTCGCTGTAGTAGCGCAAGAATGGCTCGGCAATGATCCCCAGGCCGGTCTTGGTGTCCATGGGCTCGATTCGCGTGCTGCTCAAGGCGGCGGTTTCGACGAATTCGTCGGGCACCTCGAGGCCATCGAGGAGTTTCTCCAGGATGGGCCTTCTCTCGCGCAGCTCGTTTTTGAGATCGTCGAGGCGGCCGCCAGCGCGGCGGCAAAACAGGATGTTCTCCCCGGGGATGTCGAGAAGGGGTTTGTAGCGCCGGCGCGCATCGCGATAGCCGCTGCGGCGGCCGCCCTTGAGGGCAAGGGACGCCAGATCGCGCAGATCGTCTGCGTGACCCGCGGGGGTGTTGTGATACACGAGGTGGTAGTTGCAAGGGACGTACACGTTTTCTTCCGGGGGCACGTACAACGAGCGCGGCCGGACCCTATCGCAGATCGCGGTGAGCCAACGGACCAGGAACTGTTCGTCGGCAGGTTCCCCGGTGATCAGGTTATCGTTGCCCTTCCAGCGCTGCCGGTTGCAGAAGTCAATGACCACGGGAAAGCGGCGACCGTACTCGCTCAGGCCCGTATGCGCCGATCCGAAGATATAAATGTAGACCGGGGTTAGGTGAAGGTCTACGTCTTCGATCTCGAACAACAACTCGACTTTGAGATAACTATCCGCGTTGCGCAGCCTCGCGACTGTTTGGGCGAAGAACGACGCATGGTCGTCTCGGGGATCAAGTTGATGGGCTTGAAACACTGGTGTGAGATGGGTCCACCCAGAACCCTTTTCTTGGCATCTCAGCCTGCCAAGAAATGGCTGACTCAACCGCACCATGGCAGTGATCAACCGCGCGGCATCGCTAAACTCATCAAGTTCTATGGCTATTTCTAGATCCCAGCTCATTCAGGAAGTCCTCGTGGCGGTCAACGCGAAATTTTTCCCAGGTCCCCGCGGCGGACGATGACCGGCTTGCCGGCAAACTCCCAGCGCTGCCAAATAGGTGGATTGCTGGCGCCGTCCACCAGCTGCCACAGCTCCCCCTCGGCAGTCGCTTTGAAGTTGCGAGGCATGACAGAGTCGCGATGCACGATAATCTCAAAGTGATCGATCCGGTCGAGGACGTGCTTGGGCGCATTGTCGGCGATCTCGCGGAACTTATTGGCTGCTGCACTGCCGTCACCTGTGAGCTTGGGTTCGTTTTGATTCTTGACTTCTACGGGCACGAGCCGCCCGTGTCGTTCTTCTACCAGCATGTCGACCATTGGACGCCGCTCCCCTTCCACCCGATACTTCATCCCGAGCCCCTGGGATGCCCTGGGCTCCCCTAGAGTAATCTCGCCACTGCGCCGGTCGCCGCGATACAGTCTCTCCGCGTGGATTTCCGCATCAGAGACATCATTCATGTAGCCTTTTCCGTACTCGGCCTCGAGTTCGCGGCGGCGGGCGCGCACCTGCTTCTTGGCATTCACTGCGTCGGAGAAGCCCCCGCCCTGGCGGGATACTTTGTGCTCGGGCATGCGGTTACTCAGGGTAGTCGTGGACTTGCCCCCAGCGGTCACGGCGTCGGTCATCAGACCGCCGTGGATCGCGGTGAGAGAGTCTTCGACGGCCTCCCGATCACTAGCCGACAATCCAGCCTCATCCAGGTGGCGCAGAGCCTGCTGCAACTTGCCCGAGGCCATGGCGCTATCCGCGTCGCGCAGGGCCACGACCGCGTCGTCACTCATGGCGGTCAGGCGGCCGGCGTCGCCGAGGGCATCGAGCAGGCGCGTGGCCTGGGCCTGGTCAGCGCAGAGCCCCACCACCCGGGCGGCGCCACTCAGCTCGGCGACTGCGTCGTCGATGCCGCGGACGTGCTCGGCTGCGGTGGCGGCGACGGGATTACCCGGGTTGGTCTGGCCCAGCTCGTCGGCACTTTGGCGCAGCCGGTGCACCACGGCTCGGCCCGGACCCCAGGCCAGGCGGGCGACGCCAAAGCCAGCCATGCTCAGATTGAAGATCTGCCAGGCGCGCAGAAAGGCGCGGCCGCCGCGCATCTGTACGATCTGGTGCTCGTGGTCGGCCACGTACTGGCCGGCGGCGGGCAAGACGATCTCGAACAGACCAGTGGCGACCTTGCCCAGCAAGGTCTTGGATGTGCCCACCAGGGCGCCGCCCATGGCCAAGGTGATCAGGGTCAGCTTGGCGAACTGGGCGCTGGCGCGATGGTCGTCGGACAGGGCC
>JAKSDA010000001.1 GCA_022360315.1 Pseudomonadota bacterium
GCCAACGGTCCGAGTGCAAATTTGGGGCGTACGTCCATGAGGCTCTCTCAGCGGAGGAGCCGTATGGTGGAAATCTCCTAGCCTGGATTCCCACGGGCCCGGAATCGGCTAACGTTGAGACTGCTATGCGGATCCACTGGATCTGTAGCTCCTCGATTCGCGCCTCACCCAGTTAGGCACCGCGGTTACCCAGTTAACCAAATCCCACACTGTTAGATGGAGCGGGCTCTATCATGGGCAGAATAGCGCGTCGCTCCGTTTCGCCATATAGTGCCGCTCTGGTTCATTTTGAACATTCTTTCTGGCATGTGAGACCAGATCGCTTGAACCCGGATATTCAATCTGACATGGTGGAAATAGGTTTATGAGTTTACCAGTGAGACTAACAAAAGATGCCCGTGTTTTCCTCAAGCCTCGCAACGCGACCCACCGACAATACGAGGCGCTACGGGCGTCCTTTGTCGAGGGACTGAAAGCATCAGAAGCCACTGTGAAGTTTGGCCAAACCTATAGCAGCTTCCAGCTCACCCGTATGGCCAAGAGCCGCTATCGCCTCTTGGGCGCCAAAGTCGGCAACGCTATACGAGGGACAAATCGAGCCACATCTTCCGCGATCTCATTGACGCCACCGCCAACGTATCGAGCAGCGATGATGCCGTTCTGGTCCGCTTCGGCAAGCGAGCCCACAATCCGCTGCTGCTCGCCGCTGACTTCGCAGCGACCGACGAACCCATCCCCTGGTGGGGTAATCGCCGTGTTCGCTTCGCCTTCGGGTAAAGCTCATCCTCCAAGGCCCCGGCGCCGCCGTGGGGCCCCGTGGTGTTAACTCGACTTCCTAACGTGGGAATCCAGGCTAGTACGGATCTGAGAGGGGCACGGGAGGTAACTCCCGTGCCTACTCGACCTAAGGGCTCACGCAAAAATAACTTCATGGTTTTGAGCGCATTGCTCCGATAACTCGGATAGGTTCGACCTGAATGCGCCTAGGGGCTAAATAGCATTAATGACTATATGGGGCTATCTAAGGCATTTCCTGGAATTGGCA
>JAKSDA010000560.1 GCA_022360315.1 Pseudomonadota bacterium
CCCAGCAGGAGCCAGCGGTAGATCTCGTCTTCCCGGGCTGTGGTCAGCTTGTCGTCGAATTCCAGGCCAGTGTCGATCCATCGCGCGGTGGTGGCATCTATGCCGACGATGTCGACGTTGTCGACAATGTCGAGCGCTTTCCAGCGCTGGCGCCACACCGCATCTTGCATGGAACCGCCCCGAGCGCTCACGTACTCGCTCTTCATCAGCTCGGCTCGACCGTCGCCGTCGATGTCGAGCATCAGCGGCGCCGCGCACGGTCGCGTTGCCCACTGCCCCGGAGGGGGCACCCCGCCCTGGCCGTAGTTGGACAACACCCGAGGGGTTCGCTCGAATCCTCGCCCCGGGCCACGGCCCTTATAAAAATGAAGACGGGACCGATGAAGACGATCGCCGGGAACACAGGTCAGCACATCGATGAGGTCGTCGCCATTGAGATCGACCAGCCAAAACGCGCCAGTGTTGTTTTCGGTGGGCAGGGCATTGTACTCGGGCTGAAAGCCGGTTCCCGTGGATACCAGCACAGCGCCCGGAGTGTGGTCGCCGCAGGTGCTGGCCAGGTCGTCGCGACCGTCGCCGTTGTAGTCGAACACGGTGGCTTGCGAGATGCACCAGAACGGGAACCCGTAGATCGTGGTTGATCCCAATCCCGTATCGACAATATTGAACGGATCGTTGCGGTCGCCAGTGGCGATCGCCAGGTGATACGTCCAGTCGCCGTCCTGTCCTGGCGGGCATTCGTCAAACGGCGGAGGGCATCCACTGATGCGGTCATTGGGCGCGGGAAAAAGCAGGTCGTCAAGGCCGTTTCCATCGACGTCCAGGACGATAGTCTGCCCAATGTGACCACTGGATACGCCGTTGCCGAACCCGTACGAGACCCGGTCGGCCGTTCTCACTAGCCGGTCGAAACCGCGAGCGTATCGCTCGTAGGTGATGGTCGCGGCTGTGCGGCACGCACCGTCGGCGCACTCCTGGACCGTCTCGAGCACTGTGGTCTGGTTTTGGTA
>JAKSDA010000079.1 GCA_022360315.1 Pseudomonadota bacterium
CTTGGCTGCTGCACCTCAATCTTCTGGGCATCGGCCTCACACCTCGCCAGCTTGAAGCAGCAGAGCATGACATGTGGACACTCTTTCCCACGTTCATCCACCATGAAGCTCTTGGTCCTTAACTCGCAGTGGGCGAGTGGAGTGGGACCATTGTGCAATCGGTCCAATGCAGCTGATGCTTGCCACATGACGTGAATCCTCGATTTCCAGGACAAACCACTGCCCTGCTCCTGATACCATTCGACCAAGTCCGCCCCTCCCCCTTGTAGCACTTTTGAGCCTGACTCGGAGTAAGCAACCACACTGGCAATGTGAGGGCTTGACTTCCAACTGTGAAGGGCAAGGAATGAGCAAACCTCGGCGAAAGTCTCCAAACGTGCAACTCCATCACGAGCACAAGGTTGGAATTTCACCATCACATTGCTTCCTTCCTGCTCCGCTTCATAGACGTCACCATCGTCATTCTCACACAAAGCAAACTCATCCTGCAGGGGGATTTCATCATTGCATGTGGGCTGCATTTGGTGCAACAGCTCTGCATTTCTTTCCTTCATTTGCTTCCACTCTTTCCAGGCGTCTGGCGAAGGTGGGTCTGATACTCCTAAGACGTACTCCAGAATGTTCCCCATGGTGCTTTTGTCCTCATTCTCACATGCCTTTGGGATTCTGCACACCATGTCTTTGCAGGCACCACAATCGAGTTTGCGAACAGATTTTCTACAATCTGTGCAAATCTTCTCAACAAGGAATCTGGCCTCCCTGATGGGGTAAAAGCACTGATGAATAAACACTTTCGAGTGATGTTTGATCAGTTTCGTCCCCAAAAGCAAATTTACTTTCAATAAATCGAATGCCTCTGGGACGCTCTCTTTTGATGCCTGGATAGAGACGTCCTTCATCTCCCTGATCTTTTGCATCTGCTCATACAAAAACTGCAGCATCTTCTTGTTGTACAGAACATGGCCAACCTCTTTCTCCGCCTCCGCAACAATAGAAGTGAGTTTCTCCATGGATGAACCCTGATTAATCACAAGGTGGCAGAATAGTGGGGTGAGCACAGCAATGCGATGACTGGA
>JAKSDA010000395.1 GCA_022360315.1 Pseudomonadota bacterium
AGAGCCGGTCCAAAAACCTCGGACCGAGCCAGAGCGGCGAGGCGCGCCGCCAGTGGGTGCGCGAGGAGTGGATAATACTGGGTGTATTTGACCGACGAGCAAGCCCGCTGGCGGTGATGGATCGGCGCTCTGGCGACGCGGAGAGTTTTTGGACCGGCTCTTAATCCGGGTCGGTGATTGCAGCTCTTTTGCCTTGCTGCGGCCGGCGCCAGGTGTGCCAGACCTGGCCGGTAACCAGCGAATAGCGGGCCAGGTTGGGAGCATAGGTCTCGCACTCGCCCACGGTGACATCGGGAGCAATGGACTGCACGGCTGTGGCCAGATACTGCAGCTGTTTGACCGACCGCGCTGATTGCACTCTATCGCCGACCTCGAGCTCGTCGTTGTGCAACGCTTCGCTCGCTCTTTCGTACCCGCCGTCTGGCCCCTGACCGCGCTGCTCGCGCCCGGCCTGATCCCCGAGCTCGGCGGCGAGCTCATCGCTCCACTCCTTCAGACAGCGGTAAAATGCTATGTGTCTGTCTTCAGTCCGGTCCCGGCCGGGCATATTGCACTCGGTCAGTGTCCGGAACAGCTGTTCAGCCAGGCCCGGCCGGCCGTGGAGAATGGCGAGCAAGAGCAGAATGGGGCGATACGGCCCGCCGGCCGACTCGAAATCGTCCACCTTGCCGTACGGCACGCTGGCCTTGATCAGGCGGTAGACATTGACAATGCGTTTTGCCGAGCGAGGAGTGTTGACCAGAGGATGCAGGCGCTTGAGAAATTCCTGCTCGTCGGCGCTGAACAGCAAGGCGCGGCTCGGCGATGGCGAAGAACCGCGCGATTCGCCCGACTGCGGCTGTTGCCCGCCCGGCGGCTGTTGCCCTGTCGGCCTCTGCTGCCCACCTGGCTGCTGCCCACCCTGCGGCTGCTGCGCCGGCTGCTGCTCTTGCGATGGCGGGGGTTGCCGGGCGCTCTGCCGATCGGGGTCGGTGGCGGCCGATCCGGTCAGATAATCGATATACTCGTCGAACCCGTCGCGGCTCATCGGCGCCACCGCATAGGTGATCTGAAAGATTTTCTCCAGATAGTTCTGCGGCGTGGACACGCGGTAGCTCGAATCACTGCCGCTATGGTCGCCGAGAAGTTCGCTGTAGTGTACTTCGAGCGAGCGCAAGAGCCAGCGCGAGTCCACCGCGACCACCACGACAAACAGGTTCAGAGCCAAGAGCAGATGGATGGCCTCGAGCATCTGCACCACGATCTCGGGCGCGCAGCGGTCGAGGTCGTCGATATAGAGCACGATGCGGTCGATCGGCTTGATGCCCTTGGGCGGTTTATCGGGGTGCTCGATCCAGTCGTTCATTCGCCTGGACAGTTCTTCGAAATCGCGCCGCACCAGCGAGATCACGCCCTGGCGCGACCGGTAGTCTTCGGACCGGGCCCGCTCTTCGATGAACGAGGCCAGGCGCCGCGATGGGTCGAGATGCCGGCGACGGGCTTGCAGTCGGTCGACCCGGGCCCGGGCGGTGCGAAGCCGGTCCTGTGCGTGGGCCAGCTGGACGCGCGTCTCGGCCAGGGCTGCTGACTCGAGCTTTTTTTTGCCCTCGGCCATGCCTCTGTCGAGCTGGGCGGCAAACGCGTTGACCCGTTTGCCGGCCTTGAGCAGCGGCCGGGCGACCGCGCCGACCAACGAGCCGACAACCCCCCCGGCGCCGACGAGCCACTGGACAGCCTGCTTGACCATCTCCTCGACGGGCAGAAGCGATGCCAGCCCGATGGCCAGCCCCGCCGCGACCAGGCTCAAAACCAGCCACAGGAACACCGAGCCCAGGGACGTGGTACGCAGGGTCACGTCCAGCACCCGTCGGGCGCTCTGGCCCGAATCGACCAGTGCTGCTCGGGCCTGTTTGAGATGGTCGAGATCGCCGAGCGGCTGCTTCCAGCCGATCTTGTCGGCGGCTGCAGTGAGCGCTACGCGAGTGGCGACCTCGAGCGCGACATGCTTCTTGATCGTTTGCTCGAGCTTGTCGCTCGCGTCTCTGGCCTCTTTGAGTTCATCTTGGGCCGCCTCGACCTCGACCTCGGCCTCGGACACCGCGCCGTTTGCCGCTTCGATCTCCCGGTGCAGAATCTGCCGCGCCTGCTGGGGAGTTTTGCCACCGTCGGCCGAAATCTGCACCGCAATGCCCTGAAAAATGTGGTCCACCATGCTGGCCCACAGATTGGCATCGGACATGTGCCAGGCGTTGAACCGGATCTGCGCCACGTTGTTGCAGGTACCGGGCTGGCCCATCAACTCGTCCCGGATCTGCCGGTACATGGTCTCCATGAAAAACGACTTGCCCGACCCCCAATCGCCCATCAGTCCGATCGACAGCGGCGGCACGGTCTGCGGCGTGGCGACCAGACGGGCAAACGCGCGGATCTCGTCGTCGATACCGAGACGATCCTCGGTATCGGTGGACTCGGCCATATAACCGGCCCGCACGCTTCGCTGTGCGGGCAGCGGTACACCGGCCTGTTGCCACAGAGTTTGCCAGCTGCCAGGAAACGGAGCGTGGCCGGATTCAGTGACGAACTCGAACCACGCATCCTGAAGGTGAGCCACGCTGGTACCGACCTCTTGGGCCAGTTCAACCAGTGACGGGTCGTCCTTGCAGAGCAGGGCATAGGCCAGAAATTCGCGACCCCACATCTTGCGCGGCATGGCGCGCTCGCACGAGGTCGCCAGTGGCTCGGTAAACCGATAGTCGTCGGACGCGAACGTGGGTTCGACGGCGGCAACGTCGATGGGGATAAGCTCGGCAAGCCGATCCATGGCTGCTGACCGCCCCTCGTCTGGCCACCCACGACGCTTTGCCGACAGGGCTGCACGCAATGCGGTCCCGGCATCGATCGCCGCCTCGCCCTTGATCGCGCGTGCCGTGGCAAGAGTTAGCTGCACGTGACGGTACAGCGCATCGTCGGGCAACCTGATAAGTCGACCGTCCGGCGTCGGGTCGGGTGATTCTTTCGATTTCTTGACCGGCTCGTCGGAGGGCGGCTTGCCGGGGTAAGAATCCGAACCTCCCATGGTCAGAAGTCGCTCAGAAATCGCGCGTCGGAGCCTCGTAGACCCGTGCCGGTGATGCGTGGCGATAGCGCTCGCAGCGGACCCGCAGGTTGGCGCAGTAATCGACGATGTCCAGACGGCCGCCGCCGGCCGCGCGGATGCGCTCGGCGTGGCCCATGATGGGCAACCGGGTGCCGGTGGGATGAAAGCAGAAGGTGCGGCCAAACAGCACTTCTCCCTCGAAACCGACCAGGCGCAGCTCGGCCACGTCGCCCACCGACACTCCTGCCATAGCCCGTTTTTCGGCCACCGAAAACTGTCCGCCAGCGAGCAGATCGACCAGTTCGACCCGTCCGGCAGCGAGGGCGCGAATCTCGAACAAACTGCGATACGAGGTGAGCCAGGACCGCAGAGCAGTGCGCATGCGGTCGCGGCGTTCGCCCTCGGGCACCGGCAGGTCACCGCAGACCAGGTCGCCGCAGTACTCGGCTGCCGGCGTGCGCCCGACCTCCCGCCCGAGGCTCTGTGTTGCCGGGCGTTCAAGCGCATACCACTCGAGAAAGGCCTGGGTCCAGTTCTCCCACAGGTCTTCATCTTCGAACACGCGACCGCGCCGCTCCTCGTACTCCTTGCGGGCCAGTCCGATCTCCTCTTTGTGGGTATCGCCAGCGACCACGTCGATCACCATGTCGAAGACTCGGTAGAGAAACCCGGCATCGGACGGGCTCGCCAGGCCCGGCTGAGTGGCCGGCCGGATGGAAACAGAATCACCGGGCATCGCGCATCGCCTCTACAAAGCGGCCAAAAAGCTGGTTGGCATCGTGCGGACCAGGACTGGCCTCGGGATGATACTGAACACTGAATACCGGACGATCGACAACTCGCAGCCCCTCGACTGTTCCATCGTAAAGGTTGCGATGGGTCTCGACAACCCCGTCGGGAAGCGAGTCGCGATCCACGGCAAAGCCGTGATTTTGCGCCGTGATGGCGATGGTCCCAGCGTTCAGATCCTTGACCGGGTGGTTGCCGCCGTGATGGCCAAAGCGCAGCTTGTAGGTCCTCGCCCCCATGGCCAGGGCCAAAATCTGATGGCCGAGACAGATGCCAAACACCGGCTTTCCCGCCGAGGCAATGCGGCGAACCGATTCGACGGCGTAGGTCACGGCAGCCGGGTCGCCCGGCCCATTGGACAGAAAATAACCGTCGACATCGAGCGCCAGGGCCTCGTCGGCGGGTGTGTGGGCCGGCAGCACAGTGACGTGACAGCCCACCCTGGCCAGGTCGCGAAGGATGTTCTGCTTGATGCCAAAGTCGTAGGCCGCAACTCGAAACTCGACATCGGGAACGCCGCCCGTCGGACTGGCGCCCCCGACCCGGCCGGTCGGATCGTCTCGATGGCGCCAATCGACGATCACATCGCCGGGTCCGCGCTCATAGCGGGACTGGCAGGTGACTGCAGAGGCGAGATCGCGGCCCTCCATATCGGGCGACTGGTGGACTCGCTCGAGCAATTGCGCCACCTCGGCCTCACTGTCGATTCCGCTGGCAATGGCCGCGCGCTGGGCACCGCCGGTGCGAAGCGCGCGGGTGAGCGCGCGGGTATCGATGCCCTCGATGCCGACAATGCCGTGCTTGACCAGATACCCGTCGAGATCGCCCTCGCGGCGCCAATTCGACGCCCGCGACGACGCTTCGCGCACAGCAAAGCCGGCGCACAGCGGCCGGGATGCCTCGACATCGAGCGAGTTGATGCCGGTATTGCCGATGTGCGAGGCAGTCATGACCACGATTTGACCGGCGTAGGAAGGGTCGGTCAGAATCTCCTGATACCCGGTCATCGAGGTGTTGAACACCGCCTCGCCAAACGTGACCCCCTCGGCTCCCAGGGCCGTGCCCCGAAACACCCGACCGCTCTCCAGGACCAGCACGCACGGCACGGGCGGTTTCTGTTCACTCGATGCGCTCATCTGGACCTTCCGTCGACATCGTGAATGACCTGGCCACCGCGCATGGTGAGAACACATATGCCCTGGGCGTCCCGGCCGTGAAACGGCGTGTTGCGCGATCTCGACTGCATGTTCTCGCGATCGATGGAAAAGCGCCGGTTGACGTCGACGACGCATAGATCGGCCGGTGCCCCGCCGCGCAGAGTGCCGGCTCCGCGCGCGTCGAGGCCAAAGAGCGCGGCCGGCGCCGAGGTCAGCATGCGGATGGCGCGGACCAGGTCGATGACCCGCTCGCGGACCAGCTCGAGAGTCAATGGAATTGCAGTCTCGAGGCCGAGCATGCCCGGAGCCGCACAGTCGAACTCGACTTCTTTTTCCACGTCCGAATGCGGCGCATGATCGGTGGCAATGCAGTCGATCACGCCCTCGGCCATGGCTTCTTTGATCGCCGCGACGTCGCGCGAGGTGCGCAGAGGCGGCATGACCTTGGTGTTGGTGTCGTAGTCGGCACAGGCGTCGTCGGTGAGCGTGAAGTGATGGGGGGTGACCTCGCAGCTCACCGGCAGGCCGCGCCGCTTGGCGTCGCGGACCAGATCGACCGAGCGGCTGCTCGACACATGGGCCACGTGGTATCGCGCTCCAGTCCACTCGACCAGTTCGAGATCGCGTGCCACCATGACCGATTCGGCCTGGGCCGGCTGGCCGCGCAAGCCGATCCGCGTGGCCACCTCGCCCTCGTTCATGACCCCGGCCTCGGCCAGTTCGAGATCCTCGGCGTGCTGCACCAGGGGCAGATCGAACGTGCGCGCGTATTCCAGCGCACGGCGCATGAGTCCGGCGTTCATGACCGGACGGCCGTCGTCGGATACAGCCACGATGCCGGCGTCGCGCATCTCGGCCATCTCGGCCAGTTCCCGGCCCTGCAGACCGCGCGAGATGGCGCCGATCGGATACACGTTGACCGCGGCGACCTGGCGGGCGCGCTGCACGATCAGCTCGGTTACCGAACGGCAGTCGTTGACCGGCACCGTGTTGGGCATGCAACACACCGTGGTAAAGCCCCCGCACGCAGCCGACGCCGAGCCACTCGCGATATCCTCTTTGTACTCGTGTCCGGGCTCGCGAAAATGCACGTGCAGATCGACCAAGCCGGGGCAAACCAGTAGATCCGCGACATCGATGACTCGGCCGTGTGAGGGCGCAGCGAGGCCACGCCCGATGTCCACCACACGGCCGTCGCGGATCGACACATCGGCTGCCACATCGAGCACTGACTCACCCGATGTATCGATGACCCGGCCGCCGCGTAGAAGAAGGTCCATAGGCCGTCGCGTTTCTAGCAGCTGCACAGCCGGGCAGCAAGCGGTTTCGACCCGGCCCGGAATCCCGTGCCAACACCTGTCTTCGAGTGATAAGGTCGCGCCTTCGCATGGAGAAAACCGCCGGCATTGTCGTCATCGGGGATGAGATCCTCTCGGGGAAATTCGCCGATGAAAACGCCTCGTTTCTGATCGGCGCTCTGGCCGATCTCGGGGTGACGCTCAAGCGTATCGCGTTCATCCCCGATGAACTCGACGATATTGCCGAGACCGTGCGCGCATTTTCCGGGCGTTTCGATCTGGTCGTCACCTCGGGAGGGGTCGGGCCGACCCACGACGATCTCACCATGGAAGGCATTGCCCGGGCATTCGCCACCCAGGTTGTCATCCATCCCGATCTCGAGTCGATGTTGCGCGACTACTGGGGTCGGGAAATGCCCGAGGCCAACATACGGCTGGCCGAAGTGCCCGACGGCGCCGAATTGATCATGACCGCGGAGAGCCGCTGGCCCACGGTATACTACCGCAACGTGTACATTCTGCCCGGTGTGCCGCAGCTCTTTCGCAAAAAATTTCGCGCCATCTCCGACCGCTTTCGCGGCACGCCAACGCTGGTTTCGCGCATCTTTGCCAACGCCGATGAAGGCGCCCTGGCACCCCACCTGGATCGAGCCGTGGCCGGGTTTCCCCGGGTCAAGATCGGCAGTTATCCGCGCTGGGACGAGACCGAATACCAGGTCATCATCACCCTCGAAAGCAAGGACAGGGGCGAGCTTTTCCGGGCCACCAGCGAACTGGAAAACCACCTCAGCCGCTGGCTGGTCAAGGTCGAGCGGGCCGAATAAAGCCGCCGCGCCAGCAACCGATGCCGCACCAAAATCTGGCCGCACAGGTGGCACAGCCCGGGCGCTATTTTTTCTTGCGACGCTTGCCCGACTTGCCCTTGCCGGACTTAACAGATCCACGACTCGCTGCTTCCGCGCCCTTGCTCTTGCCCTTGTCGCCGCTCGTGCCGCTATCGGAGCGATCGGGCGAAACAGCAGCCTCGGCTGCCGAATGGCCGCGCCGGCTCAAATGCACCATCAGATAGAGACCGATCGCCACCGTGACAATGGACATCCACTGCGCAAAGGTGAGGCCGGCGTAGCGCGGGTCGGCCTGGGGATTGACTCGCAAAAACTCGAGGAAAAAGCGCACCGGCGCATACGCGGTGGCCATCACTGCAACCATCATCCCGACCGGTCGGCTCTTCCACCGGTGTAAACCGTACAGAATGCCGCACAGCACCAGCATGTACAGAAATTCGTAGAAACCGAGATTGTGGTGCAAGCCGGACACACCGGAGATTTCCCCGGGTGGATAGTCGATGGCCAGAAAGAACCCGTCGGACCGTGCGCCGACGTGGTCGTGAACCACCGTACAGGCCAGTCGGCCAAAGGTGAATCCGGGAACAAACGCGATCATGGCGCCGTCGCCGTACTTCCAGACCGGCAGCCCGCGCCGCCTGGCGTAGATGAGAAAACCGACGACCCCGCCAATGATGCCGCCGTACGACGAGATTCCGCTCCAGAACTTGAGTAGGAGCAGCGGATCGTCGGCCAGCTGATCGTATTGATAGGCGAGTACGTCAAACAGGTGAGCGCCGATAAACCCCACGATGACCGCCCACACGACCAGGCCGCGGACGTGTTCGTCGTCGAGATCGTGCTTTTCGCCCCACCGGCGCATCAGATGGGCGCCGACCAGCACGCCCGTGGCAACCAGGAGACCAAACGGCTGAATCGCCGGCAAGGGCGTATCGATTACCGGCAGCTCGATGGGATCGGGCTTGTAGAATGGTAGTGCAAATGCCACGGCAATCTCGCCTCGCAACGAGGCTCACGGGTGATGAGCGAACTGCTCAGAGGTGTACCACAAAATCGCGGGTGCTATTCCCCCGCGGCCGACACTCGCTGTGAGTTTGCCGCTTGCTCGGCGGCTTTCGAAGCATCGGCGATGTCGGCGGTAAAGGAAGACAGGCGGGAAAACCGCTCGGTGTGATAGACCTCGTCGCCAAAAAGCGCCCCCAGTACCTGCATGCGCTTGAAATACAGACCCACATCGTGCTCGTCGGTGCAGCCGATGCCGCCGTGCAGCTGGATGCCCTGGCGCACCACAAAGCGGCCGCCCTGGCACAGCTGCACCTTGGCCGCGCTGACCGCGGCCTGGCGCTCATCGCGATCGGGATCGTCGATGGCGAGACCGGCGTAGATCACCGTGGAATGGCACAGCTCGACCTCGATGAACATGTCCACGGCCCGGTGCTGCAAAGCTTGAAACGAGCCGATCTTGGCGCCGAATTGCTCGCGGGTCTTGAGGTACTCGACAGTCATGGCAAGAACCGTCCGGGCAATTCCCAGGCCCTCGGCACACGCTGCCGCACTGGCCAGATCCATGACGTCCTCGAGCGCGGGCCCGGCCGCACCGGGCTCGCCGAGTGCGCAGTCTTCGCCCACAGTGGCGCCGTCCAGCCGGATCATGGCAGCGCGCCGGCCGTCCATGGTGGCGATCGGGTCGACCGTGAGCCCGGCGGTATCGCGGGCCACGACAAACAGGCCGATGCCACCGGGGCCGGCCTCGGCAACCCCGGCCGAGACGACCAGATGGTCGGCGTTGTGACCGCCGAGCACAAAGACCTTCTCGCCGCTGATCGACCAGGTAGCCCCCTTGCGCTCGGCACGCGTGGCCACGTCGAGCACGTCGTAGCGACTGTGCCGTTCGGCGTAGGCCAGGGCCATGGCGGTCTTGCCTTCGATCATGGGAACCAGCCAGCGCTTCTTTTGCTGGTCGTCGCCGGCCCGCTCGATCGCCATGCCAGCCAGAATGACCGACGGAATGTACGGCTCGGGTACCAGAGTCGCGCCCAGTTGCTCGATGAGCAGTGCGGCGTCGATGAAACGGCCGCCGTACCCTCCCACGCTGTCGGGAAACGGAATGCCGAGCCAGCCCAGTTCGCCCATATGGCGCCACATGGCCGGCTCGTAGCCGATCGGATCGTCGCGCAGCCGGCGCATGCGGTCGATCGGCGACTCTTTTTTGGCAAAACTGGCCGCGGTTTCGACCAGCAGTTTTTGATCGTCGGATAGGTCGAAGTTCATGGCTACCTCATGGGAAGTCCGAGGATGTTCTTGGCGATCACATTGCGCTGAATCTCGTTGGAGCCACCGTAGACCGTGGCGGCGCGCAGGTAGTTAAACGACTGCGGCACCCAGGCCTCGATCGCCGGCACCACATCGCCGTCGTTGAACCACGACAGCGAATTATGGCCGATGACATCCATGGTCAGCTCGGAGATCTCCTGGTGCAGCTCGGTGCCGCGAATTTTTAAGATCGACGACTCGGGGCCGGGCGCGCGGCCCAACTGCGCCCCGGCCACAGTGCGGTAGTTTGCCATCTGCAGCGCCCGCAGCCGGATCTCCGCCCGGGCGATGCGAGCGCGAAACTCGGCATTCTCGATGAGCGGCACACCGCGATGAACCGTGTACCCGGCGATGCGCTTGACCCTGCGCAGCATGCGCTGCGACATACCGACCGCGGCGATCGCGGTGCGCTCGTGGCCGAGCAGCGCCTTGGCCAGCGTCCAGCCGCCGTGCAGAGGACCGACCAAGTTGGCCCGCGGCACCCGTACACTGTCGAAAAACGTCTCGCAAAACGCCTCCGTACCGCCCAGCGTGAGCATCGGCTTGACCTCGATGCCCGGGGACTTCATGTCGATGAGCAGGAAACTGATCCCGTCCTGCTTTTTGCCCGAAGAATCGGTCCGCACCAGACAGAAGATCCAGTCGGCATACTGGGCATAGGTCGTCCAGGTCTTCTGCCCGGTGACGACAAAATCACCGTCGCCCTCACCGCCGTCCACAATGTCGGCCCGGGTCCGCAGCGAGGCCAGATCGCTGCCCGCATTGGGCTCGGAATAGCCCTGACACCACACTTCCTCACCGGACAGAATCGGCGGCAAAAAGCGCTTTTTCTGCTCATCTGAACCAAATTCGATCAAAAGCGGCCCGACCATGGTGATGCCGAATGGGCTGAGCGATGGTGCTCCGGCCATCTCGAGTTCCTCGCTCAGGATGAAGCGCGAGGTCGGATCCAATCCGGGTCCGCCGTGGGCTTCGGGCCAGTGCGGAGCGACCCAGCCGCGCTGGTACAAGATCTTGTGCCAGCGCATGATCTCAGGCATATCGAAGCCGGCGTCCACCTCGGCCTTGGCCCTGATATCCGGCGGAATGGCAGTGGCGATGAAGGCGTTGACGTCAGCTCGGAATTTCTGGTGTTGCGGAGTGAATGACAGGTCCATGGATACATCCAGGTTCGCTGGTATCGGCCATGCCGGCGCACAACGGCCCGGGCCATTTGGTGTGAAGAACAGTCGCCGCCGCGCATCGCGGCGTCGGACGGATGAGCCTACACCAGTTGCCGGCCCGGCGCAGCGACCGACGGCACCCCGCGGCCACCGTGCGCTTGACCCCGGTTTGACGCATTGCTAGTTTGGCTGGCGTTGGACACCAAGGTCTTCCTGATCCGCCACGGCGTTACCGATTGGCATCGCGAAGGCAAGCTACTCGGCCGGCGCGATATCCCACTCAACGCCGACGGGATCGCGCAGGCGCAACGCGCCGCCGATGGGCTGGTCGGCATCGCACTCGCCGAGGTCATCTCGAGCCCGCTCCAGCGCGCGCTGCACACCGCGCAGATCGTGGCCAGGCAATTCGGCATCGAGGTGGCGCGGGACCACCGCTTGATCGACTTCGAAGTCGGTCACTGGTCGGGCATGCGCCTCGACGACATCGCGGTCACCGCGGCGTATCGGGAGTTTTTGGCCAATCCGCTGTCGACCCACATTCCCGGCGGCGAAAATCTCGAGCAGGTCAGAAAACGCGCGGTTGACGCGATCGAACAGGCACTCGAGGACAACCCCCCGGGCGCCGACATCGCCGCGGTCACCCACTCCGGAGTCATCCGGGTGCTCCTGGCTCATTACCTGGGAGCTCCTCCTGCGACCTATCATCGCCTGCAGGTGAGCTCGGCCTCGATCTCGGTCCTGGCGTTCTCGGATGACCAGTTGCCGCGGGTATTGACGTGTAACTGGTCGGCCGACCGGCTCGCCCACCTGGGCCGGCAGGGCGACCGACAAACCACCCGGCGATCTTGATCTGGTCACTGGCTGGCCCTCGCTGTCGCTGGCTGGCCCTGGCCCGAACGCCGGCCGGACTGATCAGCGCTACAATGACAGGATGCGCGCGATGCGGATCGCTGTCTCATTGGCCGTTGCAATGGTCTGGCCGGGTAGAGCGCCCGGCGACAAGCTCGAGCGGCGGCCGCAGAATATGGTTGTCCACCACCTCGCAATTGGCGACAACCCGGTCGTCGGGCCGCACCATGCGCCGGTGACGATCGATTTTTTTCTCACCCTGCAACACCGGTACGACCTGCCGCTGTACAAGAACACCCTCGAACTGGCCAGGCGGCATCCGCGCCGGGTCCGTATCGTGTACCGATTCTCGAGTAAAAGCGGCCGTACTCCTCCGGCCGAGGCCGCGCTCGAGGCATTTGCCCAGGGGCGCTTTTTGCCCTTCATGAACGAGCTCGCCAAGGCGCCGAAGAGCCGACTCCCGCACCGGATCGAACAGCTCAAGGCAGTGTGTGAACGGGCCGGCATCGACTTTGCGTCCATCGAGGAGGCATGGGCGACCGGCCGTCACCTGGCCGTGCTCGAGCGAAACTCCGCCTATCTCCAGCAGCGCCACGCCAATCACCCGCCGTCTCTTTTGCTCAACGGCGCCAAACCCACACTGCAGCGCAGCCGGACTCGGACTCCGCTCCCGGTGAGCGACCTCGAAGCGCTCTACGATCAATCCTATGCCGCGGCCCGGCGCATGCTGGACGACGGAGTGCCGCTCGAACACATCTATGCCATGTCGCTGCGCGACCTCGATGCCGCGCGCCAGCCACCGCGGATCCGAGTCGGAGCGGTCGACGGCGTGGCCGTGCCCCAGCGGCGCAATACCCTGGTCGAGGCGCCGCTCGTGCGGGTGCGCAACCTCGGGCCGGGGCATGAATTCGGCCCCCGGGACGCCCGGGTCGTCATGCGTTTCTACTGCAGTTTTGCCTCCACCCGCTGTGCCTTCCTCAAGCACAAGATCGACGAGTTGAGCGCGCGTTTTCCCCACCGACTGCGGGTTTCGTTCCACCACATGTTTCCGGCCGAGATCGACCGCGACACCACCCGCGCTCTGCTCTTGATTCACAAGGCATCTCTCTGTGCCGACCGGCAGGGTGCTTTCTGGCGCTTCTACGACGCCGCCTACCGCGTGCTCCACGAGCATCGGCGGCGGACCGTACCGATTCCCGAACAGATCCGGGCGATCCTGGCCCTCCTGGAACTCGACCCCGAGCGTTACCAGAGATGCATGAGCCGGCCCGGCAGCGACGAGATGGTCATGGAGCGCGTCCGGGCCGGGCGCAAAGCCGGCGTCGTCCACACCCCGACCGTTGTGGTGGGCGGCCGCATCTATCCGGGCAGCAAGTCGCTGCCCGAACTGACTCAGCTGGTCGAGCACGAACTGATGCCCGGACTGCTCGAACAATTCACTCCGACCGCGCTCGAATAGCCAGCCGGGGGGGCCGAGGTTGGGCCCGGTGCCGGTGCCCGGTGTTGCGGGCCGGTCAAAACCCCGTCCGGCCTCGCCCGGCGGGGCCGTCAGGCCCGAGGGCGGCACCAAACCGGTCTCTATCTTTTCCAGTGAACATGCCAAGTTACTGGAAATACTTAATGTCCGTTGACCCTGGCGACCGGGCATGATACCTGGAAGGCGATGGAGCTGACCTTTGCGGCAGCCACCGATGTCGGCAGACAGCGCAACCACAACGAGGACAACTTCCTCATCGACAGGCGATTGCGCCTGTTTGTCGTTGCGGACGGGATGGGCGGACACGCCGCCGGCGAGGTTGCCTCCTCCATCACGGTGCACGAGATCCGCGACGCGGTACACAAAAACCGCGACCTGATCGAGCGTTTCGGCGAGCCGGGTTCCGAGGTTCATTCGATGCAGATCCTTCAGGTCCTCGAGCACGCCATTCAATCGGCGTGCTCCACGGTATTCAGCCGGGCCCAGGCCGAGAGCGAAAAACGGGGCATGGGCACCACCGCATCGGCTCTTCTCATCGCCGGCAAGGCCGGGGCCCTGCGCGGCTTCATCGCTCATGTGGGCGACAGCCGGATCTACCTGGCCCGACAGGATCAATGCCATCAGCTCACCGAAGATCACTCCCTGGTCAACGAGCTCATCCGGCGCGGCAAACTCAAACGGGGCGAGGTCGAGAATTCGCCCTACAAGCAGTTCAAAAACGCGGTAACCCGCGCCGTGGGCGTCTATCCCTCGGTCGAGGTCGATACATTTGATTTCGACATTCTCCCCGGAGACAGTTTTCTCATCTGTTCGGACGGCATGTACATTTATGTGAACGGCGAAGAAGTCCCCGGCCTTCTCGCCGAGGGCGACATCAAGGACGTTCCCAAGCGGCTCATCGATATCGCCAACGAGGGCGGCGGTCACGACAACATCACCGCTCTGGTCATCCGGGTCAGCGACACCCCGGCACCAGAGGCGGGCGGCCGCGCCAAAGAGCTTTCGCTCAAACTCGACGTCTTGCGCAGCATGCAGCTGTTTCGCTATCTCAGCTACAAAGAGCTGGTCAAGATCAACAACATCGCTCAGATCGAAGAGTACGAATCGGGCCAGCATATCTTTCGCGAGGGCGACAAGGGCGACGCCATGTACTCGGTGATGTCCGGCCGGGTGAGCCTGCTCAAAGACGATGTTGTCGTGGTCGAACTCGAACGCGGCGAACATTTCGGCGAGATGTCGCTGGTCGATCGCTCGGTTCGCTCCCTGACAGCTTTGGCATCGGCCAACTGCCGTCTGATCTCGATCAAGCGCAAACGGTTCTACAGCATCATCAAGGAGGAACCGTCGCTGGCCACCAAGCTGTTGTGGAGCTTCGTGCAGGTGCTGACCTCCCGCTTGCGCAAGACCACTGCCGACCTATCCGACGCGCTACAGGGCGAACGCCTCATCGATACCACGGCCGAAAATCTGTTTCGAGAGTGACTTCGCCAGGTCGCCGAGTTGGCCGGTGGCTCGGCCAAAAAACCACGGCCCGAGCGCCGAACTGCGCGCGCTCGCGTTGCATCGGTTTCGGGTTAATCGCGGCTAGAATACATTCCACGACAGGGTCGACCAAGTAGCACCCTGTTCTACCCAAGCACTGACAATCGAGCTGTGGGGCTAGGAAAAACCAGCAGCTACGGCGCACTGCAGACTGGACAATAGAGAGATCTCCACAACGAGCAGCGCGGAGAACTCTGGTATCCTCAGCTGAGCCGCGCCTGGCAAGAATGGCTCAGATGCGGAGAGTATTATGGATATCGCCAAGCGAATAATCAGTTACGCGGTTGCCCTAGCCGGACTGCTTGTTGTGGCCGCCGGCTGTAACGACAACACCAACCGCATTTCGTGCTCGAGCGCCGAGCAATGTCCCAACGAGCTCCTCTGTGACACGGCGCGGGAGGTCTGCGTCGATCCGGATAGCAACATTCCGTACGAATGCGACCCTGGCCTGCCCGGCTGCTCGTGCGACGACCGCAAGGACGACCCGGTGGTGTGCCGGCCCGACGGGCTCGTGCCCGGACTGGTGGCCAGTTGTCGCACTGGACGTTCGACGTGTCAGGATGGTGTGTACGATGAGTGTGTACTGGTGACCAACAACAACTGTGGCAGCCTGGGGGTGAGTTCGGGTGGTTTCAAACCCGGCAAGGGCACCTTTGCGCAGGTGACCACGGGGTCGAACGGTGAGCTCATTCTCGACCCCGCGCTCAAGCAGGCCGCGTTTCGTTATCTATGGGTGGCCAATACGGGGGACAACACCGTATCCAAGCTCGACATCGAAACTGGGCGCGAGGTGGCGCGTTACCCCTCGGTGCGCACGTCATCCGCGCTCGGGGTTCCCCAGGTCCCCTCGCCGGGCGGTTATCCGGGCGACCATCGGCAGAACAACTGCGGCAACTGCCCGTCGAGTACGGCCATCGACTTCAAGGGTGATGCTTTTGTGGCCAATCGCGCGTTCAACCGGCAGGGCACGGTCACCAAGTTTGCCAACGAGCTCGCCGATTGCATCGATCGCAATGGCAACATGACCATCGACACCTCGACCGACGGCAACGGCGACGGTCGGATCGACATCGACGACCCCGGCGAGTTCATTGGCGAGAGTGACGAGTGCATTCTGTGGACCGTGCCGGTCGGCGACAAGGACGGGCGACCGCGTTCCATCGCCATTGACGCGGGCAGTGCCGACGGATCCAATGGCAATGTCTGGGTCGGACTTCACGAGGAGTACAAAGTCGTACAGCTCGCCGGCGACACCGGCGAGCCGATTCTGCGCAATGGCAGTCCAGTAGAGGTCACCCTGATCCGCAGCGGCAACAGTGTTAAACCGTATTCCGCCATTGTGGACGGAAACGGCTATGCCTGGCTCACGGGGGTCAACGAGCCGGCCTACCTGGCCCAGGTCGACACCTTGACCGGTCAGCTCGTCGATCTGCATCTGGTTCCCTACGACGATGACGGCTGTTCCAAGGGCTACGCCATCACCGTGGACAGCGACCAGCGGGTCTGGCTCGGCGGATGGGACTGCCGGGACGTCAAGGCCTACGATCAGGTCGAACAGCGCTGGTATGGAACCGACCTCGACGGCCTCGAGGCGACCCGGGGAGTTGCCGTGGACAACAACGGCTACGTGTGGGTTTCCCTGTACGACAATCGAGTGGTTCGGCTGCGCGCGGACGACATCATCGATCAAGGCAACAGTGCGCAGGCCACGGTCTATGTTCTGCCGCAGCTGCCCGGCAACGGCGGCAAAGTCCACAACACTGCCGGAGTGGGCATCGACCGCAACGGCGCCTGCTGGGTGGTGAGTAGCAACGACTATTCTCCGCTCGGCACGGCGACTCGAATCACCGTATCTTCAGGTGGCGAGGTATCGATCGATCCATTCCCGGTCGGGCACCGGCCCTATACCTATTCTGACTTCACCGGATTTGGCCTCGCCTCCCGGCTCAGGCCCAACGGTTCCTGGCGCGGCGCCATCGAGGGGTGCGCAACCCTCGATAAAGAGGTGCTCACCGAATGGGCCGAGCTGGTCTGGACCGAAAGCGAGCCCGCCGGTACTGCGGTGCGTTTGCGGGTGCGGGGGGCCAACATCATCGACTTGCTGGGCGAGGCCGAGTGGCGAGGTCCATTCGACACATCGCCCGTCGACCTCGAGGCCGCGGGTGTGATGCCGTCGAGGTACATGGAAGTCGAAGTACAGATGACCACGCGCGAGCCCGGGGCCACACCGTCATTCGACGGCTTCACGGTCAGTTTTACCTGTCCTGGCACTGTGATCTCCGATTAGCCCGGTTGTGCCGTGAACCTTCTCCACGGCATTTTGTCCAGGATCTTTCCGCCCATGGCGGAGCCGATCGGCGAGTTGACAGTCGGTCGGGTCGCCATGGTGCGCGGCACGGTCGTGCCCCGGGATCTCATGGACTGTCCGCTCACCGGTCAGCCCTGTGTCTACTACAGCTACTCGGTCGAACAGCGCCGGCGCTCGCGGGTCGGCGGCGACGCTTTTTGGGACATAGTCGAACGCGACGAGGCCATTTTGGAGTTCTATATCGAAGACGATACCGGTCGTGCCATCGTCACGCCACTTCGAGCTCGCGTCGATCGGGTCCGCCACATTGTCCCGGTGATGATCGAATTCGGCATCGATCGCCAGGCCCAGCAACTACTCATCGAGCCCGGCGATCGCATCGAGGTCACGGCCGAAGTGACCTCGGTCCACGATCTCTACGACGAGGGTCGAAGCTACCGCACCAACGCCGAACGCCTCATGCTGCGAGCTCCCGACAAGGGCCGCCTGGACATCAAGCTGCTGGCCCGTCGGAACGGGTGAAATCCCGGCCTCGATGCATGCGATCGACCACGAGTCGCGGCGGCAGGGCGAACGCGGTATGGGTCGCGACGGTGTGCTATGGTGGCTTTGTGTTTGATCCAGCTTACGTGGCCCCCGAGACCATTCGGCCATTGCGGCGCGAGGAGTACGACAGGCTGGTCGAGCAGGGTCTGTTCGACGACGAACGGTTAGAGCTCCTGCGCGGAGCGCTGGTGACGATGAGCCCACAGGGATCACCCCACGCAGCGGTTATCAGGCTACTCACTCATCTACTCGTGCCAGTGCTGCACGGCCGGGCCCTGGTGCAGATCCAGTGCCCTCTGGCAGTGTCGGACGACTCCGAGCCCGAGCCCGACGTGGCTGTGCTCGAACCCGCTGATGACGGCTATGCGTCCGGGCATCCGCATACCGCTCATCTCGTCATCGAAGTGGCTGACTCATCACTGGCCACAGATCGCGCGATCAAGTCCGAACTCTATGCCAGCGCTGGCGTGCCCGAATACTGGATCGTGAACCTTGCCGAACAGGTGGTCGAAGTGCATCGCGTGCCTGGCGCAGCCGGCTACCAGCAGGTGACCCGTCGCGATCGCAGTGCCACCCTGCACGTGCACGCGTTTCCCGACGTGGCCCTGCACGTGGCTGATTTTCTGCCAGAGATCGGTTAGCCCGAGCCGCGTTCGCCGGGATTTGCGCGCGCGCCGGGATTTAAAAGATGCCTGCCTCCAGACCGGCGGCCAGGGTCATGCCCAGCTCTTCGCATTGCTCGACATAGGCGGCCTGAAATGGACCCGCCGCGATCACCGGCGGTGCCACCGCGCGCCATCTGAGCCCGGTCACGATGCGCTCGATGCTGGTCCGGGCGCCGGTGCCGTCGTTTCCCGCCCGTATGAATAATGCGTAGGGCCGACCCTGGGTCGATTCCAGACAGGGATAATAAATGCGGTCGAAAAAGTCTTTCAGCGCTCCACTCATGTAGCCGAAATTCTCGGTCGTGCCCAGAATCAACCCGTGCGACCACAATACATCGGGCGGGCCAGCCTCGAGTGGAGCGAGCAATCTGACCACGATTCCGTCGATATCGGGATGTGATGCACCTCGCACCACAGACTCGGTCAAGGCCCGGGTATTGGCCGAAGGAGCGTGCGATACGATCAACAAATGCCTGGCTGGACTCACCGGACCTGGCTCACCGGGACGTTGCTCTGACAACCTTCGGGAAAAACCCCGCTAGCCGAGAAACTCTCGAACCCGGTCCTTGGGACGGCCGATGATCGCCCGGTTGTTCTTGACCAGTACAGGTCGCTGCAATAGCGCAATATGCTGGTCGAGCACATCGACCACAGCTGTCGCATTGCCGACATAGTCGGCGGAATTCAGGCCGAGCTTTTTGAACCTGGAGTCCTTGCGAACCAGATCTTCGACCGGATCCTCGAGCATATCGACCAGACGCTGCAATGCAGCCCGGTCGGGGCGCTGCTTCATATACAGCACGGTATCGCACTCGACACCCATCTCCTCGGCGACCGCCAAGGCATGCTTGGACGTGCTTCAATTCGGATTGTGATAAATGGTGACATCAGCTGAATCTGTATGAGTACGGCGCGGCTTCATTCCCATGAGCAGATTGGTATCGCACCCTCGGCCATGGAAGCCAGTGCCAGCGCGCGCTTTTTGCCACGGTGCCCGAGCGGGACGATCTGTGCGTTTGATTGACGGGGCAGCAGCGGGCCTGCCAGACCTCGCCCACGCTGGGCTCTGCCAGCTCTCACTGCTCGATGCGGAGCGGCTTTTCGCCGGGCTCTTTCAGCCGTTTTTTCTTCTTTTTCTTTGTCTTGGCGTCGGGTTCGGGCAGGACCAGGTTGGGATCGGGATTGATGCCGAGACGCGCGTACTCGGTCACCGGTGCGTAGCGGAGCCGCCAGCGGTCGCGCTTGACCATACTGCCATCCCGATAGAACTTGCGCAGTCGTTCGATCTTATAGCCGTAGAATCCGTATTGCTCGACGGTCATCGAGCCCACCGGCATGGCCTCATCCTCGCGGGTGATGGTATCGAATTCTTCCTTTTCGAGCAAATTGCGTTCGAACACGACCTTGTCGAACGGCCGCTCTCTGCCCAGGATTTCGACTATGGCGCTGCCGCTGAAAACTTTAAAGTGAATCGCAACGGGAAAGTCGTAGTCGTTCTGCAGCTTGAGATCGACGTGGGGATACACCACCGTGGCATCCAGGCCCATGGTCACGTAGGTGCTGGGACGCGAATGAGGAGTCGAGTCGACAATGCCGATACCGGCAAAAAACGCCGCTCCGTGCAGTGTGGTCGAGATTTGGCACGTGCCGCCGGCCAATCCGTCGACCATTTCGCCCGCGGTGATCACCCCGGCGATCTTGTACCCTTCTTGCTCGGTCCGCGCGCCCACAACGTCGTTGAACGAAAATTCGACGCCGGGCTGCAGCACGTAGCCGTTGAGTTTGCTGGCTGCCAGCTTGAGATTAAAATTGCGCGAGTATTCGCTGACCGAAAATTTGGTCTCGAACCGGGCCAGAATGTGGGAAATATCGTCGATGCCGAGATCTGCAACCGTGCGGCGAGCCGGGATCGCAACCGTTCGCAACACGATCTCGCCAGCGCCGCTCCGCGCTGCTGCCTCGATCGCCGCGATCGAGCGATAGACATCGATGCTCGAACCGTCGCGTTCGGGATAAATCGCGCGCTTCTCGAGGTCCATGCGGGCATCGTGCGGCGCAATATCGTACTCGGACTTGAGCGCTTCGAGCCGGCGCTCGGCCGGATTCCACTCCACGGCGAGCGGCACCGCGCCCAGCTTTCGCAGAGAGCCGACGATATCTCTGCCATCGGCGAGAGACGCTGCCCGGCCGATCTCGTCCCGGTCGACGATCACGCCCAGATCGCGCCATGCAACCCGATGGGATCGCGCGCCCACGCGCACGGTCACTTCACTGGCCAAGTGCTCTTCGATCGCGGCAGCCACGGCGCTCGCCGCGACTGGCTCGGGTGCGACCGACGAGGGCGCAACCGCTGCCTCGGCCACGGACAGCGCACCCTGCTCCGATGTGACCACCGCATATCCGAGTAACAGGCTGCCGCTGGCCACCACGAGGGTTGCGGCAAGCCCCAAAAAGACCGACCCGCGTTTGGAATGGAGGGAATCACCTATGCCCATTGGAAAGCTACCTTACCATATAGGAAGTTCGCCGCTGCAAATTTGCAGCTACCGGGCCAGTGCTCCAAGCCCGTATCCGATTCGCAACGAATGCTCCGTCGGACAATATAATTGGCCAGTTATGTACAAAAACGCCGCTCTGCACAGAGACCCGAGAGCGACTCCCAACCCCCCCCGGGTCGCTCGTGTCGATTTCGACCCGACCGCCGCGGCAGAATTGACACATTCGCGATGTTTGACAGGTGCCGAGGCTTAGGGCAGCTTTGGAAGACAGATGGGTTCATTGATCGAGCGAAACAAAGTAATCTCCAAGCGCAAGGGCGCGGTGGCTGCCGCGGCTGCCGGTGGCAGCGTCGCGGTCATGGTCCTGGCCTCGCCAGTACTGGGCGTTCTGGGTCTGGCTGGAGCGGCATATCTGGGCTACGACTGGTTCATGTTCCGCGCCAAGAACGGAATGAGGTTCTGACCCCGCACCTGCGGTAGGTTTGCAACGTACCATGGCCGGCCCTCGGGATACCCTGGCCGGGCGTGTTCTCGATGGCCGGTACCGCCTGGACGCGCGTATCGGGCGTGGCGGCATGGGTTCGGTGTATCGCGGCCGTCACCTGATGATGGATCGCGATGTAGCGATCAAAGTACTCCGTCCCGACGTCGCCGAGGACCCTACTGCGGTCCGGCGTTTTGCCCGGGAAGCCAAGAGCACATTTCGCTTCGATCATCCCAACTGTGTGCGGGTCACTGATTTTGGTGTAGCGGATCAAGAGCTGCTCTTTCTGGTGATGGAATATCTCGATGGCCGCACCCTGCACGACGAAGTCGACATTGATGGCCCGATCGCTGGCCATCGCGCGGTACACATCGCCAGACAGATCTGCGAGGCGCTCGAATGTGCTCATCAGCTCGGCTTCATCCACCGCGATCTCAAGCCGGAGAACATCATGCTGGTGTCGCGCGGCGGCGATCGCGACTTTGTCAAGGTTCTCGACTTTGGTCTGGCCAAGCTCATGTCCGGCCCGGCCGGGATGTACACCAATGCTATCTCGGTATCCCCGCTGACTGCCAAGGGAACGGTATTTGGCACCCCGGAATACATGTCGCCCGAGCAGGCCAGCGATGCGGAGCTGACCCCGGCGACCGATATCTACTCGCTGGGCGTGGTGCTCTACCAGATGCTCACCGGCGAAGTGCCGTTTTCCGGCGACAATTTCATGCGGGTGCTGGCCCGGCATATTCAGGAGCCGCCCATCTCGCCCGCAGACTGCCGGCCCGACCTGGCCATTTCCGCCGAGCTCAGCACCCTGGTCGTGCAATGCATGGCCAAGCAGCCGGACGCCCGGCCAGTCAGCGCCCGCGTCCTGGCCCAGCGCCTGGCCGGATTGGAGACGGCTCTGACCGCACAGTTCCGGCCGTCCAGCGGTGTTGCCGCGCAGTCGACAATCGATCTGAACAGCGCGGACGTCCGAGTCGCGGCCAGCCAATTAGGAGCATTCGGGAAAAATCGCCCCGGTCGAGAGCGGCGATCAGCCGATTTCGGCCACATGGAGCGCCCGGCGGGAGTTCGCCGGAGCGCTTTGCCCAATAATCGCAGCGGCAGTCCCGACACTCGATCGTCGAGGCGGCGCCCGATCGGAATCCTGCTGACATTGGCCGGTGCCGGCGCGGCCTTGCTGGTCGGCATATTGGTCCTATTTCCAGACCCCGACCGCTCCCCTGCTCAGACCGGGCCGGACACTGCGTCGGCCAGTGCTGTGGACCGGCCATCCGGCCTGGTCCACCCGGGCCGGCCCGACGTCGTGGAGCCGGCCAGCCCGGCCGCTCGGCCTGACGACGAGTCCCCATCGCAGTCCTTGGCGGAATCTCTGCACAACGCCGCAACCGGCCGGGCAGGGCCCGGCTCTGTGTCCGACCCGGCCAGTCGGGGGACCAGGGACAGGGTCCGACCGGGCCAGGCCGCGAAGCGGGCGGCCCGACGCAGACGAGCCCTGCGCCATATCCGCGCGGCGCAGCAGGCCCGCAAGGCAGAAAGCCTGTCCAAACAGATCGCCGAGGCCGAAGAAGCTGTGCGCATCGACCCTGCAAATCCCACAGCAAACTATCTGTTCGGCGATGCGCTGGTCCGTTCGGGCAGCCGCTACCAGGACCCCGAGAGCCTGGCGAGAGGGTGCGAGCACCTTCGCCGCGCGCGCGCGCTGGCCCGGGCGCGCTCGGCCTACCGACTGGCCAGATGCGGCAGCTCGGATTGACCAAGGCTCGCAAGGGCCCATAAACTGGCTGGTCAGCCGGCCCTGACCGGCGGTCCCAACAAGAATGACTGCCGACGCCCAGCCAGATGCCCACGTCAAGAT
>JAKSDA010000096.1 GCA_022360315.1 Pseudomonadota bacterium
ACCGAGCCAGAGCGACGAGGCGCGCCGCCAGTGGGTGGGCGAGGAGTGGAGAATACTGGCTGTATTTGACCGACGAGCAAGCCCGCTGGCGGTGATGGATCGGCGCTCTGGCGACGCGGAGAGTTTTTGGACCGGCTCTTAGCAGAAGCCCGGGCAGCGCTGCCCGAACAGAAACCCGGGTTGCGCAGCTACCGGGCGAATCCTGTCCGGTTTGCCCGTCAGGCCCTCCGGGTAAACCGGATTCGGCCAGTCTTGGCGTCGCCGGCC
The DNA here is from genome assembly GCA_022360315.1 of Pseudomonadota bacterium. GTDB lineage: Bacteria > Myxococcota_A > Polyangia > Haliangiales > Haliangiaceae > JAKSDA01. Next base: position 268 of record JAKSDA010000096.1, read on the forward strand.
GCCTGCCCAAGCGGCCGGACCGGTGGCCGGCCCGGCCTACCTGTCGGGTCTCGCCTCGGTGGCCGGGGCATTCGGCCAGAACACGGGTCGATTGCTTTTCAGCACCGTTGTCGTATCGCCCGATCCGAGCTAGGGTCCGCGTGAATTCGCCACGGAGGAACGCAATGTCCAAAGTTCGTATCGGTATCAATGGATTCGGCCGCATCGGCCGCGGACTCGTGCGCTGTCTGGCCGACAGCTCCGAGGGTTTCGATCTGGTCCTCATCAACGACCTGACCGATGCTTCCACGCTCGCCCACCTCATGAAGTACGATTCGGTCCACGGCCGCTATCCCGGCTCTGTCGAGATCAAGGGGGACGGCCTGGTCATTGACGGCGATGAGGTGAAGATTACCGCGATTCGCGAACCGGCCGAGATCCCCTGGAAAGACCAGGGCGTCGACATCGTCATCGAATCGACCGGCCTGTTTCGCAAACGGGCCCAGGCGGCCAAACACATTGACGGCGGGGCCAAAAAAGTGCTGATCAGCGCACCCGCGCCCGATCCCGATGTCACCCTGGCGTGCGGCATCAATCTCGAAAAATACGATGCCAAGAACCACCACATCATTTCCAATGCATCGTGCACGACCAACTGCCTGGCTCCGATGGCCAAGGTGCTACACGAGACGTTCGGCATTGCCAACGGCCTGATGACCACGATCCACTCGTACACCAATGACCAGCGCATCCTCGATTTTCCGCACAAGGATCTCCGCCGCGCCCGCGCCGCTGCCCTGTCCATGATTCCGACGTCGACAGGCGCCGCGATCGCGCTCAAGGAAGTGCTGCCAGCGCTCGACGGCAAACTCGATGGCATGGCCATCCGCGTGCCCACGCCCAACGTGTCCCTGGTCGATCTCACGGTCAAGCTGGACAAATCCGCCAGTGCGGATGAGATCAACGACGCCATGCGCGCTGCTGCCGCCGGACCGCTTGCCGGCATCCTGGCAGTGAGCGAAGAGCCGCTGGTGTCGATCGATTTCAACGGCGACCGGCATTCGGCCACGCTGGATGCCAGCGTGACCAAGGTGGCCGGCGATGTGGCCAAAGTGCTCGGCTGGTACGATAACGAGGCTGGCTACTCGCAGCGCCTGATCGACCTGGCCAAGTTCGTGGCCTCAAAGCTGTAATCCCCCAACCGGAAGTCGTATCGCTTGATACGATCGATCAATCAATCAATACAATCGATTGATACGATGGGTTCGCTCGATACCACCGATTATTCGGAACGCGTCGGCGATATCTCGCCGTGGCGGTGAATCAGCCCGAGCGCATTTTGTATCCCACATTGCGCACGGTTTCTATGAGCCGGGCATTGTTCGAGCCCAGCTTGGCGCGAATTCGCCGCACGTGAATGTCGACAGTACGCGTCCCCCCCGTGTACTCGTAGCCCCACACTCTCTCGAGTAGCTGCTCGCGGGTGTACACCCGGCCGCGATTCTGCGCCAAAAAGCGGAGAAGCTCGAATTCCTGGTGGGTGAAATCCAGTTGCCGACCACCCAGACGCGCCTCGTATCCGGCCAGGTCGATGACCAGCTCACCGGCCTTGAGAACCTCCTCGGAGTCGAACGTGGCAGTACGCCAGTCCAGCTGCCTGAGCCGGGCATAGAGCTCTGCCGGAACCACCGGAGATAGAATGAAGTCGTTCCACCCGACCGAGAAATCCATCCCCGACAGTCTGGGCACTGTGACCGCTACAAGCGTCGGAATGTCGGCCAGGATATCAATGGTACACAGCTTCTTCTGGCACGAGACCGCGCGCTGAATCTCGTCGCCGGCGTCCAGTACAACAATGTTGGGCGGCCTTGCCGCAAGACGCTTCAAATCGAGGTCATCTAGATCGAACCCCGCTTCGAGGACACGACAGCCAAGATCGTTCAGTATCGAGACGACCGAACCGGAATCCTTTGCAACTGAGTCCAGCTCAGGACAGAGAACCAGCACCCGCACTCCCCCGATTGGCACCGAAATGACCCAACGCGTCAAGAGGAAAGTGCGGATTTCGACCAGAGGAGTCGATGGATAAATGGCGTTCCGGTGGCACATGCCCCTGTTGCGCGCACCTCTGCCTGTGTAAGAATGAGTTCTAATGGAAGAGTTCCATTGCTCTTTTTGCGGCAAACAGAGGCGTGAAGTCCGCAAGCTCATCAGCGGACCTCGAGTATTCATCTGCGATGAATGTGTCAAGCTCTGCAACGACATCCTCGCCAAGGAGGAAGCAGCCGAGAGGCCGAGCTATCCCCCTCCCAAGGAGATCGTCGAGGAGCTCAATCGCTATGTCGTTGGCCAGGGGCGCGCCAAGCGGGCCCTCTCGGTGGCGGTATACAACCACTACAAGCGCATTGGCATGCGTGGCAAGGCGTCCGATGTGGAGTTGCAGAAGGGCAACATATTGCTCGTCGGCCCCACCGGGTGCGGCAAGACCTTACTCGCGCAAACTCTGGCCAAAAAACTGGACGTACCGTTTGCCATTGCAGACGCCACCACCCTGACCGAAGCCGGTTATGTCGGAGAAGACGTGGAGAGCGTCATCAAGGCGCTGTTCCGTGCTGCCGGCGGCGACGTCGAAAAGACCGCCCGGGGCATTCTGTGTATTGACGAGATCGACAAGATCGCCCGCAAGGGTGGCTCGCCGTCGCCGACCCGCGATGTATCTGGCGAGGGGGTGCAGCAGGCACTTCTCAAGATCCTCGAGGGCAAGACTGCCACGATCACTCCGGACGGCGCGCGCAACCGGCCGCAGCAGGAGCTCATACAGATCGACACGACCGATATCCTGTTCATCTGTACCGGAGCGTTCAACGGCATCGAGGACATCGTCCGGCGGCGTACTGGCGAACGCGGACTCGGCTTTGGCGCCAACATCGGCACTGCCGAGGACGACAAGGACGCACTGCGCGCCATGACACGGGCCGAGGATCTGATGAAATTCGGCATGATTCCCGAGTTCATGGGAAGGCTGCCGGTGATCGTGTCATGTGACGCACTCGATGTCGACGCTCTCACCGAAGTGTTGTGGCGGCCCAAGAACGCCCTGTCGCGGCAATACCAGCGTCTATTCGAGCTCGAAAACGTCAAGTTGACGTTCACCGAAGATGCTCTGCGCGCTGTGGCCGAGGAGGCCAATCGGCGAAAATCGGGTGCGCGCGGGCTGCGCGCCATTCTCGAAGAGATCATGCTCGACGTCATGTACGAGATCCCCTCGCTCACCGGCGTCAAGGAGTGCGTGGTCACCCGCGCGGTGGTCGAGAATCGCGAGCGCCCGGAGCTGATCCTCGAAAACAAGGCGGTCAGCTAGCCCGGAGCCAGTCCTGGCCACCGGCCAGCGCGGGGGTTGGTTCAGTCGAATGTTAGCTCTTCGGGTTTGCGATCGGCGTCGCGCAAGAATTCCAGCAGGCTGCCGGTGGCCGAATCGAACGATGCAGTCTTGGCGGACTGGATCATCGCCTGGGTTTGCAGACACACAGTGCGGTGCTTGGGCCATTCGGTGGGGTAGTCGCCGGTTACCCAGTACTTCCACGATTTGAGGGCTTTTTCGAGGTCGACTGCCTGCTCGGTCAGCTCCTCGGCCGACAGCATGCGCAGATCTTGAACGGCCGGGTTGAGCCAGCGTTCGAGCCGTTCGGCGTCGAGATTGCCGGTGTGGTCGATCAAAAACCGCGCGATGGCCAGATTAAGAGCCTCGCGAAACACGCGCTGCAGTTCGGCGCCGAGGGCGACCAGCTTGAGGGCGTGAAGTCGCATATTGGCCGGCCGAGCAGTGAGAGTCCGGGCGAGTTCTTTGTAAACCACCACACTCAGGCGTTCGGGCCGGGGATGGTGGTCAATGCCGGCGAGTTTGACTGGCAAGATCCGCGATACGAGAAGATCGCTGGCGGCTTTGCGATCGGGTTCCGGCACGGCACATACCAGGTGATTGGCCAGCTCTTGTGGCGAGGGAATCTCGTCGTAGGGGGGAAAAGGGGGCACCGTGAGTGACATGAGTTTTGTATCCAGGCTGCGCTACCCGACAAACATACTTGGAAATGGCGACGCTGACATACAGTGTACCCGTTGGAACCCCTCAGAAGAAAGACGAGTGAAGCTACCGATCGAATAACCGGCCGACCCGGCTGCTCGGTCCGGTACCAACTCCGCTTCGCATTTCCTGTCGGGACGTCGGGCCGATCAGCTCACTCCTGCCGGGCGGTGACACAGTGCGGCGTGAGCTACCACTCGAACCGGCCCAAGTGGCCGCCATGGGTATTGCCACCGAACACACCATCGGCATCGGGCCCGATCAGTTCTTCGATCATCCTCGTTTCGCTCGCGGTCAGCTCGGCTCTGCGGTTGCGCAACTGGCAGTATTCGGGAAAAATTGTTTTTCTCGAATCTGCGTGCGCCCCGGCCGAGATCGGCGATCAGCCGATTTTGGGCACATGGGGCGCCCGGCGGGAGTCCGCCGGAGGGCTTTGCCCAATAATGGTAGCGGCGTTCGGGATTTCCCGAACGCTGCTAGGAGGCCAAAGCCACGCGCAGATGGTTGGCTCGGTCGGGGTCGGCAAGGACGGTCAAGAGCGCGCGCAGCGTCGCTGGCCACATTGGCCAGAGCGCTGGCCGCCTGGGTACGGCCCATCTGATCGCCGCACTGCAAGAGCTCGCCCAGCGCGAGAACTGCGGCCTCACCGCCGATCTGGCCCAGCGCCTGGATACACGCGCTGCGGACTCGAAGGGCGCAGAACGCGATGGCTCGATGAGAAGCGGCAGATCACCCTCGCGAAGTCCCAGGGCCGCAGCGGAATCCGCAAGCTGCGCAGAGAGGCGGCTCGACAGCAACCGCAAGAATGCCGGTCGCCAGTTCCACATCGCCAGTTGTTGACGTGTGTTCACGCTTTCTCCACAGCCACGACGCTTGTGTCGTGTCGTGCCGTGTGACGAACGTCCGTAGTACGTGATCTATTTCATCACCCGGCCCGGAGGATGCGAAAGGGACAATGACTGCGGTTTGCATCTCCCTATAACCGTTGAGAATGCCGTCCCACGCAGTCGGTCGAGGTGCGGCTCCAGCTGTTTTTGCCCGTTCGGTTTCGGCCTATGCAGCCTCGCGACAGTCCCGCGATCGATCATCTGAACCAGGGCGATCGAAGAACCGGCCGCTCGGCCGTTCATCCTTGCCCCGGGTTCGATTGACGGCGGGTTTGGCAAGTCCGTAAACTGTTCATGCCATGTTGAGCCCGGAAGAAACCGAGCAGTTGCGTGAGCGCTTGTTGGCCGACCGAGACCGGCTGGTGGCGAGTGCCCACTCGGCCCTCGATTTCACGATGGATCGCGACCGCGACCGCGTTGGCCGCGACTCCCTCGATGAGTCCACCGAAGAAGCACTTTATTCGACCAAGCTCCGCCTCCACGACCGAGAGAATTTCCTTTTGGGCAAGATCGAATCGGCTCTGCAACGCCTGGAAAACGGCGAGATCGATGAATGTGAGGAATGTTCTGATTCAATTGGATTCCAGCGCCTCATGGCCAGGCCCGTGACGACCCTTTGCATCGACTGCAAAGCCGAACGCGAGCAAAAGGGGTTATAGATGTGGGTTGGCGCTTACCGGCCGGCCTGGATTACTCTCACAACATTGCATTTTCTCTGCGATGTTATGCACCTATCGATTCTGTCTGATATAGTCCCTCATCTTGTGATCGGCAGGACGCCGACGCCCGACTCGCCGTATGGGTGATCGTTACACCATCACCGAACGCCTGGACCAAGGAGGTATGGCCGAGGTCTTTCGGGGCGTCGCTGAATCTCTACAGGGATTCAAGAAGAACGTCGCTATCAAGCGCATTCTGCCCAGTCTGACCAAGAACGAGAAGTTCGTGGCCATGTTCCTGGACGAGGCCAAGCTATCTCTGTATCTGCAGCACGCCAACATTGTCCAGGTCTTCGACATCGGGGTGACTGACTCGTCGTATTTCCTGGTCATGGAGTTCGTCGACGGGTGCAACCTCAAGGCCCTGCTCGAGCGACTCAAGCAGAAATCCCAGCGCATCGAGATCGCCCAGGCGATCTACACGGTTATCGAGTGCTGCAAGGCGCTCAACTACGCCCACAGTCTGGAAAACCCGGAGAACCACGAGCCGCTGAACATCGTCCACCGCGATGTCTCGCCGCCCAACATTCTCCTGTCCAAGATGGGTGAGGTCAAGCTGGTTGATTTTGGCCTGGCCAAGGCGACCAGCCAGATCGAGTCGACCGATCCCGGGGTGGTCAAGGGCAAGTTCTCCTATCTTTCGCCGGAAGCAGCGAGCGGCCGGGAAGTCGACCATCGCGCCGACATTTTCGCCCTCGGCATCATTCTGTGGGAGATGTTTACCGGCCGCCGTCTATTCTACGGCGACACCGACTATCAGACCGTGGAACTGGTCAGGCAAGCGCGGATTCCGTCAATTGCGGAGATCATGCCGGAGATCGAGCCGGAGCTCGAACAAGTGGTGTGCAAATCACTGGCCCGGGACCCCGACGATCGCTATCAGAGCTCGGCCGACCTCGGCGACGCCCTGGCGCAGTTCTTGTTCAGCCGGCGCATGAAGGTCACTGCGCGCGACCTCGCTGCGCTGGTCAAGGACACCCAGCTCGAGCGCATGCGCAAACGCAGCATCGAGCCCAAAGAGTCGCTCATCGACGTGCTCATTCAGGACGAGATGGCCAAGGTCACCTCGCTCATCGACGACGGCTCGTCGGGCTTGTTCACGCCGTCGGACGACGGTTCGCTCAGTCTGGATCCCAAGCAGTTTGCCGAGGAGGGCCAGACCTTCGTCGATACCTCGACGTGGACGTCAATGGTCTTTGATGACGAAGAACTGGCGGATAGCAGCGATTCTATGTCGGCTTCCATCAAGACCGATGCCGAGGCCCATAATTCGGATTCGAGTCAGATCGAACCGCTCGAGCAAATCCTCGAACCCGAACGAACCAGTGCGCACGAGTCCACAGGCGGAAGCAAAGCGATCATCATCGCATTCGTGGTGATCGTTCTTTTGATCGGCGCTATCGGCGCGGGTCTATTTGTCTTCAAGGACCGTATCTTCGGCCCCGACAACAGTGCAGTTCCCGCGGCGACCGAACCGCGCTGAAACGGCCAATCGAATGGCCGGCCCCCGCGCTGGCCTGTTTGCCATATCGGAAGGCCAGGTTATCGATCTCGTAACACCTGTGCAACTGTGGTCGTATCTTCCATGCTACGTTTGGGCATTGCTCAGCAGGGCTGTGCGGGCTAATGAGCGCCCATCTGCGCTTCTTGGTAATGCGCCATGCCAGAAGCGTCGTCTTGTCCGAGCACGAGGCGCCGTTGAATCCCCTGCATGTGCTCTTGGTAGAGCCAGACCAGCTCGAGGAAAGTCGTGGGTTTATCGTCCAGGGAGGCGTAGAGGGCGCAGATACCCGGAAATTCCAGCTCGGCCTGGGTGAGATCCTCGTCGATGATGAATCCAAGCATGATGATGTGATGAGCAATTAGCGTGCCGCCTACCGACGGGCAGCTTGGCCCACTGGCGGGGCCGAGATAACTCGACCAGTCGATGCCATCGTCTGGCTCGCCGACTGACCGATCGACGTCGCGAGCTCGGTCTGGCCTTGTTGCTGGCTCAGCTGATGCAAAGCCCGCGCTGAATTTGGCCGGCATCAAGACTGTGCAGGGCGTCGACAATTCGCCACCGCAGGCTGCCCGGGCCGGCCGAGGCATCTGCTGCCAGCTGTCCGGCCAACCCGTAAAGAGCCAGACCGTGGGTTGCCGCCAACAATGGTCGCTGTACCGCCAAAAACGCACCGACAAGTGCGCTGAGAGCACATCCCAACGCAGTGACCCGGCTCATCAAGGGATGGCCATTGCGCACCAGATATGTACTGTCACCATCGGTGATCCGATCCACAGCTCCGGTGACAGCAACCACTCCGCCAATGTGCCGAGCAAGGCTCGAAGCTGCCTCCGCTGTCTCGTCGGTGCTGTGACTGCTATCCACTCCTGTGGTGGCACCAATACCGGTATCTCCCGCAAGGGCCAGAATTTCGGAGGCGTTGCCCCGGATCACAGTCGGGCCATACTCGAGCAGCTTGCGGGCGACTCGGGTTCGATACTCGGTCGCCCCCGCCCCGACTGGATCGAAAACCATTGGAATCCCGAGTTCCCTGGCGCGCGCCATGGACGCCTCCATGGCGTCTGCCCAGGCAACCGAGACAGTGCCGATGTTGACCGTCAATGCAGCCGATATGGCGGTGAACTCGGCAGCCTCCTCGACGGCGTGGATCATGGCTGGCGACGCTCCCACCGCGAGCAGAACATTGGCCGAAATATCCATCGCCACGTAGTTGGTAATGTTGTGGACCAGCGGACGTGCATCGCGCACTGCACATAGATCGCGCCAGGCCTGGTCGGAATGATCAATGGAATCTCGCCCCATGTCGGGCATCGTAGCCCGGTTTTGCCCGCGATTGGAAGAAAGCCCATCGCCCGCCTGGCCGCCAGGATGCGAGTTCTCGGCCGCACAGGCCAATTCCTCGGCGCGCGCGGATTCTCTGTATTTAACCCCAGAAAAGCCCAACGCTGTATCCTATTTTGACGCCCCGACGATCAGAACGGAGAATTCTTTTTACTCGACCAAATAAAAAGCATTTTCCTTCTCATACATCGTATTTCTACATCGCCTGATTTGACATCTCGCACGGTCCTTTCGCTCACAGCAATTGCGCCAGCGCCCGTCTCCATCTGTGGTGGCCATCGCCGATTATACGCGGGTAGATGCCCGGCGGCCGCTCTCAGCTCCATCATAAAGAAATACTGAACAGCAGACGATTCGCTGTGCAGATTGCAGCGTGGCGCGTTGACAACTCACCAGCACGCCGGTAGGGTGCTGGTTTTAGCATTCAACCAATCAACCATAGTAATTACTTATATCACTATTTCAAGAACTCGTCGGGGACCGGCGGGTCGATCTAAGGAGAAAGAGAGTTATGAGCTACTGGGTCAAGATGGCTTCGGCGGTGGCGCTCACTGCAATGTTGACGACGGGTTGTAGTCTGTTCAAGAAGGCCGCGTCGGGCCAGTCGATCAGCGGCGCCGATCTGGTCGCCGAGGGCGACCAGCAGAACGCCGAGAGGAAGCGAGAGGCAGATCGTCAGGCGCGCGAGGAAGAGCGACGCCAGGACAAGATCAAACGGATCGAGACGCAGATCACAGAAGATCTGCAGTCGGTCGAAGAGCAGCGCAAAAACGGCCGGTTCAGCTCGGCCGAGTACCGCGAGAAGCGGATCCACAAAAAGCTCGCGGAGTTAAAGGAGATTGACGCGGGCAATGCGATGCTGGCGTCGGCGCCCGAAAAACTGCAGGCCATCAAGGGCACATGGACCGAAGACGTGTACAACAAGCGCGTCCTCACCGAGAAATGCTCCCGGTTGGCCGAGCGGACCAAGCAGGATCGCATGGACGAGCGCTGGAGCGGGGTCGAGCGCGGCCTCACCGCTTACGTCAAGTGCCGCCGCAAGATGAAAGACGCCGGTGTCGGGGCCGCCATTGTGCAAGAGCGCGACCAGATGGTCCTGGCCGAGTACGACGCCTATGCCGCGTATGTGCTGGGCAAGATCGCGGAATACCGCAAAGCCAGCGAGTTCCGCTACGCGGTGAGCTTCGAGACCGGTTTTGAAAACCACCTCAAGTACTACGCCGAGCTGGCCCCGACGAGCGGTAAGCCGGACAGGTACGCCAAAAAGATAGCGCGGATTCAGAAGAAGTATCGCGACCCCGAGGAGGTCAAGGCTGAGCGAGCCAGGGCCGATTTCGAATCCTGGCGCAAACGCGTGACGGAGCAATTCGACAGCGAGTGGGACAAGATCCAGACCGCTGAAAGAGCAGCCCAGTCGATGTACGAACAGGGCGAAAATGCGCTCGACGCCGAGAACTACAAAACCGCCGAGAAGAAGCTCCTGTCGGCACGGCAGACGCTGTACAAAGAGGCCTATTCCTCCGCCGTGGCCCTCGACGCCGCGTACCGGAACGGCAGCCTGGAAAAGGGCCTGTCCTACCAGATCTCGAGCGCCCTGGCCCGGCTCTACTTCGAACAGGGCGACAAGGCCAAGCTCTACCCAGAGCTGTCGATCATCAAGAACGGACGCCCCTGGCTGAGCAAGGACGAGGAGCTCAAGGTCCGTCTCTTTGACATCTTGGCCGACCGCCGCGGCAAAATGCAGCCAAAGCCGACCGACACGGTCCGCCGCTTCGCCGGCCGTTACTCGAAGATCGGCAAGGAGTTCAAGGCGGTCAAAGAAGTGGCCATAGCCCGCCGCGGCGAGGCCTATGGCCAGATCGGTGTCGAAGTCGAGACCATCAGCCATCGCCAGGCCGGTTCCAACCCGACCGAGAACGTCGGCAAGATCGTTTACGTCGAAGAGCCGGTGACCGCGGTTTCGGGCAACTCCCTGCGCTTCGATTTCCGCTCCAGCTACAGTGTCCCGACCAAGTGCCGGAACACCAAGCAAATCGACAGCGTCAACGTGTACACCGGCCAAGTCTATTACAAGCAGAAATGCAAGTACAAGAAGGTCAAGTCGGGCTACAGCCTGATCGTCAAGAAGCCAAGGGGGGTCAAGATCACCAAGGGCGACCTGGTGGCCTTCTACGCCGCAGTCGGCAAGAAGCAGGGCAAATTCGACCTGAACCTCAACAAGGCCGGCTTTGTCCGCATCGCGCCCGGCGGCCAGACTGCCTGGTTCCTCGGCGCCAGAGTTAAGTAGACCCGGTCAGGGTCCTTTACCGGTTGATCGCCGGCTCTGTGGCCCTAGCCCGATCAATCCGGGCCAATGCACTGGTTGGCCTGGCAGTAAAGGAGTCGGGCATGGTCAGCGCAGCTTGCGCAGGTACTCGCGGGTATCCTCGGTGTAATCGCCCTTGGGCCACAGTTCGAGATACTTCTGAAACGCTTTCTTGGCCTGCTGTGAGCGGCCCAGCTTGAAGTAGGTCTCGCCGAGATCGAACCACGCATCTGGAATCGCGCCCCGGTCGTCGAGTTCGAGCGAGGTCTCCAGCGCCGATACCGCCTTGGTGAGACGCGAGCGGTCGACGTAGAGGCGGCCGAGATAATAAAACGCAATCGCGTTGCCAGGATCGAGCTTGGTGGCGCTGAGCAGGCTCTTTTCCGCGGAGTCCAGTCGAGACTCGAACAGGTGGATGCGACCGATCCAGTAGATAGCGTTCGCCCGCTGGCGCGGAGTGGCGTTCTGTGACTGCAGCTTGTCCTGTGCCTTGCGGTAATAACCGAGCGCCTCGCCCATGCGATCGAAGTACGTCTCCCGCCGGCCCATGGCCAACTCGCGCACCGGCGCGTCCTTGGGAAAACGCTTGGGAATGTCCTGGACAGCGGCGCGCAGTGCCTTGTCCTTGTCGGCCGCATAGTGGGCGTGGACCAGGAGCAGGTTGGCCTCGACATCGCGGGAATTGAGCTTCTTGGCCGTGTTCAGCCGGTCGATCGCGTCGTTCGTGCGCCACTCCTTGAGCGCCAGCCGGCCCCGCTCGCGCTCGATATGACTGCGCCCCCGCGCTTTCCCTTCGGGCAGTTTTTCGGCCGCGTCGAGAGTGCTCTTGGCCTGTTCGTGGGCACCAGTCAGAATCTGCACGCGAGCAGCTTCGAGCAATACGTCGAAACTCTGCGCGTAGTCCACAACCATCTGATCGAGAGCGGCACGCGCGTCCGCGATGGAGCCGGTCTCGACCGCCAGACGGGCCACCTCGAGCTGCGCTGCGAGGTCCTTGGGCATGCGCGCGATGGCCGCGGCGTAGCGGGCAGAGGCCTTTTTGAAGTTGCCCTCGTCGACCTCGAGACGAGCCAATTCGAGATAAGCGCGCCCGATCTTGAACCGGCCGACGGCACGGGTGAGAATCTCACGGGCTTTCTTGCGCACGCCACTGGCGCGCAGCGCCGCGGCGTAGGCCACCTGCACGGGACCTGGTGCATCGGGTGAGTAGAAGGGCTGAATTCGTTCGAGAGCGGTGCGAAAATCCCCACCGGCCAGAGCGAGATCGACCATGCCGAGAACAACCTCGACCCCATTTGGATTCGCAGCAAACGCTGCTTCGAGATCGAGGCGAGCCCGCCTCTTGTCGCCGATCATCAGATAAGCTCGGCCCCGGGTAGCCAACGCCTTGACGTCGCCGCCCACGTCTCCGTCGAGAATGGCGACCACCGCGCCGGGATCGCCATCGGCCAGGCTGACCCGGGCGAGTTCGTAGCGCAGATCGATACGCTCGGGCCAGAGCTCGCCGGCACGTTTAGCCTCGGCCCGGGCTGCTCCGATGTCGCCGATGTCCAGCAACGTCATGATGAATGCCTTGGTGAAACGGATATCGCGTCGCGGCCTGAGTTCGCGCGTGCGGGCCAGGGCGACCTCGATGGCCCCCTTGTCGTCGCGCGCGATGGCGAGCCTGACCATGGCGAGAGATGCCCGGGCGCGCTGCCATGGCGATGGCGCTGTCGGCTCATCGCTCTCGCGTTCGATCAGCTCTTGGAGTTGCTGGGCGATCTTATCCGATTCGCCGGTCACGGTTCCTGCCGCTACCGTGATCTCGGCCTGGCCAATGATCGCCGATGGATGCCCGGGCACTCGGTCAAGAGCGCGCTGAAAAGCGGCTTTGGCCTCGGAATAGCTCGACCTGGCCAGATGAGCATAACCCAGTCCAACGTAGTTGGCCGGCCGACTCTCGAGCGCCAGGGCCTCGTTGAACGCGACCAGGGCATCGTCGGCACGCCTGGCCAAAAGCGCGACACGTCCGGTGAGATACGGTCCCAGCGGCTCGGCTGGATGGTCCTGGGCCACAGTGCGCGCCCACTGCTCGGCAGTCGCGAGGTCGTCGTCCGCCAACGCGAGCAATGCCCGTGCGCAGGCGGTATTGACATCCTCGACCCCGTCCAGCTCGGATACCAGCGCCTTGGCGTCGCCTTGGCCCTCGCCGAATTCCGCCGCAATGGCAGCTCGCATGCGGGCCAGCTGAGCGCGCGTCTCGTTGTTGGCACGAACGGCCACGATGTCGTCATAGGCGGCCCGGGCGCGCAGATATCCGTTGTACGTATCGTCCTGGGCCAGGGAAACCGCAACCCGTTGCGCGGTTCGGATCTGCCGGGCCAGCCGGATCTCGCGAATTTGAAGCCCGGCAAATACCCCGCCGGCCACGACCACGAGTGCCATCAAGAGATACAGGGCATAGACCCAGCGAGAGCGCGACTTTGGCGCGCCACCCGTTCGATCGACCGGATGGCGGTCGGGTTGGCCCCGGCCCCGGACCCGGACCTGGGGCATCTTGGACGGCAATCGATGCGGCATTGGCTGCGCCGGGCGGGGCGGCAGTGGGCGCGCAGATGCCGGGACCGGTGGCGGCTGCCGGGACATGGAAACTTCTCCGGTGCCGGTGGGTTCGAGTCCGAGGCCGGCGCGAATGAGCCGCATATCCGATTTCTTCGACGATGGCAGTGAAGTCGGCTCCGGCCCGGCCGCAGGCTGCTCCCGGGCGTCGGCTGCCTGGAGCACCTCCTCGATCAGGGCGATTTTCGAGACCCCGGATTCCTCCTCGGGAAAGAGATCGTCGAGTGATGGTCCTCTCTCTTGCGAATTTCTGGCTCCAACCGGCGGGGACAGAGCCGCTGGCTCGTCGGGATGTCTCGGCCGGGCACGCGCGGCGGGGTCGTGACCGGGCGGAGCGGCTCCGGGTCGGGCCGGGGCACGCCTGCGTCCGGCCATGGCCTGGGGCGAGAGCATCACTTCGTCGTCGAAATCGAAGTCGTCCGAATCGACGGCCCCCGGGGACTGGGGCGGGCCCGACTCGCGCTGCGGTGAGCGCTGGAAATAGACCGTCGACTCCTCGGTGCGGTCCGGGTCGAAGTCGGACCGATCGGGGTCCAGCTTGTCGAAATCGTCATCGTCGAAAAAAAATGGCCCGTCGCTGGCAAGATCCGCTTTCACCGGTACCGGGTCCGGTTGCGTTGCCGGGAGCGCCCGGGTCCGGGCCGCCGAATCGGCCTGGCTGGGATCGTCCTGGCGCCCGGGCTGATGTTCGGCAACCGGCGAAAAATGCGCTTCTACGGAGTCGTTGGGAGGTGCCGGGCTGGCGGCGTCAGTCCACGGATACGAACCATCCCGTCGCAGCGTATCGCCACCGTGAAACGAGTCCAGCGGGTCGAAATGCTCCGCTGGATGGACAGAAATCGGCCCCGAGTCGGACAGCGATGAGCCGGATTGCTCGGCCCAAACGGCCTCTGGCATACCGGCCATACCGTCGGGCCCGGCGCTTTGCCCGGGCGCCATCGAAGACATGGCATGCGCCGAGGCGTCAAACGTCTCCGAATGACCAAACGGATCCGAGGAGAACGAGGAAAAGCGAGGAGCTGGGGCGATCGGCGGATCGGACGAGAGCGACGGAGTGGCGCGAAACTGATCCGGTACCTGGTCCAGCGCCGTGGCCATTGCCGAGTCTTCCACGTCGCCCGAACGCGAGGCCTTCTGTGTTCCGGTCGGAACCAGAGAATCGTCGAAGTGCTCGAGGGTCTTGGTCGGAACAAAATCGTTCGACTGGGCAAACAACTCGGCCGCCCGGATCGCCGCCCGCTGCTCACGCTCTCTGGCCATCGCATGCCTCGGCGGAGTGCCATCGTGCGATTTTCCCCCGCGGTTTTGCCCGGCCTCGCCGTGGGCGTCGCGAGGCGAGAGGGCAAATAACCGGCCGCCCCCATCCCGCTGTGCCGCCGCGTCCTCATGGCGGCCCGGCCAGGGAGTCGAACCATCCAATTCATAGCGCGGATGCACGTCGGTCCGGGCCAGCGGGCCATTGCCGAAGTAGTCGCCGTTATCGTCGATATCGGAATCGGAACCGAATCCGGCCGGCTGGCCAGCCACCCGAGTCTCCTCGCTATCGCCGAGTTGCTCAGACGTCTCCTCGATCGTATACGCCGCCTCTTCTCCATCGTCGCCATTGGGGGTCACCGCGTCTGCAACCAGCGCCGACTCGGGTGCCAATGGCCGACCCAGGTGTTCGATCGCATCGACCGCGTCGGTCGTGTCACCGAGTTCCGCGCTGTTCGAGTCGTCCTCTTCACTGAAACCGATCACCGCCTGCGGCCGGGTGATCTTTTCGCTGCCAGTGTCGGTTTCGAGGTCGTCATGGGCGGGATAATTCTTGGTCCTGGTCTCGCTCGGCTGACGGGACACAAACTCTCCCAACGCCTCATCCCCCAGCGCACTCTGCGCACGGCTCCACAGATCCTCGATGTACTGCTCGCCCGGGGCAAACAGACGGGCCCGATCGATCACCAGGGCCGCTTGCGATGCCTTGCCCTTGTGCAAAAGCGCCTGGCCTTTGAGAGCCAGTGCCCAGGCGTTGCCCTCGTCGATCTCCAGGGCGACGCGCATTTCGGCCAGTACTTCGTCGTAGCGGCGCAAAGCGATGAGCGCGCTGCCCAGTACCAATCGGCCCTGCAGCGCTGTCGGATGGGCCAACAGTCCCAGGCGGCAGACTTTTACTGCTTCCTGGAACTGCCCCTCTTGGACCAGGGCTCGCCCGTGCTGAACAAAGTCGTGAGACGACACAAAAACGTTTAATATTATACGCTATTGCTCTGGAGGACGCAGCGAGTCACCGGCATCCGGGCCAGATTCGTCACCCTGCGGCGACTCGACGCCGGGCATTGGCGCGCCCCGGAGATGGGTCTCCCGCATCAGCAGCCAGTGCTTCCCCTGTCTGTGCCAGGTTTGCACCGCGTGCGTATCACGCACGATCCCTTCGGAATCCCGATGCCAGACAAATTTGACATGAACTCGAGCGCGACTGCCATTTTGGTCATATCGCACACGGATCACCTCGTAATCATTGATTCGAAGATCATCGTGTATGCGATCGCGCTGGTCGAGAAAATGATCCTGTCGGCTCGCGGGTACATGAGCGGCAGCAACCTGAAAGCGCTGCCACCTGACCGCGTCGTTGTACGCGCGCACAGTATTGGCGAGCGGTTCGGCCTTGCCCGGGCCAGCGCATGCCGCAATTGCCCACACCCAGCACAGTGCTCCGACATATCGCACCAGGCACACTCCGGCGGCAAAATATGAGCTGCTGGACACAGCTATTTTGACCATGTTCATGACTGGCGGGGGCACGGTAACACGCTACCCGGCCGATGTTTGGAGCAATCTAGCCCCGATTGCAGCAAATGATTGCGACGATGATTGCAACCAGACCGGCCACCTGGCCCATCGAACCCGCTTCACCGGTGATGAGCCGCGCCCCTCCACGCGCGATTGACTCCTTGCGACTTGCTCTCTTTCGCCGCGGCCTGCCAGGGCTCAAATCCGTCAATACGGGCCCATGCCGGTCTGATCGGATGGTGGAGTCGAGCGTTAACCGCGCAGAGCGCGAGCTCGGTGTTTGGTGTCGGCCGAAAGCGTTCCCCGCTGGGCCATTTCGAAGTCCCGGGCAAATTCCGAGGCATGTTGATAGCGCTTGTCGGGATCCTTGGCCAGGGCTATGGCCATTACAGAATCGATATCGGCCGGCAACTCGGGTACCAGGCTGGTCACCGGCTCGGGCTCTCGGTTGATCACCTCGAAGAGGAAGGTGACCAGGTCGCGCGAGTTAAACGGACGGCGTCCGCTCAGCGCCAGGTAGGCCAGCGCGCCCAGGGCGAATATGTCGGCCGGTGGCCCGATGCTCTTGGCCAATCCCCGCGCGGCTTCAGGGGCCATGAAGCCCGGCGTACCGACCAGCGCCATGCTCTGGGTGAGGCTGGCCGCGCCGTCCTGCAGTTTGGACACCCCGAAGTCGAGCAGACGGGGCGACAACTCGCCGTCGTCGTCGCGGACCAGGAATATGTTGGACGGTTTGAGATCGCGATGGATGGCGCCGGCCCGATGGACGGCGTCGAGAGCCTCACCGAGCTTGGCGATGAGCTGTGCGACTTCGCCGCGCGGCAAGCGGTTGTGTTGCTCCAGATAACTCTCGAGATCCCGGCCATTGAGGCGCTCCATGACGATATAGTGTTGGCCCTCCTCGGTCGCACCGACCTCGAAGGTCTCCGGCACATAGCCTCTGGCAACCCTGGCGGCAACCTCGGCTTCGCGCTCGAACCGCTTCAGCATGCTGCGATCCTGCGAATAGAACGGGTGAAGGATCTTGACCGCGACCTCGCCGGCCTTGTCCTCGGCCTCGCCGATGCGGTGACCGAGATATACTTCGCCCATGCCACCGCGACCCAAAAGCGGACCCAACTCGTAGCGATCGGCCAGGATAGCGCCGCTCAGCCGGCCCTGCTTTTCTCCCTCGAGCACCTCGGCGAGGCGCCGGCGAGCCTGATTGAGTCGCTCCAGGGCCTCGGTGAGACTGTCGTTGGTCACCTGCCAAAACAGCCTCTGCTGGCGCAGGCGCAGCTCCATATCTCTGCAGTACCAGACCAGCTGCCTGACCTGCTCGGGCCCGGGCAACTCCTCGATCGTGGTACCGGCCTGGACGGCCAGTTTTTCGATGGTATCCTGCCACGGCGAGCCGTCGGAGGTGGCGATAAACCGGATGAGAAACCGATTGCTATCGCGCGAATTGTCCACGTCGACATAGGCCAGATCGCCGGCCAGGCGCATTCCGCCGAGCAGTACTCCGCGCTCCATATCTCGACTCATCGGCGTGGTACTGTGAAGTTCGGCAAACCCCGCCGCTTCGTCCAGCTTGTCCAGAGAGAACGTGCCGACCTGGTCCTCCGGCCCCCGGAACAGGCTGTGATAGCCCTCCGAGCCGGTTTGCAGGCGAAGAAAATCCACTCCTTTTCGGATGATGTCTTTGCCGGGGCCGACGGTGTACCAGATATTCATCATCTCGATGCCGATCTGCTCGATGATGGGCACCGGGTTGGAAAAGTTCGCCGTCACCGCATCGGTGACGTTGAGCAGGTCGGAGAGAAAATACCACTCGTCCGCTTCTACCTCGCCGAGAAAGGTCCTCACGTCGGCGTCGACCAGAAAGTTCAGATTGCTACAAGCTTGGCTAAACGACAGGAAGAGAATGCCGCTGACCAGAGTATCATTGCACAGTGTCATGGTATATCGCGTGGTGGCGTTGGCTGCTTGAGCGGACTACACCAGGTTGATGCGACCAGTGCCGTAATTGGCTTTTCCAGCGATGATTGCCTCGTAGCGCTTGCGTCGCTGCTCGGCCAGTTCCGACACGAAGATCAAGACCTGTGGATGAGTCATGATGATCTCGCGGAAATGGGCAGTGGGCAGATGGAGGATAAACGATTTACGCGCGGCGCGAACGGTAAAGAGCGACGGCTCGTTGGCCAGAAGCGACATCTCGCCGCATACGCCGCCCGATTGCAGCGTCCCCAGCGACCGGGTTTTCTGGCCCTGGGTGTACAGAGCCTCGAGCGCGCCGCTGAGCAGGACAAAAAGGCCGGGCGCTCGCTTGCCCTGGGCGAGCAAAAGCGCGCCGGCGTTGACCTCGAGAAAGCGAAAGCGGGCGGCCAGCTGGTAGCGCTCGTCGCCGACAAATGGGGCAAAGAGCGGGCTGGTCCGGACCAATACGTCGACCAGTCGCTCGCGAAAAAAGCGCAAAAGAGCTTGCAGCACTTGCGGTTCATCATCGACCAGATCACCGATCACATTGCGATCGATGGCCAGAAGTTGAGCTCCTCGCACATGGTCCGCAGTGGCTGTTCCGCGTCTGACGTCGTCGGTGACAATGGCGATTTCGCCGAAAAAATCGCCTTCGCCGAACTGGGCCAGCTCGGTGCGCGGCGGCCCATCGGTAGCGATCGAGACGCGGCCTTCGGCAATGACGTAGAGCGTGCGGCCCCGCTCGCCCTGGCGGAAGAGAACCTCGCCGGGCTTGAGCGAAATCAGCTTTGCCTCCTGGATGAGCCGATGCATGGCGACCCGACCGAGCGAGCTCAGAAGCGGAGTTCGGCGCAACACATGCTCGGTCTTGCTGCGCCGATCGCCAATGTCGTCGACCTCGTCGATGGGGATTTCGATGATGCCCGAATCCTCGCCCTGTTCATTGACCTCGGGAATGGCTCCAGGCACCACTTGCCCCAGGCTGACCGCGTCCAGCGGTGCATCGGGTGGAATGGTGCGAGATTTTCTGCGCCCCGAGGAGCGACGTTCTGGGCCCTTTCCGATGGGTTGAGTCGGACTCTCGATACTGCTGTCGGGCAGGGTCGGCGCCGTCGCCATCTCGCGCTTTTCCTGGCGAAGTACCGGGTTGGCCGGATCTGGCCGGGTATCGGGCTGCAGACGGCGTTCGGCTTCTTCCAGGAGCGGATTGTCGGGATCCGGTATGGTATCGGCAACTCCGGCGGCGCGTTTGGCAACCGCGACCTGACTCGGCGCCACGGCCACGTGTTTGGACGCCACTTTCTGAGCCGCCCGCTTGATCATCGGTGGTCTCGATATGGCAGATGACGGCGGAAGACCGCCGCCCTGACCGGGCAGCGAGCCACCTGGCTGCACGCCGTCGTCGGGCCGCGCGCCAACCGGGGCCGGCACACCGGTCCTCTCGCTTTTGGCTGCTCGGCTCTCGCTTTTGGCTGCTCGGCTCTCGCTTTTGGCTGCTCGCCTCTCGCTTTTGGCTGCTCGCCTCTCGTCGCCTCGGTTGTCGTCTGCCATTGCTGGCGCGGATGCGGTGGATTCCTCGGCGACGGCTGCGCGCTGGTCGGAGATTCCGCGATGGGCATTGAGCTTGGTCAGCAGCTCCTGTACTCTGGAGTGCTGCGGTGCGAGCTGTAAAACCATCTTGCACGTGGCTATGGCCTTGACCAGGAACCCGGCGCGGTCGTATTTGTCGACTGAACGTTCGTAGGCGGCGATGGCCAGGTCTTTCTTGCCCAGCCGGCGATACATGTCTGCGGCTCGACGCGGCCACTGCCCGTCGCCGGGTTCAAATCGTTCGAGTTCGAGATAGATCTTGAGCGCTTTTTTGTGTTTGCCCTTGTCGAGCGCCGTCGCCGCATCGCTCTTGAGTATGCGCGGATCGCGTTTGGCCATAGAACCTCTGCTCAGTATAGCTGTCACCGGCGGCTTGGGTGCCCGCTCTCGCCATTGTGTGCCTGGTCGGCCAGATAGTTGCGATAGAGCTCCATGATGCGCTGAGTGATGGGTCCGACAGCGGGTGTATGGGTTGCCCGGCCGTCAATCGTAGCAACCGGAACCACACCGCGGACCGAGCTCGTAACAAATGCTTCCTTCACCGAGCGGACTTGATCCGGAGTGAGAGTCCCCTCGCGAACGTCAATGCCGGCCCGGCCCGCCAGCTCGATCACGCGCTGCCGGGTAATACCGGGTAGAAGGCCAATTTCGAGGGCTGGAGTGATGACCTCGTCGCCCTGAACAACGAACACATTACAGGTCGAGCCTTCAGCCACCCGCCCCTTGGCATCGCACATCAGAGCCTCGTCGGCTCCATTCCGTCTGGCTTCGTGGAGCGCCATGATATTGTTCAGATAGTTTCCCGACTTGACCGACGGGTCTACCGCCCGTCTGGGGGTGCGCTGAACTCCGACGATCCACAGACTCATGCCGCGGGTGTAGAGCCGTTCGGGCGGCAACTCGAGCGGCCTGACAATGACGATCAAGCTGGGCTGGTCGGCCAGTTCAGTGTCGAGACCGATTTCACCCGCGCCGCGCGTGACCACGACGCGCAGATATGATTCTCGGTTTTGCGCTGCGCGCAGTGTATTGGACGTGGCCGCAACAATGGTGTCGAGATCGGGCAGGTCGAGGGCAATGGATGCTGCCGATCGCGCCAATCGGTCGATATGCGCCTCCAGATCGACCGGATTTCCCCCGGAGGTACGCATGACCTCGTAGACGCTGTCACCGTAGAGAAACCCGCGGTCAAAAATCGAGATCCGCGCACTGTCGCGGTCGTACACGGTTCCATCGACGTAGACTTTGACTCCCATGCAGAGGGAGAGGTTACCAGACCGCATGCGGTATGCTAGCGGCCACCGAGCAGATCGCTAACCGAGCGCAGACCGACTCTGGCCGCGACGGTCCAGCGTTCGCCAACCGGCGGATCGACTGCCCGGTCCAGGCTGCGCTGGTAGGCCGCACGCGCCCGGCGCAAATAGCTCATGGCGCTGACCCGTAGCGAGCGCCTGAGTTGCTCGCGCGCGCGCGGCTCGAGTTCGGGTGGCAAGTCGAACATCAGCGATAGAGCCAGGTCGTGATACAGGCTGCCGATGCGGAATTCGGCGGCGACGATGGCGGCGACTTCGCGGTGACTCAGAACTGCGCGATAGGCCCGAACCGCCGCTTCCATGGCGTTCTCTTTGGCCCGCACGCCGGCCCGCAGCCGTTCGAGTCGAGGGGCCAGGCGAATGTGGTGGTAGGCGCGCAGGAGTTCCTCGGCACGTGAAAACGGTTCGGCAGCCCCGGCCGATACCGATTCTAGACGCGTACTTATGGGTGGTCCACGCACCTCGCTTCCATCCGAGCGCAGCGAGCCGAGTCGGGTCTGCAGGCGGTCTGCCCGTTCGACGATCTCGATATGGTCTCGGCCCAGGCTCCAGGCTCGTGCGGTGAGTTCGAGGGCCCTGCGCCGTCGACCGGCCAAAAATTCCAGCTCGGCCAGACGCAGCGCCGCGCGAGCCGCAATTTCCGGGCTCAGAGGTCCACCTTCTGCAACGACCTCTTCGTACGCCGTGCGCGCACTGGCTACATCGCCGTGGAGCGTTTCGAGCAGATACCCCGCGTAATAGCGATCGGCGATGCGAGCAGCCTCGCCCGGCTCGGCATGAGTCAGGTCGATGGCGAGTTGACTCTGCAGTGAAACAGCGCTCGGCCAAAGCGAGGGGTCGGGCTCGGGCGATGAGCATGCGGGGATCACTGCGGCCAGTGCCGCCAAAGCGGCGATCGCACCCCATACGGCGCAGCGCCGACACCGGAAGAAATTGCATCGCGGCATTCTCACAGTGCCGGCGCTTTCGCCTCGCCCATATGCCAGCGTAGCAATTCGCCGCCTGTGCACTGTCGAAACCGCGTACAACCTTGTCACGACCTGGCAAAACATTGTCACGATTTTGTCATGTCGGCAGAGGAATTGGCCGGGGCTGGTTTTTTCGACCCGGTGACCAGGCGATATCCGGTGCCGTGTACAGTGAGCAAGTGGCGCGGTTTATCCGGTTCGTCTTCGAGGGCGCGTCTGAGCTTGACGATGTGGTTATCGACGGTGCGAGTATTGGGGTAGCGGTCGTATCCCCACGCCTGGTCGAGCAGTTCATGACGGCTGATCACTTCGCCCGGCCGACGGGAAAACACTTCGAGGATGGCGAACGAGCGAGCTGGCAGCGCGATGGCTTTGCCGGCTTTCCTGGCCTCCTGCCGGGCAAAATCGATGATCACGTCGCCAAAGCGCAGTTCGCGCGGTGTCTCGCGCCGTTTTTGCCGGTCGGTTCGGCGCAGGACTGCAGCCACGCGAGCGAGCAGTTCCATGAGCGAGAACGGCTTGGTGACATAGTCATCGGCGCCGATTTCCAGTCCGCGCACGCGATCGATCTCGGCCCCGCGGGCGCTGAGCATGATGACCGGAATGTCGGAGACCTCGCTTTTTTTCTGTGCCTTGAGTCGGCGACAGATCTCGAATCCATCGCTATCGGGCAGCATGATATCGAGGATGATCAGATCCGGGGTCGTCCGCATTGCCAGCTCCAGGCCGTCGGAACCGCGCGCTGCCACGGTGACCTGGTAGCCGGACGCGCGCAAGGTATCCTCGAGCCCGAGCCGGATCGAGGCGTCGTCTTCGATGACCAGGATCTTCGCTTGCATGGTGCTCTTGAACCAATCATAGCGCAGCGGGCCAGATTGACGTCGAGCTTTCGAGCCTGTCTCGACTGGGCAGGCCGACCGGATGGAAAGGAATGCACATACGCGAGCGCGAGCGCCCGATCTGCGGGTATCGCGTTCGGCCGAGACTACTCGCCGATCTATCATCGATCCGCGAGGGATGACGCCATGTTGATCCGAGAACTCTTTGTTTCCGACGTCACCCGGGATATCCCCCCGATCGTCTACTTCCACGAGCAGACGCCCGAGAATCTCGCGAGTGAAGTCTCCGAATACATCATCACGGGCGGCTGGCCACACGATCACCCGCACCATCGCCGGGTTGCCGAGGGCATCCACGAGCAATACGTCAAGCTGTTGACCCGCATCGCCGCGGAGCTCGACAAGACCGGCGGGCCAGAGCTACCCACGGCGTGGATCTCGGGGTTCTATGGCTCGGGTAAATCGAGCTTCGCCAAGCTGCTCGGCCTGGCACTCGACGGCGTGGTGTTGCCCGACGGCAGGTCTCTGGCCCAGGCCTGGCTCGAGCGCGACACATCCCGGCGCGCCGCGGAGCTGAGGCAGGCGTGGACAGAGCTGGTCGCCACGATCGAGCCAGTGGCGGTCGTATTCGATATCGGCAGTACGGCAAGAGACAACGAGCATATTCACACCGCGGCTGTGCGCCAGGTCCAGAAGCGACTCGGTTATTGCACGACCGAGCCGCTGGTCGCCGACTTCGAGCTCAGGCTCGAGCGCGATGGCCAGTGGCAGCGATTCGAGGAAGCGGCCAGGAAAGCCCTTGACAGGCCGTGGTCCGAGCTGCGCAAGCGACAGTTTGCCGGAGACGATTTTTCGCTGGTTCTCGCCCGGCTCTTTCCCGATCGCTATCCCGAACCGCAGGCCTGGATCGCGGCGCGCTCGGGCACCGAGGCGCGCTCGTTCTCGCCCGGGGACGCGGTCGAGGCGATCGGCGACATGCTGCGCTTTCGCCGGCCCGGGGCCACGCTCTTTCTCGTCATCGACGAGGTATCGCAGTACGTACTGGCCAACCAAGACCGCGTCGATCGACTGCGAGCCTTTGCGACAGCGCTGGGCTCTCTCGGCGGCAAGGTCTGGCTGGTCGCGCTCGGCCAGCAAAGGCTTGAGGAGGCCGACAACTCATTGCTTTTCGGGGTCAGGGATCGCTTTCCGCCCGGGTTGCGCGTTCACCTCGCCGCGACCAACATTCGCGATGTCGTCCACCAGCGCCTGCTCAGGAAGAAGCCAGAGGCCGCGGCGATACTCCGCGAGCTCTTCGAAAAGAACCGCCCTGCCCTGAAGCTATACGCCTACGGTTGTGAATCGGTGACCGCAGACGAGTTCGCCGAAATGTATCCCATGCTGCCGGGGCACATCGACCTGCTGCTCCACATCACCAGTGCGCTGGGTGCACGCTGTGCACGCGCTCAGCGCGACGATCAGGCGATTCGCGGCCTGCTCCAGCTGCTCGGCGAGCTTTTTCGCGATCGGCAACTCGCCGACATGGAGCTGGGCGCCCTGGTCGCCCTGGATCAGATCTACGAGGTCCAATACACTGCGCTCGATTCCGACGTGCAGACCTCGATGGCGCGAATTGTCAGTCGGTATGCCGACGATGCCTCCGGCGTCGAGGTTCGCAGCGCCAAGGCGGTCGCGTTGCTCGAGCTCATTCAAGACACGATCCCCACCGACGCCAGGCTGGTCGCACAATGCCTCTACGACCGGGTCGACGCGGGCAACAATCTCTCGGCGGTTACCGACGCGCTCGAGCAACTGCGCAGAGAGAACCTGCTCGGCTATTCAGAGAAGCACGGCTACAAGATCCAGTCATCTGCCGGTGAGGAATGGGAGCGCGAACGCCGTGACATCGCTGTCCCGCGCGAGATGAAAAGCGAGCTCGTGCAAGAATCGCTGAAGCGTCTCCTCGCCACTGCCGATCGCCCTCGCCTTGAAGGACGGCCGATTCCCTGGGCGGGGGTGTTCTCGGACGGACGCCGCGCCGACAATGTGATCTTGCTGGAAGCGCGCGACGCGGCATCGCTCCGGGTTGATTTTCGCCTGGTTGCCAGGGACGAGCGAAAGGACGGCACGTGGGTGCGCCAAAGCGCGGACTCTGCCCTGCGCAACCGGTTGACATGGGTCATCGGCGACAGCGAAGAGGTCGACCTCGTCGCCACAGAGCTGTGGCGGTCACGCAGCATGGTCCGCAAGTACAAACCGCGCGTCGAGTCGCTCAATGCGGCGCGCAAGCTCCTCCTCCAGCAGGAAGAACATCGCACCGAAGACCTCGACAAGCGATTGCGAGATACGGTGGCCGCCGGATGGATGGGCGGAATGATGTATTTCCGCGGCCGGCCAATGTCGCCGCGCGAGCCAGCCGGGACCTTTGCCAGAGCCCTGAAGTCCGCGGCAAACCGCATTCTTCCCGATCTCTTTCCCCACTTTGTCGCGACCCGGATCCAGCCGTCCGAACTCTTGCAGCTGGTCGAGGCCGAGCTCTCCGGTCCGTCGCCGAAGTTTCTGAACGACCGACTCGGCCTCCTCGAGCTCGACTCGGGGCGATACGTCTCCACCTGCGCGGGGGTGGTTCCGCGTCGAGTGCAGGAGCACGTCGAGGCCGGGGGAGTCGTCGGCGGAACCGCGCTGCTGACCCACTTCGGCGGTCCGCCGTACGGATACTCGAGCAACGTCGTCAAGGCCTGCGTGGCTGGCCTTGTGCGCGCGGGCAAGCTGCGCATCCAGCCGGAAACAGGCGCCGAGATCACTGCGATGAGAGATGCAGGCGCCCGGGCGATCTTTGAAAAAGACCGCGCATTTCGGCGTGCCACGCTGTTTCCTGCCGGCCATGATGACATCGGGTTTCAGGCGCGGGCACGTATCTGCAAGTTCTTCGAGGAGCAACTGCAGCACCAGATGGAGCGCGAGGACAACGCCATCGCCGACGCGGTCGCGTTGCATTTTCCCATACAGGCCGCGCGGCTCGGCGAGGTTTTCTCGCGACTGCGACAGCTTGCCGGCGGCGAGGAGCGGCCCGAGGAGCTCGTCGAGCTCGATGGCATCCTCGAGCGCTGTGTCGCCAGCTCACGGCAGACCACGGCCACGGTGAAGCTGGTCGTGAAACATCTCGATGCTCTGCGCGATGGTGTCCAGGCGCTGGCGATCATCGATGCCGAACTCGCGCCCGAGGTGGTTGAGGCGGTGCGAGCGGCCCGCGACATTCGCGATACCCAGGCTGCTCAGCTGCGGGAGGCCGGCGCGCTGGATGGAGAATCGGCGCGGGCAGCCAGTCGCATCGGTGAACAGCTCGACCGGGCCCGGCCATGGCGTGACATCGCGGCAGTAAAACAAGACGTCGCGCATTTGCGCACGGCCTACGCAACCGAACGGCAGCGGCTTCTCGAGTGGCAGGAGAAAACAGCCGAACAGGCCCGGGCCCGGATCAAGGCGCGCGATGGATTCAATCGCTTGACAGACGACCAGAGGCACAATGTGCTGCGGCCCTTGAGTCTGGCTGTCACCACTACCAGCGCGCATGAACTGACTCCGTCTCTTGTCGCGCTCAACGATCGGTTTGTACTCGCTCTGTCCCGGGCCGAGGACGAGGCCAACCAACGACTGGACGCGATCCTCGGCGAGGGCGAATACCCGCTCATCGTGCCGGTCGATCTCGCCCTGCGCAATCGCGAGATCGCGTCGGTGGAGGAGTTGAGGGCCTTGCTCGACGAGATCGAGAAGCGACTGCTCAAGCACCTGCCCAACGCCCGGGTACGACTGATCTAACAGAAACACTCACGCTGGATCGTTGCCAAGGTAATCGTGTGTAACAAAAACACATTGGTTGTGGAGCAAACAAGGTGTTCTGTTGCGAGGCCAGCGGCCGAGCCGGCCGGGACTCCGGCCGGCCGGGGCTTTGCCCAAAACTGAGTACCTCAGTGACCAGACGCGAAGCGGCCGGGCCGCGCACGATGACGTTGGATCGTTTCCAACGTCATCGTGTGTCGTTGTCAGGTGGCTCGAAGAAGCCGACCCATGTGGTTTGAGATACTCACCCGTTCGGCCGGACTTGCAAAAACGAAATGAACTCCGTATTCCCTCACCCCATTGCTGGACGACATCCATACGACCCTGCCACGCACACCATACCGGTCGCTTCCCGACACGATGACCAGCGAGACCAGGCTGCCGCAATGGAGTTCGGCATCGAGAGACAGGCTGATGCCGAACTTGCTGATGCTGGTTGCCTGTCCGAACACTGCCCGATCCGGGCCAACTTGCACCTCGAAATCGCACGCAACGCGCAGACCATTGCGCGCCACACAGGACGATTCGGCGGATGTCTCATACCACTTGACGATGTGCTCCAGGTGGTCCGGCGTCACCACCCGTCCCTGTCGTCCCAGATCCCTGATCTGGTCCAGGATAGCCGGTGCGTAGATCGTGTCGAGATCCGCCCGTTCGAGACAATCGCGAAGCGATGACGGTCCGGCCATGTGGTCCAGCACAAGGGCGTTTCTCCGTCCGAACAAGGCCGGATCGAGGCTGTGGAACTCCGCCGGGTCCACGGTCGCCGCGGCCCCGGTCGACGTCGCGACCGAGGTGTCTGTGTTTCGCACCTTCCTGCCAGCGCGGTGAGTAAACGCGTTTGCACCGACGATTGGAGCATTGCCAGGAATAGGTCGATTGGAAAACTCACTCACCATGCGATAGATCCTCGGCAAGTGCTCGAGATGTCTCTGACCCTCGCCAAAGTCTGCGGCAAGAACTGCCAGTAGCTGGGCCAGATCCACGATCCCTGCACGCTCGCCGAGCCCCATCACAGTGGCATCGATGATATCGACACCGGCCCGATACGCGTCCAGCGCATTTGCCAATGCCATGCCGCGGTCGTTGTGACAGTGAACCGCTAACTGTGGGGCGACTTTATGCCTGTGTAGTGCCGCGCGCAGGTCGCGTACATAGTCGTATAAATTGCTGCTGGTACCGGGTACAGCGGATCCCGCGGTATCCGCGATCGAGATGATGTCCGCCCCTGCCCTCGCTGCTTGCACCGCGACGGTCACCACATTCTCGAACGTCGAGCGAAGCGTGTCTTCCGGAGTAAATCGCACGATCACATCCGGGTCCTGTGCTTTCACCCAGGCAATGGCTTTGACAACTCGGTCAATGGCTCCCGACAGACCGGTCTTTAATACATCGCGGAGTCGCTCGTCCGTAACACAGTAGAAAATCCCGATGAACTGTACTCTGCAGTCCAGGGCGATCTGCACATCGTCAAGATTGGCGCGTGCGTGCGCTACAACGGCCGCGTTGTAACCCCTGGTGGCAAGGACCCGGACGGCGTCTGCGATCTCCGCGCTGACCACCGGATGGCCGGCCTCAATGTAGTCGACCCCCAGCGCGTCGAGCGCCTCCGCGATGGCGAGTTTGGCGTGGCTCGGAAAGCAGACACCTGGCGTCTGCTCCCCCTCTCGCAGAGTTGTATCAAGGATGGCAACCACGAGTTCCTCCAGGCATAACTGAGACGCAGGTGTCACCGTTCGGTCCACACAGCGTCGCAGAGCGTTGTCTATCGTATCGTGAAATCACCGTATCACCGGTTAATATCGCAAGTTTGTGCACGTGTCGCAGAGGGTTGTCTATCGCATAGCAAAATCACCCTATCACCGGAGTTAATGTCGCAGGCTTGTGCGCGTGTCGCAGAGCGTTGTCTATCGTATAGCAAAATCACCCTATCACCGGAGTTAATGTCGCAGGCTTGTGCACGTGTCGCAGAGCGTTGTCTATCGTATCGTGAAATCACGTTGTCGAATCGCGCGATCGGATTGGTTCAGCCATAGCACACCACACCACTCCTGTATAGCTCGTGATCGCGTCGTATTGCCAGAAATCACCGGCAGGTGCGCAGGTCACGTTGTATCCTTTCCAATCTGATCGTGTGTAGGTATCCCATTGCCAACAATGTTATCTTTATTGTTATCATTGTTATCTTGGCGATGGATGCGGCCATGGTTGCGTATCCTCACGAGTTCGCCTCTACATAGCGGCTTGCCATGAAGCTCACTCTAGTCGAAAAGATAATCAACCGACACGCCCTCGACAAGAACCGTCGCACGCCGCTGCGCAGCGGAGATATAGCGATCGTGCGACCCAAGCACGTCATGACCCACGACAACACCTCGGCGATCATGGAAAAGTTCTTCCGGATGGGTGGAGTACGGGTCAGCGATCCCAGGCAACCGGTCATCGCCCTCGATCACGACGTGCAGAGCCGTACCCAGGAGACCCTACAGAAGTACACACGAATCAAGCAATTCGCCGACGAGCAGGGGATCGATTTCTATCCCGCGGGAACGGGAATTGGCCACCAGATCATGATGGAGCAAGGCTACCTGAAACCCGGCAGTCTGGTCGTGGCGAGCGACTCTCACGCCAACCTCTACGGCGCTGCGGGGTCGCTGGGCACATCGATTGTCCGCACGGACGCCGCCGCAATCTGGAAGACCGGCAAGATGTGGTGGCAGGTTCCGCCGGTGGTCAAGTGCACGTTGACCAATGCGCTGCGTCCGGGCGTGTCGGGGAAAGATATCATCTTGGCCCTTTGCGGGCATTTTAACTCCGGCGAGGTGCTCAATCACGCGGTCGAATTCGACGGTGACTCTCTATCGACCCTCGGCATGGATGATCGCATGGCAATCGCCAACATGACCACGGAGTGGGGAGCGGTCGCGGGATTGTTTCCGGTCGACGATGTACTGCGAGACTACCTATCCCGTCGGCCACGACGGGAACCATACGAACATGCCTCCAGTCAATGGACCGAGCTACGAGCGGATGGCAACGCGACCTACGCAGCCGAGATCGAGATCGATCTGGCGACCATTGTCCCGCATGTCGCCGGTCCCAACGAGCTCACCACCGAAACCCCCATACCCGTGCTCGAAGCCAGGAAAATCCCGATCCACAAGGCGTACATTCTGTCGTGTGTCGGTGGTCGAGTATCGGATTTGCAGGCGGCTGCACGCGTGCTCGAGCACGGCAGTGTGGCCGCGAATGTGGAACTCTATGTAGCGGCGGCATCTGCCGAGACGCAACGCCAGCTCGAGCAGTCGGGACATTGGCAGACCTTGATCGACGCGGGTGCCAACGTCCTGCCCGCCGCGTGTGGACCGTGCATTGGTCTGGGACGCGGACTGGTCGCCGAGGGAGAGGTCGCGATAAGCGCGACCAATCGCAATTTTCGCGGTCGCATGGGTCACCCGGACGGACAGGTCTACCTCGCATCGCCCGCAGTTGTCGCTGCCAGCGCCCTGGCCGGGCATATCTGCGCACCCAGCACATTCGAGTCGCGCCGTCCCCGTGCGCGCGTGCGGGCCCTGGCGCCCACGGTCCCCGCTCTTCGCCCCAAAGCGATCAAGGTGCTCGACGGATTCCCCCGCACCATCGAATCGACTGCAGTGTTCCTGCCCAAAAACAATATCACGACCGACGAAATCTACGCCGGGCGTTGGACCTATCGCGATGATATATCGCCCGATCATATGGCCAAGGTCGCTTTTGAAAACTACCACGGGGCATTTACTTCGGTGTGGAGAAAAGGCGACATTATCATTGCCGGACACAATTTTGGTGCCGGCTCGAGTCGGGAGCAGGCAGTGACTGTCCTGAAGATCATGGGTGTTCCATGTGTCGTCGCGGCTAGCTTCAACGCGACATATCTGCGCAATGCGATCGGTAACGCGTTTCTCTGCATCACCTGTCCCCAACTCGTCGATCACCTACTCGGCGCCGAAAACCAGCCCGATCGGCGCTCGATTGTCCGCGTCTCCAGCGTGCTCGTCGATTTTGCCAGCTCGATCATTACACTCAGCGGGCGCGAGTTCCCCTTCGTTCCACTACACCCGGTGGCCCAGGCGATCATCGCTGCTGGCGGGATCGAGCGGTTCTGGCGGCAAACTGCCCCGGCAGATACAGACGCGTTCAAGTCGAACCATGAGTGAGTTTGCATGGAGAAGACCATGACCCGACATCGGATCGCCTGGATGCCCGGAGATGGAATTGGCCACGAGGTCATGGAGGCGGGTCGTCTCGTCCTCGAATCACTCGATGTCGATGTGGAGATCGTGCCCGCCGACATCGGCTGGGAGTTCTGGTGCTCCGAAGGCGATGCATTGCCCAAGAGAACCCTCGAATTGCTGCGGACCACCAAATGCGCGGTTCTCGGGGCGGTGACCAGCAAGCCCAGTAGCGAGGCACAACGCGAGCTCAGGCCGGAATTGCAGGGACGAGGCCTAGTCTACGAGTCTCCCATCATTCGGCTCCGGCAACTGTTCGAGCTGGCCAGCAATATCCGGCCCTGTCGGACGTTTCCGGGTGTGCCAACAACGACGGGCAAAGACATCGATATCGTCGTGTTTCGAGAGAATACCGAAGGCACATATAGTGGTGTCGAGTTCTTTCCCGTACCAGAAGCGGTTTGCGCAGCTCTGGACATCAGTCCAAAGATGGCGCGCTTCCGCGCCCTGGGCCTCGACAATATCGCCCTGACTGCCCGGATCATGTCGAGGCAGGGCTGCGCGTCGATTTGCAGGGCGGCGTTCGAGTACGCCGAGAAACACTCGAGCAAAAAGGTGACACTCGCCGAAAAACCCAATGTGTTGCGCCAGACCGGCGGGCTCATGACTCGGGTCTTTCGTGAGGTTGCTGCGAGCTATCCCGATATCCCGACCGAAGAGGCCAATATCGACGCACTTTGCATGCACCTGGTTATGTCGCCCGAAACCTTTGACGTGATCGTCGCCGAGAATATGTTCGGTGACATCATATCTGACCTATGTGCCGGATTGACTGGTGGACTGGGACTTGCGTCAGCCGCAAACGTCGGCACAGACTACGCGATCTTCGAGCCAAGTCATGGATCTGCGCCAGATATAGCCGGGCGAGGCGTGGCCAATCCGGTGGCGACCTTTCTCGCCATCGTGCAAATGTTGGACTGGATCGGCGAATCGAGCCAGGCCAGCCGACTCGAGCGCGCGGTCGAGACGCTCTTGCGGGAGCGGCGCGTCGGAACCTTCGATATGGGGCTCGGAAACTCGACGCTCGAAGTTGCCCAGGAGATGATCCAACTGTGCCTGAATTGAATCGAAGCCCGATCACATCGCTTCAAGATGCTCCACAAATACGCCTCATGGAACACGCGGGCAGCGAGATATCACCACTCTACCGCCAGAACTCGTCTACGGACAATGACCGGAGGGCCATGCTCGAGCTATGCGATTCCACACTTCGTGAGGGGGAACAGACTCCGGGTGTTTATTTTCCTGGACATGCAAAGCTGGCGATTGCGACCCTTCTAGATCGGCTTGGTGTGCACTACATAGAAGCGGGACGTCCGGCAGTGAGCGCGGAAGCGGGTGCCGAGGTCCGCTCATTATGCGAGATGGGCTATCGGGCCAGAATCGCGTGCCCCGCCTCTCCGCGGACCGATGAGGTGACAACCGCGCTGGGATGCGGCGTACAACTCGTGGGAGTTTCTTGCTGGGTTGCGGAACAGCGATCACGGCAAATCCATGACGAGCCGCTGGATCAGACCCTCGAACCCATTGTCGGTGTTATCGAGTTGATGAAGAAGTCCAGTCCGAGGACCATGATTCGGTTGACAGTGGAAGATGCGGTCCGGTCGCCGTTTGAACGTGTGGTCGAGGCCTCGCTCATCGCCACACAGGCAGGTGCCGACATGATCGGAATTGCCGATACGACCGGTTGCGCGATTCCCGGCACCGAGCAGAGTCTCTACGTTTTGATCCGCAGGCTGCGCGAACGTCTGGACGCCCGTGGATGCTCACCGCGGCTCTCGGTGCACTGTCACAATGATCGTGGACTGGCACTGGTCAATGCCCTGGATGCCTACCGCGCCGGAGTAGACGTCGTCGATGTATCGGTCATGGGTCTGGGCGAACGCGCCGGCATCGTCGACCTCGCGCAATGTTTGGCCACATTGGCAGTCGATTTCTCGGCGTGTGACATGATCCTGACCGAACTGCCAGAACTGTATCGCATGGTCAGCAAATACTCCGGGGTGACCATCCCGCACAACGCTCCAATCATGGGCAAATACGTCTTTACCCATTGCGCTGGTGTTCACTCGCATGCCGCGATCGTCGATGCCAGTCACTATCAGAGTCTCGAGCCCGCCATGTTTGGCCGCAAGATGACCATCAGCCTCGACCACATGTCCGGACTCTCTTCGGTCCGTCACGCGGTCGAACAACTCGAGGTCGAATTGAATCGAGAGCAACTCGCCTTGGTCTTGAGCAAGGTCAAAGAGGTCGGTCGCCACAACAGGACGGTCGACCTCGAAGAGTTGCGCCACATCGTTACCTGGTGCTTGAGTAAAGACTCCGGCTCGGTGTGATACACGGGGGTCAAACGCAGAGTCGACTGACGGCCTCTTCGTCCCATTCCAGCCCCACGCCCGGACAATCTGGAATCAGCGCCCGGCCGTCCTCTACGGGGATGGGCCTTTTGAGAATGGGGCCGACGTGGTCGAGGTACTCCAGATAATGGGCGGTTGGGGTGGCTGCGAGAAGGTGCGCGCTGAACTCGGCAAAACTGTGGCTGGACACCGGCAAGCCGGCCGCTTGCGCCTGCGCCGCGCCAGCGAGCCAGCCGCTGACACCGCCCATCTTCATGACGTCGAGCGTCGCGTAGTCGGAAGCCCGGACGCGAATGCTCTTTGCCATTTCATGGGGTCCAGACCAATTTTCGCCGAGCTGGATCGAGGTCTTAAAAGCCGCCGCAATGCGCGCATGTCCCTCATAATCATCGGCCCGGGTCGGCTCCTCGACCCAATACAGGCCCTCGCCCTCGAGCACTCGGAGCCGGTCGATCGCCTGGGCGACCGATAGGCTCTGGTTATAGTCGACCATCAGCTTGACCCGGTCGCCCACCGAGCGGCGAAGCGTTCGAATCATCTCCAGATCCGCCGCCACGTCACCGCGCCCAACCTTGAACTTGATGGCAGTAAAGCCCTGTTCCAGGTGTCCCATCGCTTCATCCGCGGCGGCGCCGGGGGACATGTTGCGCAGGCAGGCGTACGCGGGAATCGGCTTGCGTACGCCACCGAGCAGCACGATGAGGGGGACGCCGCAGCCTTTGGCCAGGGCGTCCCACAGGGCCATGTCGATGCCCGCAATGGCCAGTCCGACCAGACCTTGATCGCCAACCAGGCGAAAGGCCCGCTGCAGCCGTTGCTGTACATCGAATGGAGCGGCGGGCGTATCCTCGAGCACCTGTTGCAGCGTGCCCACCAACCGGGTCAGCGCTCCGAGGGCCAGGGGCGTGTAACAGCGAAGGTAACTTCGACCCACGACCCCCTCGTCGGTGGTCAGGTCGATCAAAACGATCGGCTGGGTATTCATGGTCCCGCTCGCCGTTTCGACCGCCTGACCGAGCGAAAGGTCGACTCCGCGCGCCTGGATGCTTCGAATGCGTGCTCCCTGCTGGCGCGGTGGAGTCATCATGGTTCTAGTTCGTGAGCGCTGTACCCGGCTTTGCCCGGACCATGAGCCATATTGGTTCCGCTCTGGAGTTCGAACAGCGAGCCAAACCCCCGTTGCGGGTAGGGCAGATGCCAGTGTCCGGCTTCCACACGGGCAAATTTCGAGCGATTGCCGCGCAGGACTTTGATGCTGGGTTCGTTGTGGGCCGAGTGCGGACCCCAGTAGATCGGAAATGCATCGGCCGCGCGATAACCGACAAAGAAGGCACGCCGTTGCCGCAACGAATGATTGTGCGGCGAACCGTGCAGCATCAAGCAATGAAGGAAGATGACGCTGCCCCGCGGCGCTTCGAAGGCAAAGGCATCGGAAAAATCCGGGACGTCCGGGCCCCTGACCATTCCCCGGAAATGACCGTCGACATAATGATCGGCCATGCCGCGTTTATGCGAACCCGGAACGACGTGCAGGCACGCATTGTCCCTGTCGTGGTCGTCCAGGCACACCATGGCCGTGACCATGTCGGTGTTGGTATGGGGGTAGAAGGCAAAATCCTGGTGCCATTCGGCCTTGCTGCCGATGCGTGGCGGCTTCATGTGCACCTTGGTGTATTGCAGCAAGATGTCCGGGCCGATCAATTGTTCGATGATATTCAGCATGCGCGGATCGGACGCCATTTCGGCGAAAACCGGGCTGTGCTTGGTCGGTGACCAGATTCGCCGCGCAACGCCGGGATCTCGTTCTTCGATCTCGGCCACCGATGATAGGTCTGGTGTTTCGAGAATGTTGGTAACAGCCGCACAAAGCCGAGCCACCTCATCGCTGGAAAACAAACGCTCCACGACAAGGTAACCCTGCTCCTGGTAGGTTCCACAAAGGTCAGTCGAATGCTGCAGTTCGGGCATTAGGTGATCCTGCCGCTGGTCCGGATTGCTCGAGCTAACTTCGAGCCGCCGCCGCCGCCGGGGCTTCGCCCTTGGCGATGGTGTCCTGATAGATTTCTCGGAAAAAGAGCGCAAGTATTTCCTGCACGTCGTCGATGTATCGCAGCACCATCTGAAAATCGTCTTCGCTGAAAAGCAGCTGGGACAGGATTTTCCACATTTCCATGGTGTGGTCTTCGCTGGTGTCGACGTCGAGGTGCGCTTTTTGTCCCTTGATCATGCGTTCACCGAGCTTGTCAGACAAGGAGTCCACAATCTTGGGTTGCAACTTGGCCTGGGTGTACTCGACCAGATAATTCGACACGATGGGCGCCATGGGGTGCTCGTGCTCGAGAACATAATAGAAAAATGCGATGTACAGACGGGTCGACAGAAACGGCTCGGTAGCCAAAATCTCGTCCATTGTGACACCGGCTGCTTCGCAGTCACGAATGAACATCTTGTCATGGAGCATCTCGTTGGCCTGATAATCGGCATACTCCTTGGCGACCCTTGGCGAGATCTGAGCCAGCTTGTAAACCGCCTTAGACTGAGCGACGCGGGCCAGACGAATACGCCATACATGTTCGATTAGGGTGCGCCGGTAGTAGCCCATGTGAAGCTCGCTGTCGGTAAAATGCGAAGCGCCGGGCACAGTACGTTTCCACTCGGCCATTTTCTGATCGAGGTATCGATCGAGCTCCGCCTTCTTGGCGATGCTTTCCGCCCCAGAATACAGAGGTTTTGGGTGCACGACACCCGAATTACGAACTCGATTCATCACCTTCTCCAAAGCTTGGAATTGGACATCATTGCGTGGGCCCACCATCGTCGTGGGCCTCATTCGCATTTAGAGAATACATGGATGAGTGGACTGCCGCAAGCCCAGCTCGGCGCGCCGCCTGGCTCACTTCCCTGGCTACCTCGTGGGCAACGCCATCAAAAATTCTTGGCAATATATGTCGCTTGCTCAGCTGCCCGGGCGCGACCATACCGGCGATGGCCCGGGCGGCTGCGAGCTTCATATCCTCGTTGATGGCGCGCGCGCGGCAGTCCAGGGCACCACGGAAGATTCCCGGGTAACACAGCCCGCTATCGACCTGGTTGGGATAGTCGCTGCGACCGGTCGCAAACACGGCAACGCGGGACTCCACCTCGTCGGGATAGAGACCCGGGTCTGGATTGGCGAGGGCAAAAACGATGGGATCGGGCGCCATCCTTTCAATATCTCGGACTGTCACAAAACCGGGGCCGGACAATCCCAGGAGAACATCGGCACCGACGAGCACGCTGCGCGCCGGGCCGCTCAGCTGCATCGGGTTGGTCCGTTCCGCCAACCACCGCTTGTACTTGTTCAGACCGTCCCGACCTCGGTGGAGCGCTCCCCCCCGGTCGCACACAATGATGTTCTCGATACCGATTTGCGTGAACAAGCGGGCTGCGGAGGCACCGGCCGCGCCCGCGCCGACAATTACGACTTTGAGCTCCGACGGAGTCTTTTTCACCAGCTTGGCCGCATTGATCAAGGCAGCCGTTGCCGCCACTGCGGTCGCGTGCTGGTCGTCGTGAAAGACGGGAATGTGCAAAGTCTCACGCAAACGTTCCTCGATCTCGAAACATCGCGGTCCGGCGATATCCTCCAACATGATCGCGCCGAAGCCCGCTTCCATCAATGTCACGGTCCGGACGATCTCGTCCACGTCCTGGCTGGCCAGACAGATTGGAAAAGCATCGATGTCGGCGAACGCCTTGAACACCAGCGCCTTGCCTTCCATGACCGGGAGGGCGGCGTGTGGGCCCAGGTTGCCCAGGCCGGAAACCGCGCTGCCGTCGGTGACGATGGCGACAGTATTGTGCTTCATCGACAGACGCCAGACCTGTTCGGCATCGTCGGCGATCACCGAAGCCACATGCGCAAAGCCGGGTGTATACGCGGCGGTGAGGTCGCTCTGCGTTTCCACACTGGTTTTGTTGCGAATCTCGATCTTGCCACCGAGGTGCGTCCCAAAGGTCGCATCGGTGGTGCGCAAGACGTCGACTCCGGGCAGTTTCCAGATCATGGCAACGATGAGCTGGGAGCCGTGAATGGTATTTGCAGCGAGTTTGTAGCGCCACGTGGGTTGGGTTTCGTTCGAGGCGAGCGGCGAGGCGCCCTGTAACCAGCCGCCTGCCTTGCGGACCAGCTCGCCGATGTCATCGGGCCTGGTTCCGGATGCGTCGAAGCGCAGGTGCATCACCCAGTGGACCTCGGCGTCGGCAGCTCTATCTGACCCGGCAGCGGGTCTATCGGTAAGCGACATGGAAATGCTCCGTCGCGTGTCGCTCGAGGCGGCCGACTTCGTCCCGGAGGTCGCTATAGTCGACCTGCCAGAGCGCATCCATCAAGCAAATCATCCGGGAAGAATCGGGCAGCTGGGTTCCGGGCACGACATGTACTTTGGCAATACTCGGCTCCGGGCTGCCCGGCTCGAAAGAAATCGAGTCGATGGTTTTTCCTTGCTCGCCATACTTGCTCAGGAAAACCGTGGCTTTTGACGGTGTGCTCGTTTTCATGGACTCGAGTTGAGAGATTTGCCGTAGCCGCTCGGCCAGGCCAGCTTCTTCCTCCGGGGCGGCCAATAGGGAACTGAGCCAGAGTTCGAGCATGCAGCAACCGGTCAGCGCCTTGACGCTCCCGTTGATCAAGCTGCCGCCCATGCGAGGATTGATTTCGATGATTTCCCAGCGGTCCTCCCGGGTCCAGTACTTTGCTTCGATATGGAAGGCTCCGGCGGTCAATCCGACTGTCTTCAAACAGGTAGTGACGAACTCCGCGCCGAGCATCAGCGCGCTCGAGTTCAGGGTGAGCGGTGGGCTGATGGACATCAATTCCAGGGTCGTCCAATCCTCCCGTTCCACCCGCGCTTTCTCGTGCACACAAAGGTGGAAGGCATCGCCCGCCATGATGGTCTCGAAGCTGAATTCTGGGCCGTCGATGTACTCCTCGACCAGGAAATCGTAGCGACCCATGAAGATGGAGCCCATCTTGTTGTCGTTTTTCATCTGTTCTTGCAGTCGAGGGAGGGCCTGGAAATCGTCGGCGTCTTTCAGCACAAACGCGGCAAAAGAACCGGCACCGCGCACCGGCTTGACGAACCATGCGGTGCTCGGATCGAGTTCCGGCTCGTGACCGGGCTCGAGCGGATAACAGCTCACCCGGCTGAGCCCGCTGTCGACCAGAAATTGCCTCAGGGCGTACTTGTCCAGGCACAGGCGGAGCGGCTCGAGTGCGGAATCCCGAACCCCCAGTTCGCGGTTCAACTCCGCCATCAACAGGCGGTAGCTCTCAAAGGTTGCGATGGCGGCGCGAATTCGGTAGCCGGCCCGGGCGAAAATCTCGGTGATTCCGTCGAGGTCGCTGCGGGCGAGTTCGGGCCGATCCGTGACAACCCAGCGCCGCAAGAAGGGCTTGCTCTTCTGGAAATGCTCTGCCTTTTGCGGGCTGGAGCTGAGCGCTACCAGCGCCAATCCATGCGCTTCCGCAGCATCTCGAAGCTCCTCGGTGAACGATCGTCCCTGGTGCATCAACAGGAGTACGGCGTCGATCATGGGGTCAGCCCCTCTGCTCTGCAGTGGCTTTTTGTTCGATCTGTCGCCGGTAGTCGAGGAGTGCGTCGACCAGCTGGCCAGCTCCCTGCCGGCATGGGTCGATCACGGGCAGTCCGGTGGACTCCTGCAGCGCTCGGCGCTCTCTTTCGAAGTCCTCGTCGCTGAAGCCGGCGCTGTTGATGCTGACAGCAACCGTCTTGGCAGGCCGCTCGAAGACCGTCAGCTCCTCGTTGAGGCGGATCAGTTCGGGAATGGGGATCAGTTTCGTATTCCAGACCTTGCTGCGCTCGAGGCCGAGGCGATGGCAGAACACCAGGGCGTGGGGCAAGGCGCCGTGGAGAATGGCCAGAGCGCAGCCGCTGGCGCCGATGTGGTTCAGTGAGCCCTGCCCCTCGACCATGACCCATTCATTGCCCCGGGCCGCTTGCAGCACGCTGTATTCCACTGCGCCGCCCATGAAATCGCCGGGCACGCCATCGATAGCAATGCCGTGGCCGGAAATGAGCATGCCGCTCTGACCCGTGGCGGCGAAGCCGCAGCGAATGCCACGGCGCTTCGCCTCCAGGAAGATCTCCAGCGCGGCCGTCTTTTTGCCGATGTTGGAGTCGCTGCCACAGGTGTGGACGATGAAGGTGTCGAGCTCCAGCACCCTGGCCTTGTTGAGAGGCAGGTCGGGCGGCTCCTTGGTTTCCCATATGGTGATCTTGTTGTCGCGAGCGCAGCGTGCCAGCTCCGGATCGGAAGCGAGGCGATAGTGGATGCTGTTGATGATGTGCAATCCATTGCGCATGGCCTCGAGCAGGTGCTTCTTCCAGCCTCCGGGCAGCTCGGCCGAGTGAAGCCCCTTGCCGATGATCAGGACTTCGGGCCCGGAAGCGAGCGCCTCGGCCACGTTGCTTACGATCGGGATGGCGCCGCCGTAGCCGAGAACCTGCTCGACAGTCTTTCCGGCTTGCGCGCCATCGATGACTGCAACGCAATCATCCCCTCGATATCGCAGCAACGATGCCGCTATTTTGCTGGTGAATAGGCCGAAGCATTCGTCGGCGAAAAGAATATATTTTTTCCGGACCAACTCATCGGTCTTCATACGTTCCTCCACAGTCGACAGGTCACCACAAGGAAGACCTGCATCATACCATCGCATATGGCGTGGTGGTTATTCGATAGGCTGCCAGAGTCGCTTCTATTGCGTCTTCAATCTCGCGCTGATCGCCGCCGCGGAACAAGAATCGACCCCCCTGGAGGGTTGCGTAGCCGCCGGCCTGTTGCAGGATTTGCCCGGGCTTGGGGATCAGTTCGCGGTAGAGAAAGGGGATTTTACCCATCATGGGAGTTGCGTCGACGACCTGTTGAGGCAGCGGCTTGGGCCGGGGAATCATCAGCCAGCCCCCACTCGCCTCGGGGTCGATAGCAATGGGGGAAATCTCGCGGCCCAGCATAACATCGATCCAGAGCCGAAACAGGTTCACGCCGTGGACGTCGTGCAGCACGTAGGGGACGTCGGCGCCCGGCACGCGCGCACCGATCTCCAGGAAGACGAATTCTCGGCCGGTGTCGAAGAACTCGAGATGAAATGCCGAATTGCGCAGGCGCAGAGCAGCCAGCGCACTCAGGATGAAGGCTTTGCATTCGTCCGTGACCTCGGTCTGAATAACGGACCCCAGGGCCGCGCCGTGCTCGAAGTCCAGACAGGGCACAATGTAGCGAGACGTGCACATATAGATACAGCCATCTCGCCCCACCACTCCATCGGTATGCATCAGCCGGCCCTCGATGTATTCTTCTATTTCCTGGCCCTGCAGGGCTGTAGAGCGGCACAGCGCTGCCAGTTCCGCGGCGTTGCTGACCTTGTGCACGCCCTGGCTGACCGCGCCGCGCAGAGGCTTGAAGATGAGGGGAAATCCGAGGCTTCGAGCATCGCTGAGCACCTGCTCCGGGCTGTGGCACAAAAACCAGCGGGGAACGCGCAGGCCGGCCGCCTCGACCCGTTGTTTCATGATGTGCTTGTTGCGAAACCACTCCACTTCGTCTGGCCCCGGGCCGGCGATGCCACAGCGCTGACGGATTCGGCCAGCGACGTCGAGCAGGAACTCCGAAAAGGCGACGACAAGGTCGAAGCGGCCTCGTTCGGCCTGGATGTGTTCCGCCAGCTCGACGACCTGATCGTGATCGGCGAAGTCATCGACGATATGAATGTCGTCGGCCTGCGCCGGCAGGCCCTGTCGGCCCGTCTGGTCGCACATATAGCTCACGCGGAATTGCGTTGCGGGCAGGAGTTCGTCCAGTCTGGCCAGGCTGTTGTCCCAACGGTCGCTGTTGGGATACTGAGGCCATCGATTCAAGACCAGCACGTTCATCGACTCATTCGCTCCTCAATAATCATCATTCGATAAAAAAGGGCCTGCATGCAAACGCCAGCTCTTGTTCGGTCGCCGCCAATACCTTGAGAAAGTGTTGGTGGGGAATGATCGACTCGGGCACGTTCAGGCGAAAACTCATCACCAGCGGCCCGACTGACGTGAGCGCAACGACACCCGGCTCCGGCGCGTCCACGGGTGCCGACGCACCGTGCATCGATAGGCAGGCGTAGACCCGGAGTGTTCGTCCGAGCGCTTCTTTCTGCACGTCGAGCTCGACCTCCACATCCAGGTCAGCACGTTTTGGGATCACGTCGGGGACGCGCAAGGCAATGCCGCGCAAGCCGCCCGCACTGTCGCCATCAAACGTGATTCCACAGCGGCGACAGGAGATGATCTGCCGCCGCGAACCCCGCAACGGATGTCGTACGAGCCGTTCACTTCCGAGCTTACCACAAGCGTTGCAGGTGACATGACCAGTCCTTTCTACGGGACACAAGAGGCTCTCGTTGGTCAACCAGAAGGAGCCCCCTGACAGGCGTATGGCCAGATCGGCAACGATCTGCTCCGACGCCACTGCGGCCAGGGACTGCATGATCTGGACCGGGGCCTGCAGACGAGCTCGCCCGGCGCTCGTCCGGCCCAGTCCGGGCAACATTCGCGCGAGCAGGTCGGCCGCCTCGTCCGACGCATCACTGAGGGATTTATAGGCATCTGCCTGGGACGCAGCCAGGCCGAAGCTGCGCCACAGCTCCAGCCAGTACATGAGCGCATGCCGCCAGGCCAGGACTCTGTCTCGCGCTTCGCGCAGGTCGCCGATCTGCAGCTGCACTCGGCCTATTGACCCGGGAAATCGGTACAAAAACACACGAACGCGCTGCCCAGCGGAACCGTCGGAATCAACCGGCGCGGTTTCGGGCCGGGCGAACCACAGGATCTCCTCTTCCGAGGACGGCACTGTGAGGAGCAAGTTGTCGTCCCGAACCAGCGCCGCTACACGCTCGTCCTCGATGAGCAATTCCACAAAGTGCAGGTCGGGCGCATCGACGTCGAGTATGCCCGCTTCGGTGGATGCGATCCGCTGCGGCTGTGGCCTCGCGATCGGCGCGGCGACCAGCGTCGCCGGTCCGAGGGCAATGAAGTGGGGCGAATCGATACCCATTCGCACGATCGCGGCATTGATCTGGGCGGTGGTCTCGCCGAGCGATACACCGCTCGCCAGTGCGGCAATAAAGATTTTGCCAGCGACCCATGTACCGCGAGTATCGCCCAGGCTGGAGACGTAGGCCTGGCCAGAGCCGTCGAGGAACGAAAGCCCCAGGTTGTAGTCGGTGCTCAGCGAGCCGTCGGCGAGGCGCAGCCCTTTGCATGATGCGAGCAGAAACGCCTGCGCCGGAATGTCGCGCATGGGCAGGGGAAAAGGCCCGCGCGGGCATACATGACCACGCCCGCAGGCGAGGATTCCGGGGGTCCCCGGCGGCTCGACGCGCGGCTGCGACGAGCGACCGCACAGAACCATCCCGCCGCCTCCCTTGGCACAGGCTTCACCGCCATGAGTGTCGTAGGCCACGGCAAAGGCTGGCTGCCGGAGCAGGGCGGCCAGTGCGTCCCCCTCGGCGGTCGTGCGCGACAGGATCGGCCTGCCGTGAGCATCGGTGCTGACCGTCTGGATCTGAACCGAGGCGCCCGAGAGATGAACGTGAACAAAGCGAAGCAGCATGTCTGACGCTTCGCGCTCCTCGATAATTCGGGCACAACGAGCCTCGATCTCGGCGATTGTGCGTCCAGTCAACACCGAGAATTCGGGAACCGAATC
This sequence comes from Pseudomonadota bacterium, assembly GCA_022360315.1. Taxonomy (GTDB): domain Bacteria; phylum Myxococcota_A; class Polyangia; order Haliangiales; family Haliangiaceae; genus JAKSDA01. The sequence continues at coordinate 43,320 of JAKSDA010000096.1, forward strand.
CCATACACGGTCGGCCATCGCGAAGCGCTCGATGGCATCTAGCCAAACGACCAGAAGGTCGTCGGTCAAGTCGGCCACCCGGGCGACCAGCATGACCGACGCATCGGGCGCGGAAAGAGCGGTGTGGAGACCTTTGCGCAGCTGCTCGCGCGACGGTCCCACAAACGACGCTGCCAGGGATTTGGCCAGCTCCCGGGCACATGAATGCAGCTCCGTCTCCGCCGCGATTATTCGCAGCGAAGAGCGACGCCACTGTTTCAATTGCTCGGGAATGGAAGGCGGCACGAGACGAGCTTGATCACCGTGAGCTGCTGATTTCAAAAACCGTGGTCATTGTTTCAGCTGCCCATCAGGACTGAACCATCATCCAACAACACCACGAAAACTAACTCTAATGGAACGTGAAAGGTTAAAAGCGCTTGCCAGGGCCGGGGCCTGAGCTTCGGCCCTATCGCAGCGCTTGGTTTTGCCTACCAGCAAGCGATCAGGGCAGCATCTGCGCCAGCTTCGTGGAGCTTGACGTTGATGCGCCCTATTTCTGCACGCAGGTCGCGAATCTGCGCTGCCTTATCAAACTTCTGTTTACTCAGCTCATCAATGGTCTCGTTTTTCTTTTGCGTCATGGTTATATTCTCCTTGAGAGTCAGGGACGTTGGACAGTAGATCGCCCGCGATTCGGTGTCAATGGCCGATTCCTGTCACTTCCTGTGCTACAACCTACGTGGGCCGCGCTGTCGTTACACCGCGCACATCGACGATTTGGCACAGGTTTTGGGTTCACCGCAGCACGGATTTGTCGATGGCGGCGTAGCCGTGGCCGCGCACGTGGAAACCGGGAAACCCCTGATAGTCTTTGGGCAGGGAAAACTGGACCGAACCAGCGCTGTGCACATCGACCCTGGCCTTGCCGCGGCGGATGCGAATTTCTGCCTGCAGCCGGGATTTGCGGCCGAGTGCGATCGCCTTGCTGGCCAGGACCCGTACTTTGAGGGCGGATCGGCGGTGGTAGTGGGGCTCGCTGGCTTCGAGTTGCACCAGATCGACCGAGCGATCGCCAAAGCGAATGGCCAGGGCCCGCAAGCGGTGATTTTCGCGGTCGATATTCTGCATGCCAAACACAAAGCCGACCGTGGGTCGCCGCGGGTCGAGATTTAGATCGGCCCGCGTTTTGGCCTCCCAGGGCGCGCCCCATGGCCAGAAATCGTCGGCAACCCGGAAATCAAAGCCGATACGGGCCTTGAAGTCGCGCCGCGGCTGGTTGCCAATTGCCACAATGGCGTCCGGCGCAGGGCGCCTCTTGTCGAAGCGATCGGTTGTTTGGCCGCGGTAATAGCGCAATTGGCTGGTGCGCCGGGGTCCGAGGCGCGGCCCGGTCAATAGCCAGCGCTCGCCGGCAATGATGAAGGCCGGCTCCTTGTCGATGATCACCGGATTTTCGTGGTAGAGCATCCAGTCCTTGACCTTGCGCACGCGCACCAGTCTGCGCATCAGCGCGACGCTCGGCCGGCGCTGGTCGAAAAGTCGTTTCTCGGCCCGAGGGATCGGATTGCCACCGATGAGCACGTATTCTGTGGCGGCCGCCTTGTTGCGCACGCCGGCCAGCCAGGTAGCCACCTTGCGATGCGCCTCGACCCGCTTGGCCACTTCGTTGAGTTCGCGCGGACTATCGCTGAGCGCGCTCAGGCGAGCCAATGCCGCGGCACTGGCGTCGATATCGCCCAGCTTGTAGTGGAGGCCGGCGATCTTGCGCAACATCTTGCGACGCTTATGGGAATCGCCCTTGATCTCGCGCATTGCCCCAGCAGCCAGTTCCCACAATCGCAATTCTTCGCGCACGTCGATGGCCAGATTGCGAACGGCAGACTCGACGTTAACGAGGTTTTTTTCCAGCTCGCTGTGGCGATTTTTTCTACCTCGACGACTCTGGCCAGCGATGAGCTGGCTCAAGTCATCGATATGGCGCTCGACTTTATCCGGCTTAAAGAGCCGCCTCGTCGCGGACGGAAAGAGCAGCACATCGGGAAAGCGATCGACCGATTCGGCCAGGTAGCGGCGAACGATGGCCTCGGCTGTGCGGCGTACCACGAACCGATCGGAACGGTCTTGAAATCGCGAGTAGATGCCGTTGTTGCGCGCGTTGATGCTGTAGAAGGGCACGAGGTAACTGAGCGCGGCCAGTCGTCGGGTCAAGTTCTTGCCATCGCGCGAGTCGGCCACGGCAAAGAGTTGCTCGACCACCTGCGCCGAAGCCTGTGCTTCGGCGTCATTTTTGGCCTGGCGCAGTCGGGCGCGGGCGAGTTCGAGCTGGTCGGCCCGGCCGCGGATCTTGATAATGAGTTTTTCGTATTCATCGAGTGTAACCCGGGCGAGCCGGAAGTCTTCATCGATACTCGACGCCTGGCGAAGCGCGGCCACGGCCTGTTCGTAGCGCTCGGCGTCGAAGTGATCGACGCCCTGGCTGAAGCGGCGAAACGCCTCGAAGTCGGCAGTGTGGATGCGCGCGATGCCGGCGCGCTCTTTGGGCGCCAATTTGACCCCCAGCGCAGCGATGAGTTTTTTGATCAGCGCCTTTTCCAGCTCGAAAAAGGCGTCTTTTTCGCCGGTGATTTCCCTGGCCAGCATGATTTCGCCGCTATCGACCGAGAACATGCGGGCGTCGATTCGCATGGATGCGCCGTATACAGTGAAAGTTCCGGCCAGAAGATGGCTGGCGCCGAGCAGTTTGCCAATTCTGGCTGCGGTCTTCTTGTCGAAGTGCCGCGATTGGCCGAGTTTGATCTCACCCAGGATGTCTTTGAGGCGGGCCCGCTCGATCAGGGTGATCGATTTGACCTCGGCCAGATCGCTGGTGATCATGGATTGCAGACCCTTGCCCAGCGCGTCCAGTCCGTCCTCGCTGGAGGTATTGTAGAACTCCATCACAGCCAGGCGCACCGACTGGACCCCGGCGTGGACGTGATTGGGGGCTCGGCCCGCGGCTGCCAGAACCGCGATCACGGCGATGGCGATGGCAAACCTGGGCACAGCAGTACTGCGTTCGAGCATTGTATTCACCGGGCAACGTGCTGCTTGCCGTGTATCACGATCGGCGCGGGAACGGAACGACTCTGTGCAGCGGGCAGTTCGGGAAATGTTTTTACTACGGCCCATCGCAAAACCGGACGAACCGGGGTCGCCAGGCGCGCCGCCCGCTCTATACTGCCCGGCCAGGGCCTATCGATTCGAGGACATGACGCATGGCGATCGAAGTTTGCAAAGTTGTTCTGAACAGTGTGACCGATGCATCGGGACTGGCCGAGCTCATCGAGCGAAGGCTCTTTGCGGCCGACCAGGTCATCGCGGTCATCGGCAAGACCGAGGGCAATGGCGGGGTCAACGACTTTACCCGCATCCTGGCCGACCGCGCGTTTCGCGACGTGCTTCTGGCCAGGGGGGCCGAAAAAGTATCTCACATCCCGATGGTCTGGTCGGGCGGCACCGACGGCATCCTGTGTCCCCACGCCACTGTATTTGCCCGGATGCCCGACCAGGCGCCGGCCTCGGACGAGCCGAGGTTGGCCGTGGGCATTGCGATGAGCGACGAGATCTTGCCCGAGGATATCGGCCGGCCGGCGATGGTCGAAAAAGTGGCCGAAGGAGTCGGCCGGGCCATGCGCGAGGCCGGCATCGACGATCCGGCTGATGTGCACTACGTGCAGACCAAAACCCCGCTTCTCACTATGGAGACGATCAACGATGCGCGTTCGCGGGGCAAGAGCGTGGCTACCGATCAACCGCTCGAATCGATGAATCTGTCCAACGGCACCACTGCGCTGGGCATTGGCCTGGCTCTCGGCGAGATCGAGATGCCGTCTGCCGAGGCGATCGGTCGCGATCTCTCGCTGTATTCCGCGGTTGCCTCGTGTTCGTCGGGGGTCGAGCTCGATCGCGCTCAAACCGTGGTCGTGGGCAACCGACGAGGTGCCGGTGGCCGCTACCGCATCGGCCACAGCGTCATGACCGACGCGCTCGATATCGACGGCGTGTACCGGGCCATCCGCTCGGCCGGTGTCGACCTGCCCGAGCGAGCCCGGGCCGAGGATCTCGACGGACGACTGGTCAACGTATTTGTCAAATGCGAGGCCGATCCCGCTGCTCTCGTGCGCGGACGCCGGCAGGTCGCGCTCGACGATTCGGACGTCCACCATCACCGCCATATCAAAGCCGCAGTGGGCGGCGTAGTCGCCGCTGCAGTGGCCGATCCAGCCGTCTTTGTATCCGTGGCGGCACTGCACCAGGGCCCATCGGGCGGCGGACCGGTGGCCGCCATCGTCGATCTCGGCTAGTCCAGCTTCCACAGTTGTGGCCCGACTCGGACCAACTGGGCGTATAGACTCGTAACGCTGTTCAACACTGCGACGTGCTGGCAGTTGCGCTCGCAGCCGATAAGAGCAAGCGCCAGCATGGTGAGCCCGTAGACTTCTGCGCGGGGAGCTATGAGGTTCTCTGCTGGTCGGGCGACCTCGGAAACCGATTGGGCAGCATTGGAGCATCGTGGCAAACAATCTATTATATCCAGGCGTGCAAGCGTAGTATTTATGTAATTCACAATCCTTATGATAACAATGACATCGCTTATGCACGGCAGTGCCAAAACGTAAAACGAAGAATGCCAGCGTATTACTCAGCTGCTCGTAGCAGAGATCGGTAATGCGCGTCACCGGCAGACGGTATTTTGGTCGGTTCCTTGCCAATGATTCATGTGATTTTGTCGGTTCCGATATCCCACTGGGCTTTCACAGTAGGTTGAGGTGTGTCTCTCTTGGGTTGAGTAGCGCCTTTCTCAGGGTACAGAATTGCGTGCCTACATCCCGGGTCCATTGACGAACAATGGCTCAATGTATCTCGTGACCAGCAAGTGTCTCATGTTGTTTTGTAATTTTTTTACGAATATGGCTATAAGGCTCACTAGGTATTCGGAGAGAACGGGGCGCTCCAAGGAGGAAGAATGAGCAAGAACGACGGGACAGCTCCCGTTCGATGGGGAGCCTTTCGCTTTGCCGTTGTGGGCAAGCTGCTGGTATCTCCACCCAAACGGGGCGAACTACAAGACGCATTGGCCCAGTTGGCCGAGCAAGTATGGGAGCATCCAGTCACCGGTGAGCCCAGGCGTTTTGCAGTTGCCACCCTGGAACGATGGTATTACCAAGCGCGCAATGCCCACCGCATGACGTTGCCCTATTCGCCCTATCAAAACGGCAAGCAAGAGGCGTTCTGGAATCAAGTCGAAAATCGGTTTCTTGCCATGCTCGAGGGGTGCCGTGAGCTCAGCCTACAATTACGCTTCGCTACGCCCGGTGGGATTTTCGCAATGTCGATATGATCGACGGCCGTACTGGCGTCACTCTTTGTCGGCTTTTTCCACTCGATAAGGCGCAAAACTCGGACAGCCGTCGCCGCGCCCTGGAGCCATTGCCTCACCGCGACGTTGCCACCGACGAGCCACTGGCCTCGGGAATTGCTCCGTTATTGAGCTCACTCATGGCCGAATACGCTGCCACCGGCCATTAAAATGGATATCTACCATCAGGCCCAGGTTGGCCATTATTGGGTGGTCCGCCAGCGCAAAGCTGAGACGCCAACCCATAGCCGGCAATTCGCGTCATGGGCGCTGTTTTTCATTGCCGGCTCGGGTAGCGGCAACGCGCTCGAGGCATTGTTCGCGCCCCTCGACGGCCAGCTCTTCGGCAATACTGAGCAGCTTCATGCGCAGTTCAACCGATGGGCAGTACGCGGTCGCAGCCCACAGAGCGGGATCTTGCAGTCCATGGATGGGTTTGATATCGCTCCACACCTTGACGGTGTATTCGATGCGCTCGGCCTGCTGAGAGGTGGCGGCGATACGCGCCGAATGTGAGGCAGTCACGATGCGGGTGCCATCGGGGCTGAACGCCGCCGCGTATGCGTCCAGGTCAGGTGCGCGAAGGATCAATGGTTCCCTGGGGTCGTCGATATTCCACACGCGGATGGTCTTGTCGTCCGAGATTGTCACGATGCGGGTGTCGTCGCTGTCGAACGCCCCCTGGCCACCGGGTGCCCCTGCGACGACCAGTGCTTCATGTCCAGATAGGACAAGAGGCCGACCGCTGCCGTCCGCGTTCCACACCCGCGCTGTCTGGTCAGCTGAAGCCGTGACGATGCGCGTCCCATCGCGGCTAAACGCTGCCGACATGACTCGATCGAGGTGACCGCGAAGGACAACCGGCTGGCCGCTGCCGTCCGCGTTCCACACCCGTGCCGTCTGGTCAGCCGAAGCGGTGACAATGCGCGTCCCGTCCCGGCTGAACGCCGCCGAGTACACCCTATCGCGGTGGCCGCGAAGGACAACCGGCTGGCCGCTGCCGTCCGCGTTCCACACCCGCGCTGTCCTGTCCCCCGAGGCGGTGACAATGCGCGTCCCGTCGGGGCTGAACGCCGCCGAGTACACGCTATCGCGGTGACCGCGAAGGATAAGCGGCTGGCCGCTGCCGTCCGCGTTCCACACCCGCACCGTCTTGTCCCAAGAAGCGGTGACAATGCGCGTCCCGTCCCGGCTGAACGCAGCTGAGACGACCCCCTCGCGGTACCCGCCAAGGACGATGGGCTGGCCCCTGCCATCCGCGTTCCACACCCGCGCCGTCTTGTCAGACGAAGCGGTGACAATGCGCGTCCCGTCCCGGCTGAACGCCGCCGAGTAGACCGGATCGAGGTGGCCGCGCAGGACAACGGGCTGACCGCTGCCGTCCGCGTTC